>NZ_JBBOPI010000001.1:1477500-2158750 GCF_038003525.1 Solibacillus sp. FSL H8-0538 | reverse complement strand
AAAGAAAGTTGTCACGTTTTATGTTGTCATTGGCGTACTTGTAAGTGGATTTTTAAAGTTTAGCGTACACGTTATATCAGGTGTTATTTTCTTTGCTGCCTATGCAGGAGATCAAAATGTTTGGCTGTATTCAATTATTTACAATGCCTCTCATTCGATTCCGTCACTTATTTTAACACTCATTTGTAGTGTGACCTTGCTTACGACGAAGGCACAGCTTATTCAAACACCGATGCACTATGTTGAGGTGAAATCATAAAGGGGGACAAATCAATGTCATTTTGTGAACAAGTAAGACAAGAAACAGATCTTTATTGGGAAGGGAGCTTCAACCATCCTTTTGTAAAAGGAATTGTTGACGGGACATTACCGTTAGAAAAATTTAAATTTTACATAATGCAAGATGCGTATTATTTAAAGCATTATACAAAGGTGTTAGCGATTGCAGCGACAAAAGCTGTGACAAATGAAGAAATCGAGTATTTCCTTGGACAAGCACGTGGTATTAATGAAGCAGAGCTTGAATTACACCGTACTGTTTTCCGTGAGCTTAATGTGACAGATGAGGAGCTTGATAATTTTGTACCAGCACCGGCTGCGTACAATTATGTGAGTCATATGTATAATGCAGCACAAAATGGGGACGTAGCGGAAGCGTTTGCGGCAATGTTCCCATGTCCGTGGCTGTATCAGGAAATTGGCGAGAAATACCGTGATGCCAAGCCAGGTGTGAAATTGTACGAGGAATGGATTGCGATGTATAGTAACGAAGATTTTAAAGCGACGATTGAAAAGCAAAAAGTAAAAATGGATCAATATGTATTAGAGCAACCGGGAAAACTAGCGATTTTTAAACAGCATTTTGAGAAGAGCTGCTATTACGAATGGAAATTTTGGGAAATGCCGTGGACAGTTGAAAACTGGCAAGATGAGGTGAAGCATTATGACTATGTATAAAATCCGTCTGCAACAGCCACTTGTTCACTGCATTACAAATTATGTTGTGACGAATTTCTCAGCGAATGGATTACTCGCAATTGGTGCGTCGCCGATTATGGCGGATGAAGTAGCTGAAATGCAAGATATGGCAAGCATAGTCGATACACTACTTATTAATATTGGTACGCTGAATGCACGAACGCGAGAAGCAATGCTTATAGCGGGTCAAACCGCAAATGGTCGCGGTATTCCGGTTGTGTTGGATCCAGTTGGTGTCGGGGCTACTGCTTATAGAAGAGAAACGGTGCAAGAGCTTTTAGAAAAAGTTCAATTTCATTTAATTCGTTGTAACGCTGGGGAACTTGCAGCAATTGCGGGAGTACCGTGGCAGTCTAAAGGAGTTGACAGCGGCGATGGCGAAATGGATATAGAGGAAATTGCCAAGCAGGTAGCACACAAGTACAAATGCCTAGTCATCGTTACAGGTCCAACAGATCTGTTAACGGATGGTGAAAAGACGTTGTATAGTTCTGGTGGAAATGCCCTAATGACGCAAGTAACGGGAACGGGCTGTCTACTTAGCGCAATTTGTGCAGCGGCACTTACGCTAGAAGGTGATGCACTATGTAACTTACAACAGGTGTTACAGGACTATAAGGAAGTCGCAACTAGTGCAGCTGTAGTAGGCAAGCTAGGTTCGTTCCAAGTCGAAGTGTTAAATGCATTATACAAAATTTCGCGAGGTGACATCGGATGAACATTGTGATGACAATTGCCGGCTCAGATAGTGGTGGCGGCGCCGGCATTCAGGCGGACTTAAAAACCTTTCAAGAGCTTGGCGTTTTTGGAACGTCTTCGATTACAGCATTAACGGCACAAAATACATTAGGTGTGGAGCGCATTTTCCCTGTACCTGCCGATTTTATTCAGCAGCAAATTAGCGTGGTATTCCGTGATATGCCAGTGTGCGCAGTGAAAACAGGCATGCTATTTTCAGCAGATATTATTCGGACAGTGGCGGAAACGTTAGAAGGTAAGGATATTCAATTAGTTGTCGATCCAGTTATGATTGCAAAGGGCGGCGCGACGCTACTTCAAAAGGATTCTGTGCAAGCATTGACTACTAAGCTATTACCGCTAGCAACAGTGCTGACACCAAATATTCCAGAAGCTGAGGTTATTACCGGCTTAACGATTCGTACGGAAGCGGATATTGCCCAAGCAGCTCAGCAAATTTTGGCAATGGGTGTAGGCTGTGTCGTGATGAAGGGCGGTCATTTAAGTGGCGATTATGCAATTGATACCGTTTTCTTTGCGGATGGTAAACAACTAGCCATTCAAAGTAAACGTATTGAGACAAACCAAACACATGGCACAGGCTGTACATTTTCAGCAGCCATTACCGCTTTTTTAGGCCAAGGGATGATGCTACGTGAGGCAATAATTGAAGCCAAAAAATTTGTCCAACTAGCGATTGCCAATCCGCTCAATATCGGACACGGTCACGGGCCAACGAATCACTTTGCTTATAAACAGCAGCAAATGTGTGAGGTGAAAATCATTGAAGCGCAGTAACTTATCAGTGTACTTCATCATGGGTACGCCGAACTGTCAACATGCCCCTTTAGCCGTGATAAAAGATGCGCTACAGGCAGGAATTACAATGTTCCAACTTCGGGAAAAGGGTGAACATGCACTAGTTGGCGATGAATTAGAAGCATTTGCCCGCGCTTGCCAGGCATTATGTGCGGAATATAATGTGCCATTTATCGTAAATGATGATGTAGAACTCGCACGCAAACTAGGAGCTAATGGTGTGCATGTTGGGCAGGGTGATCAGGCGCTTGCGGAAATTCGCGCGCAGTTTTTAGGGAAAATCGTCGGTGTGTCCGTACATACAAAGGAAGAACTAGATTTAGCCGTAGAAGGTGGTGCAGATTACGTAGGCATTGGACCAATTTTCGCTACGCAGTCTAAAGCCGACGCGAAAGCTCCAGCAGGGGTTACGTTCTTACACGAAGCGCGTGTACTTTATCCTGATTTTCCGATTGTTGCAATTGGAGGAATTACAATAGCGAATGCATCGGCAACACGTGCGGCCGGTGCAGATGGCGTTGCGGTTATTTCAACAATTTGTCAAAGTACAAATAGGCAGCAAACGATCGCTAACTTAGGACAATATTAATAGAAATTGCAATTCATCATACACCTCAAAACACCCTTCAAGTATAATTGTTTTGAGGTGACGATGATGAAGTTTATTTTTGACTTAGATGGCACGATTTGCTTCAAAGGACAGCCGTTAAGTGCGGATATTTGTACAGCTATAAATGGCTGTGTTGAAGCAGGGCATGAAGTAATTTTTGCATCAGCCCGACCAATTCGTGATATTTTACCGGTTCTTCCGAAAAGCTTTCACGGCTTTCGAATGGTTGGTGGCAATGGTGTTTTTGTATATCAAAATAATGAAATTGACGTAGCGGGTTTTCCGGAGGACGCAAAGCAGGCACTATTAGAACTTATTGAAGAATTTCGTCTTCCTTATTTAGTAGATGGCCGCTGGGATTATAGTTTTACCGGAGATAAGTCGCATCCGATTTTCCGCAACTTAGATCCGCAAAAAACCGCAAGCAATGTGAGGCTTGAGGAACTCGATGGCATCGTGAAAATTGTGTTGTTTACGCAAAGTAAGGATATAGAGGAGCGTATTGAACGGTTAGCCGTAACGGTTCATAAGCACGGCGATGAGGGCATTTTAGATATTAGCCCGGCTGGTATACATAAATGGTCTGGTCTCCAAAAGCTTGGTTTACAGGAAGACGAATTTATCGCATTTGGTAATGACACGAATGATATTTCGATGTTTAATTATGCAAAAGAAAGTATTTGTGTAGGGGATAATGCTATCGCGAAAGCTCATGCCACGCAGTTTACAACAGAAGCTCATGTGGCACAAACCATTCGTGCTCTTAGCGTTGCATATTGAAAGTTAAGAAGAACTTGTAAAATCATAGCGATTTTACAAGTTTTTTAGTTAATTAGAAAAGGTAAATTCACTTCTCGTGTGTTTTTTGAATCTGGATAATAAAATAGTAAAATATAAGACTAATGATACCTAAAAAGAAAATTGCAAAAACCATATATACGATGTGTTGAGTGATGCATAGAATGAGTATAATATAGTCAGTAACTGTACAATAAAGCTACATGTATACTATGATAAGACTAGAGGAAGGAGGGACTTGCAGATGAAGAACATTGCAGTCATTTTATTGGGCTCAGCTGGCATTAATATCGGCGAATGCTACCGCGAGAATTATTCGAGAAAAGTACCATTATTATTATTTGAATCGCATAAAACATTATATCAAGCAGAACGAGGTGCCATTATTGTTGGGCAAGTTCCGACTGAAACGAGTGCAGCAGATGTTTTACTAAAGGCACATGGTATTGGTGACGCGGCAGCTATTACTGAAGATTATTATGACAACGTACCAGATTACATAGAAGGCCCTCATGGCAAAATATTATTTTTCACAACTGCGGAGGAGCAATTTGGTAATAATAGCCCAGAGAAAACATTAGCGCGAGCAGAGTTTTATGAGCAGGAAATTATTGAGGCAATGAGTGCGTATGATCATGTCATACTTGTAGCCTGCATGGGCGGTAGTGTAAGTATAGGTGTAGCACCTTTTATTGCCCGCCTCGCAAAACGTCATCGCATTTCAATGGAAGCGATAGTAACGATGCCAGCTATGTTTGAAGGTAAAAAACGTCGCCACCAAGCGGAAAAAGGATTAGCGGGATTGCAAAAGTTTAGCAAGGTCAATGTGTTGGCAGCCGAGCACAAGGAAGAATCCATAATTGATTACTTTAAATTAAAAGATCTGACTGTCGCGCGGGCGATTGAACAGGTGATCATTAACTATAACAATATTTGATGGACCATTTCGCAGGTATGCGAGGTGGTTTTCTTTTCGTTTGAAGAGAGGGGAGTTCTGAATAAAAATATTGAGGCTCTGAATAAACCGCTCCAACCGCCGAATAAAAGCCTAACGACCACTAACAATAGACAAACCCCTGCCTTCATTCATATAATAATCATACGAAAAACAGACAGGAGAGAACGATATGCAGCTACAATTTTTAGGAACTGGAGCAGGAATGCCATCAAAGGAGCGCAATACGAGTGCTCTTGCAGTGAAGTTGCTAGAAGAACGCGGCACCATTTGGTTATTTGATTGCGGTGAGGCAACACAGCATCGCATCCTTCATACAACGATTAAGCCACGCAAAATCGATAAAATCTTTATCACGCATTTACATGGTGACCATATTTTTGGTCTACCTGGCTTTTTAAGTTCTCGGTCCTTTCAAGGAGGAGACGAGCTAGTCACAATTTACGGTCCAAAAGGTTTAAAAGAATGGGTCGAAATGACACTTGCGCTATCAAAAACACATTTATCATATCCAGTTCAATTCGTTGAAGTGCAGGAAGGTATTATTTTTGAGGATGAGCAATTTACTGTAACTGCGATGCCGCTGGAGCATGTCATTGAATGCTTTGGTTACCGTATTGAACAAAAATCTTTAGCAGGTGAATTATTAATTGATAAAGCTAGAGAACTTGGTGTGCCAAAAGGTCCGCTTCTTGGTCAACTAAAGGCAGGACGTAATATTACTTTAGATGATGGTACGATTGTGTATAGTACAGACGTTACATCTCCGCCGAAGCCTGGTTTTACTCTGACCGTGTTAGGCGATACAAAATATTGTGTCAACGCGCAAAAGCTAAGCGAGAATGCAGACATTGTTATCCACGAAGCAACCTTTGATCACGCAACGATTCATCTTGCTGCTCAATACGGACACTCCACGAATACTGAGGCGGCATGGATTGCTCATGACGCTAATGCAAAAGCGCTCATACTGAACCATATTAGCGCACGTTTCCTAGCGCATGACCTACAAACTTTAGTAAGCGATGCCCGTACGATTTTCACGTCAACGTTTATCGCCAATGATTACAGTACGTTTGACTGGAAGCATGGGAAATTACTATTATTATAATAATTACTTTGAATAAATATACGATAAAATACCTATTTTATATCGGATAAATAGGTATAGACACATATTTTTAAGTTAGTAAATGGTGTGTTAGCGAAATTTTTGTGAAAATTATCAATTTCTCTTAAATTATTTACTTTTGATTTTGAATATTTTATTAATTTATTCGCTATTGTAAAGTAAAATATAGGAAATAGAGAGAGTTGGTGGATCGTATATGTTTAAATCAATGAAATGGAAAATGATGTTTCCAATTTTAGTATCAGTCGTCTTTATTATCGCAGCTTTTGCAACTTTTATTTACAAAACAACCAATGACAGCATTCAAAAGCAAGGCCAGGCAGTAGTTGAATCGATTCGCCTGGGAATAGAAGGTGCCATTTTATCTCGTGAAGTGTCAGAGAACATTATGGAAGATGAAATGGTCTCAGAATCTGTACTTATTTCATGGATATTAGAAAATGGTGGCACACATGAAGATTTAAAGGCGTTAGCTGAACGTGGTGGCATTGACGAGATATGGAGCACAGACGATAAGGGAAATACAACGGTGACGTCAATTGCGCCGAACATTGATTTTAACTTTGGATCAGATCCAGCAGGCCAAGCATACGAGTATATGCAGCTTCTAAATAACGACGTAGCAGAGATTTCACAACCTGCACAAATTCGTGATGTGGACGGTGAGTTCTACAAATTTGTAGGTGTCGGCTCTTGGGACCCTGCAAACCCAAAAATTATCCAAGTGGCGCGTAACGGACAAATGCTACTGGATTTAGAAGCAAAAATCGGGAAAGAATTCTACATGAATGAGTTAAATCAATACTTAGATGAAACGGTTTTATACGCAGCAGTCGTTGATGAAGCTGGTGCAGTGCTTGCAGCAACAAAAGAATTGTCATTAGAGGCTGCTGGTTTTGCAACTTCTGCTTTCAACATCACGACTTTGAAGTATGAAAAATCAAAATTTAGTGGTGAACGCGTAATGAACTACGTGATGCCGCTTTCTGATGGTACATATTTAGCTATTACAATTTCTAATAAAGTATTAACAACCATTTTAATTGCAACAATTATTGCAGCGATTATTGCGGTTGCTATTTTAATGGGAATCACAGATGTAACAATTTCACGCCAAATTAAGCGTATTACAAGTGTTCGTGATTCATTAAATGACATTAGTCGTGGCGCAGCGGATTTAACAAAACGAATTGATCTTCATTCGGGTGATGAAATTGGTCAGCTCGTTACCGCAAGTAATGCTGTAATGGATAACTTCCAAAGTATTATGCTCGAGCTAAAAGAGCGCTCAACAATTATCCATCAGTCAACGAATGAAATTCATAATCACGCATCGCAAACGACAGTATCCTCGAGAGATATTCAGACTGAAGCAGTAGGGGTTGCAAATGACTCGAAAACACAGATGAAAAGCATTGAAGATAGCGCATTTGCAATGGAAGAACTGGCAAGGGGCATTCAGCACATTACAGAATCAATTATGGAAATCTCCAATATTTCAAATGATACAGAGGAAAACGCCGTTAATGGTGTAAATGTTGTAGAAAACTTATTAATAGAATTATCAAAATTACATGACAAAACAGAGAAATCTGTAGAACGTACCAAGGAATTAGTGAAGTTGTCGGATATGATTGGCGACTTTACGACTGTTATTACAGGCATTTCAGACCAAACGAACCTACTTGCATTAAATGCTTCGATTGAAGCGGCACGTGCTGGTGAGGCAGGTAAAGGCTTCGCAGTAGTAGCAGAGGAAGTTCGCAAACTAGCCGAAGAATCAAAAGTCGCAGCAGAGCGCATTTCGGCGGTTGTATCAGACGTACAGCATGAAACGGTGCAAATTGTTGATGCGATTACATCAACATCACAAGTATTAGAAGCAGGCCGCAACATTGCAAATAATGCGCAGTCTTCATTCCATCAAATTGCCGAGGGTATTAAAGTCATTTCCGATCAAGTGGACCAAGTATCAAGCGCATCAGAAGAGATGGCCGCAAGCACGGAGGAGATTACCGCATCTTTTGAAGACGTTGCACTATTATCAAAACAAACAACAAATCGAGTGGACTCAATGGCCAATTATGCGACAGCACAAGTAACGAGTATGAATGACATGGCTACATCCGTCGATTCATTATTCAATGTTTCGAATGAACTACAAAATACAACAGGTAAATATAAATTATAAATTTATAATTAGAGCTGTTCTAGAAAGTGAAAAATACACTTCTTAGAACAGCTTCTTTTAATACGTTCGAAATTCTTTTTAGAAAATAATGGATGCACCGAGCGGATATTCGTTATAATGAAAAAAAGGGGGAAGGATTTATGAACCAACCACGAATGAAACCGGCTGTATTAAGGTTACTTGTTATTTTTCCAAATCTTATGAGCTATATATTACTATTTGGTGTTGTCGTGTATATTAGAACAAATTTAGAAGCTTTAAAAGCAGCCGACGCATTAAATGTTTGGCTTATTATCGCTGCTGTCCTAGGTCCAATGGCAGTCTATACTACATATTCCATCGTTAAACGCATTAAAGCAGGAGTACTTTAAATAAGCAAAACGAGAAGCTTGAATTAAGTCGCTTCTCGTTTTTTTTTGTTGTTTTTGCTGGAGTAGGTTGTAGCGCTTCAAGCATTTGTTCATAAACTGAATTTGGTGTATCGAACTAATTAAATTTGAGTGAACGAACTAACCGGTTACCCGAACGCACTAAAGACCAGGGTGAACGAACTAACCCCGTCCCCAAACGCACTAAATTAACCCTTAAACGCTCTAAATTTTCGGGTCCTCTCGACTAGTAGAATACTATTCTTATTCACCACGAGCTAGTTCACGTGACCGTGTTTCAGCACTGCGAATGCAGCTCGCAATGGCATCATTAAAATGCATCGATTCTAACGCGCGAATACCGGCCTCTGTTGTTCCACCTGGGCTCGTTACTTTACGGCGAAGGATTTCAGGCTCTTCCTTCACTGTTTTTAACATTTCAGCGGAGCCAGCGAGTGTTTGGACCATAAGCTTGCGAACTAACTCTTTTGGAAGGCCAAATTCTGATCCAACTTTTTCGAATGCTTCTAGTAAATAATACAAATAGGCTGGACCACTACCTGAAAGAGCTGTGATTGCGTGAAGCTTATCTTCTTCTACTTCAATAACGATGCCAACCGCTTCAAGCATTTGCATGTATAATGCTTTTTGTACTTTCGTTACGCGCTCATTGAAGGCGATACCGGATGCCGACATGCCAATGGTTGCGGATGTATTCGGCATTACGCGTGCGATCGCGCGGGCACCAAGGCATTCCTCAACCGTATTGATGGAAATTCCGGCAAGGACAGACAAAACGGCTGTTTCCGCTGATACATACTGTGCAATTGAAGCCATTGCCGTTTTCGCATCTTTTGGTTTCATTGCTAGAATAATTAAATCCGCTTCATGCAATTCCTCCATATTGTCTAACATTTGTACACCGTAGCGCACATTTAATTCTTCAAGTCTTGCTCGGTTAGAGCGGTTCGATACGTACACATGCTTTGCTTGAACTACTTCGTTTACTACCCAACCATGAATTAACGCCTCTGCCATTGATCCTGCACCGATAAATACAATTTTTTGCATGTAAAATCCTCCTTAAACACAAATAAAAAGCGTTCTCGTCCTTATATAAGGACGAAAACGCTACTAGTTTCCGCGGTACCACCTTAGTTCACATAAATGTGCAACTTTCAAGCCTTTTTATCGCAAAGGATACGGTTATGTTGTCATAACTGCTCAGAAAGAGGTTCGATTAATTGAGCGGGCTATGTCGATTTCACCAGTTCGACACTCTCTACAACCATCAATTAATTTACTTGTTTTCGTCGTCGCATTAATTTGGAATTATCGAAAATTATATAAGTGTAATGAAAAAGTGTCAACCTATTGCGTGACGAAACTTTAAAAAAAGAGTAAAATAGACTGAACAACCATTCATTTTTAGAGATACAAAGGGGATGTTTTAATGGAATTACATAAAATTATTATTCCAACGCCATACGCGGTTGGCGATGTAAATGCTTTTCTAGTAAAGGGCGATGCATTAACGCTGTTCGATGCCGGCCCGAAAACAGAGGAAGCTTATGAGGCTTTAAAATGGGGGATTCGCGCTGCGGGCTATGATATGAAGGATATTGAGCAAGTAGTATTGACGCATCACCATCCGGATCATGCCGGTTGGGTCGACGCGTTTCCAGATGCCGCGGTGCTTGGGCATAAATACGTCGATCACTGGATGCGCCAAACGGATGACTTTCTAAAATATCATACTAAATTTTACATCCAACAGTTGATCTTAGAAGGCGTGCCGCAAAACTATATTGATCAAATCATTAAGGTGCGTGGAGAAATTGAGTTATTCGGTACGACGCCATTAACTCAGTTTTTAGCAGAGGGAGATGAAGTGCCGGGGCATCCAGGACTTCAAGTGTATGAAACACCTGGCCATGCACAAAGTCATCTCATTTTTGTTGAAGATGGAACACGCGAATGCATTGGCGGCGATTTATTGTTAGAGAAGGTTTCGTCTAATCCTTTAGTGGAGCCACCATTTGAATTAGCCGGTGAGCGCCCTAAATCATTGCTGCAATATAATGCCTCGCTGAAAAAACTGAGCGATTTAAATGTATCGAAAGTTTATACAGGTCACGGGGACGAAGTATACAATGTATCGGAGCTCGTTCAGGAGCGTTTAGAACGTCAGGCGCAGCGTGCATTAAAAGTACGTGAAATGATACAAGAGCCAAAATCTGTTTTTGAAGTAACACAGCAATTATTTGCAAAAATTTATACGAGACAGCCAGGATTAACGCTATCTGAAACGCTCGGCCAGCTAGATTATTTGGTGGATGAAAACCTTGCCACATATGAAAAGTCTGGCGATGTTTATTATTATCAAAAAGCATAAAACTAAAATGAACCTGTTCAAAAGTGAGTTTTGAGCAGGTTTTTTTTACAGGATTGTTAAATGACATCATCTTGCCCTCTCTCAAACTTATGGCACAACAAAAAATCCCCTCGCCACAAATAGGCAAGGGGACTACGAATTAGCGAGTTACTTTAATTTGTAATGCCATTGCAGGGCCGAAGAATTCATAGTGAATTTTATCTGCTCCTACGCCAATTTCAACAAGAAGTGCAATAACGGCTTCCATGAAAGGCGCTGGTCCACAAACATAAACTTCTGTGTCCGCAACTAGTAATTTTTCAATCATATCTTTTGTAATAAAGCCTCCAGTATCAGAGTACAACGCTTTGTACGTACCGCCTAGTTCAGCCACTTTTGCTTGTACTGTTTCTGTGAATGCAGCCACGTTTTCATTTCGTGAACATTGGACAAATGAAACATTACGACCTTCGATTGTTTGTAGCATGCTTTGTAATGGTGTTACACCAACGCCGCCGCTGATGAATAATACAGGTGAATCATTTTTTACTAGTGTGAATAATCCAGCTGGTGCACTTACCTCGACTACTGTACCAACTTCTGCGCTGTGTAAGAAGTTTGATACAACTCCAACAGGTTCAGAATCGGATTCACGTTTTACTGAAATACGGAATTCATTATCAGTTCCTTCTGTAATTGTGTACTGGCGGATCATTAAATATTCCTCACCAGGCACAGCTACACGTACGCTAATGTATTCACCAGCAGTATATAGTGGAAGTGTAGAACCATCTTCTGGTGTTAAATAGAACGAAGTAACAACATCGCTTTCCACTTCTTTGCGTGCGATTTTGAATGGTTTGAACATTCTCCAACCGCCGCTTTCTTCTGATGCTCTGTATAAATCTTCTTCAACTGAAATGAAGATGTCCGCAATTACACCGTATGCTTGAGCCCAAGCGTCGATGATATCAGGTGTTGCTGCGTCACCTAATACTTCTTTAATCGCACCAAGTAAGTATTTACCAACGATTGGGTAATGCTCTGGTAATACCCCAAGGCTGCGGTGTTTGTGTGCGATTTGCATTACAGCTGGGACGATTGCCTCTAAATTTTCAATGTGTACGGCTGCTGCATAAACCGTGTTAGCAAGTGCTGTTTGTTGACGATCTTTCTTTTGGTTTGTGTGATTAAAAATGTTTAGTAAACTTGGATTATCTTTAAATAGGTTCGAGTAGAAAGTTTTTGTAATTGCCACACCGTGTACCTCTAGTACAGGGACTGTTGCTTTAATCGTATCAATTATTTTTTGTTGTAACATGTTTGACCACGTCCTTTCAGTAATAAATATACATCTATTGGAAATTTAAAGCAATATATAAAATGCATCTTTAACAAAATAGACACAAATGATGTATTTAAAATACATCTTAAAGTTTCAGGCACATTTATTATGTGTGACGATGGAAGATGTTATACTAGTAAATAGAAAGTTGGTGGAGATAGTGCGCTTAACCGTCTATACAGACTATTCACTGCGTATGCTCTTGTATCTTGGCATCCGTGGTCAAAATCATTTAGCGACGATTCAAGAAATAGCAGATACGTATCAAATATCTAAAAATCATTTAATGAAAGTCACATATGATCTAGGACAGCATGGACTCATTGAAACGATTCGCGGGCGAGGCGGTGGCATCCGTCTAGCGCTCCCTCCAGAGGAAATTAATATTGGCGCTGTTGTTCGCAAGACAGAAGAAGATTTCCATTTAGTAGAGTGCTTTAATCCAGAAAATAACTTATGCAAAATTTCGTCCGAGTGCCAGTTGAAAAATGTATTATATGAAGCACTTCAAGCGTATTTGGCGGTGCTTGATAAATATACGCTTTCGGATTTCTTGCATTCACAAGAGTCGTTGTTAAAGCTTTTAGGTATTGAAGAATAAAGGGCTATGTCTAAGACGAAAAAATCGACTTGGACATAGCCCTTTTTAATTTGTTATAAATTCATCGCGGTGTCGTATAAGTTCGTTGCTTTGTCAGCCATGGTGCTCGTGTCATCGCCGATCGAACGGATAATATGGCTTAAACTCGTAATATCGCTTTCGATTTCTTTTATACGTAACTCATTTTGCTCGATTTCGTATAAAATATGATCGAATTTTGATTGCGTAGAGATCGATACATCCAAGCCGCTTAGTACTTGTCCTTTTACTTCTTCAATCGTTACGACTGCTTTTGATGTTAATGTAGTAGACGTTTTTGCAAGGATTGTAATGCTTTCAACCGATTGTTTAGACTGTTCGGAAAGTTTGCGAACCTCTTGTGCTACAACGGCAAAGCCTTTTCCATGTTCCCCTGCTCGGGCTGCTTCAATCGATGCATTTAATGCTAATAAATTCGTTTGGTCGGCGATTGACTTTACCATTGATACAATATCAATTATTTCCTCAGACGATTGCTTCAGTTTTACAATGAGTGCATCTAATTCATTCGTACTTGATTCAATGTGCTTCATCTCTTGTTCAAGATGTTTGACGTCCTCATTGCCCAGTTTAGCATTCGTATAAATATGATGAACGATTTCAACATTTTCCTCAATTTTGTAATTTAAGTTAGTTGTATAATCATTTATTTGTTGAAGGGAGCTATTTGTTTCTGCCGTTAGTTCTGCAACATCTTCACTAATCGCTGAAATATTGCTTTTCAATTCATTTTTCACTGCATTATACTGCTCGTTACGCAGTTGAATATTTTGTTGTTCATATTCCTCTAGTACAATTTGCATTTCTAAGTTAATAAATTTTGATAGGGTATGCATCGTTTCCATTCGAGCATTTGAATCGCTTACGTCTTTAACAATTAACTCAAACATAATTTTTTGGATATGGTGAAATGTTCCCATATACCATTTTGGCGCGAGCCCAATTTTAAAATGCATACGTGCCATCTTACGTTTAGTTTCAACGATTTCCTCAGTAAATACCCCATCAAACATTGCAATAAAATAATTGCCCACCGTCATTTTTAAGCGCTCAAGGGTCGTTCTCTGTTCAATAATTTCCTTCAGTGATGGGACCGCCAACACATGTTCATAAAAGACATTGGTAATATCTTGAATACCCGCTTGAATAAACGGTTGATATGATTTTAAACGCCGCAAATCATCTTCTGTCATTCCGATTAGCTTCATTTGTTTTTGTAATTCAGGCATATTGTGTAACTTTATTACAGGGTGAAATGTCATCAACTCACTATTGATCGGCATACTTACTTTTTTTTTCGTGAAAAATTGCAGCATTTTATATTCCACCTTTTCATTTGTTGTATAACTATTGTATAATGTTTGTACAATGTTTAGTCAAGTTATTTTCAAATGATTCTCCTTAATTTTTGTTTTTGTACAATTTTTGGAAATAGAGAACATAGAGTGAAGCCCTATACAATTTAACAAGTTTCATGAATGTGGGGCTCGTCGAAACAAGTAATTTGTAAATGGAAAGAATGATGTAACGTCGTTGAACCAGAGCGTTTAGAAAATGGCCGTCGTATTTAACAAACAAAGCATCCCCAATTGATATTAAAAGTGAAGAATCTATCTAATACAGGATGTTCGATAATAGAAGCAATCAATTAAGCATATGTAAAAAAGGAGGAGGTGTAGGAGCAGACTGAGGTAAATTGCTCACAATAATGTATGGTGAGGTACTTAGAAAAATCGGTGCAATGCGATGGACAGCTTGAGGTTCTTGTTTATATTTTACTTCTACAAGCCATGGTGTACGACTGGCAAATATTTTTAATCTGGAGCTAGCCTAATGTCTGTTCAATGGATCGAGTAGAAGAGAAATTTCAACCAAAAAGTAGTATTATTGTCGGCCATAACAAGCGTTGTATTTACACTGTACCCAGACTTTTAACTACAGCTCGATCAGTTTGCAGTGTAGTTACCTGCTAGAAAATTTTATTTGGGCGGAGCCGGAGCATTACAACAATTGCAAATGAAAACAGTCTACCCTTTAAAAATAGCGAATAACTTAATAGAAATATTGGAGGGAATATGATGGGTTGTAAAAACTGCATAATAACGGAATTACAATATGATATCAAACTGGAAGGCGACAAAAACGAGGCGATGAAAGAGGCGATAAAAAGTCACTTTACTAGACGAAATCTGACAATAATATTTAATCAAAATACGTTTCGAATATCGGAATCAGGCATGAGCGAGTTTCTTGATTTTTGTTTAGATGAAATGGAAGCTGACAACGTTTATTTCAAAGTTGAAGATGGCAAGTGGCAACCAATTACAGAGGCGAGAACGGTTGTCGCTCTTGACTGGATCGATGAGGTCATTCGAAATAAACAGGTAATTTGTTACTCGCAACCAATTGTAGACGCACAGCAAAGGATATTTGGGTATGAAGTACTTGCACGCTTTCGCAATGCGGACGGGACGATGCTGTATCCAAACGAAGTGTTCCATGCAGCGAAATTACGCGGCCGCTTGTATGCACTTGACCGTTTATGTCGTTTGACAGCCGTACGTTATGCGGCTGTATTGCAAAAGCGAACATTTATTAACTTTATTCCGACGTCTATTTATGCTCCAAAATTTTGCTTACAATCAACAGTCACTCTCGCTAAGCAATTAAATATTGACCCGAAGCAATTTGTTTTCGAAGTGGTAGAGTCAGAGTATGTGGAAGATATCGAGCATTTAAAGAATATTTTAAAATATTATCACGAAAAAGGTTTTGCTTACGCATTAGATGATGTTGGAGAGGGTTTTAGTACGATTGATTTATTAGTTGAATTGAAACCGAATTACATGAAGCTGGACAAAAAGTATGTACAAGGTGTTTCAAATGATATCGTCAAGCAGCGCGTAGCAATCAAGTTTTTCCTGAAGGCTTGTGAAATTGGTGCGGTGCCACTTGCAGAAGGAATTGAAGAGTACGCGGATTTTTTATGGCTGAAGAAAATTGGCTATGAACTGTTTCAAGGTTATTATTTTGCCAAACCAACAGAAGAGCCAACCCGTTTTATAGATGTTGTTGAAAAGCCATTGTTTTTATAACTGCAAACCGTTCTTAAACAAGGCGTAATTGCACGGGGTTTTGGAATCTTGTCTTTATTAAAATCACTTAGCCTTAAAATAAAATAGCCATTAACCAAAAGGCATGTGTCTATTTACTGAGGGCACTGAAAAACTTACATTAATGGCTCTACAACAAAATCAGTACTTGAAAGCACATTCCACTCCAGGCGGACGCTTTCCGCGGGCGTGGCTTGAGCCTCCTCCTCCGCTTCGCTTCGTGCGGGGTCTCAAGGCTCACGCTTTTCCCGCAGGAGTCGCCGCCTTCCGTTCCATGTGCTTATAAAGTAGTACTCTTTCATTTAAAGTAAAGCACATGTTTTGGTAAAGACCCATTTTAATTATAACGAATCTTTTTCAAATTAAAATAAGGCACTTCCTGTTCAATTTTGAACAGGAAAGTGCCTTATTTCTTTCTCTATCCCTTACTCTATTTCATTTAGTAGCTTCAATATTCGTTTCAGACTTACAGCAAAAATGGTTGTGGCACCTTGAATTTCCATACCAAATAGACCCGTAGCCGATACGGTATCGTACCCATGTCCGTTTTTCAATTCACTATTCAATTTCAAAATAGTATGTTTGACTTTGGATAGTATTCGTTCCTTTCATTATAAAAGGAATGCTCATTTTAGATAAGTGAATGACGAATTTATACTTAACAGATACAAGTTGATTGGAGTGGAGGCGACGACTTCTAGGGGATTAGCGAGCAGCTTGAGACCCTGGAATGAGGCCAACACGATGTTGGTCACAAAGGCGTTGCCACAGGACGTGGCGTACTTAGCCTTTGTTCCTATATTTCCCCCAAGCGGCTCAAGGCTCGCCCCCAGAAAAGCGTTCGCCGCAACGGAAATCAACGACATCGAAGAAAAAAGCCAGTTCTTGAACGATGTCTCGTTCAAGAACTGGCTAAACTACTTTATAGACTTTTTCAGTGCAGTCCATTTTCTGGATGCATGTTTTTTTTGTGGATAAGAAAGAAGAACTTTTCCATCCACATAAGCAAAAACATCAACTTGCCACATTTTGAGCGAGTTATGCCTTTCTAAGATGTTAAGGCGCTTTATTAACCACTTACCTAGTAAAAACAACCTGTTATAGAAAAATATGAAAAATCAGATATTAATCCACTATACTATTGTTAAGGGAGGTGCATAGATGAAGGTTCATTTGAAAATCGAAGAACAATATACAGAGCTGGAAGTACATATTCATACGAATGAATACACGGACAAAGTGGCGCAGCTTGTTGAAAGCTTAAAGACGCCGAAAGTATCAGTAATTGAAGGCTATGATGTGGAAGGGATTTTTTTAGTAAAGCCACAAGATATTTATACGATTTATGCCGAGGACAATAAAGTATTTCTTCAACTTGATGAGGCCGAATATGAAACGAAATATAAAATTTACGAGCTTGAAGCTATGTTTGAGGATGATTTTATACGTGCGAGTAAGTCGATACTCATTCAGCTTAATCGGATAACGTCAATTCAGTTTCGTGCGCTCTCTTCCACGGTGGCTGTTTTATCTAATGGGGTAGAGGTGCCGATTAGTCGAAAATATTTAAAGCTCTTAAAGGAACGCTTAATGCTAAGGAGGGGGAAGCATGCTTAAATGGGTTCAATCCGCACTGATCGGCTTATTATTAGGGTTATCATGTACGTATATTATTATGTCGCTCAACGTTTACCATGAGGTGGAAAGAGTAGTTGATGGCAAGTTTCTCTTACAACAGGCTGTGCTTGGCGCGGGGCTTGGAATTGCAATCGGTTTAGTTAGCCGAATATTTTCGCTTGAAAAACCAATACTTGTCCTGCTCATTATTCATTATGCCGCAGTAAATAGTCTTGTATTTTTATTCGGTATGTTTGGAAACTGGTTTGAGCAAAACTTAGCATCTATTTTCGAACTTATTTTTACAACGTTAATTACCTATGTAATCGTTTGGGCGATTTTACTTGTACTTGTACAGCGTGATGTTAGTGAAATTAATTCTTTATTAAAGGAGCGATCACAATGAGTAAGCCAATAATTGAGGTGCAAAATTTAACGAAAAGCTATGGGACATTTCAAGCAGTAAAAGATATTTCATTCACAGTCGCTCAAGGTAGTTTATTTGCTTTTCTCGGAACGAATGGCGCTGGAAAATCTACAACAATTTCAATGCTTTGTACGCTAATTGAAAAAGATAGCGGTACGATAAAAATGAATGGCGTAACGCTAACAGGGGCGAAAGAGCAACATGCAATTCGCTCAAGCATTGGTGTTGTTCCACAAAAAAATCCACTTGATAATATGCTAACGGTTTATGAAAATATATGGCACCGCGGCATGTTATACGGCCTGTCAAAAGCGAAATTTGAAGAGAATTATGCATTTGTATCTTCCTATTTACAGTTAGAGGATATTGCCGCGAAGTATTACGGAAAGCTTTCAGGTGGGCAACGGAGACGCGCGGATATTGCTCGAGCGCTTATTCACAAGCCAACCATATTATTTTTAGATGAGCCGACAACGGGACTCGATCCACATACGCGCATTTTTGTATGGGAAGCCATTCGCCGCCTGCAACAGGAAACGAATATGACGATTTTTTTAACGACGCATTATATGGAAGAAGCTGTAGTGGCGGACCGCATCGTTGTGATAAAGGAAGGCCAGCTCATTGCAGAGGGGACTCCGGATGCATTAAAGGACCGCTATGCACTTGACCGTGTACGGGTTACACTTCAAAATCCATTTATGCTTGAAAAAGTGAGCCAAATTATTCAGTCGGAGTTTGAACAAAAAGGCGATGTAGTAACATTTTCTGTGCCGTCTACATTGCATGCACTCGACATATTAAATGACATCAAATCATATATCCAATCTTTTGAAGTGATCAAGGGCTCGATGGATGATGTGTTTATTCAGTTAAATGAAGGAGGAACAGCTAATGATCGGACTGCTACATCTGTTACAGCGTAATAATAAACTATTTCGACGGGATCGCACGCAAGTATTTTTCTCGCTGCTCTCTGTGTTTATTGTGTTATTTCTTTATATTCTGTTTCTACAAAAATCACAGCTTGATGCGATCGAGTCTATGATTCCAATGACTAGTGGGGTCAAAATACTGGTCAATGAATGGATGGTCGCAGGTATTCTGTCCATTATGGGTGTTACAACAACATTAGGTGCCCTCGGATTATATGTGCGTGACCGTGAAGAAGGGGTATTCCTTGATTTACTAACAACACCGATGCGAGCACTGCAACTACAGCTAAGCTATGTCATCAATGCGTGGATAATCGGTATGGCTTTTTCACTTATTGGTCTCGCGCTGTGCGAAGTATTTATTGTCGCTACCGGCGGAGATGTTCTGGCGTTTCCGGCTATGCTGAAGGTAATTGGCTTCCTTGCGCTAGGGGTGACGGCTAGTAGTGCCATGAACTGTGTACTCATTTTGTTTACTAACCGTCAATCTTCGTTCTCAACACTTGGTACAATCGTCGGCACAGCAATTGGATTTTTCTGTGGGGTATATGTGCCAATTGGCGTGCTACCGGAGTTTGTTCAAAAAATCATTACGGCCTTCCCAATTAGTCATTATACGTCACTATTGCGTCAGGAAATGATGGGCGATTCACTGGAGACGGTGTTTACTGAAGCGGTTGTTCGTTCCGAGTACGAAAAAATATTCGGTGTTGTGTTTGAATGGCAAGGCGGCATTCTTTCTTCCTCAATGAGCATTAGCTATTTAATCTTCAGTATTATCGTTTTTTTAGTCCTATCACTGTTGTTATTTAAAAAACAAAATCATACCTACTAACATTACCGTCTCTTCTGTAAAATAGAGTAAACGGTATGTGGAAGGGGTATACACAAAAATGAATAAAAAAACAGTATTTGTCACAGGGGCTACGAGCGGAATTGGCCGTAAAATTACGGAATTATGCATTGCAAAAGGCTACACAGTTTATGCGACAGGCCGTAATGAAAGTGCATTAGCTACATTAAAGGGGCTTGGCGCACATGTGATCCAAGCAAATCTGCGTGTTACTGAAGACATTGACCGTGTCGTAAGTGAGCTGCCAAAAATTGATGTAGCAATTCTAAATGCAGGTCTAGGCATTTTCGCCAATGCTTATGATTTAGAGGACGAGGACATTAACCAAATGCTTGAAGTAAACGTCAAAGCGCCGATTTACTTAACAAAACGGTTAGCACCGAGAATGATTACACAAGGACACGGACATTTCATTTTCATTAGTTCGCAAGCGGGTAAAGTAGCAACGCGTAAAGCAAGCGTTTATGCAGCGAGTAAGCATGCAGTGACAGGCTTTGCGAACGGACTCCGTCTAGAGTTAGCAGAGCATCATATTCCTGTCACAGCTATTTATCCAGGACCAATCGACACGCCGTTTTTACAAAAGGCCGATGCGACGAATGCTTATCGTAATTCGATTGAACGATTTCTTATTACACCAGATTATGTAGCCGAAGCGGTTATAAAAACGATTCAAAAACCAGTACGAGAGGTGAATTTACCACGGGTGATGGGGTTAACAAGTAAATTTTATGCTGTAGCACCGCGGCTCATTGAATTTGTAGGTAGAGGATTTTTTAATAAGAAGTAAACTAGAAGACCGCTTGAACTTAAGCGGTCCTTTTATATATTAAAATAGCGATTTTCATAGTTTTTTTAGAAAATAATAGTATAATCGATAAGAAATGTAAGTTTTTTAGACTGAGGGGTAGTATAATGGAAAAATTTTGTCATGAATCAAGGGTGTTTCGTTCGAGTCGGGTGTTCCCGAATGATTTTAATAATCACAACACCTTGTTTGGGGGAAGGCTGTTAAGTGATATGGACCAAGTTGCGTCGATCTCTGCAGCGAAGCATAGCCGTTTAGAATGTGTAACCGCCTCCGTGGATACGGTGGAATTTCTTCATCCAATTCGCCCGTCTGACTCGGTAACATTCGAATCGTTTGTTATTTGGACAGGATCAAGTTCAATGGAGGTTTTTATTAAGGTGTATGCGGAAAATATGAAAACAGGGGAATCAAAAGTCGCTTCGATTGCGTACTTCACATTTATCGCACTTGATGCTGACAGGAAACCTGCGACTGTACCACAAATTGTGCCTCAAACAAGAGAAGAGCGCTACTTATATGAAAAGTCAAAGCAACGAGCGCAATTTCGTACTGATAAGAAGGAACATAATAAAGAAATCGTGTCCTTCTTACGAAATCATTACAGTTCTTTCTAAGATTATTGATTGTTCTTTTTTTATGCACGTAAATGAATAAATAGAAAAAAGCGCGAAATTGTAAAGAATAGCGAAAAAATGCGTGAGCGAGTATTGAAAAAACCCAATGAAAAAGAAGTTTTTAGATATCACAAAAAAGTCTAAAATTTTATATAAATACAGTTGCGTTTATTTTTATAACATGGTACTATTCGTGTATAAACTTTTAAACAAATGTATAAACATACAGTTGAAACATCGGAGGGGCAAGAAACATGGCAAATAAAAAAGTAGTATTAGCATATTCAGGTGGACTTGATACATCAGTAGCAATTCCTTGGTTAACAGAACAAGGTTGGGACGTTATCGCAGTATGCCTAGACGTTGGTGAAGGTAAAGACCTAGAATTTATTAAAAACAAAGCACTTCAAGTAGGTGCAGTAGAATCATACATGATCGACGCAAAAGACGAATTCGCAGAAGATTTCGCTTTAGTATCATTACAAGCACATACTTGGTATGAGCAAAAGTATCCATTAGTATCTGCACTTAGCCGACCATTAATTTCAAAAAAGTTAGTTGAAATTGCAAACGAAACAAATGCTGATGCTGTAGCACATGGTTGCACAGGTAAAGGGAATGACCAAGTTCGTTTCGAAATCTCTATTAAAGCATTAAACCCAGATTTAGAAGTTCTTGCACCTGTACGTGAGTGGGGCTGGAGCCGTGACGAAGAAATCGAATATGCAGCGAAGCATAATGTGCCGATTCCTGCGACACTTGATTCACCATTCTCAATCGACCAAAACTTGTGGGGCCGTGCAAACGAAGCGGGTGTTATGGAAGATCCATGGGTTGCACCACCAGAAGAAGCTTACGGTTTAACGGTAGCAATCGAAAACACACCGGATACAGCTGAAGTTATCGAAATCGAATTCGTTAAAGGGAAACCAGTTTCACTTAACGGTAAAGAGATGAAACTTGCTGACTTAATCCAAGAATTAAATGCAGTTGCTGGCGCACACGGTGTTGGCCGTATTGACCACGTTGAAAACCGTTTAGTTGGGATTAAATCTCGTGAAGTATACGAAATCCCAGGTGCAAAAGTATTATTAACTGCACATAAAGAACTTGAAGATATCACGCTTGTAAAAGAGCTTGCTCACTTCAAACCAGTAATCGAGAAAAAACTATCGGAGTTAATCTATGATGGTTTATGGTATTCTCCATTACGTCCAGCACTACAAGCATTCCTTGACGAAAGTCAACAATATGTAAACGGTACAGTTCGCGTGAAACTATTCAAAGGTCACGTAATTGTGGAAGGACGTAAATCACCGAACTCACTATATAACGAAAAACTTGCAACTTATTCTAAAGATGATGCATTCAACCATGGCTCAGCTGTAGGCTTTATCGAATTATGGGGTCTTCCAACAGTAGTTGCAGCAGGCGTAAACAAAAAATAATGACAAATGATGAGCGAGCGCAAGTTGCGTATCGCTCACATTTTTAACTAAGGTAAGGTGTAATTCATGACGAAATTATGGGGCGGCCGTTTCCAAAAATCAGCTGAGGCTTGGGTAGACGAATTCGGCGCATCAATTGGCTTTGACCAACAATTAGTAATGGAAGATATTGAAGGTTCAGTTGCTCACGTAACTATGCTTGGCGCACAAGAAATTTTACCTGCTGCAGATGTAGAAAAAATTCTTGACGGGCTTAAACAGTTAAACGCAAAGGCAGAGGCCGGCGAACTGGAGTTTACGGTGGCAAACGAGGACATTCATTTAAACTTAGAAAAAATGTTAATCGATTTAATCGGGCCAGTTGGTGGCAAGCTACACACCGGACGCTCACGTAACGATCAAGTAGCAACGGATATGCACTTGTTCTTAAAAAAACGTGTCGTAGAAGTAATCGGCTTAATCGAAAACTTCCAAAAAACACTTTTAGCACAAGCAGAGAATCATATTGAAACGATCGCACCTGGCTATACGCATTTACAACGTGCGCAGCCTATTTCATTCGCACATCATTTAATGGCGTATTTCTGGATGCTAGAGCGTGACAAGCAGCGTTTCACGGAATCGATTAAACGTATTGATATTTTACCACTTGGCGCTGGTGCAATGGCAGGGACGACTTTCCCGATTGACCGCCTGAAATCGGCTGAGCTACTAGGCTTTGCGAACGTTTATGCAAACTCAATGGACGCCGTTAGTGACCGTGATTTCATCGTCGAATTTTTATCAAATTCTTCATTGCTAATGACGCACTTATCGCGTTTTGCCGAAGAAATTATTCTTTGGTCAACTGATGAGTTTAAATTTATCGAGTTAGATGATGCCTTTTCAACGGGTTCATCTATTATGCCACAAAAGAAAAACCCGGATATGGCTGAGCTAATTCGTGGGAAAACAGGTCGTGTGTACGGGAATTTAATGGGCTTACTAACAGTTCTAAAAGGTACACCCCTTACGTATAACAAAGATATGCAAGAAGACAAAGAGGGGATGTTTGACACAGTGCAAACAATCCTTGGCGCTCTAAAAATCTTTGAAGGTATGGTGCGCACAATGACGGTTAATACGCAACGCTTGCATGACGCGGTGCATAGTGACTTTAGTAATGCGACAGAGCTAGCGGATTACCTTGCAAAGAAAGGTATGCCATTCCGTGAAGCACATGAAGTAACGGGGAAACTTGTTTTCACATGTATTCAAAAAGGCATCTATTTATTAGATTTACCAATTGAAGAAATGAAAAAAGAGAGCGAGCTACTTGAAGCTGACATTTATGACGTGCTTGCACCAGAAGCAGCTGTTCGTCGACGTAACTCTCTTGGAGGCACGGGCTTCGAGCAAGTAAAGGTTCAACTTGAAAAAGCGAAGGCTTGTCTGTAGGTACCCATTACCGAAACAATTTTCAAAAAGCATTCAATATGCGTTGTACAGCGATGCACAATTGCAGCACCTTATCTATTGAGTAGCCAGAGGGTGAAAAATAGGTAATAATAACCAAATTGGTTACATAATCTGCCCCTAGGAGACGCTGGGGGCAGATTTTTTTTGTTGAATAAGTAAGGACATCAACTCGGCCTATCTTAGACGAGTTGTGTTTTTCTACTTTTTTTCACAATTCACAAAGAAAGTCGTCAATGCCCCAAATAATTCCTCAAATATAGTAAATAAACCTCCCTGAGTCTTAACAACATGCAAATTATGATAAACATAGGCCTTTGACAGTAAGCCCGTAGTCAGAGTTACATATAGATAGCAAGACAATAAAAACAGGAGGGCTAGAAATGAACAAGGAAATGTTGCTGTCGCTAATGGATAAAGTGGTTAAAGTAGACCGTGGTGGACCGGAATCTCGGATTGGAAAGCTCCTTGCTGCAGGGGATGATTATTTTACAGTAATTACAGAAGAAGATGGTGTTGTTTATTATAAAACACAACATATTAAAAGCCTTACAATTGACACGAAATCAGGCTTGAAATTTAATATGGAAATGCCGGAAAAACTTGAATATTTACAGGATGCGGATTTTGTATCGGTAATAGGCAACCTGTATCATCATTGGATTAAGGTAAATCGCGGCGGTCCGGAAATGATTGAAGGCATTTTAGATGAAATAACAAAGGATTACGTCACAATTATTTCAAATGGTGAGGTTATTCGTCTATCGATGTACCATATTCGCAACATTAGCGCAGGTTCGAAAGCTAAAGAGTCAAACGAAGAAAAAGGTAATAGTAAACAAACAAAAAATTCATATAGACGTAAATAAAAAGTTCGCAACTATTGGAGAGAAAGGGGGGATTTTATGCTCATGTTACTCTACTTTTCAATAGTTGGGGCGGTTTTTTATAAGCTGTTTTTGACTACTCCGCGCGAAAAGAAACCAAGCATTCCAATTACAAAACCAACAATTCCAAAGCATGAGGCGGCTGATTTGCATGGTGGATAGCTCGGTTACATTGATGATGGTTGTTTTTATGCTAACAATATTATTCATGTTGTGGCGACCGTTTGGCATCAATGAAGTAATACCCACAACAATTGGTGCGGGCATTATTTTAATAACGGGCATTGTTTCGTGGCAAGATGTTTCGGGCATCGTTACAATTGTCAGCGGCCCTGCAATAACGATTCTATCTACCATTATGATGTCCATTGTACTTGAAAGCATCGGTTTTTTTCGATGGATTGCTTATAATATCATTATCAAGTCTAAGAATTCGGGCACTCGACTATACATTTATACGAATTTACTATGTTTCTTTACAACAATGCTGTTCAATAATGACGGGAGCATTTTAATTACAACACCAATCATTATTCATATCGTCAAACTTCTCCGATTTAAGCCTCACCAAATCTTCCCGTATTTAATTTCGGGTGCTCTCATTGCCACTGCAGCAAGTGCTCCAATCGCCGTCAGCAATATTTCAAATTTAATCGCACTAAAAATGATTGGCCTCAGCCTAAATAGTTATGTCAATATGATGTTCGTTCCGTCGATGATTGGCATTTGTATAATTGCATTGCTTTTATATTTGTATTTTCACAAAGAGCTGCCGAAGAAAATTACATTTATTCCTCATCACTACACAATGAATCCATCAGCCCATCCACTTAGTACGAATCGGGAAGAAGAAGTGATCGATTGGCAAATGATTAAAATTTGTTTAATCATTGTCGTAGCGACGAGAACTAGCTTTTTTGTGCTTACCCCACTAGGCATATCAATTGAATGGATTGGCCTTGTAGGTGCATTGATTTTGATTGCTTACAGGTGGATGAAAACGAGAACGGGAATAATTGATATAGTTAAAGGGTCGCCCTGGCATATTTTTTTATTTGCCTTCAACATGTATGTCCTTGTATACGGTCTACAAAATGTCGGATTCAATGACATGATTATTCGCTTACTTAAAGACTTTGCTGAGCAAGATGCAATGAATGCTGCAATTGCGTTTGGCGTACTTTCTACTGTACTCTCAAACGTATTTAATAATCTTCCAGCTGTCATGATTGGTACGTTTTCCATTATGGATATGGACTTAAGCCCACTACTGTTACAAATAGCATATTTAGCAAATGTATTGGGAAGTGATATCGGTGCACTCCTAACGCCAATTGGTACACTCGCAACGCTTATTTGGATGTTTATATTGAAAAAAAACGGCATTCACATCACATGGGGGAAATATCTCAAAGTTACGGTTTATGTTATTCCAATTGGATTAATTGTGAGTTTATTTAGTTTATATGCATGGACGATGTGGCTATTTGAATGAGAGGGAGGGGGAGCGTGATCAATTTACTTCAGTATGCAGGTAAAGAAACGATTACACTTGAACTTTCGGGAAATACATTGATTAAAGGATCAATTATTGATTTAAGTCGTGACATAGTCGTGTTGTTTAATGGAATTGATTTTTTGTATATTCCGGTTGAACATATTCAGCATGTTACAAAAGCAAGTAATGAGAATGAGGCTGTGGTAGAGCCCTCTGAGTTGCCAAGTATTAATAAAAACGAATTGACTTTACCAGGTATCCTTACCCAAGCACTAGGGTTCTATACAGAACTTTATGTCATGCGTAACGAGTCCCTGCACGGATATATTACGCATGTATTACAGGACTATTTTGTATTCCATTCACCGATTTATAAGACGATGTATATTGCAAGTAAGCATTTGAAATCGCTTATTCCATATCCGCACAACCAATTGCCTTACGGACTGCATAGAGATAATGCAGCACCTTCCGACTTGGAACCAACATTAGCAGCACAGTTAGCGAAAATGACAAACGAGCTTGTCATTTTGAATCAAAGTACAAAGCCATATCATATCGGAAAAATCATGAAAATGGATGGACCATTTATTGAAATGCAATCAGCGAGAATGGCTAATACGTATGTGAATTTAGAGCACGTGAAGATTGTGCGTAGGGTGTAGGTTGGGACCGTTAAATTGAAAACTTTCTAAGTCACCATCCATATGGGTATTGAGGGCGCTGAAAAAGTCCATATAATTTAGCTTAGGGAGGTATTCGGCGATTCAATCGTTGAATACTTCGCTTTTTTCATTTAGTGCTTTTAAAGGCTACTGTTGTTGTACTAGCTAATTCCAACCCTGCTAAGCGCACAAACCGCATGATCCCACTGAAGTGGTCTCCTACGGTTCGTCTTCGCGCTTTGTGCAAGGCACGGTTGTAGTAAGTTTTCACTACTAATCATTATTTTCATAAAAACAACAGAGTTAATTTACATTACCTATAATTAAAAGGTACTTTTGAAGTATCTGATACTGATATTGACAAACGTTAATAATACAATAGGACGTTGAAGTATTTCATAGATATGGCACCAGAAGATTCCAAAATTGCTCCGATTTTACTAATAAAATTCCTTAGGCTTCGTGTTCAAGATGTAAGCGAATTAGACTTGGTTATCGAAAAAAAGTAGAAATCGCACTAGAAAGATAATTATCAAAAGTAAAAAAAATTGTGGACTCTACACATACAAAAGCACATATTAAACAAAAATTACCGAAAGAATTTTTACATTAAAAACAAAAGTATCCATTTTCAATTTCTTGGGTAAAATACTAACGTAACCCCCTCTATATTAATAAAGAGTGGCATAAAGTCTTCCCCTAATAGTAGACTTGATTTAAATGTCCTTTTGCGCATAAAAGGGCATTTTTTTTATGTGGATAAGAAAGAATAATTTTCCTCTCCACATATGTAAGGACATCAACTCGCCCTAGTTTGCGCGAGTTGTGTTATTCTCATCTTTCTACATACGTTTAAATACTACAATATTCTAAAGACGAAGAGAGGACTACCTACTAGGCAGTCCTCTCCATTTATTATTTCATTTTAAATTGGTCGATAAGGCGTTTCATTTCGTGTGCCATGCCAAGCAGTTCTTCAGAAGCTGTTGCGACTGTATGTGTAGCCTGACTTTGCTCGTGAGTAGAGCTTGTCACTTCCTCTGTTGCGGCAAGGGTTTGATCGCTAGCGCTTAATATTTCTGCCATTTGCTTTTGCATTAGTGCAGAAGAGGCGGTAGCGGTTGACACTTCTTCATTGATTGTATGAATGGCTTGAAGCATATCAGTTACTTGAGCTGACATTTGCTGGAATGCAGTAGTCGTTTGATCTACTGCTTGTAGCTGTACGTCGAATTGCTCATTCGTTTGACGCATTTCATATGAAGCCTCTTTTGTTTTCGATAAAATGCCTTGGATAGCTAACTGAACATTTGATGCAGCTTCAGCAGATTGCTCCGCCAATTTCCGTACTTCATCGGCTACGACAGCAAAGCCTTTCCCATGTTCACCAGCTCGTGCTGCTTCAATCGACGCGTTTAGTGCAAGTAAATTTGTTTGTGATGAAATGTTTGTAATCATCGTCGTAATACTTTCGATAGTTACCATGCCTGTTTCTAATGATGAGATTACCTCTTGCATATGCCCAATTTTTTGCTGCATTGAATGGTTCGCATGATCTAAATGTTCAATTTGCTGTAACGCTTCTTGACTAATTGAATCTACATTATGTGCAGTAGAAGAGAGCACCCCTGTATTTTCATTAATAGTTTCCATTTGCACCTGTAAAACAGCAGATGAGCTGGCCGCATTCGCTGCTTCCTGACTGACAATCGACGCATCTTCTGAAATAGAAGACGTTGCTTTAGCAATTTCATCACTTACTGCATTCATTTCTTCTGAATAGGCATTTAAGCTTTCAGAGGAAAGGCTAAGCTGGTTGACAGATTCTTGAATTTGGTGGAGTGTAGCGCTCGTTTTTGTCACCATTTCATTAAAGGATGTTGACAGTCGGCCAATTTCATCTGCGCTTGTTGCCACCATTTCAACCGTTAAATCACCAGTCGCAATTTGTTGTGCTTGCTTTTCTAGATGATTAATTGGTTTTACGAGGCGTCCGACAATGTATAAAATTAAAGCTGCCATTAGAATCAGCACAACAACACTGGTAATGATAAGCGTTTTCGTTGTTGAGTTGGAAAGCGCATTTACGTTATTCTCTGCATATTCTGCTCCGACAATCCAGTTTAAATCTGATACGCGCTTATAGATGGTTATTCCAGATGTCGTTTCTTCTGTATGAATGTCTTCGTCAGTTTGTTGTAATTTTTCTAAAAAGGCGTAATCATTAATTTCGAATAAGTTTTCTTCTTCAATGGACTCATGGACGATTGCATTACCAAGTGAACTTATAAGGATCACATTGCCTTTGTAGCCCGGATCAATGGTTTGCACCATTTCCATTAAAGAGGAAAGGCTTAAATCTGTTGCGATCACGCCTAAAAAAGTATCTCCCTTATAAATCGGTTGAGAGATTGTAATGACTTTCTCTCCTGTAAATGCATCAATATATGGCTCGCTCCAGACTGGACCATTTGCCTGTACAGCATCTTTATACCAATCACGGGAATGCGGATCATAGTTTTCCGGAATTGTGTTATTGGGCGTAATGACAGTTTGCTTATTTGCCAAACCAACATATGTACTTAATACTCCATTATAAATATCCGTAAACGGCACAAGTGCTTCATAAAGTGCGTCAACTTGAAGGGAATCTGATGAAACCGATTCAGATGCAACGGTTATTAGCTCTTTATTTTGAGAAAGTAAATTCATTCCATTTTTATATTGAGCAAAATAGGAAGTAATTGTTTCAGACGTGCTATCAATCATTGTAGAGCTTTGTGAAATAGTATTTTCTTTTAGTGCTTTACCATTGGAACTAGATAGAATGATAATAAGCAAGGTAAAAGAGATGACAAGTAAGGATAGTAGGGGGACTAAAATTTTTGTTTTTAATGAAGCATTAAGTGCCAAAGTATTCATCCTTTCGTTATTGACTGGTCCCTATTTTACTATATTTTCATAAACGTTGAAATATTTTTAATATAAAAAGTTGCGCGACAATATTCCGCACAACTCCTAAAACTATAATTTAAATTTACTTACAGCGACAGAAAGCTCATTACTTAAGTTATTTAGCTGCTCTGATGCTTCGGCAACAGACTGGATGGCACGTAGTTGCTCATCTGATGCAGCACTTACTTCCTCACATGCAGCAGCAGAGGATTGTGCAGTAATCGCCATATGCTCAATAGTATGGACCACTTGATCTTTATAGCCGATAATGCCTTGTATTTCTTCAGTAACCGAGACAAACGAGTCTTCAATTGTATCGATTAAGGATGACAATTGATTGAAAACAGCGTTAGTATCCTCAACAACACTGCCCTGATTATGGAAAGTTTCCTCCATTTCCTTCATTTGTGAAGTAACGGAATGTGATTCTTTTTGAAGCTCTGTGATTGTTGCTTTTACTTGCTCTGTTGATGCCGCAGATTGTTCAGCTAGCTTGCGGACTTCATCGGCTACGACGGCAAAGCCTTTGCCATGGTCGCCGGCACGTGCAGCTTCAATTGATGCATTTAGTGCGAGTAAATTTGTTTGCGCTGAAATCGCAGAGATACCGTTCATAACAGAATCAATCGATGTAATTTTTGCCTCAAGTGCACTTACAACACGAGCCATTTCGTGTAAGTCTTTTTCTGAACTATCAAAGCTCGTGAGAAGGGCAGACATTTTTTCCTGACCCGTACCATTTAATTGACCTGCTTCCATCGTCACTTTTTGAACAGCGCTTGTCTGTTCATGCATGCGATTAATTTGATTGCCTAGTGATGCGGATTGCTCCGTTACCTCATCTGCATTTTCAGACGATTCTGTGGCACCAACGGCAATTTCATTTACTGCCATGGACACTTCAATGCTTGATGCACTCGTTTGCTCTGCCATCGCACTCAAGTGATGTGAACGGTCCTCTACGTTTGTTGCAGAATGCTGCACTACACGAATAATATTTTTCATGTGACCAATCATGTCATTGAAATGATGAGCAAGACGGCCAATTTCATCCTGTGTCTTTACTTCAATATGAACGGTTAGATCCCCGTCTGATACGCGTTCCATTAATGTGCCAAGTGTATAAAGCGGCTTGACCATACGTGAAATGAAGAAGTACAGTACAATAAATGTCACGGCTAAAATCAGTACCGTAATAATGAAAATGATTTTTTGAATACTGCTCGCTGTTTCTTGAAGGTTTTTTTGGTTATACACCGCACCAATAGTCCAACCAATTTCTGGGATTTTTGTGTAGGCGATAATATGATCCTTTTGTCCAATTTCTGTTTTCAGTTGTTTCGTTATTTCACGATCCTTCAGTATTTTAGAAACGTAATTTTCACTACTCATATTTTCTCCAGCAAGCGTTGGGTGGACGATTGCTGAACCAGCGCTATCAAAAATAATCGGGTAGCCCCCGTAACCAAGTTCAATTGAAGAAACCGTTTCCGTTAAGTTCGATAATAGTAAATCGACACCCATAATACCGATTATTTGATTGCCTTCTTTTACTGCTATTGAGCCGGTAATGGCATATTCGCCCGTTGACTCATCAATATATGGTGCTGACCAATGCACAGAATCCGGGTTTTTCATACTGTTTTGATACCAGCTACGTGTCGTCGTGTCAAAGCCAATAATTCCGTCAAAATGCGGTTCAATAATTGTCTCTACACCATCAGAAAAATAAACTGACGAAGCAGCATCAAAGCTCTTTAAAAAGTTTGCTAACTCTTGTCGATAAACTTGATCTGCTTCACTATTATATGTACGATCAGCATTAGAAAATTGTTTAATATTTTCAGATGCAGCTAAAACTGAAATACCTTTTTCATATGTAGATAAAAAGGTTGTAATCGTTGTCGAAACTTGTGTCACTAACGTCTCACTTTGGTTTACAACGGATTCTTCCGTTTTATTCGTAATTATTAAGGAACTGATTGTTGCTAAACTGCCTAAGCCGACGATGACGATTAAAATAACAAGACCAATAATGCGCCATCGAATAGATAATTTCAAAAAAATTGCCCCCTTACTTTTGATTAATATTGATAGTAACACATATTGCTTGGTTTCTAATTTTTCGGAATATTTACACTAGTGAACGATGAATTCTGCTGTTTACAATGATATTTCCTTCAATAATTACATCTTTCGTGTGAAAAAGGCATTAAATAACTTATAATTTAATAATACATCGGTAAAATTTCTACATAACATTTTTGAGATAGACTGGAGGGAATTCATTCGTGTTATTTAAACCGCAGAATTTTGAAGAAACAGCACTTCAGCATTGGGAGGAAATGATCGCATTGAAATTGTCTATGCGACCGATTTTTTTAAAAGGAAATGGAGAATTACTGCATACGCGTGTTGCGATACAACTGCTAGGCATAGAAGACAATGAATATGAAGCGCAGGAATATATATACGCGATAACAAATAAAGGCATTAATTGGACGCTGCTTTTTGACAATATGCCGAAACTGATTAGCCCGCAAAAACGCACAGAGATTGTGAATATTTTGCAAATCCATCAAGTTAATCCGCTATCTATTAACCGCTTTATGGCGTTTTTTGCAGGCAAGCAACTTCTGCCGTTAATGAACAGTCCGTACCGCGATCACTTTGCCCAGACGCTTCGGAAATGGCTCGAATTTTTAGAGCAGCGGTTTCCTCGACTGCAAAGTAATCTAATGCAACGGATTTTACTGGATTTTGTGAAGTGGTCCAATCATTATTTCCCGGAATGGCTGCAGGAGTCTCCGTTTGAAGTCGAGATGCCAAAGATTTTCTGGTACGGTCCTGCTAAGGAAAGTGAAGTATATTTTTTATACTTCTTATATTTATTTGGCTGTGACATCGTAGTAGTGGAGCCGAATGGTGAAGATATTTTCACGTCTTACGGCATCCAAGATTTTCCGACAAAACAGCTAGCTACAACAACTGAAGTGTTTGATTTTCCCTACGATAAGCCGATACGGGTGCAAACGATTACATCACGCGCGTCCGAGCAGGTGAGTCAGCAACTTTATACAAACCCAGCGCTGAATTACCCGTGGAAATATGCAGATTATGAAACGCGCACGCGCATATTAAATACAACATACGATGAGCTTTTCATTTTATCTGATGCGCAATTATATTTACGTGACGGCTTTACTGATGAAGATGATACGGTGTATTTACCTGTATTATTTGCCAAAATTGAGGGCGTATCGCTGAACAGACAAGACTATGTAACTAAAATTAAATACTTGCACGATCAAAAAACAACGTATACTGCTACAACATTCCCGCTACTCCCATTGCAGAAGGGGAATATGCAATTTCATATGCGGGATGCGAGCACGAATGGTCAGCTAGATATTGAAAAGATGATTCGGTTATCGGTTTGGCCATTTAAAAATTTACAACTAGGGGCACAGCGAAATGTCGCCAGAACGATCATTCGTTTAATTGAAAGCGGCTATATCCAGCTCCTACCGCAAGAATCGAAAAAAAAATATGAAACCTATTTATTCGGTCAGCTCCTGCTCATTCCAGATGAAGTGATTCGTCTGTATCAGCAGTTTGATTATAGTTATTTGAATCCAACGTTTCTTGTGTTTAAAGAAGAAGAAAGTGGGCAAATGCAAAGGCAGGATGCGATTCTCTTGATGTTCCTTAGCATGCTCGGCTTTGATGTCATTATTTGTAGTCCGGGTGGCTCGTTAAGTATTGAACATTTTATTGCCGGCGAGCTACTAGATACGCACCGGCTCGAGAAAATTAGCTTTGACGAAAAGTTAAGTGATGTATTACATGTGCAAATTGCGCAGGGGGAACCCGAAAGAAAGCTCGATTTAAAGACGATGTTCCGTCGTATTTCAAAAAAGTTGAAATGATAGGAATGAATGTTTGTTAATTGATGCTAAAATATGTAAAATTAAGAAGTGATGTTAAATATTTTCTGTTGGGAGGATTTAATGGTGTCTATTAATTTGCAAAAAGGTCAGCGGATTGATTTAACAAAGGGCAATGCCGGGTTAAATAAAATCATAGTTGGCCTCGGATGGGATCCAGTACAACAAAAGTCAGGAGGATTATTAGGCGGACTTCTTGGCAGTAAAACACCGATTGACATTGATTGCGATGCGTCTGTTATTATGCTTCAAAATGACCGACTACAAGATAAGACGGATGTCGTATACTTCGGTAATTTAAAAGGTGCGAATGACTCGGTGACACACTCGGGAGACAATCGTACAGGAGATGGTGACGGCGATGACGAAACAATTTACATCGAGTTAAATGCAGTTCCGCAAAACTACAATAAGCTTATTTTTGTCGTAAATATTTATGATTGTGTACGTCGTAAGCAACACTTTGGCATGCTCCAAAACGCGTATATTCGTATTGTAAACCCTGCTACTAAAGAGGAGTTACTAAAATATAATTTGTCAGATAATTATTCAGACCAAACGACGCTTATAACAGGTGAAATCTATCGTCATGACAATGAATGGAAGTTTGCGGCAGTAGGAACAGGCACACAAGATGCTTCAATTAGTGATATTTGCAAAAGATATTAAATATATAAAAATAGGGAGGGATTTTTTATGGTAGTTTCATTAGCAAAAGGACAAAAAGTAGACTTAACAAAAACAAATCCAGGTTTGACAAAGGTAAATGTAGGTTTAGGGTGGGACGTCAATAAATACGACGGCGGTAATGAATTCGATTTAGACGCAACAATCTTTTTACTAGAAGCAAGCGGTAAGGTAGCTGGACCAGAAGGCTTTATTTTCTATAATAATACAGTTGGTGGCAACGGTTCAGTTGTGCACTCAGGTGACAATTTAACAGGTGATGGCGATGGGGATGATGAAGTAGTAAAAATCGATCTAGCAGCTGTCCCAGCAAGCATTGAAAAGATTACGTTTGCCGTAACAATTCATGATGCGGAAAATCGCGGTCAAAATTTCGGTATGGTATCTAATGCTTATATTCGTATTTTCAATGAATCAAGTGAGCTAATCCGTTACGATTTAGGCGAAGATTTCTCCATTGAAACAGCGTTAGTAGTAGGTGAATTATATCGTCATAGCGGCGAGTGGAAGTTTGCTGCGATTGGCTCAGGCTATCAAGGTGGACTTGCTGCATTATGTAATGACTTTGGTTTACAAGTAGGCTAATAATACAAATAGAGAGAGGAGAATGTCTGATGGCGATTCAATTAAGCAAGGGGCAACGGATTGATTTAACAAAAGATAATCCTGCTTTACAAAATATTATTATTGGACTTGGCTGGGATGTGAAAAACTTTGATGGCGGGGCTGAGTTTGACTTAGATGCAAGTGCATTTTTATTAAATGACCAGGGCAAATGTCGTCAAGATCTTGATTTCATTTTCTACAACAACTTAAAAAGTATTGAGGGCTCTGTTGAACATACAGGGGATAACCGTACTGGTGAGGGCGACGGGGATGATGAACAAATTAAAATCCACTTAAATAAAGTCCCTTCAGATGTTCATCGAATTGCAATTACAGTAACGATTCATGATGCAGAAGGCCGTCGTCAAAATTTCGGACAAGTTGTCAATGCATTCGTGCGTTTAGTAGATGAAGATTTAGGAACTGAAGTACTGCGCTTTGATTTAGGCGAAGATTTCTCAATTGAAACAGCAGTAGTATTTTGTGAACTCTATCGTCATGGTTCAGATTGGAAATTTAATGCAATCGGTTCAGGCTATCAAGGTGGTCTAGGAGCTTTAGTTAACGCTTATGGTCTAAGTGTTTAATCAAATTTAACGTAATCATCGGAGGTCTATAGGTGGACGTAATTAAGCAAATTTTTGAAACATATGCCATGTTCTTTGATTGGCAAATGTGGGGAGAAGTATTATCGGATCCTGTTTCATGGGGGTTAATTTTCTCATTAGTCATTATCGAAGGATTATTATCTGCAGATAATGCGCTTGTTTTAGCCGTGCTTGTTAAGCATCTACCGGAAAAACAACGTAAAAAAGCATTACTTTATGGAATGATTGGGGCTTATGTCTTCCGCTTTATATTCATAGGTATCGGTGTTTACTTAGTGAAATTCTGGTATGTGAAGCTGTTTGGTGCTGCTTATTTAGGCTGGATTTGTATTTCACACTTCATAAATAAAGCTCAGGACGATGATGCAAAGGAATTCAAAAAAAATACGCCACTCGTAAGGATTTTTGGTGTGTTCTGGGCTACGGTTATTTCAGTAGAGCTGATGGACATTGCCTTTTCTGTAGATTCTATTTTAGCGGCCTTTGCAATTTCAGACAAAGTATGGGTGCTATTAGTCGGTGGTATGCTTGGGATTTTAATGATGCGTACAATTGCTGGTGTTTTCGTAACGTTGATTGATCGTATACCAGAGCTTGAAAACACAGCATTCATTTTAATCGGAATTATTGCACTGAAAATGCTACTCGGCGTATTTGGTGTTCACATATCACATTACGCATTTTTCGTTGTACTTATTTTAGCATTTGCTGGCACGTTCGTTGTGCATTATATGAACAAAAAGAAAGTCGCGTAAGTGCAATTGTCACACTAGTTAAATTCACAAACTAAAACTACTGCCCTATCAGCAGTAGTTTTTTAATACTTTAAGGAGATGAGGATATGCGCCTTTTTCAGCTGGACGACCAAATTGAAGTGGATCGTGTATTTTTTAAACAACCTATTGATTTTACAAAATATACTCCAAAAGAACAGCTACGTTATTGTGTAGGTGCAGCGCTTTATATGCCTGCAATTAAACAGTCCATTGCGGCAGATATAATAAATCGGAAATTCTCATCTTTAACATCCATTGTCATTGATTTAGAGGATGCGTTAGGTGATTTGCAAGTGGCTGCTGGTAAAGAAAATTTAGTAAAGACATTCCGTCAGCTAGACGATGCGATGAAGAATGGACAGTTGACAATTGAGCAGTTACCGTTGCTTTTTATGCGTGTGCGCAGTCCGCAGCAACTTAAGGAAATGATTGAGCTTCTCGGAGACTCGCAGCATGTTCTCACGGGTTATGTATTACCTAAATTTACGGCGTCTAATGGCCGTGCCTTTTTAGAATTAGTTGCACAACAAAATGAACTTGGCTACTGTTTGTATGCAATGCCGATATTAGAGTCAGCAGACATTATGTATAAAGAAACAAGATTGGAAGCATTGTTACAAATCAAAACTATATTAACCGAATATTATGATTATATTTTAAATATTCGTGTAGGTGCGACAGATTTTAGTGGTTTATACGGTATACGACGCAAAGTAAATACGACAATTTATGATATTGCGCCTGTCCGAGACTGCTTGACAGATATAATTAATCTATTTAATCGTGCGGATATGGATTTTGTGTTGTCCGGTCCAGTTTGGGAGTACTTTTCGAGTGAGGATTCTGAGATTGCTACCAATGTACCACTGCAAGGATTAATCCGTGAAGTTCAACTTGATCAGTTAAACGGGCTTATTGGCAAGACAATCATTCACCCGACACATATTACGGCAGTGAATGCACTTTATGTTGTGACGCACGAGGAATATTTGGATGCCGTTGAAGTTTTACACCATTCAAATGGGCAAATAGGCGTCAAAAAAAGTGCCTACAATAACAAAATGAACGAAATGAATCCACATGTGTTATGGGCACAACGAATCTCAATGCGTGCACAAGTTTACGGGGTGTATAATCCGCAAGTAAATTATTTGAGCTTACTAATGGGGCAGGTGAAAGCGTGAGTAGTTACAACATTTTAGATAAGATTGAAGCATCCATAAAACTGGTCAACAATCCGTATCAATTTGAAGAACATCAGCTATTTGATATGGCGATGCGCATTAATGAAAAACGTCGCTTCCTATTCGTTAGTAAAGTGCTTGGCAAGCATTTAGCGATTGCGCCACAGCTACCAATTCTAACGAGTGAGTTACTAGCACGTCGCTTTATAGAACTACGACAGCAGCAAGAAAACGCACAGACAGCAGCTATTGTCGAAGCATTAAAAACGCAAGAGCAGTTGCAGGAGACAATTGAAAAAATTAGAAATTCACCACTAAATTCAGCAACGCCACTGAAAATTATTGGCTTTGCTGAAACGGCTACCGCACTTGGGCACGCATTTTTTAATGCATTTACAGGGGATGTACAGTTTGTGCATACGACACGTGAACAACTCGCGTGTCGGGCACCAGTTATTACATTTGAAGAAGAGCACTCCCATGCTTCTAGTCACCGTGTGTATTTGCATAATCCTGCGTTTTTTGATGGTGACGGAGAAGTCGTATTAGTAGACGATGAAATGACAACTGGCAAAACAAATTTGAATATTATTCGTCAGCTGCATACCAGTTTTCCACATTTAAAAGTGTTTACTTTAGTAGCTATTTTGGATTGGCGCAATGCAGAGCACCAAGAAGCAGTCCAACAACTAGCGCAGGAGCTAAATATAAAGATTCATAGCGTGGCATTGATGAGCGGCCATTTTGATGCAAAAAATATTGGTACATTACCTGAGCCACAGTCGCTTTTGATTGGGGAGAAAACGGATGTGTTGCACTATTTTTCAATAGCAGACTATGTAGCATCTGAGCTAGTGCAAGAGAGTTCATTATGTTCACAACTTGAGGAGTATAAGATTCCGTACTACATGGGAAGTGGTCGCTTTAGTTTAACGTCTATCGAGCAAGGGGAGATGTCGCTGCGACTACAGACTGTTATTCCGAAGCTTGTGGCAATGCGAACAGGGAAGAAATGCTTAGTTATTGGTACAGGAGAGTTTATGTATAACCCGATGTATGTGGCATCTCAAATGGGACCGGATGTGTATTATCAATCGACGACGAGAAGCCCGATTTATGCACATGAAAAGTCACTTATTTACAATAAATTTGTGTTTCATAGCCCAGAATTTCCTGGAGTTATTAATTACTTATACAATATCGGAACGCATGACTATGATGATATTTTCCTAATGTTTGAAAGGATTTTAGATGAAGGGGCGCTACGTGAGCTCGTAGCGGCATTGCAAAAGCAGTGTCGTTCCGTTCATATTATTACGTTTACAAATGACTAGGAGGAGTGACGAGATGCTGAAATATGAACCGGATCAACTAGGTAGTTATGCTAGAGAAGATGTTGTATTTTTACTACGCGACATTAGCCATATGAACGTAGAAATACAAACTGCAGAACGAGAAAAACGGATTCAATCAGGTACGCATTATGCTGAAATGCTCCCCGTAGAGTATCAGCCAAGTGCGGAATATATTCAGCTATTTCACCATAGTTTGACGCAGTACGCAGAGCGCCTATCAAAAGCAGTTGTCACTGTTGCCGAAAAAATCATGGCGCTGAAAAACTTGAATGATTTGGTGCTTGTTAGCTTAGCGCGAGCCGGGACGCCAATTGGAATTTTAATTAAGCGCTATTTGTTATTTAAATACGAGGTGTCGGTCCCACACTATTCTATTTCCATTATTCGTGGTCGTGGAATCGACGAAACGGCCATTCGCTATATTTTGCATCAGCATCCAACTGGCCAAATACAATTTGTCGATGGCTGGACAGGAAAAGGCGCAATTACTCATGAGCTATCGGAGGCATGTGCGCTGCTACAGGAAACGGATGGCATCACGCTTGAACCCAGTTTAGCTGTGCTTGCAGATCCAGGACATAGCGTGAAAATTTACGGCACACGTGATGATTTTTTAATTCCATCCGCATGTTTAAATGCAACTGTGTCCGGGCTCGTCAGTCGTACAGTACTTAATCCAGCATTCATTAAGTCAGGTGATTTCCATGGGGCAAAATATTATAAAGAGCTACAAAATGTAGACATGTCGAATTATTTTATTGATACTATTGCGGCTCAGTTTTCGAACGTAACGAATAATGGGGATAAAATTGATTTGAATGAGCCAGAACCTTCTTGGAAAGGGATGGAATCTGTGCGTACGATTCAGCAGCATTTTGGCATCGCGAATAGTCATCATATTAAACCCGGAATCGGTGAAACGACACGTGTGCTGTTACGCCGTGTTCCGTGGAAAATATTAGTGAATCCAGTGTATGAACATGATTTATCGCATATTTACTTACTTGCAAAAGAACGCGGAGTAGAGGTGGAGACATATACTGATATGACGTACGCGTGTTGTGGGCTTATAAAGGAGCTGAATAAATGAATCTTTTTACGTCGGATCTAGACCGAACCTTAATTTTTTCGGAGCGCACCGTTAACACAGCGCCCGAAAAGCGAATTTGTATTGAATGGTTTGAGGGCAGGGAGCAGTCGTTTATGACTCCAGCCGCAATTGCCGATTTAAAGGAGCTACAAAAGACGACGCATTTTATTCCGGTAACAACGAGGTCACTCATACAGTATAATCGCATAACGCTATTTCAGCAGGAGATCCTACCAAAATATGTCGTTGTAGCAAATGGTGGGATTATTTTACAAGATGGCAAGCTCGACTTGGCGTGGGATGCGGATTTACGCGGGCGTATACAGCAGCAGGCGCTTGCGTTTGACGAGCTTCCAAAACGCTTTGCTACCGAGCTAAGTAAACCTTATTTTTTACGGACACATAAAGTTGAAAATTTATTTTATATGTTCGCACTGGACGAGGCAACGATTGATGTAGAAGAAATTCAGCTGTTACATACGGCTTTACTTTCTGAGGGCTGGGAGAGCTATGTTCACGGGCGGAAATTTTACGTTTTGCCACAGGTTCTAACAAAGGGTGCAGCAGTTGATTATGTTAAGGGGAAATTACAGTTCGACAAGCATTACGCAGCGGGGGATTCATTGATGGATTTAACGATGCTCTACAATGCAAATCGCAGCTTTGTACCTTTGCATGGCGAAATTGTCAGGTATCCAGACTCCTACAAAGAACTGGAAATTATTAAAAAAAGCGGCGCAGCATTTGCGGAGCATTGCTTAATCGAAATCTTACACAATAAATAGGGGGGGTTATGTAATGGTAAATCTGAACAAAATTGAGTTAACGAAAAAGGGGCAGTCGATTAGTTTAGAAAAGAAGCAAGGTGCATTAGGTGAAATTGTTGTGAATTTAAACTGGAATCAGCAAAAAAAATCGGGCGGCTTTTTATCAAGCCTACTCGGCAAAAACAATGGGATTGATTTAGATCTCGGATGTTTATATGAATTAAAAAACGGACAAAAAGGCTGTGTGCAAGCGTTGGGAAATGCATTTGGCCAATACAACAGTGCGCCATTTATTCAACTGGACGGTGATGATCGCACTGGTGCGGTGAGTGGCGGCGAAAACTTACGTATAAATGGAAATAAAGTAGAGCAAATTAAACGTTTAGTCGTCTATACGTTCATTTATGAAGGTGTGGCTAACTGGGCGCAAGCAGATGGCATCGTGACAGTTACGTATCCTGGTGGCCAAGATATTGAAGTACGTTTAAATGAATCACGTCCAGGACTAGGGATGTGCGCAATCGCGATGATTGAAAATATCAATAATGAAACATTTAAAGTAGAGCGCTTAGTTGAATATTTTGACGGTCATCAACAACTCGATAATGCGTACGGCTGGGGCATGAGCTGGCGTCGGGGCTCTAAATAAATTTTATGCCGGATCGCATGGCATACATTGTATAATAGTGAATGTCGAAAAGTGAAACCTTTTACACAGTCATACGTAACAGTAGTGGAGCAAATTAAGTATTGAACGGGGGATTTATATGTCAGAAAATCCATTATTCGCAGATTTAGATAAACGCACACAAGAACCAGTGAATGAAATTATTGAAGCAGCACCACAGGCATTAGTATCTACAGAAGAACTTTCCCAAATTCGCCAGCGTCAAGAAGCGTTGAAACAGGAGCCCCAAGTGCAAACTCTCGCACAAAAAATTGATATAAAAAATCAAATCGCTGTGCTAGAGTTTGGTAAAGAAACGGCAACGGGGATTTCGACGTTTTCAGATCGAATGCTCGCAACAATTAAAACAAGTAATTTAGAAAAGTCGACGTCATTACTGAATAATTTAAATAAAATTATGGACCGCTTTGATCCGAAAGATTTTTCTGAGGAGAAAAAGGGCGGCTTCATTAAACGTCTGTTCTCGAGAAGTAAAGAACAGCTAGAGCGCATTTTATCAAAATACGACACGATGAATAAAGAAGTGGATGCGGTTTATACAGAGATTCAAAAATACGAAATCGAAATGAAACGCAACACAGTGCAGCTTGAACAAATGTATGACGAGAACTTAAGTTATTTCCATTCATTAAGTGAGCATGTGGCGGCAATTGAAGTGAAGGTAGAGCACCTACAACAACAGCTACCTGCGCTAAAATCAAGAACTGAAGCAGGAGATCAACAAGCAGCTCTAGAGTTAGAAACGTTCCATCGCGCGATTGATTTACTGGAGCAACGTAGATATGATTTAGAAATGGCGCAGCAAGTATCATTCCAATCTGCTCCGCAAATCCGCTTAATGCAGCAAGGGAATAACCACTTAATCGGTAAAATTAACTCGGCGTTTGTCACGACGATTCCGATTTTTAAGCAAGGGCTAGTCCACGCAGTAACAATGCAACGTCAAAAGCTTGTATCGGACTCAATGGCGGAGCTTGATAAACGTACAAATGAGATGCTCGTTCGCAATGCTGAAAATGTCCGTAAAAATTCTGTGGACATTGCACGTCAAGCAGGTAGTCCAAGCATTAAAATTGAAACGATTGAACAAACGTGGCAAACAATTATGGCCGGCATTGAAGAAACGAAACAAATTCAAGCCGAAACAGTGCGTAACCGTGAAGAAGGACGGAAACGCATTGAACAGCTGCAACTAGAATATGAAAAATTAAAGAAAATGTAAATTATGGCACCTCGCAACTCGCGGGGTGTTTTTATTTATTTACTCGGATTTTGGAGTTTGATAGATAACCGCGAAGATTAGATAAATACCCACCCCACCATAATAGATTGATCCCCTAGGCAGCGATTTAGTACTGCGAGCATCATGTCAAAAACAACTGTAAACTCCCCATTTGTAATTTCACTCTAAATAGTTTAAACTAATAACATACTAAGTTAATTGGAATTAAAGGGATTCATATGAACTCTCATACAAAAGGATCGTGAACGACAATGACGTACTTACTGGACATTACAATAAGCTATTTATATAAAGCAAATAAACTTCCTTCAATTACAACGATGACAGCAACTGAGGCGCGTCGTATGCGTGCTTGTTTGCCACTAGCAACACCTGATCTTCCACCTCTTGCGTCTATTGAGGATACGCAGTTTATTGCTCGTGACGGTGCGGATATTGCAGTTCGTATTTATACTCCAATAGGGGAGGGACCATTTCCTACTATTATTTATTATCATGGCGGTGGTTGGGTGTTAAATGATTTAAATACATGCCATGTGAGCTGTGCGTTACTTGCAAATGAAACAAACAGCATTGTGTTGTCGGTTGATTACCGTCTTGCACCAGAATTTAAATTTCCGACACCTGTTAATGATGCCTATGATGCATTCATCTGGACAAAAGAAAATGCTGCTATGTATAACGGCAATCCAAAAATTATTTCAGTTGCTGGCGATAGTGCGGGTGGTAATTTAGCGATTGCAGTCTCTTTACTGGCAAAAGAGCAGCCGAGCGCAATCGCATCTCAGCTATTACTTTATCCTGTGACAGATTTGAGCTACAGCAGTAATTCGTATAAAACGTTTGGAAATGGGTATGGTTTAGATAAGGATGTAATGGTGTGGTTTGGTAACTATTACATCCGGTCTCAGGAAGATGCGAAAAATCCATTAGTGGCTCCGCTGCACGCAAAGGACTTTACGGATTTACCACCAGCTTTTATCGTTGTTGCTGAAAATGATGTACTGCGAGATGAAGCAATTCAGTACGGAAACAAGCTGCGTAGTGCAGGCGTTGATGCAGAACTTACGATTGCAAAAGGTCTTGTGCATAGTTATTTTACAAAAAACGATACGTTCACAGTTCAAATAAATGAAACGATTGATAAAATCGGGGACTTTTTACAACGGAAAATCTATGTGAAATAGCAACCTGCCTTCTAATAAGATGGAATTAAAGCCTTTGTTATATTAATTGCTGCATGATGTAAGTTGTATATTTCAGAACGTGCTTTATATCCATACTGAGGGGAAATATTTTTGCTATGCATGCACATGATATTGTGTCGTGTATTATTACAATGGTCTCAGGCTTATTTTTCATGACTACATGATAAGGTATCGTAGTGAACAATAGTAGATAGAAAAAAATGAATGAAAGGCATCGTTTTGGGGGTCTTTTGCATTTTTGGCTGTTACCCTCTATAATAGAAAGACTGGGCTAACCTAAAATGGCCTATATGAGGAGTTTATAATAATGACGAAATTTCAAACAGAATTACCAGAAAACTATGTAGAGTTAAAAAAGAAGGCAAACTATACTTCTAGCTGGCGCGATCGTTTAGATGCAGTGAAGGAATTGTCAAACTATAAAGATGATAAAGTAATCGATTTACTAAATAATCGTCTAGAAAATGACACAGTGCAAGCCGTACGTGAAGCTGCACATAAAGCACTAGTTGGTTTTGGTCAAAATGCGGCCAAACCACAGCCACATAAATACGATTTAATTAAGGGCACGGACAAAATTTTAATACGTATTTTAAAAAGCTTACCGAAAGATTCGACTGTTGCAGATTTTGCAGACAAATTAAAACGTACGCGCTTAGATGTGTATGATGCGTATGAAGGCTCTAAAGGAAATGAGTTTATGGCTTGGCTTGAAGAAAAAATGGCAAAGCTCCGTAAATAAAACAAGCAATCCCCGACGATATAGTGCGTCGGGGATTTTTTGTCTGGTTTGACTATAGGAAGGTTTAATCTCCATAAAATTGCTCGTACAGCTTCTGAGAAAAGCCGAAATTACCCGCATTCCCCCCGAGCCAGCGAGGAATCAAACTCGACACATCGCGCGGATATGCGTTTGTTTCGTCTTTTGCAATAATGCGCTGAAAATCATAAACGAAATCACTGAGCGTAACAGGAAGTAATTGCTCCTGCTTCTGCTCATAGCGTTTTGTTAAGGTATGCAGTTCACTAAATGTTTCCTCTGAAATATTCGCTGAAATTATTAAATCATATAGTGCATACTGCTGTTGATCCGCAATTATTTTTTGCATTAATTTAATTTGAAATGCCTGCTTCTCAAGCTGTTTTTCTAATAGCTCAAAACGTTCATCTATTGTTCGATACATGTCATCCACTCCTCCATATACTATTAACAACTTTCACGTGCTGTTATACCTATATATTGTTAATTTTTCCAATATAATTGCCGTCTATGCTACACTATTGCAAAGGGGGCCGATGTGTTGAGTAAACGTTTTATCGCCTGTTTATGTGCAACAGCCATTGTTATTTGCGTGAGTATTTGGTATGGAGAAGAGCAAAAGTTAGATAAGCCGTTTATATTAGATGTGACAGAGCATATCCTATTTGAAGATTATGAAAAAAATCAACTCGACATAAGCTATTTAATGAATCGTGGCGACGCGGTTGTACTACAATTCTTCGTAGTTGGGGGGCGTAATTTTTACCATTTAGGAGATGGGTTTATCTAGTTTTGGGATCCTGATTATATACCAGTAAGGGAAAACTATACATATGTTGCGCTAAAGGATGCCGTTTTTTACTTAACGTTGGAGGATGTTGCTTTTTTAAAACAGCATCGGGATGAGTTGCAGTATGCGGAATTTCATTTCGTAAAGAGTGCACCAGTACAAGTTCCTTTACAAATAAGTTTCGTGAACAGCGAGAGTAAACTGTTAATCGAAATTAATTCACATAAAAAAGAGTTAAGCATGACGCTTGCGGAATCAATTCAGATTGAAGCACTGACGTCAACGATTAAGACAGCTGAGCTCGTTCTAGAAAATTCATCTGGTGAAGTGCTAACGCTCCCGTATGAAACAGCACCAAATGAAAAACTAGTCATTCAATACACACATAACTACCGTTTTGCGCATGAGTCATTTCACAATATTATTTTAAGTGGTGTGGATCAGAAGGGTGAACCACTGACACAGGTCGTATTCGGAGAGACGTTAAATTATCCACCGGAAAACGTCATCCTGGAGCTACTAAAAAAGGGAGTTGACTGAATGCAAAACTTTTTTTCAACGCTAATTATCGGGCATTTTCTTATTTTCTTGGATATCAATATCGGTATAGACTGGCTTCCTGATTTTGTTGGGTTCTTTTTAATGGCAGCAGCCTTTGGAAAGCTTGAGCACTTTGAGGGGTCCGTTGTAGCAAAGTGGCTAGCGATTTTACTTGGTACAATTATTATTATTTATATGTTTACTATTAGTTCTTTACAGCAAGATTTATCATTAGGGTGGACATTGTTAGGCTTAGGGAATGCCTTGTTATCGCTTAGTTTCTATTATTATTTATTCAGGGTTTGCCTGCAAATTGCACGACCTATTGGACAGGAAGCGTATACAAAGAAAATCAAGTATCTTTTTTTAACGGTTTTATTCATTGTAGCGATCACTCCTGAGGTATTCACACATTCCTCGTCAATAGCTGGGGGTGTGGCAGCCATATTTCTCCTTGTTGCAGTGCTCTTTGCGTACGTAATGCTCATCATCTATTTCTTTAATATGAAGGGACAAAATTACATTGAGACGGATGTTTTGGCATGAAATCCACTTTTCCTAGTAGGTCGAGACGTGATAAAATAGATTCGTAAACTACCTAAAAATATTAATATTATGGTTTTTCTAATGAAAAGGAAGTAGGATTTTTTGTGGATCGTTTGAAAGGAATTATTATGGTTGTTGTCGGCGCTATGTTTTGGGGTGCTACTGGCCCAATGATGGAGTGGATGCTTCACAATACAGAGATGTCGGCAGAATTTATGCTTGCTGTGCGGTTAATTATTGCAGGAACGCTTATTCTATGCTTAATCGGTGTGCGTAAGGAACCGGTATTTGAAGTATGGAAAATACCTGCGTGGCGCAATCAGCTACTGGTTTTTAGTATTATTGGAATGGTCGGCTTGCAATACACATTTGTTAAGGCAATTGAAGAAAGTGATGCAGTCGTTGCCACACTTCTGCAATTTCTAGCACCGATATTTATTATTTTATATGTTGCCTTTATGCAGAAAAAGCTACCGCCGAGAAGTCAGGTTATTGGCATTGTCGGCACACTAGTGGGGCTTTATTTATTATTAACGAATGGCTCACTATCAACGTTACTTGTGAGTGAGAAAGCGCTTATGTGGGGTGTTTTACTAGGTTTTACATATGCCTTTTATACATTATATCCCGTCCGTTTAATGAACGAATGGGGCGTACTAACCGTTGTGGGCTGGGGCATGGTGATTAGTGGCCTTGTATTCGCGATCCTGGGACAAATTTGGTCAACGCCAGAATGGACACTACTCGCGGATGCTAATATGTTGTGGATGATGGGGGCGCTTATTTTCCTTGGTTCCACTGCCTTTGTCTTATTCCTAAGTAGTATGAAGTATATTTCAGCAGTGGAAACGAGTATTCTATCAAGCTTCGAACCGTTAACAGCAATGGTCATTTCGGCGATCTGGCTCGGGTCGATTATGCAGACGTGGCAGCTCGTCGGTGTTGCACTTATGCTGTTATTCGTCGGCTATTTATCGATTGCAAGCGGGAAAAAATAAGGGTTAAATTGAAGAAAAATAAACTGCGACAGCCTAAGAAATCATCATGATTTTCTTGGGTTGTTTTTTTACTAAAAGGGTTTCATTGAAGAAGTGAGGAAGTATATAAAATAATTCAAAAAATACATGGTTCTTTATTGGGAATACAGGGACAGTAGTGAGCAAAAATAAATGAGAGAGGATTGGTAATATGCCTATAATCACAGTGAAAATAGCTAAAGGTAGAACGATTGAACAAAAGCAAAATTTCGTTGAAGCGATTACTAAAGAAGCTGCGGAAAAATTACATGTAAAAGCAGAATGGGTGACCGTTATTTTTGATGAGTATGAAAGAGAAAATTGGGCTTCAAACGGACAATTACACTCAATAAAATTCGGTGAAGGTTTTGGAATGAAAGGAACTGAACAGTAGATAATTATTGAGCTTAGTTGAAATGTCGGAATATTCATATTATGTGGAACTCTATTGAACCATTATCGTCTAAATATTGGATAATTATTTAGTAGAGGAGAAAATTCCGTGTTTCTTAAAATAGTGGATAGACCTATTTTGTTATACGTATGTGTTTTAGCTATCATTAGTTGCTTTTTTATCTATTCAAGTAGTGTGATGAGTTCACAGTATTCAGGGGCATTTGTATTAAAGCAACTCATTTTTTATTGTTTAGGAATTGTGCTTATAGTTTGTGTAGCTTCTTTTGACTTAGACCAGTTGAAAAAGGTTTCTTGGTATTTTTATGCGATCATCACTTTATTGTTAATTGGCTTAATTTTTGCACCTGAGAGCATTGCACGTCCTATAAATGAAGCGAAAGCGTGGTATCAGATTAAGTTTATTGGTACGTTTCAGCCATCTGAATTTTTGAAGTTTGCTTTTTTACTTGTTGTTGGAATCGTCATCGAAAAACACGATGAAAAATTCATTGCGGCAACTGTACAACAAGGCTGCTGGCTGCTGTTTAAAATAGGGATAATTACAATTCCGCCAATGCTCATCGTTTATGAACAACCAGATACAGGTATGCTCATGCTGTATTTAGCGTTGATAATCCCCATGATTTATTTTTCAAACTTAAATAAAAAATTATTATTGACGTTAACGTTAATTCCTGTAACGATTATTAGCATCATTGTCGTTATGTATGTTCACTTCAATAGCTTTTATACGGAAAATGTTTTGGGTCAGCTATCTCCGCATCAAATTTCGAGAATTAACGGGTGGTTACAGCCTTTTGAGTATGGTGATTCCGCCTACCAAACGCGGCAAGGAATTCTGTCGATTGGCTCGGGGGAACTTGCAGGGAAAGGTTATTTACAAAATGAAGTATATGTTCCAGAGAAGCATACTGATTTTATATTTTCAACAATTGCGGAAGAAATGGGTTTTATCGGTGGAGCGCTCGTTATTTTTATTTATTTTTTATTGTTACATAGGATTGTCATTCTCGTTTTACATGCGAAAACCAACTTTTCTTACGTAACCGGCGCGGGTATTATTGGCTTACTAACGTTTCAAATATTCCAAAATATCGGCATGACAATGGGCATATTACCAGTGACGGGTGTGACATTGCCTTTCCTTAGCTACGGTGGTAGTTCATTGCTATCGAATATGATGTTAATCGGTCTCGTGTTATCAATTAAAAAATCGTATGAGGGGTATATGTTCAAGTCTGAGGGGGAGATGGAATAGGGGGCAATAAGGGAGCCTGCTAGTTGAGGTTCTAGATGGGGTCAGACAGTTGAGGACACACCATTATCCAAGTTGTGTAACCGCTGCTTGTAGGAATTGTGCTTTCACTTCGAATTATTGATCGTCAATCGATTATTATGAACATGTTCTTTCGTGGTTTTTTTCGAACTTTTGGACAATACCCAAAGTTCGGTGTTGCACTCGTTTGTGATTAATAGTGTGCTATTCGTATACACGATTTTCCTTTTGTGATTAATAGTGTGCTATTCGTATACACGATTTTCCTGTGGAATCGCTTGAAGAAAAAAGGGAATATTCCTCGTATATTACTGAATGGAAGTACGTGACGATTTTGTAGTCGTGTACTTTTTTTGTGTTTATAAGACTTTTAATACTGACAGTTAATATATTCGCCTTAAAAATGATATAATTATCTGATATAGGATTCGTTTTTATTAATTAAAGGTATACAAAGTAGGGAATGTGTAGCTATTTTTTTAAAGGAGCATTAATTCCAATGGACAACAAATATAATAATAATAACCGAGTTGAGGATATGACCAAACAAATAAAAGCCCTTCAAGATATTGAATATGCTTTAGATCAATCTTCAATTGTTGCGATTACGGATCAACAAGGCATGATTACCTATGTGAATGATCATTTTTGTGAAGTATCCCAATATGACCGAAATGAATTGCTTGGACAAGATCATCGGATATTGAATTCGGGCTATCATTCGAAGTCATTTTTCAAAGAAATGTGGAAGCAGATTGGGTTTGGTCAAATTTGGAAAGGTGAAATTAAGAACAGAAAAAAAGATGGATCCATGTATTGGGTACAAACAACAATTGTCCCATATTTGAATGAAAAGAAAATACCGTATCAATACATCTCAATCCGTACTGATATTACGAAGCAAAAACAATTAGAGGAAGAAGTAATGGTAAGCAATGAAAAGTATCGATTGATTGCCGAAAATACAGTTAATCTTGTCTCTTTAATAGAAGGAAACGGATCTTTTCAATATGTATCCCCATCTTTTCAAACCTTATTAAAGATTAACCTTGCGCTATTAGAAAACAGTAATTTGTTTGAATTGATTCACCCGGATGATGTAGAAATTGTCAAAAAAGAAATTGACTCATATTTTAGAAGAAAAAAAGAAACAAGGCTTGTAGAATTTAGAATTCGGAATGTTAATGGAGAGTATTTCGAAGTTGAAGCAAATATTAGTAGTATTAGCAGTTCTAATTATTCAATGAATGAATTGTTACTAGTGGTCATACGAGATACACGTAGTCGCAAAGAAATTGAAAAGAAAATTTATCATTTAGCTTATCATGATGCTTTGACTAATTTTCCAAATCGACGTTCATTTATGAATCAGCTTCGTACTGAAATTGAGGATAGAAAATTATCGAGATCCAAAATGTCGGTTCTTTTTATTGATTTAGATAATTTCAAATCAATTAATGATCAATGGGGTCATGATGCAGGAGACGCGGTTATTATAGGAGCTGCACAAAAAATCAGAGGGGCTATTCGCCAATCGGACGTGCCTGCCAGATTAGGGGGCGATGAATTTATTGTCCTGTTAAAAGATGTGCCAGATGAGGAAGATACAATTTCAATTGTTAAGCGCATCTTAACGAATTTTCAAACGCCTATAATATTTAACGGTCAGGAACATTTAATCACGTGCAGTATTGGCATAGCAAATTACCCTGAACATGGAGAATCTCCAGAAGAACTAATCAAAAATGCAGATGATTCACTTTATAATGTAAAAGAACGTGGCAAAAATAATTTTATCCTATTCGATACAACGATCCAAAATCAATCGTTAGAACGTAATTTACTTGAAACTGCCTTAAGAAATGCGATTAAAGAGCAACAGTTCTATTTGGAGTATCAGCCAAAACTAAATATATCTACGAATGAACTACTTGGTATGGAAGCTTTGGTGAGGTGGAATCATCCGAATTTAGGAATAATTCCTCCAGGGAAATTTATACCCTTGGCAGAAGAAACAGGTTTAATTGCCCCGTTAGGAGAATGGATTTTAAGAGAAAGTTGCAGACAAACAAAACAATGGCAGGTAAATGGGTTTCCGCCATTAACGTTATCTGTTAATGTTTCGGTCCGTCAGTTAGTGGAGCCGAATTTTATTCATGTAGTTGAAGAAATTTTAAAAGAAACTCAATTACATCCAAAATGGCTAGAATTAGAAGTGACCGAAAGTATTTTTGCTGACGTTAAAAGTACGTTGCCCGTTTTAAGAGAGATCCAAAAACTGGGTGTCCATATTTCTGTTGATGATTTTGGAACAGGGTATAGCTCGCTCAGTTACCTTAAACATCTACCTATTAATACGTTGAAAGTCGATGCCTCCTTTATCAAGGATATTCATACGAATGAAGAGAGCAGCGCAATTGTAAAAGCTGTATTAACTTTAGCGAATACAATCGGTCTAAATGTCATTGCTGAAGGGATCGAATTACAAGAACATGTCGATGAACTAAGTAAAGATGGCTGCGTATTTGGCCAAGGGTTTTATTTTAGTAAACCATTGAATATCAAGGATTTTGATGACTATATGAAAAATTTGAAAAGCGAATCATAAAGGGATGACTTGGGGAGGAAGCTGTTGGTGTATCGAAAAGAAGGCTATGTATTTCAAGATGGAAAGCCCATTTTAGCAGTAGTGAGAAACTATGAGAAAAAAGATTTCAAAGACTTGATTATGATTCAACAACAATGTTTTCCTCCGCCATTTCCTTCTGAGCTTTGGTGGAGTGAAGCGCAGCTAGAAAGTCATGTTACGCATTATCCAGAAGGGGCTTTATGTGTAGAGATAGGCGGAGAAATTGTCGGCTCGATTACCGGTTTATTAGTTGATTTTGATCCGGACAACCCATTCCATACGTGGGAAGAAGCGACCGATCACGGCTCCATTCGAAATCATAAGAATAGTGGGAAGACCTTATATATTGTCGATATTTCTGTAAAGCCGGCCTACCGTAAGCTAGACCTAGGGAAGTTATTAATGCAATCGGTGTATGAGCGTGTAGTTCATGACCAACTCGACCGGGCCCTAGGAGGGGGAAGAATGCCTGGCTATCACAAATATGCAGAGCAACTAACACCTGAACAATATGTGGAGTGTGTTCTTTCAGGTGAATTAAAAGATCCCGTCATTACCTTTTTACTGCGATGCGGACGTACGCCAATATGTGTCGTGCCCAACTATTTAGACGATGAAGAATCACATAATTACGGTTTGTTAATGGAGTGGAAAAATCCGTTTAAATAACGTTAAGTTTGATGAAAACGGCTTTCTGATTATACAAAATCACAAGCTATTTTGAGGGCATTGAAAAAGTTTATAAAGTAGTTTAGCCAGTTCTTGAACGAGACATCGTTTAAGCACTGGCTTTTGTTTTAGATGTCGTTGATTTCCGTTGTGGCGAACGCTTTTCTGAGGGCGAGCCTAGATGCTGATGGTGCTCATTTCATCAAAAAACTGAGAGCAGTTCATTCAACTATTAGTAGAAAAAAATGAACACATTTAAGTGGATAAAAAAATCATTTAACAAAATAATCGCGAAAGAAGACGTTTCAAAGTACTCCCTGAGACGCCTACTTTGTTATTATAATGGAAGCAATTCAACTTCTTCTTTTGATTCTAATGCAGCAATCATCAAATGCCATGCGTCCGGTTTGTGAGATAAAATCGCATAATAGCCTTTTAAGAAATTAGCAATAAAAAGTCCGCTTAATTCGTTTATTTCTTGATAAGGAAGGAAACAAAAATCTAAGTCCGTTACCGCATCGCCTTCATTTGTCCAGGAAGGGTGTACATACGAGAAATTCAATCGTTTAAAGCCTAGATGTGCAAGCACTTCACGACGCACGAATGGATTCATTGCTTGAATACCGCCGAATGCATGATTACCAATGCGATATGGGTCGTAAATCTCCGCAAACACCCCGATTAACTCAACGTTATGCGCTTTTGACAGCTGCATTAAATCCTCATGTCGTTTTTTTGCAAGGAATGGACCAACGCCAATGCCTTCTTTACCAATCATCGTAAAGTCGGTCATGGACAACTTTTTGTCAGCATAAAACCGGTATTCCGTTGCGCCCACAACTTCGCCTTCTTCTACTGCCACAAACATACGAATTGTCGGGTCCAATAAAGGCTCTCTCCACAACTCATACTCCAGTACTTCCTCCGCAGGAAAAACATTTTGCATTAGCTTGTGCATTTTTGGAAATAAAGGATCCTCAATATTGTTAATTTGAACGTATTCCATGTCAAACACTCCCCCTAATAAGTATGAAAAACTAGTTTACCTTGTTGAACACAATTTCCTTTGTCATTGATGTTATTGCATCTACTTTGCCAAGATCCGGGTACAAATCAAAGCGACGATCTCGCCAAGTCGTCACGGACCCGCGCTCACGTACTTCCTGTAAAAGCGCCACATCTAAATCGGCGGTGATGATCATATCGTTATTAATTTCACCTTCCGCTAAAATGCCGTTTGGTGGGAAGGGTACATCATTTGGTGTAATTACCGCAGCCTGTCCAAAGTTGCCACGCATAAAGTCCACGTTCGGAAGTGACCCAACCGTTCCAGTCGATACAACATACACTTGGTTTTCAATCGTGCGCGCGTGACTCGTAAAGCGAACGCGATTAAAGCCGTGACGGTCATCCGTACAAGAAGGAGAGAAAATCACATCGGCACCCATACCCCGCACCATGCGCACCACTTCTGGGAACTCAATATCATAGCATGTTAGTAGGGCAATTTTCCCTTTAGCCGTCTCAAAAATTCGCAAAGACTCACCCGGCGTAATGCCCCAGTCCGTCACTTCTGTCGGTGTCAAATGAAGCTTCGCCTGCTCGCCAATATGCCCATCCGGTGAAAAGAGATGCGCCACATTGTACAAACGGCCCTCTCTGCGGATTACATGCGTTCCTCCTATTATATAGACGCCATATTCCGCAGCGAGCGAAGAAAATAAACGCAAATAAGCTTCCGTATAATTTGGCAGATTGTGAATCGGCTGCCCCTCGCCATTAGTCGAAATCGACAATAACTGTGTCGTTAAAAACTCCGGAAACAAAATAAACTCCGTATTAAACTCAGCCGCAGCCTTCACATAATGCGTCACCTGTGCCTCAAACTCCTCAAAACGATTGATCGTATGTAGATGGTACTGTACAGCAGACACTCTTAATTTCAATTGAGGAACCTCCTTAAAAATAACATTAGCTAGAAAAATAATAACATAGATTTTATGAGAAGGGGGGTGAAAAAAATTGGGTGAGGATGAACCTCGTTTCGTTGGCGCAATGTTCAATCAACGCCTATATCTTTTAGAAAAATACAGATTTTCAGTAGGCGGACGATGGTAGCGTAGAAATCCACAGAATTTATCGGAACGGTCTGAGGCATAATTGCTTCACTTAATTTATAAGATGGTATAAGAGAAATTAAAACGGAGGGGAATTCATAAGCTTAAAATATGAAATCGCTGCTTATCAACGAAATAATAATTATGACTGGATTTTAAGCGAATGTAAGGCAGGAAAAAGGCCAGTTGATGAAGTCATTGAATATGCGGTATACACCAAAACACCGAAGTTAAGAGTATGCCACCGAAGTTATGCAGGCAAAAACAGAGTACGTGATGAAATGATTATGAGGCTAAAAAAATCATGGGCCGCTTTAGGTACGCCCACTACTTTTGAAGAAATCATGCAATGGGTGTATGAACATAGAATCGAAGGATTTGGACCTGTAGGGGTTTATGACACCGCTTTAAGAATCGGCGTATACATGGGGATCTATCCTGAAATGGTTTATATTCATGCAGGAAGCAAAGAGGGCACTAAATTATTACTAGGGAAGGATTATACTGCAAAAATAGCATATTACTTTATGGGGGATTTGGACTATCCTGTACTGGATCCGCTCGTGTATCCAGAAGAAATTCAGAACTTAGCTCCCTATCATATTGAAAATTTTCTATGTAATCGAATAAATAAAATTAGACAATTTGTAGCTAGTAATTAATTACTAGCTCATTTTTGGTAGATCAGAAAGTATAAGTTTCTCATCCACATAAGAAAGACATCAACAAGCCCTATTTTGAGCGAGTGATGTCTTTCAAATACACTTTATAAAAGGTTTGTTGCCACTTAAAAAAATAGCAATGAATCAGTAACGAGCCAAACCTCAATGCTGTGGTATTTTATAAATGGATTAAAAGGTATCTGGAAATAATTATCGAATGATAACATTAGAATAATAAAAATAGATTGTCTAAATCAATCACAAGTGAGGAAGGTGAAGGGTTATGATGTGGAATACGTCAGAGAAGCTACGTGTGCTATTGGATGAGCTTGTTAGTTGGGAAAGTGAGACTTTAACAGAAGGTGAATGTCTTTTTTCTGAAAAATTGCTTCAAAAATTGCAGCAGCTCTCTTTTTTTCAGTCCTACCCAGAGTATTTAACAATTTGTGATGTAGATAAGGGGAGACAATTTCTTACGGCTTTGTATAAGACTGAGGGGGTTCGAGAAACAGTTGTACTAATTAGTCATTTTGACACAGTACAAATTGAGGAATACGGAGAATTAATGCCGCTTGCGACAAACCCAAAAGAATTGACAAAAGCCTTTTATGAAAATCCGAGTATTTTAAATGAATCTGCCCAGAAAGATGTTGCTTCGGGTGAGTACTTATTCGGACGTGGTGTCATGGATATGAAGATGGGACTTGCCCTTCATATGCAATTACTAGAACGAGCAATTAATGAACAATGGACAATTAATATACTACTAGTGACGGTCCCAGATGAAGAGGTCAATTCAGCAGGGATGCGTGAGGCGGTAAAATATATTGCAGAACTAAATACAAAGCTAGATCTAGATGTTAAGTTATTTTTAAATAGTGAGCCTTCCTTTACACAAGGACCAGGAGATTTAAAGGAATACATTTATTCAGGTTCAATTGGTAAAATCTTGCCAGCAGCACTCTTCTATGGAAAGGAAACACATGTGGGCGAGCCACTAAAAGGTATAACGGCACCATTCATGAGTGCATTTTTAACGGCGGAAATGGAATGGAATGAGCGTTTTACTGAGGAAGTACATGGAGAGTTCACGCCATTACCGGTTTCATTACAACTGAAAGATTTAAAAGACCGCTATTCAACGCAAACACCTTATAGAGCGACAGCGATGTATAATGTCTTTTTAATGAAACGTAGTGCTGAGGATATTATGATGATTTTTGAAGAAGTAGCAACAGAGGCTATGTCAAAATGCCAAGCACGCTATGACAGTATGTGTGAAAAGCAAAGGGTGGACGGTGTAGGGGAAATACGCACAATACGTTTTGAAAAGTTGTATCAATATGCGCTGGATAAGCTAGGCGACGAAAAGGTTCGAACAATCATCTCGAAAGTAATTGCAAATGATCTACTAGACGATCGCGAAAAATCGTTGCGCATTGCTGACCAGCTACTTATTTATTGCCAGGAGTTAACACCAGCAGTTGTCCTATTATTTGCGCCACCTTTTTATCCGCCAGCCAACTCGTCGGATCATCCACTTATTCAGGGGGCCATTCAGCTATTACTAGGAGAAGCGAAAAAAAAGAATATTCCTCTCGAGCAAATTCATTATTTTAATGGTATTTGTGATTTAAGCTACTGTCAATTGAATACGGATGCTACGTGGGAAACGTATGAAAAAAATACACCTGTATGGGGAGAAACGTATAGTATTCCTTTTGATAGCATTGCAACATTTAATGCACCTGTTTTAAATGTTGGCCCATTTGGAAAAGATCCGCATCAAATTTCAGAAAGGCTCCACGTGAAGAGCGGCTTAGAAGAAATGCCGGAACTCCTCCATTTACTTATAAATTATGTAAAAACAAGTATCGCCCAAGAAGCAAATTAACCAATGAAAGCCATACTCAAAAAGGCGCCGCATGAGAATTCTCAGCAGCGCTTTTTTTCTTTGGGTTCGAGTTTAAAGTATTTCTAACCGCCCATTCTCAAAAGAAGCAAGCGGACTATAGCTGAGACTAGGAAATATAAACGTCCAAGGCAAGCTAACTTGGGGTGGGATTATTAATGTGGGAAGAGTGAATTTCTCGTCTGCAATGACCTCATCTTGCATGCGGTAGACTATTCGCGTTTTATTAAAAGTAAGGGGTTGATCCGTAAAGTTATGGACTAATACGGTAACTAATAGCTCTTGTTTATGGTTGATTGCTTGTCGTATAGGGGAGCAAAGAATGCAGGAACTGTTGGGCTGCTTTGTTTCAGTAAAGATTTTTTCAATAGTATGTCGGTCCTGAGTAGCCAATGCTTTATTCCAAGACGCTTCAAATTGTAGCTGTTGCATAGTGAAAACCTCCTCTTTCAAAGTTAGTGTAGCATAAGTGAAAGAGAGCGAGCGGAATTTTATTTGAATCGCTCAGGCTTGCTTTTGGCACGAAAGAATAAAGTCTAAAAATGGTAGATTTTTTAACAAAAAGGTTTAAGATAATTTATTAATAGTAATATTAAATCAGGGTTTAAAACGAAAAGTAATAGTGTCAAAAGAGTTATTGTCTTTCTTTGTTTGAGTGGATACAACTGTTGATTTGTAATAAAGTTTGATCAAAGATACCTGACAAACCAGTATTTTACGATAAATAAAAAGAATCTATTTTGAAAAAAGATTGATCAAAATGGATTCATATCCGGCAGATTTAAGTATCGGTTTTATAAAAAAGTTTGATTATTTTTGTGCCCCTTGCTCCATTAAAGCGCCCGATTATGGAACAAGATAAACCTTAATTTTCTTTCTGCCCTTTTAACATAAGTAAAGAATATGTCCGAGATTTTTTATACAACAAAACATCTTTTTTTATATTCAATATTACTTTTTCCGCCAGAACAGGCGATTTATATCATCGTAAATGATTTGGTTTTTCCATTATTTGAGATAATTTTCTTCTTGTTTAATTTGATCTATTCGTTTTTTCCCCCATTCATACATCATCTCAACGATTGGTAATAACGTCATCCCAAGTTCAGTCATTGAATATTCGACTTTCGGAGGAACTTCTGGAATCACTTCTCTATGAACAATTCCATCTTCTATCAGGTCTCGTAATTGATTTGATAATATTTTATGGGATATTTTCGGGAAAAGTTTTTGAAGTTCGCTGAATCGATGTGTCCCTTCTACACCTAAATGCCACAAAATAACAACTTTCCATTTCCCGCTAATAATCGATAAGGTAAGTTCTTTTTCACAATGATAATCTTGATTTAATATTCTTTCTTGGATCTCTTTTCTTAATGTATCTGACATGGACATTTACTCCTTTACTTATAGTAGTAACCGTTTGGTAACCTCCGCACAAAAAAGTGCGTTCTTCACAATAGAGAAAACTGTAGGTAGAATGAAGTTAGTCTTAAGACAAATCATTTCCGAGTAAAACAGCGTAATTAATTATACCATCAGAACGGTTTTATCAAACACACCTTACTCAAGTATTAATTTTTTTAGTTTAATACACTTTATTTCGTTAAGACGAATTGTAATATTAAGTGCAACACCCAAGAGTAAATAAAAGAAGCCCATAACGACCTCGTGTAAAATGTAGTTACCACGCCAACATTTGAACGGAGGAAATCGTTATGAGCTATAAACATCTTACCATATCGGAACGTACGAAAATAGAGACGTTACTTGAACTAGGCTATTCGATCCGAGGAATTGCGAAACAATTAAATCGACAGCCTTCTACCATTTCACGTGAATTAAGAAGACATGCCAATTGTACAGCTGAAGAAGCACAGGTACGCTATCACGCCAATAAATTGAACTGTGGTGCGAAGTCAAAATTGACAGTCAAGTTAAAAGAAGCTGTTCAAGAAAAGTTGGGTAAAACTTGGTCACCGGAACAGATTGTCGGCCGCTTGTATCAAGGAAAGCTGAGTTTTAAGAACATCTATCGTTGGATTTATCAGGGCTTATTAGAAGTGCCATTGACGGTCCTTCGTCAAAAAGGAAAACGCCAGAAACCGCGAGAAACAAGAGGTCGTTTTAACATTGGTACACCTATCTCAAAACGCCCCAAAGAAGTTCGTAAACGCGAAACATTTGGTCATTGGGAGCTCGATACGGTCGTTTCCGGACGTGGGCAAGCAAAGGGCTGCGTCGCTACTTTCATTGAACGTAAAACACGCTGGTACAAGGGGATTTTGATACCAGACCGTTCGGCGAAATCAATGGAAGCAGCCGTCAAATTTTTACATCAGCAATTACCCAAAGGTGCGATCCAAACCGCTACAACGGATCGCGGGAAAGAATTTAGCTGTTACAACGTGCTAGAGAAAGAACTAAACATCCAGGTCTATTTTGCGGATGCCTATTCTTCTTGGCAACGTGGAAGTAATGAAAACGGGAATGGCCTACTGCGGCAGTTCTTCCCCAAGAAAACGAATTTCGATAACGTCGCACCCCATGAGATGAAGCAAGCACTCGATCTTATTAACAATCGACCAAGGAAATGCCTTAACTGGAAAACTGCATACGAGGCGTTTCAAGAAGAACTGTTGCACTTAATTTGACAAACGGTCTTAATAATAAATCTATCTTATCTAAAGGAGCAAAAAACATGCAAACAATCACAGGGAAAGTGGCATTAATTACAGGAGCAGGGCGTGGAATTGGACGTGCAACAGCAATAGCTTTTGCGCAGGAAGGTATTCACGTAGGTCTTGTTGGACGTACGCTTGAAAATTTACAACAAGTTGCAGAGGAACTTAAACAATATGACGTGAAGGTAGCAATCGCTGCAGCCAATGTAGCGGATTTAGATTCTATCACAGCAGCAGTTGAATCGATTCGTGGCGAGCTTGGTGCAATCGATATTTTAGTAAATAATGCCGGCATTTCAAAATTCGGTAGCTTCATGGACTTAACGCCTGAAGAATGGACAAATATTATCGATGTCAACGTAAAAGGTGTGTACCACACAACACGTGCAGTATTACCAGAAATGATAGAGCGCAACACAGGCGATATCATTAACATCTCATCAACAGCTGGTCAAAAAGGTGCACCAATTACAAGTGCATACTCGGCTTCAAAAGCTGCAGTTATTGGACTAAGTGAGTCATTAATGCTTGAAGTGCGTAAGAAAAATATTCGCGTTACAACGTTAACGCCAAGTACGGTTGCGACTGATATGGCTGTTGAGCTAAGTTTAACAGACGGTAATCCAGAAAAAGTGATGCAAGCAGAAGATTTGGCAGAATTAATGGTTGCACAGCTAAAACTTCATCCACGTGTTGTATTAAAACATGCAGGACTTTGGTCGACGAACCCTTAATAGAACTATTCGAAATATCAAGACGCTATCCGATGTATTTTGGATAGCGTTTTCCTTTTTTAGAATAAAAAGCTCTAATGGTGGTACTGCCAATCCGTCTATCACATGAACGGCATTACGTGGAGCATTGGTATTAATGACATTTGTGTAGTAAGAAGAAAATTATATAAAAAAGTGTGTTTTTTGCGACCTATTACTCAATTAAATGGCCCGATTGTTGAAAATCACAAAATATAAAAAGTGACGACTGCATACATACGTTTTAATGAAATAAACTAAACTAATAAAGAACAATTGACTTTGTGCTTTATTAGTTTAGTTTGACTCTTCAATAGGAGTTGGATAATTACTGAATATAAGGTAAGAATTATTAAGAAAAGAAGGAGAGATACGATGTTCGATCAAGTTGCGTATTTTATTTTTAAAGCCCTGGTAATTCTAACGGTTTTGGTTGTTGTGGTTGGAATCCCTCTTGGGGATACACTGATTAGAAAAAAATAAGATTGTATCCAAATGGATGCAGTTTTTTGATTTTACATCTTGCTTCGTTTCTACAATAGATTTAGGGATGGGTGAAAAATAGTGAACCATATTGAAGTAAAGCGCCCGATTGTGGAAGATTGGTTTCTGTTCTTAAGTATATTTTCAACAGCATTTTCTTATTCTGAGTAATATTCTTCCTTCTTTTTAAGGTGTTCTTTCCCACACTTAAGGTTTTCCTTATGATACGGTTCACCGTGACACAACTAAATGAGGTGCTTCCATTTATATTTGGCTCATTTGCGGCTCATGAGATACACCATATAGAGCATTTCTTTGTAAAGAGGAATGCTTTTTATTTTTGCCCAAATTAACTTATTAACAACAATAATCTTATAATAATCAATAAAAATTTATTGTTTATCGATAAACGACATGTTAATATCTAATAAACAATACTTAAGAGAGGTGCTTTTCATGAAACCAAAAACACTATTTTTTTTAAGTTAGCTGTTGCTCTTATGGGCTTTCCAGTTCTTGCTTTATGCATCTTTTTGGTACCTGAGTTAGGTAATATTGTAGCAAAATTGCTTCCAGAGTTTGATTTGATTAGATACCTCGTTTCTATGGTTTTTGATGCATCGGCAATTCCTTTTTACTTTGCTTTGTATCAGGCGTTTAAACTTTTAAGCTAAATTGACAAAAATAAAGCTTTCTCACAATTATCTGTAAATGCTTTGAGAAATATCAAATTCTGTGCCATCACAATCAGTAGTTTGCATGTGCTACTCTTGCCGCTCTTTTATTTCTTTGCGGAGAAAGACGATGCCCCAGGTGTCATCTTTGTTGGATTGGTCGTTCTTTTTACTTCAATAGTGATTGTAGTCTTTGCTGCTGTTCTTCAAAAGCTATTAAAAAATGCCATCGATATAAAATCAGAAATTGATTTAACGATATGAGGTGAAACCAATGGCAATTATTATCAATATTGATGTGATGTTGGCGAAAAGGAAAATGAGCGTAACAGAACTTTCTGAAAAGTTTGGAATCACGATGGCGAATTTTTCTATATTGAAAAATGGAAAGGAAAAGCGATTCGATTATCAACTCTAGATGCGATTTGTAAGGCTTTAGAATGTCAGCCTGGGGATATTATAGAATACAAAAGTGATGAATACATTTAAAGATAATTTAACAATTATTAGGGGAGGTATAAACGTGGACAGTAACAATTGGATTATTGAAAATATTTCTAACCCCCATGAGCTGGAGAGAATGTTTAGTAATGACCCCAAAGCCTTTAAAAAGTCATTCTCTTACGCATGGGAACAAAATCCTGATTCGCAGGTTCTTGCTGTATGGTATGAAAGATTGAATTTCAAGGAAACGGCACATACAGAAAAAGCTTCCTTGCTTCAGCAAGGTTTCTTATTCATGGGCATTTTAGCCATTTTGGCCGGGGTAAGCACCAGGATCATTTTCCATTTTGTCGAACAGCAAGCAATCGCCCCAATTAACCTTGCTTTTGGGATTCTTCCCTTCATTGGAGTCTATTTTGTATACAAAAATAAACCCCGAAAAAAGGTTCTTTACACACTTGCATTGTTGTTCCTAATCTCCGGTTTGTATCTTAATATGCTGCCATTAAATGATAAGGACAGTACGATCCTTGCTTATTTACACCTGCCCATATTCTTATGGGGATTGATAGGGCTTGCATTTACAGGAAATGAATATTCAAAAGGCAGCACAAGATTAGCCTATCTTAAATTCAATTTGGAACTTTGCATACTCTACGCCAGCATGGCCATTTGCGGAATACTGTTAGCAGCATTAACTATGCAGTTATTTAGCTTTGTCGATTTGGATATAAAAGACTTCTATTTTAGAAATGTTGTGTTATTTGGTGCTGCCGCTCTCGCTATTGTGGCTACCTACCTGGTGTCAATGAATCTTAAACTTGCTAAGAATATTACACCATATATCGCTAAAATTTTTAGTCCTCTTGTCCTGGCCACTTTGTTGGTCTATCTTATAACGGTAATTTGGGTCGGAAAAAATCCATTCTTGGACAGAAATTTCCTGATAGCATTTAACGGAATACTCCTTGGTGTCTTGGCCGTTACCATATTTTCAATTACCGAAAGCGGCACAGATGAGAAAAAGAACATTTCTGATTATATAAATTTTGCCCTAATTGTTCTTGCTCTTATCATTGACAGTGTGGCTTTGTCAGCCATAGTATTCAGACTTTCTTCTTATGGGATTACACCAAACAGACTTGCTGTTTTAGGTGTAAACATACTTATCTGGGGAAATCTTATTTGGATTATGGTCTCCTATATGCGTTTTCTACAAAACAAGACCGGACCTTTACTCATTCAAGATGCGGTTACTAAGTATTTGCCAGTCTACGGACTTTGGGCGGCTTTCGTTACATTTACTTTTCCTTTCATTTTTAATTAGAAAGGCTTTATTAATGTAACGGATGCTGACCTTCCTTATTAATGCCAAAAATAATCAAGTTTCTATTCATAACTTGTTCATTTTTGGCTTTTTATTTTTCTAAAAAAACCTCATTTACTTCTGATACGGTTCCCCACATTTAATGCTAAACTACCTTCTCAATAATCTGGCCCGTTTGTGGAACAAGAAAAAATCCTGCATATCATACAGGACTTTTGTTCAAACTTTTTTATAAATTATCGACCTTTATCTCAAAGCCACAATAACAATACCTAGAAATATAAAGCTAGTTCCACTATCGTCAAGGTAGTCGTATTTTTGTTATGACAAGTATAACTAGTGAATTTTAATAATTAGGCGCTGTTAAATTATGAGGCTGCATTAATAATGAAAAGCTATTATTGCATTCGTGCCTCACGTACCACAAGAAGATAAGTATGAAACCTGTGCGAATGCATAATAGTAAGGAAATTCAACAGCCAGGTATAACAGCGTTAAATTAGAAGGCACAACTTCATCCAAAATAGGGCAAGTTGATGTCCTTACTGATGTGGATGGGAAGGTATCCTTTCTGATCCACAAATAAAACCGCCCTCTGGAATAGACGAATTCCAAAGGGCGGCCATTTTCGTTAGTAAAATTTTTCTCGTTCACTTTTCTCTCTTTGATTTGGAGTCATTGGTTCTTGTTTAGGTAGCAAATTACCTAGTTCGGCTAACTCTAAAGAAATTTCTTCCTTATCGTTCTTTGTTTTTTTAGCTAAAGACCCTTTTTTATTACTAGCACCTTGTCGATGTGTATCTGGCATTTAATCTACTCCTCGCTACAATTTACTACCTTTATAACATGGTTCAAAAAATGTAGAATCATGTATCGTTATAATAAATAATTTATTTACGTCAGCGAAATTGTAACTATAGCTGAGAATTGCTTTCACTACAAATAAAGGACTGTCTCCTAAATACTTGAGGCCATCCCTTTTCTAACTTATAAATGCCTTATTAGTACTGTTCGGTGTAGTGGAACAAATCTCTGTGTGGGGTATTATGGCACTGCCAATAGCAGCGAATGAAATGATTTTAGCAGTATGGCTCCTTGTTAAAGGATTCAATGAATCTGCACTGGCCTTCTTATCTGCAAAAAGAAAGTTTTGAGATATTAAATATTGATCGTAAACCACTATCGCCATGGTAGTGGTATTTTTGTGGCGGTAGAATAAATTTGGAGAATTAGATTGTTTATTTATTTACATAAAGGACACAAAACGCATCGCCAACCTACAACTAACTAAACCGAAATCGCGTATTTTTTCATTCCCGGTCAGCGTAGGTTAAGTTGATTAATTCCTTTAATTACAAAATCGGTTGAGTTTGATGATAATCATTTGTTTGAGATGGAAAAAATTCAATAAACATTGCTATTATTCCCCGATAAATCTTCATGGACCATATGCCAATAAAACAAAAATTAGTGACTTGCATTTATCATTTCCGAAAGAAGACTCCCACCTCAAGGAATGAGAAGGGAGAAGCCCAGTGAGTAGGTAGGAGATGAATGGCGGTTGGCGTTAGCCAAAACTTTCCTCGCTATGGTTCAATAAGAACAAACGTTCCTATTAAATTGAGGTGAAAGTCATGCTAGTCAATAAAGCCTATAAGTTCCGTATCTATCTAAACAAAAAACAGATTGAACTTATCAATAAAACTATTGGCTGCTCAAGATTCGTGTTTAACTTCTTTCTTGGCAAGCAAAAAGACAAAGATGCTAACTGGTATATCTGCGAAGAAATGAAACAGAATGGACATCTTCCAACAAATAATTGGAAAGGTGAATTCTTCAATAAAAACGAAACCGTTAAATCCCTTCCTAAACTAAAGAAACATTATGAGTTCTTAAAGGAAGTTGATAGCATTGCGTTGCAAAAATCGGTAGAAAACTTAGCCGATTCTTATGATCGCTACTACAAAAGGCAAAACAAGAAACCTCGATTTAAGTCTAAAAAGAATCCTGTTCAATCGTACACAACTAAACATACGAACGGAAATATCGCTGTGGTGGATCGTCATATTAAGTTACCAAAACTAGGGAAAGTTCGTTTTGCGAAAAGCCGCAAAGTTGAAGGTCGAATCATGAGTGCTACCATTAGACGTAATCCATCAGGAAAGTATTTTGTTTCGTTAGCAACTGAAACCGAAGTAGCAGAATTACCAAAAACAAACGCTGCTGTTGGTGTTGATGTTGGCTTAAAACACTTTGCAATCCTCTCAGATGGAAAAATCTACTCTAATCCAAAGTGTTTTTCCGCACTTTAGAAGGAAAATTAGCCAAAGCACAACGAATCATGAGTAGACGAACAATAGGCGGATCGAATTGGTACAAAGCTAAAATCAAAGTGGCTCGTATCCATAAAAAAATGGCAAACGCACGAAAAGACTACTTAGACAAAATTTCAATAGAAATTGTCAAAAACCACGACATCATCGGGATGGAAGATTTGTCGGTAAGTAACATGCTTAAAAATGGGCATCTTGCCAAAGCCATTAGCGAAGTATCTTGGTCACAATTCAAAACCATGATTGCATACAAGGCGAAATGGTACGGCAAACAAATGGTGACCGTTGCAAAAAACTTTGCTTCTAGTCAACTATGTTCTTGTTGTGGCTATAAAAACAAAGACGTTAAAGAACTTGGATTGCGTGAATGGGAATGTCCAGACTGCCATACTCAGCACGATCGTGATATTAACGCAGGAATCAATCTTAAAAAGGAAACGATAAGGCTTCTAACCGCAGGGACTGCGGGGATCGCCTAATCCATAACTGGCGGTTACGCCGGTGTTCTTAGGAATCTCCCACTTCAAGCAACCAGTAAGGGTTTTAAGTAGTGAGTAGTTCAAATGAAGAGCAAAAATTTCTATATTTATTCGACTTTGGTGATGAATGGGAATTTTCTGTTACGGTTGTAAAAATTACAGAGGGAAGAGAGGGTACACACGCTTGTATTCGACAAAGTAAAGGGAAATCACCGGATCAGTATGCGTGGGAATAGATTCCCGCTAGTTACAGCGTGAAAACTTAAATAGAGCTAAAGTAAGATATTATTTTCTTAATGAATAGCAGAGAATATTTGTGAACCACACGTAAAAGAATCGGAGGGGTCCGGTTCTTTTACTAATGTCGCTAAACACAAAATTGTCGCTTTCGATATTGCCTTTTGCTTGTGTTGATTCTCTTCGTGACTTGAACTAGGATTATGTCATGCTACATTAAGACAAGCAACGACATTTTGCTAATCATTTTAAAAACTCGAAAAATCCCCTTTTCGTTTTCGATGACGAAAAGAGGATTTTTTTATGCAGTCAAATTGGAGCAAGTAACTACGCTTTGAACGGTCTACTCATGCGCATTAAGCCGTAAATCGCAAAGAATAATCCACTAGTGAAAAACGTCAAAATGATGTAAAAGACTGCTTTGCCTGTATCGCCTGACCAACGATACAATAATCGATACATGTAATAAAGAATAAAACCAGCCAATCCGAGTGAAGCGATAAAACCGATTACTGGAATAAAGGAAGCTATAAATAACCCGAAATAAATCAGCGTGTTCTTCTTCGCAATGGCACGATTTGTTGTGTCATCATCACTATTGGCTGTCAATAGGAATAAACTGTAGGCATTCAGTAGTGGAATCCAACCGATATAAGCAACATCGCCAAAGCCATTTGTTTTAGATGTTTTGAAATAAATTAGTGCCGAAATCAGGTAAGCGATAAAACCGAATACAAGACCTATTAAAATAATCATCACAAAGAAACCTGCAGCAATTGGATCATTCAAGATTGAATCAAGCTCACCATTATAAGAATCATAGTTCATTAAAAACCCTCCTTTTTAGGACACACATAAAAATTATAACGATACTAGAAAGTTATTTCTAAAATACTAGCATATCAATATTGGATACATGTGTATTTTATGTTATTTATTAGAGAGAAGAGTCGAGCATGCCACTATAAGATATGCCTTATATTCAAAATATATAAGTACGAACTAAAACCCGCCAGCAATGCCTGATGAGTTCTAAAAAGGCATTGTCACCATGTGAATAGACGCAGACTTTCGCTAATGTTCCTAGTTTTTTTGCCTAAATCAGTGATGTACCACTACTACATTTTAAAATTAGACGTCGATCTGTAGGTTAAATTAGTCCAGTTACGTACGCCAGTAAAACCAAAGTGTGCCAAGTAAGCTGGCCCCCGATACGAGGGTTAGTGGCTGATGCCCTGACCATACGGCAAAAAATAAAACCCCAAGCGACAACATGGACGTCATGCCAGCGAAAAGTCGTGTTTGTAAAAGTCGATGTTCTTTTTGTTGCGCGACATCCCGTTGCTCTATGTATTGGCGCATGCGGGTAGGCTCTTCTAAATAGGTGGAAAGCTTAGTGGGCAGATCTTTTAATGGCAACAGGATATTTCCTGCAAATCGTAGGGCTTCTTCCTTAGAGAAAAATCCTTCTTCCTTGTCGTTCCGTGAACGTGCCCATTCCAAAATACGAGGCTTTGCAATGGCCAGTAAATCTACTTTTGGATCAAGGCCATGTAGCACACCGACGAATGTAGAGATAGCCCTTCCAAAAAAGGCAAACTCCGCTGGTAACTGGACAGGTTCTTTCCGTACTATTTCTTTAATATCTGCAAGCAAGCGGTCAATGACTAAGCTATTCATCTGCTTGAGCTCGTCAGTTTCATATGCACGCACCATTCGTGCAATGGCATCCGCGAGTAATTGGCGATTGGCGTTTGGTAGTAAAAAATGTAAAGATTCCAGGCCATCCAGCACCTCGTCATACTGTCTTAAAACGATGCCCTTCACAACTTGCAGCACATCATTTGCCTGCTGCGGCGTAATACTGCCTACCATCCCAAAGTCAATTAGCACCACCGTTCCATCCGGTTGAACTAGAATATTGCCCCCATGTGGATCCGCGTGGAACTGCCCGCCCTCAAGCACCTGCTCCAAAAACAAACGAAAAACGCGTTCCGATAATACTTTTCGATCTAAATGATGCTTCTCCAAAAATGCTAAATCCGTAATACGTGACCCTTCAATCCATTCCATCACGAGGACCCGTCGTGTGGACAGCTCTTCATCATAAACAGGGAAGCCTACACCAGGCATTGTCGCAAAACGCTCCGCAAAACTACGGCCATTTCGAAGCTCCTGCAAAAAATTTAGCTCATCTCCAATAATTTGCACCATATCCTTGTAAAGCAAGTCAAAATCAATTTGCTTACTAAAGGAAGTGAATTTTTTTGCAAGCCAAATGACGATTCTCATCGCTTTAAAATCCACACGAATAATGCGCTCAATATGAGGTCGTTGAATTTTAATGGCAACCGCTGTGCCATTATGCAGCACCCCTTTATACACCTCACCAATGGAAGCAGAAGCAATCGGTGTCTCAGATAGTGAAAGAAGATGAGCGCTAGTCGCTGTATTCCATTCTTCCTCTAATATGGAAACGGCGTGTTTTTTTGCGACGGCTGGCACTCGATCGGTTAGCCCTTCAAGTTCAGCGATAAAAGAAGGGGGCATAATATCAGCCCGCGTCGAAAGAAATTGCCCCACCTTAATGAGCAAACCTTCAAGTTTTAGTGCTGTCTTATTAAACTCCCGCGCCTGCTTGGTCACAAGACGCTCCCACTTATCCTGCACAGCCGGCGTGAAATAGCCCTTGTGGCGCTTTTGAAAAAGCATCACTTGCGTAAAAAATTTCACCGACATCCACACAATTCGGACTATCCGGTAAAAAGCTAATTGTTTCATCTCAAAGCACCCCCTTGCTACCATTATAAGGAATCTAGTAAATAGCGTCCAAAATTTCGAGTAGGTAGTCGGCGAAAGGTACTAGGGAAAAGACACAGTTCCTTCACGACTAGCTGCAGAAAGGGAAAACTTAGTGGCAATCAAAATCAATAATGATACGGAGGGATTAAGGTGTTACAATATATTGGAAAAGAGGTGGGTAAATGTTTTTAGTACTCTGTCTACTTATGGGGATAATTATCCTTTATGTGAAGCAGCAGGATTTCAAGAATAGTGCGTATTATAAGCTAACGAACAGCAACATGCTTGCAGTTAAGTTCAATAAAGGTAAGTACGGCGAGTATTTAACATCGCGTATTATAGAAAAGCATGCACTGAAAAGTCATAAGCAATTAGTCAATGTCTATGTGCCCAAAAGAAATTCAGAAGAAATGACAGAGCTCGATTTACTATACATCGATCGAACAGGTATATATGTCATCGAATCGAAAAACTATAGCGGCTGGATTTATGGCAATGAAGCCCAGCAAAACTGGACCCAAACGATGCCCAATAAGAAAAAATTCAAATTCTATAATCCCATACGCCAAAATGCCACACATATCCGGGCCATTCAACATTTCCTTGGGCTACCAAACGAAGCGATTCATTCGGTCATCGTCTTTAGCGAACGTTGCCAGTTAAAAGCTATTGAGGTGACTTCACCAAATGTGCATGTATTAAAGCGTGAAAAATTAAAGCGTTTTATCAAAGCACAAAATCAATCGGCAAAGCAAATTTTCACACAAGGCGATATTGAAAAAATATATAATCAACTACTCCCTCAAATGCAAGTCTCAGACGAAGTGAAAAAGCAGCATATCCAAACGATTCAGCAGAAGTACGGGAAGTGAACGAATCGCAAATTCCTTGATGAGTGTTTAAATACTGTTTAGATAGAAGAAACATTGCAGGGAAATGGGAGGAAAGGAAGAAAGTTTAATACTGAAAAAATGGCCATTATATCAAAATCTATCTTTGCAAAATATTTAAAGCAATTCTAAGTACGTCAAAATCGTGAGGTCCTTTCATTTTTAAAAGCGAATTCGCAAAAAAAAAAAATTCTTTGAAATGTCGAAAAGCCCAGTTGCCAAAATTGATATACAACTTAAATAGAACTATGTGCCAAATAGGGAGTAAAGATCTAAAATGGCGCTTATTTAAAAATATGTTGTATATCGAAATCATTCATTTTAAAAAATGTAAGTCATTCTGAAAAAACAATTAGCATCTAGTGCAAACTATGATGTAAGAGGGGGCAATTTTTCTCTTCACGAATTTGATTGGGCTGTTGACCGATTAAGAGATATTAAATGGGATGGCGAAATGATACGTAGAATAACACCAACTGATCGAGACGATTGTGGAAACCCTTCAGAAGAAAAAGATTTAATTGCAGTATTAAAATTTCTACGGGACGTAATCTCTACTTAGTGAAAATGATGTGCTTCAATTAAAAAAGATCTTGCATAAATTGTCTGCAAGATCTTCGTAACTTATGTTTAATGCAAAGTTTAATATACAACCCCTAAATACGCTGATGCACATCCATGGCATGTATCATTATTAAATCGATGTTCGGCTGCTACATGTTCTCCACAAAATAGGCACTTTCGATACTGTCTTTTTCTTGAGTTAATCGTCTTCATGACTCGTTTGAGTATTATTTCTTGCTGTTCTGCGGTACTTAATGACTGCAGTTCTTGCCAAGACGATGAATGCTTTTTAAAAATACCAGGTAATGGTGCTGGCATATATCCATCCCAGAAAGTTGCTTCATACCCAAATTCCAATCCCTCATCCGTAGCGAGTATGTATACTTCTGGTTCATCAGCAAATCCATCTAACTTAAAATAGATAGGATTTCGGATCATTATATTTTCATGATTGTTCGTTAAATAGTCTTCGTATATTGAAACAATCCAATCATTTACTTTCGCTTTCAGTGATTTCATCTCAAATCAATCCTTTGTTATTAGGAGCGCACTGAAAAAGTTAATCTCTACTGAAAATTCTAATAAGTATGTGCTTAATAGCGATAGGTCATTGGTGCTCTGGCACTCGCTTTCCGCGGGCGGTGGCGAGCCTCCTCGTCGCTACGCTCCTGCGGGGTCTCACCTGTACCGCTTTTCCCGCAGGAGTCTAGCGCCGCCGCACCAATGCTTTCTGAATAAAATAAAACAGAAGCATAAAAATACTATGAAAAAATACTGCTTCGGGGTTTTTCAGTGCCCTTGTTATTAGTATGGTATATATGGGGATTATAACATCTAAAACCAATCATGCTTAGATGGATAAGTATTCTATTTGTTCATTCGGAGTTTTACTCGATGACTTTGAATTCTCCATTGAGATAAATAGGATTGGTTGTGGTGACGTAATTCTAGCAAGAAAAAATCTTCTTTTTTGTCTTTTAATTCATTTATACAAAATATTTTATACTCTCTTAGCCATTTTTCTCAGGCCAGAGATGTCCACCTTAAAATCCTATTTATTTATAATGTGTTTTACTACCCAATAAACGGATACCATAAAAACAGCGAATAATATAAATAATGTCATGGTCCTTTATCAACCCCTTTGTCTATATTTATTTGTATAAAGTACTATTCAAAGGTTAATTAAATTCTTCTACACAAATCCCGCTATCGCCACGACAACGGGATTTTTGTTATGATGGAATAAATTTGGTAAAAAGGGTTGTTGATTTATACAAATAAAGGAGCCAAAACACATGCCTACCTACAACAAACTAGTCCGACACCGCATCCCACAAGTTATCGAAGCAAGTGGGAAAACATGCACAACAAAGATTTTAGCATCAAATGAACTTTTAGAGGAGATACAGGCAAAGATGCAAGAAGAGGCACTTGAGTTTCAGGAAGCAGCAACAGAAAAGGATGCAATAGAGGAACTCGCGGACATTTTAGAACTTGTTCACGCGGCACTTCAGGTGTACGGCGTTTCTTACGAGGAACTGGAAACTGTTCGCCAGCATAAAAAGGACAAGCGCGGCGGGTTTGCTGAAGGGGTATATTTATTAGAAGTGGAGGACTGAGCATGTCACATGATTTGAAGATTGGTGAAATACGCGAACTGTATGTGACAGAGGATGTCATTTGGCAGCACTTAAATAATTTTTATTATCGCTCGGCGGTCTCTACTTCTTATAAGTACGTGTTTTTCAAGTCGCTGTTGGAGAATTTGTACAATGTGGGTGATGATTTGTCGCTCAGCTATGACCAGATTTTCTATTCCTTCACGACGATATATTGGAATTTGGTCATCCACCATGACTTGGAACAATCGCCAAACAAAAATAAGCCAGCTCGCGCACAAACGATTTTGCAGAAATACGCAAACGAACAAGGCATTCCATCAGATTGGCAATTTGACCAACTAGCTGACTCGTTGCAGCTAAAGATCGCTAACGAAGTAAAACGTGATTGCAAGCAAAATGTCATTGGCGCATTCTACGGCGATACAGTAGGGGTATTTTATGAATTTGATATTAAACGAGCGTATTTTCGTTTCAACCCAGCAGTCTATCAATTTTTGAAAAAATATCAACGAATTCTTATCAACCTAACAAACTATCACTTAGTCAAATATCTTGAAAAAGTAAATGAAGCTACAAACACCATGATCCTACTATCCAAAATTGAAGTCATTTCCAAGCGCAGTTCCTTAGAATCCTTTTACAAGGTGCTCACGCAATTCGATCAAAACCGCTGCTTCTACTGCAATAGGGACTTATCTCAAAGCCGCCGTAAAACACATGTTGACCATTTCATTCCATTCCATGGAGTTTCGTCCAAACCGACAACCTATGGAATCTCGTCCTAGCGTGCAGCGACTGTAACACAAAGAAAAGCGATAAAATCACAACCCGCCTATTTTTAGAGTCAATGTTGGAACGAAATGAAAGCCTCGTTTCAGTGGTAGGGGAGACTAGTGATTTTTATACATATGAAGATAAGAAGCTAGTGGATTTGTATGATTATTCGATTATCAATGGGTATACGGTGTTGTGGGAGCCGGGTGAGGTTTACAAATAAGTGGAAGAGTTTATCTAAGCCTCGTACATTTAAAAATCTTTTTCCTTTTGGTGTATCAGTTCGATCCCGACTACCTCGTTTTCAATCGAATTACCCAAAATATAGAAACACCCACAAACCTAAAAACTGGTTAACCTAATAATACGAAGCACCTGTTACTATAATTATATTTCTTCACAATCTTATATGTTGAGTATATATTCCAGATTGGGGAAGTATAGCTCTAAATTGTAAGGGAGAAGGTCAATCACATTTAAATTAACCATAATAAAACCCGTATATAGCTCGATTCTTATATTCAACTTATCATTCTTTATAAAGGTATATAATTGTGTGATTTTTCTACGGTTTTCAAAAATATATTGTTCTCTTTTGTTGAATGGTTTAAGTTATGGTCAGGGGAGTTAATATATGGAATTTAATAATCATATCTGGGAATGGTCATTAGGGCTTCCTAAATGGCAAAAATGTTTAAATAAGAAGGTTCTATCAAAAATCTGCACCTAACTCCTATACAATAGCTTATCGCATATTCGTAGTATAGGAGTATAGGTGCAAGAGCATCCCACTGAAAGAGGCAGTCATCGCTGAACTGCCTATTTTTTCTAGTTTAAATTTAGCTATATACTAATAGATTTTTATCGATCACTACCAGTTTCGAGGTTTTAACTCTGGACCAAGAATGTGCGAAACGTTCTCTTCACTTGTTTCATCATGTCTGAAATGTGCTGCATACCAAACCACTATATCCTGACCGTTAATATTCTCCTTATTAAGGAATTTGTCTAAATTAGCTCTTGCTTTATTTAAATTTGTTGTGAAACCCTGTCCATCATCTAATTCAGAACTACGGTAGCGAAGAAACCATACATCCCCAACGCCAAAACTATCTGCTGAACCATCGTTCTTACCTGGGATCAAAGTATATCCTTCACCCGTTGATTTGTTAGAAATTAGCCATTGTCTATTATGAAAAGTATCACGGGACCTTCTAATTTCGTAATTCAAAGTTCGAAAAATCGAAGTTCCGGTACTTGGCTTTTCGTTGATCTCTTGTACAAAGTTGTTACCCTCAGTCCGAATATCAAAATCAAATCTCCAATATACGTGGTGAGTATGAGGGTTGCATGTACACGAATTGGCTATTGCCCCAAATCCAAATCGTGGGCGAATCGTACCATCGTTGTGGAGGCGCCATTCACTAATATATCGATACCAGCCAGCTTCCAATTCACTAACTAATACTATTTCATCCCCATCAACATAGATAGCTACACCGAAAAAGTTACCAGTATCGAAGCCAGTATCTAGTATGGTTCTTGCAGGGGTGGAACACATACGGAATCCGGGCGCAATATCTGTTCCAATAGCTTCAAACCTCCCTTCCTGCCACTGCCAATCACGGTAAGGGCCGCAAACATCATTATCGTAGCGAACATTAAGGATTGGTACATGAGCACGGGATAATACTTTTTTTCCACGATACAGCACATCTCGAAGTTCGATACCTGAACCAACTATACCTGAAGAAGCAGCCGGTCTCACTGCAAGGAAACTCCATACCTCAGTATCGCCTTGCAACACTCTTACTTGGTATTGGCCCAAAGTTCCTCTTCTTGCCGTAGGTTGATTGGCATCGGGCGGGGGCTCACAGATTTGAACACTTGCTGTTGAAAATGGCGGTGCACCAGTTTCATATAAGATTACTTCACGTCTAATCATATTAACTCCGACAATCTGATGTAAAGGTTCTCCGGTATTCTGTGTTCTATCCTCTGAATCTTCCTCAACAGGAAGAAGTCCAACCGCAAGGGTCCTTTCAATACGGCCGTCTGGAAGCTCTGTATCGATGAGTGCCGGCATTGCTCTGTAAGGACGCACAAGATTTTCTCGAATTAAGCAGCCGAGCTCAGGGTGATCTCGAACAATATTTAGAGCTAACTCAAACTCCTCAGTACTTGGCAACGGCTGCATATCTAACTGGGAGGCACTGATACATCCAGGATCATGAATGGGTCCAGTGGCTATTACTGTACGATTGTTGGTGTAGTCATAGTATGTGGCTAAAAAATTACTTGGTGGTGTAGGTTTAGAACTTTTGGGGTGGTTTATGGATTTGTTTCCTGGAATATCCTCAAGATCAAGCAATTCAAACGATAGCAACAGATGCCTGGTTCCACGTAAAAACGGTTGGATAATAGGATGATTGTCACAGATACTTCTTAATTGATTCATTGTTTCTTGGTCTGGTCCAAATGGAACTACTTCCACAATAAGTTTTGATCTTTCCGCCATTGAATCACTCTCCAATAATATATATTGAGTAGATAACAACCACTCACCCTAACATCTTATGTTAATGAATAGTCAAATGAAACCGATTGTTTACCAATTTTTTAAATCCTATCAAATTTGTGTTAATCACTATGAAACGGAGGTTTTTTATCCAAAATGATCAGGACTGGAGGATTAAAAAAATAAAACCGTAATGGAACAAGCCGTTACAAGTTTTGAAGAAGGCGAACGGTTTTTAAAACGAAATTATGAAGCATGGTTGATAAAGGATGATCAGTTTGTAGAGTACTTAATGAATGAGGTAAAAATGATAGCTCAATGGGAAACTGAAAGGGAATGAGAGTCTTAAGTTGAACCTATTGTACATAAATCGACATGCATATTTATTTTTCAATGAATAAAAGCTCCATATAAAGTGCTTTCGGGTGCAAAATAGGAATTTAGGGATTTAAAGAAGAATAGATTGTTAATCAGATAATTAATTGGTATGAGGATAATGACCATAAGTCGAGAAGTAGAAAACAAGTTAGAGAAAATGTCAGATGTTATAATTGGAAAATATTATATCTTTTAGATAGGATTCTAATATTGGTTCAGATTGTTTTTCAAAAAGGATAAAAGAGAACTTAAAGTGAAGGTGTGTTATCGAATGAATGAGGAGTTAATAATAAATGCCGATGAATGCTATCGGCAAGCTGAGCAGAAGGCTGCTCACTATTTTAATTCACTTTATGCGCAAGTCATGGAAAAGACTTATGTCTCAACCCTAACTGAAGATATACGATTGTGGAAACACAAACATATTCATTATCCTTCATTATTATCCTTGTTTTCGCGTGGAAAGGGCAAACCTGATTCTCAGGGATATCACAATTATATCCAATGGCTAAATTACACAGGCAAACTAGATAATTACCTAGATCGAAGCATTTCCTATATATTTATGCGAGATTTTGGCAAAGCCCTTGACTCACCCGAAACATTGAAAAGGATTTGCCGTGTAGTTGATAGTTTGAAAAATCACCTAATACATTCTACCGCAACAAATCAAGGAGACAAAGACGAGACGTTTAGCATGGTCGAGTTGTACCGGATTGCCCAGAAGGAAGGTGTGGAATCGAGCCTAATCTGGGTGATAAACAAACTAAAGACTGTATCCTCCAACATTCCAAAGGAGATGGATGTTGAGCAAGCCCAGAGAAAACTCATTAAAATAATTGCTGGAATTATCATGCAAGAGGTTGAAGAAATGGAGGATGAAACATCTCCTGAAGAACGTACTCGGAGACTTGATAAAGCTATTAGGCTTGGCTATTCCTATGGTCTAACCTATCCATTTATTGATGATCTTCTAGATGCGAAAATTTTATCCGATAGAGAGGAGAAACAATACACCGATTTAATACGTACAACACTTATCACAGGATCTGTTCCCGAATTGGGAGAGTGGACTGGAATTAACGTGGGCTTGATCAGATATATTCATTCGGAACTCCGCGATGCCTTTGTGTATATTAAGGAACATCAGCGACGAGAGACAAAAAATAATTTTTTAGAGCAATCCTATGTGTTTTTTAATTCCCAGGAAGTGGACCGTGTAAAGGATTTATCTAATGCAAATTACACCAATGAAGAGCTTTATATTCCTGTCATTTTAAAATCCTCTTCTTCAAGATTAATTGTCCGTTCAGTAATTGGTGCTCCAGAGGATAAGGAATTGAACAACCGAACTTTCTTTTATGGCATTTACAATCAACTGGCTGATGATTTTGCAGATATGTTTGATGACATGAGGGATGGTGCGGTAACACCCTATACCTATTATTTAAAATATCACGATAAACGTTTGGATCTAATAAACCCCTTTGAATTGTACTGGACGGTTATCTCCAATTTGATTCATAACGTGTATAACTCAGACATTAAGACTCGTGAGGTAATTTTGGATCGGGCTATAAACGGACTGAAACGATTTAAAGAACGAGTGGGTAATGAAAAATACAACGAAGTTATGGGCATATTTGCTTCAGGAAATCGTAAATTTAATAGACTTATCCAAGACATGGTTCGAAATGCAGATGATGTAGATTTCTTTGATAAACTGCTTCGTGACCATATGATTACCATTTTGAAAATTGAACGGAAAGAACAGGAAGACTTTATAAATACAATTAAAACATTACGCCTTCAGATCAACAACATATTAAATAACCCTAAAATGGAGAATATGACTTTGATGGAAGTGCCGATAATTGATGCTGCAAATTACAGTCTAGAAGGTGATGGAAAGCGATTGAGGCCGATAGTCACTTGGTTCATTGGCGTAAAAGCGTATGGATTAAATGAATCGGCAATCGAGCCACTTTTGAGATCATTGGAATATATGCATACAGCATCTCTAATTTTTGATGATCTACCGTCCCAGGATAATTCATCCACTCGTAGGGGACGTCCAACTCTCCATGAGGTGTACAACATTGCCATATCTGAGATAACTGGTCTTTTTCTAACTCAAAAGGCTATTGAAGAACAAACATCTCTTGATCAGTTCGATTCGAAGACTGTTCTTAAGCTAATAAAATACTCGGCCCAAACAACAGCAAATATGTGTATAGGGCAAGCGATGGACTTGGATTCTAAAGGGAGACAACTGACACTGGAACAATTAAATATGATGTGCTTTTATAAAACAGGCATAGGCTTCGAAGCTTCACTTATAATGCCAGCAATTCTCGCCCAAGCAAATGAAGTAGAAATGGAAGTTTTGAAAAAATTTGCCCGTCATGCAGGCATTGCGTTTCAGATTAAGGATGACTTGCTTGATGTTGAGGGAGATACAACCTTACTTGGAAAACCCATAGGCAAGGATGCGGAAAACAATAACTCAACCTTCGTATCAATATTGGGTCAGGAAGGTGCCAAAAAGGAGATGTGGGAAAATTACTGTACTGCAATGGAAGCATTGCAAGAGATGCCACGTAATACTACTTTCCTAAAGCATTTTTTGAATTATATTATAAACCGAGACCATTAAGAAGTCGTTATAATAAAGTTTCGTATAGAATATCAAGAGCTTCTTAAAGGTATTTATTAATTAGCTAAAACCAAAATGGCTGAGCCTTCTGTGTGATTATATTGAGTTGATAGATATATCGAAAAAACAACTCCATTCTTTTTGCTGCGTGGAGGGCTTACGGGTGCTAGTTGAATAAAAAACTAGTATAAGGACTGTGGCATTCTTATCGCTGAATGGTTAGAAGGGGATGTGCTTTTTAAATAATAGTTTATCTGTCTAGGTACCACATGTGAAGCGGTGGTGTGATTGCAATTAGAATAGTGAGTAATTTAGAACAGATTTCTTTGTTGGGGTTTGTTCTTTTTTCCTTTGTATAGTAGTACCAAAACAAAAAATACCCGGAATTAAATTCCGGGTTTGATTACCACTTACTTATATTCCTTCATGACAAACTGCCTCACTACTGCATGGAATCTTAAGATTTACTTAAGAAAACTGTACATTAGCTTTATTCAGTTTTGATGGTCCTTCAGAGATAACGATCATTCGCACTCATCGGGTTAACCCTCCTAGTCATTGAATTTGAAGTGAAATCCTTAATAGTATTAAATATTTTTATTTTTCCATACGCATTTTTTTTTGTGAATTCAGCGTTTATTTTTTGCTATTTGGGTTCTTTTCTAGAAATCACATTCCATTAATGTTCTAGTATAGGCGAATTCGTATGTGCTTTCTAACATAGAATCACTCAAATTTTTCAACTGATTTAGATCTGATCCAAAATACATAACTAAAAAATGAACCATATTTTGACGCTCTTGTTCTGAAATCATTTAAAATCCCTCCCTTTTGATATATAACAATTAATTTATTTTTTTCTATTATATAACAGATAGATGAATAAAGCTGCTGTTTTTACCTAAACTTTAAAAATATTCTGATTTTAAAAACTGGTTTACTTTTGAAATCAGTTTGAACACTAATTACATAAATGATGAATGACTTACATTATCTACTTAACATTTTTATGCTTTTACTGGTTACGCTAAAAAGTAAGGGAGGGATTCGATGGGAAGGAAAAGTCGAAATAAAATTCTTGTACCTGAAGCAAGACAGGCGCTTAATGCATTAAAAGTGGAAATCATCGGTACAAATAAACCTGAAGATGCAAAATTTGAAGTAGCAAAAGGATTAGGTATTCCTCTGGAAGATGGATATAACGGACAACTTACTTCATTTCATGCAGGCAAAATAGGTGGGAAAATCGGGGGGAGTATGGTTAAGGAGCTAGTAAAAATAGCACAAGAAAACATGAAGAACGGTCAGTAATCATAGATTTAGGAGTGCATAGAGCCCTTTTTAAGCAAAATGGATTTACACATTGCAAAGTAGTCATGCGATTGGCAAATTATATTGAGTCAATAATGGAGAGAGATAGAAAGATGCAGGACGACATTTGGTTGAACAAGTAAAATCATTTATGAACGGATTCATGACTATGGATGTGTTCTTTTATTATGTAGTATTCTAAAAAACGTTTGTTGATGGGAATACACCTAAGATGAATGAATATGTTCTTTTTTGAAAATGCTTTAATACTAATTCGATGCGGACGCGTTAATAACCAAGGGGAATTCAGGTGAATGTAGATTAAATTCATAGACACATTTTGGTTAACGGGTATTATAAAAACCGAGATAGGACGTGTCTGTTTTATGAGCCAAAAACGATACAATAAAGAAATTAAAAAAACTGTAGCTAGCCAATTACTTAAACTCATCGACATCTCATGTGTTGCCACATACACTCCACACAGGTGGTGTGTGTAACTAGTTGTTAACATTTTGCTAACGCAATTCAGTGGGAAACGATAATACCTTATTAAAAATTTTATACCTCTGATTTTTACAAACCTTGATATCTCGCACTTTTGGAACACATCGTTAAAGATATTGTACACTTTCGCTTTATGAGCAGTATGATGTAATTAGCGAAAAAATTTATGCTTGAGGCAAGACACTATTAAAGAAAGAGAAATATGTACTTTCGAGATTTACATTGCCAAATCATTTAAAAAAATTTTACACACGCCACTAAAACCCTTGTAAATTCAGTATTTACAAGGGTTTTTATGTCCTGAATACTGGTATTCTTAGAACAAATCAAAATCATTTTAATACAAATTGAAATACTCGCAAATGTTGATATAACGGCATTTGTGGGTATTTTCCATTTTAATTCTGTTATGATTAGATAAATGAGCATTTAACGTAGGAATATTAATGAAAGGATGTGATACTTGTGATCATTTACGAATCAACAAAAACCGAGTTTATATCTGACGTAACCAATGAATTGTTAGTAGAGCGTTTGTATTCCTCGTATCAGGAGAAGATTGGCCGGACGTCGAAGCAGGAGATTTTGTCGTGGGAAAATTCGTTGCAGCGTATGTCGAATGTGATGCAGGATCAGGATATTCCGAGTGATGCGGCAGTGGCGATTGAGTTTAAGATTCCGAATACGTCAAAGCGAGTAGATTTTATTGTGGCGGGCAATGATGGAACGCAGGATCATGTTGTTATTGTGGAGCTAAAGCAGTGGACGGAAGTAGAAAAAGTTAGCGGCAAAGATGCGCTGGTGCGGACTGCGCTAGGACGTGGTTTGCGTGAGGTCACGCATCCATCGTATCAGGCTTGGTCATATGCAGCGCTAATAGAGGATTTCAATGAAAACGTACAAGATAAACATATTAGATTAAATCCCTGCGCCTATTTACATAATTACCGTAAGACGGAGGAAGATCCGTTAACGGATGCAATATATGCTGAGCATTTAGAGAAGGCACCTGTATTTACAAAAGGTGAAATTCAGCGATTACGTGATTTTATTAAAAAATATATTCGTAAGGGCGATCAAAATCAGCTTATTTTTCAAATTGAAAATGGGCGCATTAGACCGTCGAAATCACTTCAAGATTACTTAAGCAATATGCTACAGGGTAATGAGGAATTCATCATGATTGATGAGCAAAAGGTGTTTTACGAGGATGCACTCTATTTGGCTTTGGATTGTGTGCAGAATCATAAGAAGCAAGTGATGGTTATTGAAGGTGGACCGGGTACAGGTAAGTCCGTGATGGCGATAAATTTGCTTGTGAATCTTATTAATCAAGGGCTAATGACTCTCTATGTGTCTAAAAATTCTGCACCTCGTGATGTGTATGCGACAAAACTAAAGGGCACATTCCGCAAAACGCATATCGATAATTTGTTCAAGGGGTCAGGAAGCTTTACTGAAGCCGAGCTGAACGAAATAGATGTCATTATTATAGATGAAGCGCACCGTCTAAATGAAAAGTCCGGTATGTTCAAAAATAAAGGCGAAAATCAGGTGAAGGAGCTTATTAAGGCGGCGAAGTTTAGCCTGTTCTTCATTGATGAAAATCAAAAGGTGACGCTAAGTGATATTGGTAGCGTTGATGTGATCAAACAGTATGCGAAAGAATTTCAAGCAGAGGTCATTTCAGGGCAATTGACTTCTCAGTTCAGATGCGACGGCTCAGATGCCTATATTGCATGGCTTGACGATGTTCTTGAAATTCGTGAAACAGCTAATACACATGATTATGGAATGGAATATGATGTGCGTGTATTTGATAATCCGAATGAGTTGCTAAAAGAAATTGAACAGCTCAATAATAGTAACAATAAATCGCGCATTATGGCAGGCTATTGCTGGGAATGGCCAAAAGAAGGGCGCACTGATGCAAATCATTTTGATATCTCGATCCCTGAACAAGATTTCAGTATCAGCTGGAACATTCACAACACATGGGCGATCGAAAATAATTCGGTTCGAGAGGCGGGCTGTATTCACACGGCTCAAGGACTTGAGTTTGACTATGTTGGCGTGATTATCGGTGACGATTTACGCTATGAAAATGGACAAGTCATCACAGACCACACAAAACGAGCTAAAACCGACCAATCCCTCAAAGGTATCAAGAAGATGATGAAGGAAAATCCTAAAGAAGCGATGCGCCAAGCTGATCCGATCATTCGTAACACATACCGGACCCTCATGACACGTGGGCAAAAAGGTTGCTTTATCTTCTGTACAGATCCTGAGCTGCAACAGTATATTAAAATGAGACTGCAAAAAGCAATGAAGTACGGAGAAGTGCAACCTTGGCTGACACAAGTAGCGGAGGAGCGGGAGGGGTACTAAAGAACTCCTCGCAATATAAAATATCCAAAACAACCGAAGACGCAAATGCCTTTTTCAACCTACATCTATGGTTTATATGACTAAACTAATACCTGAAAAAGATCGGCAACGCTTTAATGCACTGCGAAGTTTTATCAACTCGTGTGGTTCACTAATAGGTCCCGCCATTGCTGGGATTTTATTTTGGTTGGGTACTCCTTATACTGCCATCCATGTGAATGTAGTGGCTTTATTATTTTCGGCACTTATTATAATGATGCTACCTAATGTTGATTCAAAACTCAAAGAGACAGAGGGGCAAAGATTTACTTGGGATATGATAAAAAATGATTTGTTGACGCATATTGCTCTTTTCCTAGAGTAGATATTGTTCATCTTTCCTACCGCGCTTCGCTTTCTCTCCTCTACAGGACAACTAGTAGCTATGATGTATACATATAGGTATTTGACGTGACTTATTTAATCGTCATTTCTTTCAACTCTGCCGAATTTAAAATACTTGCAGTAAAAGAGAATCTTATAGTTGAAGGTCCTTCTCAAATCTTTACCGAAAATGATTTTTCATTTATTATATTTTCTATTGGGTTTTACGGTGGGATTTAAATCGCTTTTTTTATTCTCTAATAAGCAATCTTTAGTTTTATAAAAAGACTTTACCATACACGTGAGTGCGTTTTTTGCTTTTATTGTAATTAACTTTTTGCGTTTGAATCCGTCAAAGGCTCAATATTAAACTGATAATCAATCTTAATGTCCATCTTCTCGAAAAGTCCAATCCATTTTTTTTCATCCATTGGTTTTGAGAATGGTTTTAATGTATGGATGCCTAGCTGTAATGGATCCACATTCAATTCTTGCATCTTTTTTACTAGTTCTTGAGTTTGTTTTTCAAGATTGGATTGGATATTTTTTTTCAAATCTTCTAAATCCTTTGGGTCAAATAATTGCTTTTCTCCCCGGTATTCTTCAATTCTTGAGTCTATATTCACTGTATAGGTCATTGTAGACAAGCTTTTATTGATATCCACTTTCGTTTTAGACCTAACATGACCTAAAACAACTTTTAGTTCTGGGATCGGTAAAACTGCTAAGTAGTGATCGTTGTTTAACAGCTGGAAGATACGATCATCAAAAGTTGTTATTATTTCAACTAGTTTATCATTTTGAAACAGGGCTGTACCTTCATAGCTGATTGCGTCATTTTCTATATTGAATACAGGTAAGAAAGGATCTGAATAAGGAGTATATAACCAATTTTTAAATTCATGTAGATTAACGACACTTAATTCTCCCTGATTTTTTTCCTCATAGTGCTTCAGCATTCGGTAAAAAGAGTAATCAAGATTTTCTTGTTTGTCCAATTGATTTTCCAAGTATTCTTCAAAATTTCCTTTTACGATAACTAAATACATCCTCAAAGAAATATCCGGATCAGTCAAGAACACATTAATAATGGACATAATCCCCTCTTTTCCGAGGTCTTCATTAATTATCAGCATTCGCATTTGCCCAGATTTCATTTCCTGGTAGAAGTTTAAATTAAAATTCCTTAATCCCTCCTTTATTAAGCTTACTTCTTGCGTCATTACACTCTTTTTTTCTTTGCTTAGGGAAGGCAAAATAGTACTGATTTTTATTTTACCTTCATCCCCTTTACTAAGTGATAAAAATGTGACTGGAGTAAGCTCTTCAATAATGTTATTTTCAGTAAAAGGGGCACATCCAGTTAACCATAATGCCATAAATATGATTGACAATTTTTTAGCCATCTTCTTTCGTAGTCTCATGTTTATTAAACCCCTTTATCTTCATCACTACGATAATAATAATTGGAACCACTAAGTAACTTAAGCTTCCTGCTAAAATTTGAAGATTAAGTAAAATAACCTGCTTTTCATCTGACTTCCAAATCCATTCATTCACAAGAATCATTCCAATTAAAATAATGAATACACTGAATAAAAAGCCTACTCGACTCGGTGGTCTCTCCATTTTCCCAGTAGCTATTTTAGATGCTCCATAAAACAGCAGTAGAAAAATTGAAACCGCAAAGACGATGTTAAATAATTCCAAAGAAAGCATGACCATATCAATACGTTCAATTACTGGATTTTGAAAATAACGGGCCATAGTGACAATTGGGAATTGACTTTTACTTAAATAATTGGAACCGAAATAGAATAAGGACGCCATATATAAGGATACATACTCTATAACGGTTAGAGCATTGCCATAAGACAAATAGCGAAATGTCTTATTATTTGTTTTAAACCACGGTCCCAAAAATACCAGAAATTCAGGCCCTGAAAATGAAGATAAAATTAAAAATATTCCTTTCCAGGAATTCCAGCTTAATTCCATTGGAATAATCGGATACAAATCACTGAGTTGCGCTATTGGAGGAAAGAAGAAAAAAGCAAAGAATAAGAACATCCAAAATGTACACAAAAATGAAATCACGACAAAACGTATAGTTTTTTCAACGCCCTTCCATGCTACATACAAACAAGACAACAGAATAAAAAAGATAAGCCAATTTGAATCTGTAGCTGGAAACATAAATATTTGAACCATTTCTGAGAATCCTAACACAATCACGAAAAGTTTAAGCAGGATAAAGAACAACCCGATGAATGAGAGGAGACGTACAAGTTTTTTTCCGAATAATTGGACAAATCCGTTGTATCCTTCGCTAGAAAACCGGGTTAAAAACCATTTGGATAAAAGAAGAATGTTTAGTTGAGACAATATGCCGACCGCTATAATCACCCAAATCATATATGAATGGATCAAAAATCTTGGCATAATCAAAAAAAAGTAAAGCATTTGGAGGCGATTTACCATCAACATGACATAGAACCCATTATAGGTTTCATTCTTATTAAATAATTGAAGGGCTTCCATCAGTTCATCTCCTAGTTTGATATCTCTTCATCTTCAGCGGTTTAAGATGTTCTGGACGCTCCTTCATTTTGACTAAAGGCCCTCGAATGAATAGGTCAAGCCAATCTTTTCCGTAGAAAGGGGCAACAGGGGATAAATATGGCTGCTTGAGTGAAGACAAGCTATTAAGGTGGGCTAAAATGATAATCATTGCCAGAATAATCCCTACTATCCCAAGAAACGAAGAAAATACAAGAAGAATGAATTGAATCAATGAATTCGCCTTTGTCACAAGGTAATTAGGAACAAGAAAGGATCCGATAGTTGAAATCCCTATCATGACAATTAACACCTTACTTGCCAAACCAGCCTCAACTGCTGCTTGACCAATTACAATGCCCCCAATAACCCCAAGTGTTTGACCGGTCTTTGTTGGCATCCTTAAACTTGCTTCTTTTATAATTTCAATAAAAATCAACATGATAAATGCTTCCCAAAAAGGAGTGAACGGAAGCTTGCTCCTTGACTCCACCAGGACGAAAAGTGTTTGTAAAGGAATCATTTGATAGTGATGAGTTGTTAATGCCACGTAGAATGGTATCAATGTGATAGACAGAATAAAACTTACATATCGGATGATGCGCAAAAAACTGGCAACTACCCATCGATTAATATTATCCTCTGGTGATTGGAACAAATGAAAAATAGTAATTGGGGCAACGAGAGCAAAAGGCGTATTATCTACCAAAATCGTAATTTTTCCTAATCCCAAAGAATAAGCAACAACATCAGGTCGGTCAGTTTGCTGAAACTGAGGAAAAATACTGTCATGATGTTCCTCCATGAATGCCGCTACTTGAGAAGAATCAAAGAAGAGATCATAATTAATTTCCGAAATCTTCTTTTTGGCGGTTGAAACAAATTCTGGATTGGTCAGCCCTTCTATGTATAATAAGACCACATTTGTCTCACTTAAAGAACCAACGGTGAACTTCTCTGTTTTCAGATCATGTGTTGGAAGACGTCTACGAATGAGCGTAATATTTTGTTCTAGCTGTTCACTGAAGCTGTCTTTTGTTCCTAAAAGGATGGTTTCAGTATCGGATGGTTCAATTGCACGTCCAAGTGGATTTTCTAAAGGGATAGCGAACCAAAGGTTTGACGAAGAGTCAAATAACAAGACTGCTCCTTTAAACAGCTGCTTTTTTGCTTCTTTAAAAGTGGAAATAGAGTTTATTGTTGAGTGAACATTGCATTCCTGAATGGATTGTTTGGAACAGTTAGATAAAGGTTTTACAATGCTTTCATTTAATCTTTCTTGGTCAATAAGGGTTCTTACGTAGATAAGATCAACATTTCGATTTTCAGAAATGTTGATTTCCACAAATTCCGCATCATCCATTTGAACGAGGGCTTTTTTTAGAGCTTCTATTGATAATTCTGATTCTGCGTTTGATTGAGAATCATGCTTATTTTCATTTGATTGTTTTTTCCAAAACATGTACATCCCTCACCTCTATATGTAAAAAAGCATTTTTGGAAGAACGGTAAAACTCCATATTAATTCCATTGTTAGCTTTTTAAGTTTAAAATATACGAAACTAAATTAATAAGATGCAGAGGCACACCCTTAACCACTCAAGAAATCAAAGGCGATCCATAAAACAAATGGAAGGACAAAATTTACATTTGCTCACTATCTAAAGCAGGATTCACTCCCTTACATACCCATAATTTTGAAGAAGAATGAGTGTTTTAGCATCTAAAAGGATAATCGCATAAAAAACGGTCATCTCTAAAATTCAAATTGCTCAATCTTTTTTTAAGTAAAGTTATATTATTGACGGAATTTTTTTAACAAAATGTGCGGATTGACCAATTCTAGATACAACTTATCCGTAAATATGTGTCATGGGCGCTTAATTTCAAATAAGTCGTATATCAATTATGGCTATTTGAACAAATGGCCATAATAAATTTAATAAAAATTAATTAAACGTAATTATTTCGGCCCTCCATACGAGACAGAGAACCCGAAAAAAATATAGTAAGGAGCGAGATCATGAGTTTCTTTAAAAAGCTTAAAAAAAAGATTGCTAAGACAATAAAAGAAAATAATTTAGTAAAGGCGCATACAACATACCGCGAACAGTCGGGGAATTCGCTTGGTAAAATTTTTACGAATAAGGGCGTCTGTGGTGAGTACTTTTCGTTTTTGGCGCTTCGTTCTTTACCAGATGATCAGCGTGGGCTATATAATGTATATATTCCAAAGGCAGATCATCGCAGTCCTTCCTAAAAAGTCGGTTAGGTAGCATTACAAGTAATTTACGTTGAAGTACATATTATCTCGCCATGCTCATCCACAATCCGCTCACCCCAATTAGAAAGAAAAGCCGATGTTCACAAGGTACTCAAAAAAAATCCCGAAATTATGTTTGACAAATTGGTTAAGCTGTTATACTATAAGGGTAATAATTATATTCCTTCAATAGGAAAAATTGAATTCACCTATTACAAAGAGTAATCGTGTTTGTTCGGTACTTTTTGTAATAAGTGAATTTTTTTGATCCCTTGAAAAAACGAGTATTTTTAAATTTATTATTGGAGGTCATTCAAATGACACAAGGTACAGTAAAATGGTTTAACGCAGAAAAAGGTTTCGGTTTCATCGAAGTAGAAGGCGGAAACGACGTATTCGCTCACTTCTCAGCTATCCAAGGTGACGGTTTCAAATCACTTGACGAAGGTCAAAAAGTTGAATTCTCAGTAGAAGAAGGCAACCGTGGACCACAAGCAACAAACATCGTAAAACTTTAATTCTTCGGAATTTGTTTAAAGACCTGAATCCGGTTTAATACCGGACTCAGGTCTTTTTTTGTTTAAACAATTACTACTTTAGGTGAGATATATCTTTTTAATTGTGTTAGCGTGTTAGATGGTGGAAAATATTAGGTATGAAATAGTCACCCATTTACGTGAAGGAGTGAGACCGATGTCAATATCTACATTAAAGGACTGGCTTTTAGCATCAACTAATACCGTTGTACTAACGGGGGCCGGGATGTCAACTGAAAGCGGGGTGCCGGATTTTCGTTCTGAGTCGGGCTGGTGGCGTAATATTGATCCGCGCACAGTAGCGTGTGTTGACGCACTGGAGCATAATTACCCGTTATTCCGTGAGTTTTATCAAATGCGGATAAAGGCACTGGCTAATTGCAAGCCACATGCAGGGCATGATATTCTTGCTAACTGGGAGCTTCGTGGGCTTGTAGCGCTTGTAGCTACGCAAAATGTGGACCGCTTCCATCAACTAGCAGGTAGTGAACAGGTGGAAGAGCTACATGGCAATATTCAAACAGTACGTTGTCGTGAATGCGGCAAGCCGGGTCAGCTAGGTGGATTTTTAGCGGATGCGTGTTGTACGTATTGTAGTGGTCCACTTCGTCCAAATGTTGTGCTATTTGGCGAGACGTTGCCTGAAAGGGCGTGGACAAATTCACTGCGGGCAATTCAGCAGGCTGATTTAGTTATTGTCATCGGTACGAGCTTAGAAGTATATCCGGTCAACCAGCTACCAGCCATGACGCGCGGCAAGCTAGTGTATATTAACTTAGACGTTGCACAGCATGCACATGATTTTGACCTCGTCATCCAAGGGAAAGTAGGGGATGTATTGGCTGAGGTGGATGGATTGTTATAACATCCCTATTTAGCATTAATCTCATCTAAAAATAGTCTGAATTTTCATTTCGTAAATATGCTATAGTGAATTAATTAAGCAAAAAGGATGGGAATTATGACACAATTAGTAAACGTAACATTAGACAAGCAAGCAAATATTTACTTCGACGGGAAAGTGACGAGCCGAACTGCCATTTTACCGGATGGCACGAAAAAAACATTAGGCATTATGTTGCCAGGGGAATATGAATTTTCAACAGCACTTAAGGAAGAAATGGCAATTACAGCAGGGCATCTCTCATATAAACTAACAGATGGCGAGTGGCAAACAATCGAAGGCAGCGGCATTTTTTACGTGCCGGCGAATGATAAGTTCCAACTAAAAGTGCATGCGGTAACGGATTACTGCTGCTCATATCTAGAAGAATAATTTAGGAAGAGGGTTGTACCGACTGCATGCGGTAGAGCTCTTTTTTAGTGGATATGAAAGTATAACTTTTTAGTAATGTCTAGTCATTCGTACCGCACGCTCGAAGTCGCAATCTGCCCTCAAGTGGTGGAGCGTTTACGTTCACTTCGGGCTCTCAAGCAGCGTGCCCGCGTGTAAACGGGCACGAATAGGCATTTCGAATACGTTTTACAAAAATTACAAAAAGATTATTAAGATTTTGTTGACAATCATTATGAATTTAACATATTATTAATTCATATTAAAACATAGTAAACTGATATGTTTTTAAGATAAGCTAATAATTACAAGAAAAGGGAGTTCGATTATGAAGTTAAGAAAATGGCAATTACCACTTGCAGCATTACTATTATCAACGGCATTAGTTGCATGTGGCGACAAAGATTCATCTTCTACTAGCACAAATGAAACATCGCAAGCAGATCAAGCAGTAGAATACCGTGACACACTAAACATTGCATTAACTGCACAACCACCAACACTGGATTCAGCGCAAACTGTATCAGCTGTTGCTCTTGATATCGCTGGGAATATTTATCAACAATTATTCCAACTGGATAAAAACTATGAACCACAGCCAGTATTAGCTGAGTCTTATGAAGTGAGCGAAGATGGCAAAACCTACACAATCAAATTACGTGAAGGCGTTAAATTCCATAACGGCAACGAAATGACTGCAGCGGACGTTGTTGCATCAATGAATCGTTGGTTAGTCACTTCGTCTCGTGCAAAAGCACTTTTAGAAGGCGCAAACTTTACAGAAGTTGATCCATATACAGTTGAATTAACAACGAAAACAGCTACTTCAGATGTATTAATTTTGATGGCTTCTCAAGCACAATTCCCAGCAATTATGCCTAAAGAAATTGTTGAATCAGCTACTGCAGAAGGGTTCTCTGAGTATATCGGAACAGGTGCTTATAAATTCCAAGAGTGGAAGCAAGATCAGTATATCCATTTAGTACGTAACGCTGATTACGTATCACTTGAAGGCGATGCAAGCGGCTTTACGGGTGAAATTACAGCACCAACAGAAAATCTTTACTATCATTTCGTAACAGATCACTCTACGCGTATTGCGGGTGTTCAAACTGGTGAGTATGATATCGCGGATAGTATTCCAATCGAAAACTATGACCAATTAGCGTCGGATCCAAATGTCGAACTTCAAACATTCCCAGGTGGTACGTTAACAGCTTTCTTCAATACAAATGAAGGTGTGTTAGCAAATGAAGAAATTCGTCAAGCCGTACTAGCAGCGTTTAACAACGAAGAAATTATGTTAGCAAGCTTTGCAAAACCAGAGCTTTATGCATTAGCACCAGGTTATTTAAACCAAAACCAAACACAGTGGTCAACAGAAGCGGGCGCTGAGTACTATAACCAAGCAGATGCAGAAAAAGCAAAAAAATTACTTGCTGAAGCGGGTTATAACGGTGAAGAAATTACATTATTAACAACAAAAGATTATAACGAGATGTACACAGCTACATTAGTAATCCAAGAACAATTACGCCAAATCGGCATGAATGTTAAAGTTGAAACTTTCGACTTCCCAACGTGGTTAGAAACGAAAAATGACCGATCTACTTGGGATATTTTCGTAGCGAGCACAGGTTACCAAATTACACCTGCACAATTATTAGCAGTAACACCTGACTGGGCTGGACTTGATAACGAAACAATTAAGGCTGGTTTAGCGGCAGCGCGTGCAGCTTCAACTCCTGAAGAAGCAAAAGCAGAGTGGGAAAAAGTACAAACGTATATGTATGAGTATGCATCATCAACAGTCATCGGCCACTATAACGGTGTTGTTGCAATTAATAAAGATTTAGAAGGCTTTGAGCTATTTGAAGCACCAGTTGTATGGAATGCAAAATTAGCTAAATAATAGCGGTCCTGTTCTTTTAACTAGGCCTTTGCCGCAAAAAGAGGTTGTCTCTTGAAGACAACCTCTTTATCCATTTCCAATTACTTTCTAGCAAGTTATACTATTTTTACCACTATTTATTTAAGGGGAATTGTCAATGTTTGCTTATATTTTTAAACGACTTTTATCGATTATTCCCGTTCTTTTCGTTGTGTCGATCGTTATTTTCCTCATTATTCATATTACACCAGGGGATCCTGCTGCTACGATATTAGGGATGGAGGCGACACAGGAGCAAATTGAGGCGCTCAATGAAGAGCTAGGGTTTAATCGACCAATTCACGAACAATATATTAGTTGGGTAGCAGGGTTACTGCAAGGCGACCTTGGCAACTCACTCTTTATGAAAATGCCGGTCACAGAGGCGATTGCCGAGCATGTTGGACCAACTTTTTCACTAGCGGTGATCGCACAAGTAATTGCCTTAGTGTTAGCAATTCCGTTCGGGATTATTGCCTCCTATAAACGCGGCTCCGCGACAGACGCTACATTAATGGGCATGTCATTATTTGGGATGGCCGTACCCAGCTTCTTACTTGGTTTATTGTTAATGCTTGTCGTCGGGGTGAAGCTGCAATGGTTACCCGTTGCCGGATATGCACCGCTAGAGGACGGTTTATGGGAGCATGTCAAATATTTAATTTTACCGGCGATTTCACTTGGCACCATTCAAGCCGCACTTATTACACGGATGACCCGTTCTTCAATGTTGGATGTGCTCAATTTAAACTATATTAAAACAGCACGTGCAAAAGGCATGAAGGAATGGAATGTGCTAATGAAGCATGCGTTCCGAAATGCTTTTTTACCGATTTTGACAGTCATTGGTCAAACATTTGGGACATTGGTGACAGGGGCGGTTGTCGTAGAAACGATTTTTAATATACCAGGACTTGGCCAGCTCATTATGAACTCGATTGTGCGCCGTGATTTTGTGGTTATTCAAGGGGTCGTTCTCGCGGTAACATTTATGTATGTCATGATTAATTTACTAATCGATTTACTGTACGGCGTTGTTGATCCGCGCGTACGACTGGATCGCAAGTAGGAGGGGTAACAGATGGTTTCAGTACGAGATAAAGAAACAGTTGCCCAGCTACGTAAAACGTTTAAAGCGGAGCAGCGTAAGTTAAATTGGCAACGTTTCAGAAAAAATTACAATTTACTCATCGGCGGTTTCATTTTCCTTGTGCTTGTGTTGATGGCCGTAATCGGACCGTATGTAACGAGCTATGATCAGTATGAAATGTCGATTGTGGACCGTTTACTAGCACCAAGTGGAGCACATCTTTTTGGAACAGATGAGTTTGGCCGTGATGTATTGACGCGCATTATTTTCGGAGCTCGCGTATCGCTATTTGTCGGAGTAACAGTGGCATTATTGTCATCGTTGTTCGGATTAATTATCGGACTTTATGCGAGTTATTATAAACCGCTTGATCATATTTTAATGCGGGTTTGTGATGGGTTAATCGCAATTCCGGGGATTTTATTAGCGATTTCATTAATGGCAGCATTGGGTGCGTCATCGCTGAACGTAATTATTGCGTTAACGATTGTCTTTACTCCCAATATCGCTCGTGTCGTAAGGGCTTCAGCGCTTGTGATTAAAGAGCAAACGTATATTGAAGCGATGCATGCGCAAGGGGCGAGTAATTCACGCATTATTTGGTTGCACATTATGCCAAATACATTATCACCGCTACTTGTGCAGGCAACATTTGTCTTTGCCGAAGCGATTATTTCAGAGGCGGCGTTAAGCTTTTTAGGTGCAGGAATTCCAGCACCAGAGCCAAGTTGGGGCAATATTTTACAGGCCGGGAAGCTTGTGATTTATAAAGCATGGTGGATGGTTGTTGTGCCGGGGGTATTTATTGTATTAGCCGTGCTGAGCCTAAATCTTTTAGGGGACGGACTGCGAGATTATTTAGACCCGCGTACGAAAAACATTCCATCTAGGAAAAGAAAAAAACTAAAAGGCTAAGGGGGCACTTTTATGACAACGACGCCTCTACTACAAGTGAAAAATTTAAAAACACATTTTCATACAGAGCGAGGACGTGTAACTGCTGTAAATGGCTTAAGTTTTACAGTGGAAAAGGGTGAAATCATCGGGATTGTTGGTGAATCGGGCTGCGGTAAAAGTGTTATGTCTCAGTCCATTGTACGCCTGCTTGAACATACGGACCCCGTTGAATATGACGGGGAAGTGCTGTTTGAGGGGGAAGATTTACTGGCATTACCATTAAAGAAGCTTCAAAAAATCCGCGGCAATGACATTTCAATCATTTTCCAAGATCCGCTTACTTCATTGAATCCGGTTTACACAATTGGCAACCAAATTAGTGAAGTTTTGCGTTATCACCAAAAATTATCGAAAAAAGAGGCTCGTGCACGGACAATTGACATGCTTCGGTTAACAGGAATTCCTTCGCCGGAAAGCCGTGTCGATGATTACCCGCATGAATTATCAGGCGGGATGCAGCAGCGCGCAATGATAGCGATGGCGCTTGCTTGTCGTCCGAAATTGCTCATTGCGGATGAGCCAACGACGGCGCTTGACGTAACGATTCAGGCGCAAATTTTAGATTTAATGGTGGAGTTAAATAAGCAGCTCGGCATGGGTGTGCTATTTATTACACATGATTTAGGCGTTGTTGCGGATATTTGTACGAGTGTGAAGGTCATGTACTTAGGGCAAATTATCGAAGAATCGCCAACTACAGCGTTATTTGACAAGCCACTGCATCCGTATACACAAGGGTTGATTCAGTCAATTCCGCAGTTAGATCTAGATCGTCATGCACCACTACATGTTATTGAGGGGACCGTTCCTTCATTAACAAATATTCCAAAGGGCTGTAATTTCTCGACGCGTTGTCCGTTTGCGACGGAGTTATGCCGTGCGGAAAAGCCTCCAGTTGTTGAAGTGGAGCCAGGGCGTCGCGTACAGTGCTGGCTATATGATGTAGAAAAAGGAGGTTTTGGCGCATGACGACAGAACAAAAGGCACTCGTTGAAGTCGTTTCATTGCAAAAAAACTTCCCCGTTTACGGTGCATTCGGCAAGCTTGGCGGCGTGAAGCAAAATGTGCGTGCCGTGAAAGATGTGTCGCTCACGCTATATGAAGGTGAAACATACGGACTAGTAGGCGAATCCGGCTCTGGTAAAAGTACGACTGGACGTGCGCTACTCGGTTTAACGGAGGCAAGTGGGGGACAGGTGCTTTATAAGGGGGAGGATTTAACGAAGCTTTCTAAAAGTGAAATGCGTAAGTTCCGCAAAGACCTGCAGATGGTGTTCCAGGATCCGTTTTCTTCACTGAATCCTCGTAAAAAAGTCGGTTCTATTTTAGAAGAACCACTTATCATTCACGGAATCGGGGACTCAGCGGAGCGCCAAGCGAAGGTGTTTCACATCTTAGAAACAGTCGGCTTGCAGGCGGAGCATTATTTCCGCTATCCGCATGAGTTTTCAGGTGGTCAGCGCCAGCGTTTAGGAATCGCGCGAGCACTCATCTTGAACCCGAAAGTGATGATTTGTGATGAGCCTGTTTCAGCACTTGACGTATCGATTCAATCGCAAATTTTAAATATTTTAAAGGCACTACAAAAGAATATGAACTTAACGATGCTCTTCATCACGCATGATATTAGCGTAGTTCGTTATATTTCACACCGTATTGGCATTATGTATTTGGGCACAATTGTGGAAGAGGCATTGACGGATGATTTATTTGCTGAGCCATTGCATCCATATACAAAGGCTCTATTTTCAGCCGTGCCAAATGCTGGGCTTGGCGAACGCATTGTGTTAAAGGGGGAGATTCCGTCACCACTGAATCCACCAACAGGCTGTGTATTCCATACCCGCTGTCCATTTGCAACAGAACAGTGTAAAACAGACATACCGGAATTGCGCGAAATTAAGCCGCAACAAAAAGTAGCCTGTCATTTAGTTTAATAGAGTAGCAAATAAAATTCTGCCAAGTTCGAATTGATTATTAGGAGACGAAGTTATGACAACATTACAATGGAAGCAAGGACAAAATGAAATTTCAAATGGTGCAGGCATGCAAATAATCGGTAGTAAAGCACCTGATCAAGCAGGGCTATCACCGAAGGAATTATTAGAAGCAGCATTAGCTTTATGTGTATCGATTTCAATGGAAAAGATTTTAGAACGCGATGAAATGAACGTGGATTTAAATGATTTAAAAATCGAAGTGAAGGCTTCTAAAGCAGAGGGCGTAACAAATCGTTTCACACATTTTGAGACAACGGTTGAAATGCCAGCAAATATGGAAGAAAAGTATAAGAAAAAATTATTAGTCATTGTGGAGCGTGCTTGTACAATCGGGAATACCATTACAGAAGGCGCGACTATACACGTTTCAGAGAAATAATCTGTTTTAGAAAGACCGTTTTCATTGCCGATTTTGGTAGTGGGGGCGGTTTTTTGGTGGAGAAGAAAGTGAAATTTTTTAGGGTAGCGCTCTAAATAAGTTCGTGGATGAATTGAATTTGGGGTATCCGGCTAACGAGATTAGGGTGAACGCACTAACTTAGGTTCTGAACGCACTAAAGGCCAGGGTGAACGCACTAACCGAGGTCCCGAACGCACTAACTTAGTGTGAACGCACTAACCCAGGTCTCGAACGCACTAAATCTCTGGGTCCTCTCAAAGATATAAATCTTTATACAACTACCAGCAGAAATTAAAAGGTGACTCAATATGCTTAATTCTATTTCGAAACAGCTTTAATGTAGCCATACATTTGTAAAAACCTGACTTCAGCATCATACGCCAAAAGTCAGGTTTAGTTTTAGTATTGATACATATATTTACGTGTCACGGGAAGGGCATCGTTTGTGCCTTGCGTAAAGATGTACTGCTTTAATTCAATATTGGCGGATTGGAATGATGGCGAACATGAATTTAAGTAAAGGGGCCACATCATACGCGCTGTAATAATTTCGAGTTGTGTTTCAAAGTTTAGACGTTAATCAGTTTAGCCTGTTTTTCAGCAAGCTCGATTTCGAAACCTAAATCCTGTAGCATTAAATAATCCTTATTTACTTCTTGTCCTTCAGTTGTTAAATAGTCCCCGACGAAAATACTGTTGGCAGCATAGAGTCCCAATGGTTGTAGCGAGCCTAAATTCACTTCACGGCCACCTGAAATACGAATTTCTTTTGTTGGATTCATAAAACGGAACAGTGCCAGTACTTTTAAGCAATAGCGCGGGTTCAGTTCTTTCGTACCTTCTAGTTTTGTACCATCAATGGCGTGTAAGAAGTTAACGGGAATAGAATCTGCATTCAAACGGCGAAGTGCACGCGCGATATCTACTACATCTTCCTTCGTTTCCTTCATCCCAACAATTGCACCTGAGCATGGAGAAATACCATGTTTTTTGGCAATTTCCACTGTATTCACTCGATCCTCGTATGTATGTGAAGTCGTAATATAATCGTGATGGCGTTCAGATGTATTTAAGTTGTGATTATAACGATCGACACCCGCATTTTTAAGTTGTTCGGCTTGTTCTTCTTTTAAAAGACCTAAGCAAGCACATACTTTTAAGCCATATTTTTCTTTAATTTCTTCTACAGCCTCACTGACAACATTAACGTCTTTACGTGTAGGTCCACGTCCACTTGCGACGATACAGTACGTGCCGATTTGGTTTTCAAATGCACGTTTCGCTCCTGCCAAAATTTCTTCTTTTGAAATGAATGGGTATTTTTCAATTGGCGCCGTTGAATCTGAAGATTGCGAACAATAACCACAGTTTTCTGGGCAGTAGCCGCTTTTCGCATTCATAATCATATTTAATTTCACTTTTTTCCCGTAGTAATGCTTACGAATCGTAAAAGCACCTTGCAGTAGGGGAAGCAGTTCATCATCTTCTGTTGTTAAAATGGCCAGAGCCTCTTCATTTGTTAATTCTTTACCAGTAATAACTTCTTCGGCTAGTGTTTGCCAGTTCATAATGTTTGCCTCTTTTCATTGATGGATAAGAAAGAATAACTTTCTCATCCACATAAGTAAGGACATCAACTCCCCCTATTTTGGGCGAGTTGTGTCTTTCTAAAATATTTTAACCATTATTTTATAGGGATTATTTTTAACACTTTTTGTAAACGATAAGCAAAGAAGCCCGCAAAAATTGCTAAGATGATATCTTTTGGAATTGGTGCAACCATCCAAAGCCAAACCATTTTGTAAGTGAAGCCTTCTGGGGCACCCGCCCATAATGTATACGCAAAATACATCCAGTTAGTACCGAAAACATAGTTAATAGCCGTTCCGACAAGCGCTGCAATTATGTAAGAAGGGAGAGTTTTATAACGCTCAACGATCCAACCTGCTACAAATGCACTAAAAATAAATGAAACAATAAATCCGAAAGTCGGCAATAGGACTGAAGAAAAGCCGCCGCTAAATTTTGCAAATACAGGGGCTCCAGCTATACCAATTAGCATATAAACCGTACATGCGATGGCACCTTTTCTACTGCCAAGTACCAACCCTGCAAGAACTGCAAAAAATGTTTGTAAGGTAATCGGTACGCCACCTACAACAAGGAATGGTGCAAACGAAGTAATATTGGCACCAATCATCATTAGCGTTGCAAATAGTCCGCAATGTGCTAAGTCGATTGTTCGCCATGTTGAATTAGCTTTTGATACTGTTTCCACAATAACACCTCGAAAAAAATATTTTTACCTTATGAATAGTAAAATTGAATTAAGTAAACTTTATATTCAAATAAGGTTAACACAAATAATAAGTAATAAATATATTTGTGTCAACTATGAATTTTATGTAGTTAACGAAAAAACAATAGACTTATCTCGGAGTGGAAGTAAATATGTTCCTTTAATAGTTAACAAAAATTTCACAATATAATTGTTTGGAATGTAATTTATAGGGATATAAGGATACTTTTTAATTTGATAACGTTCTAATGCTTGAGGTGAAAACTTCAATCAATTTAGGGGGTTATAAAAGTGAATGCAGATCAATTATTAAATTTAAGTAGTAACGTGCTATTTATCGCCTTTATTTTATTATTAATAGCGATTTTTCCGTTTGGACTAGCGGTGAAGTCTTCTCGTAAGCTTTTTGAACGGGTGGGACTGGCGCTTACTTACGCAGCATTTTTACTGCAGCTTACGTATTTTCTCGTTAGATGGATGGCGGTTGGACATGCTCCAGTCAGTAATATGTATGAATTTATGACGTTCTTTGGAATTATGCTCACTGGCAGTACGTTAATTTTGTATCATTTGTATAAGCAAACAATTGTGGCGTTGTTTTCGCTACCAGTGTCACTCATTATTATTGGCTATGGTGGCGTATTTGCAAAGGAAGTGTCGCCACTTGTTCCGTCTCTTCAGAGTAATTGGTTGGCCATCCATGTGATTACGGTTGCTTTTTCAAGTGCGATTTTGTCCGTCGCGTTTGCAACTGGAATTATCTATTTACTACGCGTTTTAGATGTACACAAAAAAACGACAAGCACACGGGCATTAGAGTTAGTGCTGTATGGACTAGTTGTGACAATTGGATTCATTGGCGCGGCTACAATTTTTAGCGTCACTATGGATGATCGAACGCTATTTTTTGAAGGGGTTCAAGGTCAGGAGAAAACGATTTATTCCATGTTTCCACTGATTGTAAACGACGGAGCGTTGACAGCGGAAGGCGATGCAATCGGACTTGTTGAAATACCAAATTCAATTGAGGCACGTAAACTCAATACTATTGTATGGGCATTTATTTTTGGAACAGCGTTGTATGCACTTATTCGACTAATCACCCGCAAAAGCTTGGCCATATTATTGAAGCCGCTCACGAATAAGGTCAATCCCGCATTAATGGACGAAATATCGTACCGCGCTGTAGTAATTGGTTATCCACTGTTTGCGCTTGGGGGACTAATGTTTGCAATGATTTGGGCACAAATTGCATGGGGCCGTTACTGGGGCTGGGATCCTAAAGAGGTGTGGGCGCTTATTACGTTTTTATTTTATGCAGTGGTTTTACATCTCCGTTTATCCAAGGGCTGGGAAGGGGAACGGACAGCTTGGATGGTGATCATCGGGTTTGGCATCATTATTTTCAATCAAGTATTCGTAAACCTTGTTATTGCTGGTTTACATTCGTATGCTTAAGCGCATTCAATAAGGGATTGTTAACATTTTGTGGAAAAATTACTTTTTGAAAATAATATCTATTGAAAATGTAAGCGAATTCATGAAAACCCGTTGACAATTATATAAATATACGGTAAATTACCAGATGGCGAACGTTTTTTTAAAAAAATATAATATTATTCGTCTTTTAGGAGTGTTATTTATGGATACAGTATTTGATTATGAAGATATTCAGTTGATTCCCGCAAAATGCATCGTGAAGAGTCGCACAGAATGCGATACTTCGGTAACGCTAGGTGGGCACACATTTAAACTTCCGGTCGTACCGGCTAATATGCAAACAATTATTGATGAAACAATTGCTGAAAAACTAGCAGCAAATGGTTATTTCTATATTATGCACCGCTTCAATCCTAAAACGCGTGCCGAGTTTATTCGTACAATGCAAGCAAAAAATCTTATTGCGTCAATTAGTGTTGGCGTAAAAGATGAAGAATACGAATTTATCGAAGAGCTTGCAAAAGAAGGTCTTGTACCAGAATTCATTACAATCGATATCGCGCACGGTCATTCGAATCAAGTAATCGATATGATTCAGCATATTAAAAAGCATGTACCAATGAGCTTTGTAATCGCTGGTAATGTTGGTACACCTGAAGCAGTTCGTGAATTAGAAAACGCTGGCGCGGACGCAACTAAAGTCGGTATTGGGCCAGGTAAAGTTTGTATTACAAAAATTAAAACAGGCTTCGGTACAGGCGGCTGGCAGCTAGCGGCTCTTCGCTGGTGTGCAAAAGCTGCATCTAAACCGATTATTGCTGACGGTGGGATCCGTACAAACGGCGATATCGCAAAATCTGTTCGCTTTGGTGCGTCTATGGTTATGATTGGTTCACTATTTGCTGGTCACGAAGAATCACCAGGCCAAACAATCGAAGTAGACGGCAAATTAGTAAAAGAATACTTCGGTTCAGCATCTGAATTCCAAAAAGGCGAGAAGAAAAACGTCGAAGGTAAAAAAATGTTCGTTGAGCATAAAGGTGCCTTAAAAGATACATTAATCGAGATGGAGCAAGATTTACAATCAGCTATTTCGTATTCTGGCGGTAAAAAACTAGATGCGATTCGCAATGTAGATTATGTTGTAGTGAAAAACTCGATCTTTAACGGCGATCGTATTTAATAACGAGATTCTTGTTTAACTAAAGAAATTAGTTAATAAAGAAAAGTATTTATTTTCTGAAAAATGTTGACAATTCGGGGTAAACTGTTTTAAACTTTCAAACAAGAGAACAGTGAAGCCTCGATTGGAAATAGTAGAATGCCCGTGTACTTCAAGAGAGCCGGTGGATGGTGTGAACCGGTAGACACGTATTTCGAACTCGTCCATGAGCTACTCCTTGAAATAATAGTAGGGGATGTCGGTTGCCTCCGTTAACGGGCTAGACAGTGATAGCTGTTGATAAGGGGAACGTATCAGTAATGTGCGTTCAAACTAGAGTGGTACCGCGAGTGAATCTCGTCTCTATGGAAATTTTTTTTCCGTAGGGGCGAGTTTTTTTTGGTTAAGAAAGTACATCATCTTACTCTATTTAGGGGCTAAAGGTATCTTTCTAATTGTCAAAAGCGGGCTCACGAGGGTTCAAATCTAAATTGAAAAGGAGTTTTGGAAATGAGTAGAAAAATTTGGGTGTTTGATACAACGTTACGTGATGGCGAACAGGTGCCAGGAGCAAAATTAAATTTATACGAAAAAGTAGAGATCGCACAGCAACTCAAAAAGCTTGGCGTTGACATTATCGAAGCTGGTTTCCCTGCTTCCTCTCAAGGCGATTTTGAAGCCGTCAAAGCGGTCGCTGAAAAGGTAGGTAACACAGGTGATATTATGATTACAGCGTTAGCGCGTGCAGTGCAATCGGATATTGATTCTGTGTACAATGCAGTAAAATATGCAGAAAACCCAATGATCCATATGGTGCTTGGAACATCTGATATCCACGTAGAAAAAAAATTCAGTAAATCAAAAGACCAAATTTTACAAATCGGTGTAGATGCCGTGAAATATGCAAAATCCTTATTACCACAAGTACAATATTCAACAGAAGATGCATCTCGTTCTGATTTTGAATACCTTTGGAAAACAATCGAAGCAGTTATGAGAGCTGGCGCAACAATGATCAACGTACCAGATACAGTAGGTTACGCGGAGCCAGAGCAGTGGGGTGAAATGATCGCGAAACTGAACTACCGTATGAAAAACCTAGATGATTCTGTGCTACTATCGGTTCACTGCCATAATGACCTTGGTATGGCGACAGCAAACTCACTAGCAGCAATCAAAAACGGCGCAGATAAAGTAGAATGTACAATTAACGGAATCGGCGAGCGTGCGGGGAATGCGGCACTTGAAGAAGTGGTCATGGCCATGAAAACACGCGGTGATATTTATGACATCTATACAGGCATTAATACGAAGGAAATTATGAACACATCTCGCCTAGTATCAAGCTTCATGGGTCTAGACGTACAGGTAAATAAAGCAATCACAGGGGATAATGCCTTTGCACACTCATCAGGGATTCACCAAGATGGCCTGTTGAAATCTCGTGATGCATATGAAATTGTACATCCAGAAGATGTGGGTCTAGATGATATGGAACTAGTATTAACAGCACGCTCTGGTCGTCATGCGGTAAAAAATGCATTATCGAAACTTGGCTTTAAAGATTTTTCTGAAGAAGAATTTGAAGGCATTTTCGAAGGCTTCTTAAAATTAGCGGATTCGAAAAAAGAAGTGTATAATCACGATTTATACGTAATTGTAGAAAACTATTATGAAAAAACAGAAAAAAATAACCCCAATTCACAATGTTATTCTGACCAGTTTTATGAAATTAATGACCTGCAAATCGTGTCAAACTCTTCGTTCCCATCAGCAAGTGTGAAAGTAAGCAAAGGAACAGAAGTGTTTAGAACAAGTGCGGTTGGCTCAGGCCCAATTGATGCGTTGTATTCAGCTATTGCTGAAGTAACGCAAATTCCCGTGAAGCTTGTGGAATATAATATTAGCTCTGTTTCACGCGGCCAAGAAGCACTAGGTAAAGTAAAAATCATCGTTGAACATGAAGGCGAAAAGTATATCGCAAAAGCAGCGGATACGGATATTTTAAAAGCTTCTGCAATGGCATACATTAATGCGATTAATAGCATTGTCGTCGCGAAGATTAATCCAGTAGTTATTGGTGAAAAGGCAACAGTATAAAATGGAAAAGCGGTTCAGAAGTAATTTCTGAACCGCTTTTGTTTTTTTGGAAGTCGATTCATAGATAGGTTTATGGTTCCAAAACTCCATAATACAGTATGTAGATTGAATAATTACCTTATAGCGAAATGTATTAATAAAAAAACCTAGCGCATTCTAATGTCATAAGGAGGTGAGAGAAATGACTTCAAATAACCGTAGTTCAAATAAGCTTGCAGTACCAGGTGTACAACAAGCAGTTGATCAAATGAAATATGAGATTGCACAAGAGTTTGGTGTAAATCTTGGTCCAGATTCATCTGCTCGCTCAAACGGATCAGTTGGGGGAGAGATTACTAAACGATTGGTTCAAATGGCGATGCAATCAAAAAGCAACTCCGGACAATAAAAAATCAAATAACAAATAATAATTAAAGAAGGTAGGGAGCTTGCTCTCTGCCTTCTTTGATTGTTAAAATCATCAATTATAAAAGATAAAAACAATGATTGCAGATAAAGTACCTAGAGTTCACGTTCATTTGGTGTAACCTCCAAACAAAGGACTCGAACCGCCTCTTCTCTAAAGCATCTCTTTAGCAATCAGTTTATAACAGTTCAATCGATCTTCCAGTGCGAACTGGTTACAATTAAGCATGGCTTCATCAAAGCCAAATTGTTCCTGCTCGCGGTAAAGCTGTTCTGCGACATCCTTAGCAGTCCCAACTAACATGAGATGACGGTTATTTTCTATAATCATTTTATCCATTTCCGTTAACGGGTAATCCTTCGCTTCTTTAGGGGAAATGCCCTGCACAATACGGCCTCGCATTAAGTTCAGGCGTGAAATTTCGATAGGGCGCGCTAAATACTCTGCTTCCTCACGTGTTTCCGCAATGCTCGCTGCATAAGTGACGATAATTTGCGGCTTTTCCATATAATATGAGGGCTGGAAGGCAGTTTTATACGCGTCGAAAATTGCTCGAGACGCTTGACCGTTGAAAAATTGTGCAAACGAATAGCCAATACCCGCACGTCCTGCTTGAACCGCGCTTTGTCCACTCGAGCCTAGTAGCCATGCTTCAGGCAACTGGACTTTCGCAGGGGACGCAACGACTGCATCATATACCGACTCGCCCGTGGGTTGTTCGTTCATGAGGCGCAAAATAATTTCTAGTTTATCGTATTGCTCTGTCATTTCGGGACGGCGACCACTAGCAAGTGCGCTCATCGCAGCTCCGTCCCCACCAGGAGCACGGCCCGCACCAAAATCAATTCGCCCGGGTGCGAGTCCTGCAAGTGTTTTAAACACTTCGGCAATTTTAAAAGGGGAATAGTGCATCATCATAATGCCACCCGTGCCTACACGAATGCGTTCTGTTTTTGCAGCTAAATAGGCAGCTGTTACTTCTGGTGCCGAGCTTGCAAGTGACGTTGTGTTGTGATGCTCGGCAAGCCACATGCGCTCAAAGCCGAGCTCGTCTCCAAGTTGTGCAAGTTTTACGCTTCTATGTAAGGCTTCAGTGGACGTAACACCTTTTGCGACAGGTACTTGATCTAAAATACTTAATTTCAACTAAAATCCCTCCCAAAACACCATTTTATTTAGCGTATCGAAGTTTTACTCAATTGTAAAATTATGAGCCTAGAAGATAAGTTTTTAGTAGGGCGAGTCGTTCACGAATCCCTGATTTCAAACGTACCGATTTCGGCGTTGGCGCGGCAACAACATCCGATTCTAAACCAAGTGTGTGTGCTAAATAACTTGCACGGTGCAGGTGAAAATTATTTGATACAATTGTAATCGCCGAAACGTTGTCTGGTAATAGCACTTTTGAAAATGCTAAGTTTTCATACGTGGACGTCGAGCGGTCTTCGATTAAAATGCGTTCAGCCACAATGCCTCTGTCCACTAAATAATCATACATAAGTGACGCTTCGGTTTGCTCCTCATCCATACCTTGCCCACCAGACACAATGACTTGAACATGCGGATGGTCAGTTAAATAGTCAATCGCCACATCCAGGCGGTTTTTCAGTGACAAGGAAGGAACTCCACCAGGCTTTACCTTGGCGCCGAGAATGATCAGGTAATCATTTGTACCGTCCGCCACGGGTTTTTGCCCCTGTTGAATTTCAGAACCGAGCCAACTATACACGCCGAGCGCACCAATGACAACACCGACAACTACATAAAGGCTCCATTTTTTCACATTCAGCACCCCCATTTTTTATACTAAACGAAATATCCAAAAAAAGGATTCTTCTAAATTATATTGTAACCTGCACGTCTAAAAAAGGCTAAAAAGGGGAAGGACAATGGAAAGGGTGATACTACTCGTAGTCTAACTGCAAAGGAGAACAATATGAAAAAAATTTTACTACTCATTTTTATGACACTTTTATTAGTCGCATGCTCGTCAAATGCTTCAAGTTATGAAGGGCTAACACGAGTAGAGTATGTATATGAAGATAGCGATGAAGTGAAAACACTACTTCAGGAGAAAGAGTTAGAAAAACTACGCGATATTTTAGAAGGAATTAAGTGGAATGAAGATGCGAAGGAAATACTTAGTTTGGCAAATGTAGAGCTTCGCTTATATATGGAAGAACAGGGTGCGGTGCAAAGCTATCGTGTGTTGTATGAAAATGGCGGCAAGGCGACAATTATTAATGAGGAAACCGGGAATAACGGAGCGTTGTCGAAATCATTGACAACTGATTTGAAGCGTCTATTAAAATAATTTAATGCTTGTTCATTACAAAAAATCCCTTCATACTAATTTTAAGGGAGTGATGACATGAGCGAAATAACAATACAGCAATATGAGGTATTATATCAAGAACAAGTGTTGGATCTTATTTTATCGATTCAGCAGCAGGAGTTCGGTGTAGCAATTACAAAAGAGGATCAGCCGGATTTAGCAAAAATAGAAGAAGTGTATCAGCAAGGAAGCGGCAACTTTTGGGTCGCTGTACATGAGGGTAAAGTCGTTGGTACGATTAGCCTTGTAAATATTAGGAATGATGAAGTCGCACTAAAGAAAATGTTCGTTGACTCTGAATTTCGAGGAGCTCCGCATCGAACAGGCCAACATTTATTAAATACGGCGCTTGAGTGGGCAAAGCAACACGGGACGGCGACAATTTTTCTAGGTACGACGCCGCAGTTCAAAGCAGCTCACCGTTTTTATGAGAAAAATGGCTTTGAGCAAATCGCAGAAAATGAATTACCGGGAGCATTTCCTTTAGTGGCGGTGGATAAATTGTTTTACCGCATGCAATTATAGTTTTATACTACACTGACTGATCTCGGTGTAGTTTTATTTTGCTAAAAATTAAATAGAGCACTTCCTTTTATGTGGATAAGAAAGTATCCTCTTCCCATTCACATAAAACTAAAAAGATGACATTAAGAAGTAATTTCTTACGTGTCATCTTTTTGATTTATAGGTTTCATAACTAAATCCAGGTACAGTAAGAATTTCCTCTAGAATTGACAAAAGTTTATGGTAATTTAATAAAAAATTTTTTTCTGAAGAGTATCTAGTGCTTGTTCAATGGCTACTAAATCTTCTTTAGAAGCACCTTGTATTCGAGTTAGAAAATTAGTCTCTATTAAAGTAAAGGCGGCGTTCATCATTATTTCACCATCCTTAGATAGATGAATGTATTGTTTTCTTCGATCTTCTTCATCAACGGATTTTTCTATTAAATTTTTGTCGAATAATTTTTTTAGCTCTCGACTTGTATTTGGCATAGACATATTCTGACAATCACTAATTTGACTAGGGGTAACGGGCTGACTTATAAATATATATTCAAGGATACTATACTGAACAGACGTGATTGTATCTGATTTTGCGTTTTTTGTTAGTTCATGTGTAACATGATGCACAGAAGTTGTAAATGATACAAATTTAAGAAAAAGCTCTTTCTTATTCACAATTTCCACCTCCCTATTTACAAGATAACAAAAATGTTATCAAAAAACAATTATCAATTGACAACTAAAATATATGTGGTTATTATTTACTTATCAAATGATAAGTAAGGGGTGAATATGATGAAAATGCTAGTTATTTACACGCATCCTAATCATAATAGTTTGAGTTATGCATTTATGCAAAAAGTTATTAAAGGATGTAATGAAAATCCACTTATAAATGAATTACAGGTATTGGATTTATATGAAGAGGGGTTTAATCCAAGCCTTGAATTTAATGAGAAAAAAAGAAGACGTGATATGCATTGTGATCCGAACTTGGAAAAGTATCGAAAACAATTAATGTGGGCAGATAAGATTGTATTTGTCTATCCAATTTGGTGGGGGAGACCGCCAGCAATGTTGCTGGGATATATAGACCAAATGTTTGCTTCTAATTTCGCTTACAAGGATAAAGGGAAATACTTATCAGAGGGACTTTTGAAGGGAAAGTCAGTAGTGTGTATCTCTACTATGAAGGGGCCTGCGAGGTATCCGCTATTTCTATTGAATAATGCACATAAAGTATTGATGAAAAGAGCCGTATTTAATTTTGTGGGTATTAAAAAAGTGAAATTTTTTGAATTTGGTAATATGGAAAATCCAAAGGGACTACAAGCGAAAAAGTTAGATAAAATTTATAGTTATTTTAGAAAAGTAGAGAAGTGAAAATTCTTTCGTGAAATGAACATTAAAAAGTTATCCCGCATATAAACTTAGCTATAACAGTAGCAAGTGTTGCGAAATGAATCAGTCTAGCATAATTTGTTCAGCTGTTTTTTCTTTTTAACGTATCAATGACAAAATCCCACGGGATACTAATCCAGTGGGATGGTCTGTTTAATGCGCCATGTATTCTTCTTTTAATTCTGAAATATCCACTTCAGACCTTTCTTCTAATGAACGTCTTAAATGAACGGTTGCTGTTTTGCCATCATCGTGTAGCTTATCGATCCATACAGAAACGTCGTTGTAGGTCACTTCAAATTCTGATCGTGAGGCGACAATTTCTTGTGCACGTTGATATTCCAAAATAATGACCCCCTATTTTTTGGGTATATTATTAGCAACCAGTTTTTCAAGCGCAGTTAATTCTTGAGAAAACTCTTCGTTCACCTTATTTGGAGCAATTTTTTGATTTTTAGGTGTTTGAGGTAATGAACCTTTGTTCTTGCTTTTACCTTGTTTATTGTCTCTGCCCATATTGATCTCTCCCTTCATTTTGGATCCTTCTTAATATGGCTTCAAAACGTTTTTTTATTACTGAAATTACATAGCACTAAATAAGAATTTTCAGTGTTGTATTTTTCCTCTTTATTTGAGAAATACTAAGTTGGGTGCTTCTATTCAATTTCGAATTATTTATTTAGTAAAAGTTAAGGCACTACACCAAAATCTGAACTTGACAGCACATTCCACTCCAGGTGGTCGCTTTCCGCGGGCGTGGCTTGACCCTCCTCGGGCCAACACGATGTTGGTCACGAAGGCGTTGCCACAGGACGTGGCGTTCTTAGCCTTCGTTCCTAAACGCTTCGTGCGGGGTCTCAAGGCTCACGCTTTTCCCGCAGGAAGCTTTGCTCTGTAGCGAAAGGCGAATGCCGTCAGCTACACTCGCCGCCTTCCGTTCCATGTGCCTATAAAATAGTACACTTTCTTTTAAAGCAAAGGACATGTTTTGATAAAGACCCAAAGTTGCATCTTGTTTTTGCTAGCTATTTACCCCTAGATAATGCGATCTAACAACCAAATAGTAGCAGTAATGGGGTAAGATAGTGGATTGTTTTGACAGGGTTATTAGTAGGGAAAGTAAGGGAATTAGATTGCTGCTGCAGAACTTTTCCGCAAGAGGTAGCTACAATTGTCATTGCGGTAAATCAATCAAGAGTATTCTGTAAAAAACATGTTGTGAGTTTCAATACAAAAAGCGTAGCCTTGCCTTGTAAAGGTACATCGGTTCATTGCAAAAGTAGATAAGAACAATAAAAAATCCTCTAGCTAATCGAAGCTAGAGGATTTTTTCGCAAACTGTTATACAAAAATATAAAAAAGTATTTCTGTATTATAACAAGGGTGTTAACATCATTAATATAGTGAATAAACAATAAATTAATAGAGAGGTGTTCAAATGATTACATTTTTAGTTAGTATTGTGTTACTTATTGTTGGTTATTTTACATATGGAAAGTATGTAGAGAAAGTTTTCGGTAAAGAAGATAAGCGTCCGACGCCTGCATATGTAAATGCGGATGGAGTAGATTATGTACCGATGTCTACACCGAAAAACTCGTTAATTCAGCTGCTTAATATTGCAGGAACTGGGCCGGTATTTGGTCCGATTGCAGGTGCTTTATACGGTCCTGTAGCATTTATTTGGATCGTTGTTGGCTGTATATTTGCAGGTGCTGTGCACGATTACTTGACGGGCATGATTTCGATACGTAACAAAGGTGCACATTTACCAGAGCTTGCGGCCAAATTTTTAGGCAATGTCATGAAGCATATTGTAAATATTTTTGCACTTCTATTATTAATTTTAGTTGGAACGGTATTCGTTTCATCATCAGCAATGCTAATAAATAATTTACTAGATGGTAAAGTAGCGCTTGCACTGATCGTTGGAGTAATATTTGTTTACTACATTTTGGCAACATTATTACCAGTGGACAAAATTATTGGTCGACTGTATCCATACTTTGGTGCGTTATCAGGCTTCCATGCAACACAGACGCCGATCATTTCGCGTACAACGAAAAATGAAAATCAAGGACGCAAAATTTTCTAATGTATGATGATTGCAGAAGGAATTATAGCGATGATTTGGGCAGCTGCGGCAATGAGTTTATTCAATGGCTACGGGGGTTTAAGTGAAATGTTAGCAGCTGGTGGACCGGCAGCGGTTGTTAGTGAAGTATCATTATTAATGATGGGCTCTATCGGTGGAACAATCGCCATTTTAGGAGTTATTGTATTACCAATTACATCAGGCGATACAGCGTTCCGTGCAGCGCGTATGATTATTGCTGATTATTTCAAATTCAATCAAGTGAAACTTCTTAGTCGTTTATGGATTGCTATTCCATTATTCGTCATTTCATATGGGTTAACAAAAATCGATTTCAATATTTTATGGCGTTATTTCTCATGGGCAAACGGCGTGACAGCGGCTATTGCGTTATGGGTTGAAGCTATGTATTTATTCTTGAAACATAAAAATCACTGGATTGCTATAATACCAGCCGTTTTCGTAACTAGCATGGTTTTTGTTTATATTTTCTATGAACCAACAATGGGCTTCGGTATGCCATTAACTGCTTCTTATATTGGAGGAGCGATTGTAGCAGTAGTTATTACAGCAATCTTCTTCATCGCTGCACACAAAAAACGAGGTACGAGCTTTGTATTGGATGAGGACGTCTCAGCCTTTAACACAAATCCTTAGTTGTATGTAATATTGAAAATCCACTCAGTAATTGAGTGGATTTTTTTGTTGTGAAAGAAATTAAAAAATCTCGCCATGTGGAAAACATTTAAAAAAGGACATGCAACCTCTAAGCAAAAGTGCAAGCCTCTTAAGATCGCAGTCTGTTCTGTTGGCGAAGGCAAAGAGCGTGCCTTCACTTCGGACGCTCCAACGCTTTTGTTCGGTATACATATATAAATTTTTTCGCACATATCATAGTTTAATTGTTTTTCAAAAAGAGAGGACTATATTTTTGAAAAAGGGTGGTTTAGTGGGAAATGAAATTTTGGAATGGGCGGCGATACAAGAACATTCATTGCTTTTTTATAAACAACTAAATGAGCAAGTAATTACAAACCAAGAGTATTTAGTAAAGAAGGAAATAATATTACGTGGATTTTTAAGAGCAAATCCAACGCATGAAAGATGTCAACAAGCGCTCGCAGATGTTCTGCAAAAAAGGTTGGCAAGTGAACAATTATCACTTGAAGAGGAAACAGAGATTTATATGGAGCTCGTCAACTTAAGTACGCTGATGCGGTTTAAGGAGGGCTTAGCGAAAAATATTTATACGCAGCATGCTCCAAATAATTCCTTTGAAGCGCTACAGAAATTGCTCGCAAAAGCCCTTTACCCTAAAAAAGCAGAATGGTTATACCGCTTATTTACCGAAGATTTGCTTGACTTACAAAATTTATCTAGCGAGCAATTTGATGATTTAGAAACCTATCTAACAATTTTAAATAAAACCGACGCATCGCAAAAAATCTACAATAGAAAACTAGCACAACTAAAGCATTTTAACATTCTAAAAGAAGTAAACGATACGAGCATACCTTTATTGCAAGTATATGAAGGAGTAAAAGATTCGTATAAGGAATGTATTCGACTTGACCCGACAATGGAACTTTACCGGACGGAGTGGCTGCATTTACTGGCAACATTAGAAAACGAATTATCAAGTCAGCAACAACATGAAGAGGTACTGATGAATAGAGTCGAAATCGGGTTTGAAATACTTCAGTATGAACCTACAAATAACGCTATCAGGTCTGAAATCGAAAATATTTTATTAGAGCATGAAGCAGTAATTTATGATAATCAGGATGATGGTTTAATAACGAAAAGAGAGGCGACCGATCAACTGAACGATGTGTATTCGAATTTAGTAAAGGTCCGTCCCCAAAATGAGCGATATAAATATTCTTTAGCAAAATTAAAGATGGCAAGGGGAAGAACGCTTAAAACAGCGTATCAACTTGATGAAGCCTTTCGAGTTTTTAACGATGTATTAAAAATAAATTCGGAACATTTTGATGCTGTATTAAGAAAGGCAAATATTCATATTCTCAAATCACAATGGCCCGAAGCGCATCAATTATTATCCAGTTTAGTGAACAGATTAGAAAGGATAAGTGGTAGGGACGCTAAAATTGAATTTTGTTTAATTTATGCAGCAGCAAATGCATACGTCAACGAAGCAGAAGCGGCAGAGCGGTGGCTAAAAAAAGCGATTGCCCTAGATATAGACAATAAATTTGAGGAACAAATTTTTTCAGCAAGAGTGCACGTGAATATTGGGAGTAATTTAAAGTATTCCTATGTACATCAAATTGGATATGAAACAAAGTTATTAAATTCAGAAGCGGTGGACCAGCTAATAAGTGACTATGAGGACAAGCGTAGTACGCTTCAACAACTGAAAATTTTCTTTGATTTTCGCGATATGGATCATCTGAAAATTATTGGACCTAAAAAGACAAGTTCGATTAAATCGGAAGATCGCAAGCAAATTTTAGAGTATTTGCTTGAAAGCAACGAATCTAAATCACTAGAGCAAATTAATAATTCTTGTTTTTCGGGAAGCAAAAGCGATGATAATATGAGGAACTTTTTATTAAATACGAGACAAGAATTAGCACAGGTGTTGCATACCAAACGGGAAAATATTCGGAAAGAAGTATTAGTAACGGATTCGAATAATAAGTACCAATGGGCATTTCAAGGTGAAACTTATTTGATCAAACCGGCAGATTAACACTGTTCGGACAAGCAAGAAGTAGAAAAAGAAATAAAGTCCAAATCAGAAAAAAATCTGATTTAGACTTTTGTGTTAAGCAGATTTTTCGATTTCTTCTTTTAAATATGAAACGATTTGTTGATGTGTTCGATATTGAGAAAGAGAAAGAGAGGAAAAGTTCGATTGAAGAAATTGTAAAAAATCAGAAGCATTATTAGAAGGATTTGTCGAAGTGAATTGTCTATAAAGATGGTTTAAGTCGCTATTATTAAAAGAAATTTGTTCCTTCCTGAAAACGATCAATCTGTTTAATACATTCGTATACCCTCGTTGATACTGATCAATGACTGTATATAAATTAACCATTAACCCCACTCCCTTTTCATTATTTTTAAGCACAACTACATCATAATAAAAAGGCCGTAATAGGGGCTTTTACGCAGGAAAGGGTATGCTTTTAGTAAGCCGACTATAGTGTTTGGGAAAAAGGATTTTTGGACTAAAAAATGGAGGAGATTAAATGGGAAGTAAGAGACCGTGGAAAGAAGTAGAAAATCAGGTATGTATCCAAGAGTTACCAGATTTTAGAAAGCATATGAGCAATGCAAAAAATAGAAAGATGGGGAAGCATGGCAAGAAATTTGCTAACTCTATGTTAGATAAGTATAGTATTTTGGAAAATCGTACGGATTCTGCGCTTTATCAACATATGAAGTATTTAAATAATTTAGCTTTCGGAGAAATAGAAACGGATAGAAAGAAAGACAAAAAATATATTGGCATTTTACTTGAAGGCGATGAAATTGTTGAAGATATCGTCTTTAGCAACAAAAAGGAAGAAAAGACGAATAACAACAACGATTCCAAAGGGACATACAATTTATCGACGGAAGAGACCGCGAAACTTTTAGCTTTTGTAGGTTATGGTGATAATAATAAGAGTAAAATAATCTTTTTAGGTAATGAAGAAGGTTTAGGTGGATATGAGCTCCAAAATGTCATTCAAACAAACTGTGAGGTGTTTGGAAATAATCCGGATTGTTATTTAAATCCGAATTATTGGAAAGATGGATATTATGAAATTCCAGAAAATATTGAGGAACAGTATAAAAAAGTGATGAAAAAATTAAGAGGAGAGCTTCGGGAGGACACTAGTTTATTTGCACCAATGCTTGAATTTCAGGCGAGAATAGTGCTGCACTTCCTACAACCTGATAAAGAGTGGTTTGTAAAAAAAGGAATTAATAAAGATAACTATAACATTATAAAAAATTACTATCAAAAGAACTTATATAATAATAACTCTCAATTTAATATAACATTAATGGATTTCCGGCCATTTCCTCGCAGAAATGAAAAAGATCAATGGCCCTATTCAAACTTAGATAAATTACAATATTTAAATGCATTCAAATTTAATCTGAAATCTAAACTAAAACCTTTTTATAAAGAGCTTAGAGATACGAGAGCAGGCATTTTAAAACGGGCTATTGAACAATCACATGCCAATTTAATTGTTGGTATTGGCGATAAAGATTCAAAAAGAAGATTTTTTGAGCAATATTTTTCAAATGCGCAGTTTGAAGAGTACTCACTAACGAAAGAGAAAGTAGAATTATTTAAAGCAAGTATTCAATTAGAAAATAGAACAATTACAGTTTTATTAAGTGATTTTTTTAATCACTATACTATTGGTTTAGTTGGTTTAGAAAAACTAACGAAGGAGCATATTTCACCGAATTTTAGTGAAAGTTCAAGTTAGAGTGTAACAGCTAGATTGGACCTTTAAAACGTATGCCAGTATTTCGTTAGCAAGTAGCGAGCGGGTGGGTCTGGGAGCACAATACTCTTTCTAATCCTGAAAACTGCGCTTTTGATAAAGTAATACAGGCTATTACGCTGTTTATTTTATAGTGGTTATAGAAAGTAACTTTTTGACAAAGGGGGACAACATTTGGGCAAACCGGTGTTGAAGGTGCTGGAGGATTTTTATAAAAAGGACATACATGAAGGGGATCATGTGCCAGTATTTGAAGGGTCCCTACATGTAATAAATATGAATTTCACTAACGAATTCGGGACATTTATTTTATGTGAATTTGTTGGAGAAGGAGAAAGTCATACTATGTGGACAAAAAATTCGGGTGTTCTAGCTAGTCCAACGAATCCATTTGAAATACTCGGCAGCATTCATATTCCACATTACCGGAACTTGCTCGGGGGCATTGGATTTTTTGTGAAAAATCATGTGTTCGGTGAAATTACGGGAATGACGTATGAAGAAACGTGGCAATTAGTATTCCATGATGGGGCGAGAAATGCAGAAGCTTCCTTTAGTCAGCATGATCATTTTCATACAAGGCTTATCGAGACAATTGATGGGCTTCCTTCATTAGATAGTGCGTATTGGAAAATTCCTGCTTACAACGAAGAAGGGGCTCCGTATGCTGATTTTACAGAAGATGCCCTTTTCAGCATAGAAAAGGGGATGAAATTTGCTGTAGAAAATCGTGTGAGAGAGAAATCCTTTAAATATAGAAGAAAGCTTACTGAAAACACGCTTTCAGAAGTTAAAGAAGTGAGTTATTTGATTAAAAACGCGAACAACATTGTCATACTTTCAGGTGCAGGTATGAGTACGATTAGCGGCATCCCAGATTATCGTTCATCAGCAGAGAGCATGTGGAGAAATAATCCATCTGTATTAGAGAAATTAAATCAATTAACTTTTGAACATGAACCTGAAACATTTTGGGATGCATTTTATCACTTATGCGAAGAAACACTCTCTCCCATTTCACCATTTCCTACCCAAGAAGCATTGCTCGCAACAATCAATGCGATAAAACCAAATATTGGACATTTCTTTTTTGAATGGCTACAGAGCGATCTGCATAAGGATGTAACAATTATTGCGCAAAACGTGGATGGCTTGGATAAAATAGCAGGCAGCCAAAAAGTCATTGAGATGCATGGAAATATGCATCAGTGTATTTGCTTGAAGTGTCAGATGACCTATCCATTAGTGCAAGTATTGAAAAAGCATCATGTGCCAAAATGCGAGTGCGGATCTAATTTACGGCCGAATGTTGTATTTTTTGGAGATCCAGTTCACCAATATGATGAGGCCATTCTAGCTGTGCAAAAGGCAGATTTACTAATCGTTGTCGGCACTTCCTTACAAGTAGCACCTTTTAATGAATTAGTCTATGAAAAAAATGAGACTGCAAATGCCGTGCTCATCAATGGCGAAGAAATAAATACATCAGTGGAATTTCAGCATACGGCATACGGTGATATTGCAAAAATTTGCAGAGAATTAAAAGGACTATTAATGGAATGAAAAATTCAGGGCTAACGATTTTTGGGAAGGTAGAAAACTAAAAGATGCGTTAGATCAGAAGTCAGGGAATGATTAGATTCCTTGGCTTTTTAATATTCTAATAAGGTGAAAAATGAAATGAAATACCTCAAATGCAAGAAGCAGTACAACGTCTTTTTCCAAACGGATGAAATAAAGCGTAGTTCAGTCTTTCAAAAATGTATTGAAAATGACGCTGTTTCGCTATAATATAAGTACATTATTATATAATGATGTTTGAATGCGAACAAGTTATTTCACATCAACGATCAATCAAGGAGGATTTTATGGAACTGGATTTTATGGAAAAACAGTTAAAGGCAGTTGCTGACGCAAATCGATTAAAATTACTTGCCTGTTTGAAAAAAGGCGAAGTATGTGTTTGCGATTTTGTCGATGTGCTAGGTATCTCACAGCCAGCAGTCAGTCAACATTTACGTAAATTGAAAGAGGCTGGCATTATTACAGAACGCAAAGTCGGCACGTGGAAGCATTATCGTATTGTCGAGGATCAAACAGCACTCATGGTAGGAATTCTACAACAAATTGCGCCACTTTCAACATGTGATTGTAAAATACAATGCGGATGTGTGGAGGAGTAGCCAGTGAATATGTTAGTTTTAGCCTCGTTAATTTTTATTGTAACGCTGATTTTTGTGATTTGGCAGCCTAAAGGACTTAATATTGGCTGGTCAGCATGTGGCGGAGCAATACTTGCCTTAATAGTAGGCGTTGTTGGATTTAGTGATGTCGCAGCAGTTGTTGATATTACTTGGAATGCAACGTTATCGTTTATCGCGATTATTTTAATTTCATTGATTTTAGATGAGATTGGTTTATTTGAATGGGCGGCATTACATATGGCCCGTGCAGCAAAAGGCAACGGTATTAAAATGTTTGTCTATGTAAGTATACTGGGAGCGATTGTTGCTGCGTTATTTGCGAATGATGGAGCAGCACTTATTTTAACGCCGATTGTACTCGCAATGGTACGAAACTTAAAATTTAGTGAAAAAATGATTTTTCCGTTTATTATGGCGAGTGGATTTATTGCCGATACAACATCACTTCCTTTTGTTGTCAGTAACTTAGTTAACATTGTATCTGCAGACTTCTTTAGTATTGGGTTTGTTGAATATGCATCTCGTATGATTATTCCCAATTTATTCTCGCTTATCGCAACAATTTCAGTATTACTTTTTTACTTTAGAAAATCGATTCCAAAAAACTATGATTTATCGATGTTAAAAGAGCCACATGAAGCGATTCGAGATCATCGTATGTTCAAGCTTTCATGGGGTGTGCTAGCCATTTTAGTATTTGGCTATTTCGCAAGCGAGTTTATTGGCGTGCCTGTTTCACTAATTGCTGGGCTTGTCGCGATTTTCTTCTTAATAATGGCGCGTCGTAGTGCAGCGGTAAATACAGCAGCAGTTGTCAAAGGTGCACCGTGGAATATCGTCTTCTTCTCGATTGGGATGTACGTTGTTGTGTACGGGCTTGGGAATGCGGGATTAACGGAATGCTTAGCAAGTGTCATCGAATATACAGCAGATAAAGGCTTATTTGCAGCAACCATTTCAATGGGCTTTATTGCAGCATTTCTTTCTTCTGTGATGAATAATATGCCGACTGTCATGATCGATGCATTAGCAATTGCTGAAACGGATACAACAGGTGTCATTCGTGAAGCGTTAATTTATGCGAATGTGATTGGTTCTGATTTAGGGCCGAAAATTACACCAATTGGCTCACTAGCGACATTGGTATGGCTTCATGTGTTATCACAAAAAGATGTGAAAATTTCATGGGGGACTTACTTTAAAACAGGGATCGTGCTTACGATACCAATTCTTATCATTACATTAGTTGGACTTTATATCTCATTACTACTTTTCTAAAGGAGGATTATTATGACAATAAAAACACTTTATTTCTTATGTACAGGGAACTCATGCCGTAGTCAAATGGCGGACGGATGGGCGAAGAAATTACTGCCAGTTGATTGGCGCGTTTTAAGTGCTGGTATTGAAGCACATGGTGTTAATCCAAACGCCATAAAAGCGATGAATGAGGTCGGTATTGATATTTCAAATAACACATCAGATATTATCGATTCTGAAACGTTAAATAACGCAACGCTTGTCGTGACACTTTGTGAAGACGCAGCGGATAAATGTCCAATGACACCTGCCTCTGTTCGTCGTGAGCATTGGGGTTTTGAAGATCCAGCAAAAGTAACTGGATCAGAAGAAGAGAAATGGGCTGTATTCCAACAAGTACGTGATGGAATCGGAAAACGTATTGAACAATTCGTAGCTGAGGAGCTGAAATAAGTTGGGGAAAATCCATATTTACGAGCCAGCGATGTGCTGTTCTACTGGTGTTTGTGGTCCATCAATTGATCCAGAATTACTGCGAATGTCCTTTATTATGAACAACTTAAAAAATACAGACGTCGAGGCGATTCGTTTTAATTTAACGAATGAACCGAATGTCTTTGTAGAACATCAAGCGATCAATGAGTTACTAATGGCAGAAGGTATGGACTGCTTACCCGCTACATTTGTTGATGGGGAGCTTGTGACAAAAGGCGGTTACCCAACGAACGCGCAGTTTGCCGAGTGGTCAGGACTTTCAGAAGAGGAATTAGTGAAAAAACCGAAAGTACGTCTGTCGTTTAAAGGGGATGCGTAAACATGGAACGTTTCACGAGAAATCGTTTTCCGAATACACCTTTTTTGTTCTTTACAGGTAAAGGTGGGGTAGGGAAAACGTCTGTTGCGTGTAGCTTATCGATTTCAATGGCCAGTGAAAGAAAAAAAGTATTACTTATTAGTACAGACCCGGCTTCTAATTTACAAGATATTTTCGGTCAAACGCTTTTGAACTCACCGACGAAAGTGAAAGGCACGGATAATTTATATGCTTTAAATTTAGATCCTGAACAAGCAGCAGCAAACTATAAAGAGCAAATGGTTGGCCCTTATCGTGGCAAACTTCCGGAAGTTGTACTTCAAAACATGGAGGAGCAACTATCTGGCGCATGTACGGTGGAAATAGCGGCATTTAATGAATTTTCCTCATTATTAACGAATCCTAAAATCGTGGATGAATTTGATACAATCGTGTTTGATACCGCACCAACAGGTCATACACTACGCTTATTACAGTTGCCATCTGCTTGGTCTACATTTTTAGATGAAAACACAACAGGTACGTCTTGCTTAGGGCCACTAAAAGGACTGGAGCCTCAGCGTGAAATGTATAAAGATGCTGTTGCGCAATTAACGAATGGCGACCAGACAACGTTAATGCTTGTGACACGCCCTGAAACGAATCCGTTAAAGGAAGCAGCTCGTGCGTCAAGTGAGTTATTTGAAATAGGCATAGAAAATCAAGTACTCATTGTTAATGGTTTAATGCAATCTAGCAGTGAAGATGCTGTTGAAAAAGCGTTTATTAGTCGTCAATCGGCTGCACTTGAAACTATGTCAATAGACTTAAAGTGTTTTAAACAATATAGCTTACCGTTTGTACCTTACTCTCTATCAAGTATTGACCGAATGCAAGCTTGGATGACAGATGAACCTGTTGCACATGTACAACAAGGGAGTAATAGTCTTTTGATTCCACATGTGGAAGAAATGATTGCGGATTATTTAACTCGTAAACCAAAAATTATTTTCTCAATGGGAAAAGGCGGCGTTGGGAAAACAACGGTAGCTTCTTATATTGCTTTGCGTTTGGCAGAAGAAGGGATGCGTGTGCATTTAACCACAACGGATCCAGCAGCACATATCAACTGGACACTTGGTGAAGACCAAATTGAAAATGTCACAGTAAGTCGTATTGATCCCAAAGTCGAAATTGCCAATTATGAGGCTGAAGTATTAGCAAAAGCGAGTGAAACGATGAATGAGGAAGGGCTAGCCTTTGTGAAAGAAGATTTAGCCTCTCCGTGTACCGAGGAAATCGCGGTATTCCGTGCATTTGCCAATGTTGTTGAAGAACATCAAGATAAAGTGATTATTATTGATACTGCGCCAACCGGTCATACACTGCTGTTGTTAGATGCAACGGAAAGCTATCACCGTGAAATTAGTCGTTCACAAGGCGACATTCCTATTTCTGTTGCCAAGCTTTTACCGCGATTACGTGATAAAAACTATACAAGTGTCGCGATTGTAACGCTACCAGAAGCAACGCCAGTATACGAGGCAACACGCTTACAACAAGACCTACTTCGCGCAGGTTTAAATGTAGATTGGTGGGTTGTAAATCAATCGTTCGCTCTGGTTGATACAAAAAGTAAGATACTTTTACTTAAGCGCCTTGCTGAGGTTAAATGGTTAGAAGAAATCAAACAAAAGAGCGGTGACCGTTTTGTAGCAATTCCCTGGGTGAAAGAAGCCCCAGTTGGCGTTACAGGTTTACACGCACTTAAAGGAGAGACTGTAAAGTGAAAATTAGTCCAGAAGGTAAAACTTATTTAACGCAAGTATTAGCAGAGTCAGAAGTAAAATCATTACGTTTCTTTGGCATACAAGGTTGCTGCGGGATGAATTTAAGTGTGGCACTTGATCCTGCCCAAGAAACAGATAAAGTAAAAATAATCGAAGGCATCGCAGTAGCGGTTGACCCAACAATCGAAGCCCAATTAACAGACGTAACAATTCACGCAGAAGAAGAAAACGGAAACATCGGTCTAGTACTACTAGGCTACGCACCGACAAGCTGCTAAATTTATTTGTCCCCTTTAAAAAGTAATGAACTAATTGCTTTTTAAAGGGGCTTTTTATCGATTTAAAATGAAAATAATGTAGAAATGTGTTGAAGTTTCTTGTATGTTAGGATATGTCCTTTGCGATTATTATTTGCAATGACAGCATTAAATAAATCTTCACTCAAACTATGTAATAAGCAACTAGATTTTCGTTCATTGCTTAAATCACATCCTCTTTTTTAGACGGAGAGGGTTACGTTTGTAAGACGATTGAATCAGCAAGCCCACCTTCACCATGAGAACGAACTGTACCTCAGCTATGTTCATTTGTATCCATTAATGGAGTTAATGCATCTACACTTTCTGTTTTCTTTTGCTAAAGGTACTTAACGTACGCAATAGTATTTACCAATTCTACATAATTAAAAACCGAACAGGAACCTTCCTAAAAGCCCTTTTGTTCTTATTATTCATTCTCACCAATACAATATTCAGTTATGAAGGGGTTTGACGAAAGGGAGCGAATGATGAAAATAGAAGAAGTTAAACTAGCAGTAGAAAATAAACTGCAAAAGATGGTGGAATCAGATGCCAATTTAAGCAATGCGTTTTTGCTCGTACATTCCGATAAGCTTAACATTCATTGGAATATGGCATTTGGACATACTGAAGACGCACCTGCAAATGAAAAGCAACCGTACCATACAACAAGCATTGGCAAAACTTTTACCGCTATTATTATTGCAAAATTAGTGGAAGAGGGAATGCTTCACTATGATGATCCGATCTCGAAGTATTTAGATAAAGATTTAATACATGGTTTACATGTGTATAAAGGCAAGGACTATACAAACGATATTCGCATCGAGCATTTAGTCAGTCATACATCTGGCTTACCTGATTTTTTTGAGGATGAACCACATGCTGGAAAGTCATTTTTACAGCTTCTGCTAGATGAGCCTGAACGTTTTTGGACAGCACAAGAGACGATTGAGTGGACCAAGCAGAATATGGATGCTCGTTTTCCCCCAGGTAAAAAGTGTCATTACACAGATACGGGGTATAATTTGTTAGGATTGATTATCGAACGTGTCATGTCAAAACCGTATCATGAAGTACTGCATGAATACATTTTCGGACCCTTAAAAATGAACAGTAGCTATTTATCTCAATACTCAACGCCTGTTATTCGAAGTGAGTTTGCTGTTGCATCTATTAATCTAAAAAACAAAAAAATAAATGTTGAACAACATCGTAGTTTCAGTAGCTTCTATGCCGGGGGACAAACGGTGAGTACATCTGAGGATTTATTCAAATGTATGAAAGCGCTAGTAGAAAACCAGCTCATTCAACAACAATCGCTTATGCAAATGAAGCAATGGAGAAAATTGTGGATAGGTGTAGAATATGGTTATGGGCTAATGAAGGTACAGATGCTACCAATTATTAAAAAATACAGTGTATGGGGACATTTAGGATCTACTGGTTCCTTTATGCTGTACAATCCTGTTATGGATGTTTATATCATAGGGAATTTTAATAATAACGGATATGTAGCAAAAAGTCTGCGTTTTGTATACTATGTTCAACGTCAATTATCCAAAATAAAAATGGTTTAATGAAGCAACTCAATCTCTTTTCTAAAGAGAGGAGTTGCTTTTTTACGTAGATTTATATATTTTTATGCAGTAATATTTACCTATTACAATTATATTACAAGTTTATTAACAAGTTAAATGGTAAGAACTGTGGTATTTCAACATTCTTCAATCTAATCCCTCCCTGTGTAATGAAATTGTAAAAATCCATCCATATATTTAGTGATGAATTATTCTACAAAACTATTTATCATAAATGTATACGAAACAGGAAGGATTGATTAGATGTTTAGAAAAGTTCTTAAAGTTACAAGTGCTGCTGTATTATCATTATCTTTATTAGTACCTATTTCCGCTTTAGCGGCTAATTCATATACAGTAGTTTCAGGAGATTCACTTTGGAAAATTGCAGTAAAAACACACACTGGCGTTTCTGAGTTAATCGAAGCAAATCCAGAAATCGCAAATCCTGATTTAATTTACCCGGGACAAAAGATTAGTGTTCCTACACAAGAAGGCACTACTGTTGAACAAGAAGTACTAAGACTTGTTAATGTAGAAAGAGCAAACGCTGGTCTTCCTGCTTTAAAAAATGATTGGGAACTTGCTAGAGTGGCAGAGTACAAATCTCAAGACATGCATGACAAAGGCTATTTCAGCCATACAAGTCCAACATATGGTTCTCCATTTGATATGATGAAAAGTTTTGGTATTAACTATAAAGCTGCAGGTGAAAACATTGCACAAGGTCAGAGAACAGCTGCTGAAGTAGTGGAAGCTTGGATGAACAGTGAAGGCCACAGAGCAAATATTCTTAACAAAGACTATACTCATATGGGAGTAGGCTATGTGAAGGACGGCAACTACTGGACACAAATGTTTATCAAAAAATAAGAATATATATAGTATGCCAGGAAGCGTTGATCATCAACGCTTCCTGGCTTTTTTCGTGTACCGACACATTCTAACTTGCAAACACACTTTCATCCAATCGAGAATAAATTAGTTAAGTTTAGCGAAAATAAGTGCCCATTTTAAAAATAGGGGTTGATTGCGATGAAAAGATGGATTGTGACGCTGTTTCTTATCAGTTTAATGGGGTTAACAGGCTGTTTAGAAAAATCGGAGAATGATGAAGCAGCTGTAGAGAAAAAGGATGCTGAACTAGAACAACATATAGAGGAAACAATTCCCGATGAAAAAGAAGAAATTCCTCAAGTAACAAAGCCTGCTGTCGTAACGATAGTTGATCCAATTACGTTAGAAATAATTCACACATTATCACCGAAAGAGTTAGGCTATGAAACTGATGTTGAATTTTATAAACTGAAACTTGAGAAAATAGCGAAAGAGTTAGCAAGAGGTACAGAAACAGAACAAGGATACGACCAAAAAATGATTCTTGATAAACTGGGTGAAGATGGTCAGGTCATTAACGGAAGCCCATTAGTTATTTTAAAAGAAAGTGAACTGGTGGAAAAGATTTTGGCGGCATCAATTTCAGGTGAGGACGTTGAATTGCCCTTGTATGTAACCGAAAGTAATTATAAAACCGAAGACATTCCTTCTTTAGATGAGGTGATTGTTGCCTCTTTTACGACCTATTTTAATCCCTCTGATGTAGGCAGAAATAAAAATATTGAACTTTCAGCAAAGGCTTTAAATAATGTCATCATTGGCAGTGGGGATCATTTTTCTTTTAATACAATGGTAGGACCGAGAACTGAAGCAACTGGTTACCAACCTGCACCGGAAATAGTCAATAAGAAGCTTGTCATGGGCATTGGTGGTGGTATTTGCCAAACGTCCTCAACCTTATTTAACGCAGTTGATCATGTCCCAGTTAACATTGTTGAACGACATCATCATTCTTTATCTGTAGGCTACGTGCCACAAGGAAGAGATGCTACCGTTTCCTATGGCACATTAGATTTCAGATTTCAAAATATAAGTGGTGCCCCTTTATTAATAACAACAATTTATGGTCATGGCGTTCTGACAGTAGAAGTGAGGACTGCGAAGAAATATGAAGCTAAATTGTAAAGTTTGAATAAAAAATGGATACGAAAAGCCATCGCACAACTACTAAATTTCTCGATGTTTCGCCAACTGAGTTTTTAAGACAGAGATGGAAATCGGGAAATTTACTGGACTAAACTAAAAGGAAATTGAAAACCTTACATTTGATAATGACGAAGCATTTTCAGTACCTTACTCAACTAATGGAATCCTTTTTAAATAGAAATAACAACATTAGCATTAAATAATAAAATTATCCAAATTTTATTATTTAATGCTTTAATTTACGCTTAGTAGGCAAATTTTAAATAGTATAATTATAATAGCATTGCTATATGTGTATTTTGGTCTATGAAAATAGTAAAAAAGTCGTTATAATGAATATAAATAATTGGAAATTTAGATGTATAAGTTAATTGGTTTGGCATGGAAGTGGAAGGGAATAGGGGGATGATGATTGTGCTAATAGTTGGGATAGTAGTTCTCATGGGGCTTTGTGTTTATTTAGATGTGACACGTCGCCGCATACAAAAGCAGCTAAATTGTTTAGTCCCCCTAATTCAGGTGGTTGACAATATGCGAGACATTCTATATTACTGCGAAATATATCCAGTGATGAAGTACCGATATTTAAGTCAAGCCATTAATCATATAATCGGACCGAATGCATGGAACGAGCACTTGGCAAATCCTAATTTGATTTTTGACATGGTCCACCCGGAAGATTACGATACGTTAAAGAAAAAGAAACACGGTCAGCTCGATTATTGTAAGCCCATCAGCTTGCGTTTGAAAAATAATGAAGGGCACTATATTTGGTTTGAGGAATACGCCACGCCAATTTATGAAAATGGAAGAATTGTTGCCATTCAGGGCATTTTCCGCAACATCGAAACCACAATGGAGCTCCATAAAAAGCTCGAGTACAAAGCAACACATGACCGTTTAACGGCTATTTACAACCACGATTATTTTGAAATGCAGTTTGAATATTACGATCAACAAATGAATGCGCCTATTGCCATCATCATCTGTGATTTAGACAACTTAAAGAAAATGAATGACAGTTGCGGCCACCGAGTGGGGGATGTGTTCATTCAAGAAAGTGCGCGGCTATTAACAAGCGTTGTTGATGATGAAGGTAGCGTTTCTCGCATCGGCGGCGATGAGTTTGCAATTGTGCTCACTGATATAACGCAGGCTCAAGTGGACGAGCTACTTGCCCGTATTCATATAGCAATTAGAGAATTTAACGCTGCTGCAGGCAACTTCAAAATTAGCATGTCAATTGGCCAAGCATACCGGGGGAGTTCGTTACAGCAAATGGACCAACTATTTATCGAAGCGGATAATGATATGTATAAACATAAGAATGAAAAGAAAGCAAAGGAACGGATTTCTTCATGTAATTAACGGCTGCTTAAAATAGGGTAAGGCACTTGTCTAAAGATGAGTGTCTTACCTTTTTTTGTGGGTAATAAAGTATAACTTTTTAGTAATGTCTAGACATTCCCAAGAGAATGAACTTTTCTTATTTTAAGAAGTAAAAACACTCTTTTAGATAATTGCGCTGGAAAATTAATAGGTGTGGATTTGCTGCTTTAGCATAACACTACATGTACACTGAATTTCTAACTGGAGTGAACAATAGATGAACGATTATTATGCAGATTTACATATTCATATCGGACGTACAGAAGGTGGGCGTTCTGTAAAAATTACAGGTAGTAGGACGTTAACACTTCTTCGGATATTACAAGCGGCGAGTCATCGTAAAGGGCTCGATATGATTGGTATTATTGACTGTCACTCTCCAGAAGTAATGATAGAAATTGAAAATTTGTTACGCAGAGGAGAAATGACGGAAGTAGCTGGCGGAGGCTTACGTTTTCAGGACACAACATTAATACTAGGTTCAGAAATTGAAGTTTATGATCAGTATTGTCTCGGTCCGATTCACGTTTTAGCGTATTTTCCAACGCTTGACTGTATGAAGGCTTTTTCAAATTGGATGAGTCTCCATGTGAAAAATATCAATTTAAGCACGCAACGTATTTATTGCGGGGGAATTGAACTTCAACAAAAGGTAAAGGCGCTTGGAGGTTTATTTATTCCTGCGCATGTGTTTACACCGTTTAAAAGTTTGTATGGCAAAGGCGTTAAGTCAAGCGTGAGCGAAGTATTTGATCCAGAGCATATAGATGCAATTGAACTAGGCCTTAGTTCGGACACACATATGGTAAGTGGCATAAGTGAGCTACAAGCCTATCCCTTCCTGACGAATTCAGATGCACATTCAGTAGGGAAAATGGCGCGGGAATACCAAAAAATAAAGCTTCAACAAGCAAGCTTCAGTGAATTGCAAAAAGCACTCCAACAACAAGACGACCGGGAAATTGCTGCAAACTATGGTTTAAATCCATTGCTTGGGAAATATTATCAAACAGTATGTGCAAGTTGCGGCGTTCAAGTAGAAGAAAGTGCAACGAAGTGTCCCGCGTGTAACAGGCACAATCTCATTAAAGGTGTGGCGGCACGCATTAAGGAATTATCCGATAGTGAACAACCTCCGCGCGTGCGCCCACCATATATTCATCAAGTACCACTAGATTTTATTCCAGGTATTGGTCCGAAAACATTCGAACGTTTACTGCACGTATTTGGCACTGAAATGAATATTTTGCATCGAACAACTATTGAGGAATTAACTGAAGTCGTGCCTTTAAAACTAGCACGTATGATTGATCTGGCTAGAAAAGGTGAGCTGTCCTTCACGGTTGGCGGTGGGGGAAAGTATGGAAAAGTAATAGATCCGCACTTGAATGATGGATTGCAATAACAATAAGAACAGATTTTATTAAGTGCAAACTAAGTCGGATGGAATATTTTTCTATTCTGCTCTTTATATTTTTGGCGCTATTAAAGTTTACTGTTGATAATCGCGACAATAGATCCACTCACAATTGCTGTTCCTAATAATAACCAATGCAGTTAAACTGTTCAATTTTACGTTCATATTATTTGATTTATTGTAACATTAAAAATATTTTAAAATAATAAATAAATTAACTTTGAATAGCGGTAACATCACTATTGACCTTGTAAATATTGAATAAACACTGTTTTTCCTAAAAATACATTTGTGTTTTTCTTGAGGATTTATTATTATAATATAAGTAAAATAGATTTTGTTACGAAGGAAAGATGATGAGTCTTTCAATTTAGAGCACTTAGTTAGAAAGACACAACTCACCCAAAATAGGGCGAGTTGATGTCCTTCCTTATGTGGATGGGAAAGTTAAACGATCTTATCCACTGCTTAAGTGTTAGTCAACAATGTAAGAGGAGTGAGACAAGTGGAAAACAAAGAATTAAAGCGAGGTTTGGAAGCACGTCATATTCAGATGATCGCTTTGGGGGGGACAATCGGAGTTGGCTTATTCATGGGTTCAGCTAGCACGATTGCATGGACAGGCCCATCCGTACTACTTGCTTATGCTATTTCGGGGATATTTATCTTTTTAATTATGCGTGCAATGGGCGAAATGTTGTATGTAGAACCAAGTGCCGGTTCATTTGCGACATTGGGCTATAAATATATCCATCCATTAGCTGGTTATATAACAGCGTGGAGTAACTGGTTCCAATGGGTAATCGTTGGGATGTCAGAAATTATCGCAGTTGGGGCGTATATGAAGTATTGGTTCCCAGATTTACCAACATGGATTCCAGGTCTAATTGCAATGATTATTCTTGGGGCTGCGAATTTAGTATCAGTTAAATTATTCGGTGAATTTGAATTTTGGTTTGCAATGATTAAAATTGTCACAATCGTTTTAATGATTATTGCTGGGTTTGGAATTATTTTCTTCGGTTTTGGAAACGAAGGAATCGCCATTGGATTATCAAATCTCTGGGAAAATGGTGGCTTCTTTGCAGGTGGCTTGACTGGGTTCTTCTTTGCACTATCGCTAGTTGTAGCAGCTTACCAAGGTGTAGAGCTAATCGGAATTACAGCGGGTGAGACAAACAATCCACAAAAAACATTAACAAAAGCGATCAATAGTACTATTTGGCGTATATTAATCTTCTATATTGGTGCTATTTTTGTTATTGTAACGGTTTACCCATGGGATCAGTTAAGTACACTTGGTAGCCCGTTTGTTGCGACATTTGCGAAAGTTGGAATTACAGCAGCTGCCGGAATTATTAATTTTGTTGTTATAACAGCGGCAATGTCTGGCTGTAACAGCGGTATATATAGTGCAGGGCGCATGCTTTATACATTAGGTGTGAATGGCCAGGCACCAAAATTCTTTACGAAATTAACGAAAAATGGTGTACCTTTAGTTGGTACGTTTGGTGTAATCCTCGGTTTATTCATTGGTGTCGTGCTAAGCTATATTGCACCAGATAACTTATTTGTGTATGTGTACAGCGCAAGCGTACTACCTGGTATGGTGCCATGGTTTGTAATTTTAATTAGTCAAATTAAATTTAGAAAAAAACAAGGCGCAAAAATGGCAAACCATCCGTTCAAAATGCCATTTGCACCTGTAACAAATTATTTAACAATTGCCTTCTTGCTAATGGTGTTAGTCGGCATGTGGTTCAATGATGACACACGTGCCTCGCTCATTGTCGGGATTATATTCCTAACTATCATTGTTCTTAGCTATTATGGATTTGGTATTGGCAAACGTGACAAATTGGCTACAGGGAAAAAGACGGAGCAATGATGAACGAATAGCCTATAGCTTGTGAAATCTTCGTGATTTTCACAAGCTATTTTTTTATATTTCTATACTAAATGGGTTCAACACCATAACTTGGGTTTGACCTATTAAAAATTCGATAATTTTACATTTAAGTTTAGAGAAAAAGCGAAAACTCACGTACCGTGATAGCCTGTGATTACTTGGTAGACTTTTTGATGAAGTAGCTGTTCATTTTTGTGAATACAGTAAGTACGTTCATCTTTCAACTGGAGATGTTTAGCAATGGTATTCGAGAAGCCGATTTTTTCGTCAAACTCACGGAAAATCAATTCACCTGTATCAGATGAAAGTGCGCCTCCATCATTGGATAATTTAATGGGACGGTTGAAATGTAAGGTATTTTGCGTTGGCCGGTGAATAATCTAGGAACAAGTTAATTTATTTATGTAACGCTACTGATTTCAATACATACAATGTTAAAGATTAACAAGAAAAAAAGAGGTGATATTTTGGGAATAAGACCAATAAAGCCGGAAAGTATATGTTTTCAAGATTTAAGGATGACACTCCAGGAATTAGAAGGCCAGTTTATTTCGGTTAGGCTTTCGGAAAGTTGTGAAACTCTAGAAGGCCGTATTTACAGAGTAGATGAAGGAAAACTGATTCTCGTTGGTGTATTCGGAACACGCATCATCCCCATCTGTTCGATTAGCTCCATCGATTTTGGTCCGTTTGCGTATGTAACAGGAGACTTCAATGAAAATGTTGTCCATGTGGTCAATACAGCTACCAACACGGTTTTCGATTTAATTCCTGTTGGAGATTTACCTATTATGCCCGCTATCACACCTAATGGTTCCAATGTCTATATACCAAATTTTAACGCAGATACGATTTCGGTCATCAATACAAAAACAAATAAAATTCTGACTACTATTTCTCTCGCTCCCGATGGATCAGGACCTAATGCCGTTGCTTTTACTCCGGACAGTTCCCGGGCCTATACTGCAAACTTTCGAAACAACACGGTTTCTGTAATTGATACGACAACAAATGCCGTTCTGACTACCATTTCTCTCGGTTCTGATGTTGAGGCTCCTACAGGAATTGTTATCACTCCCGACGGTTCCCGCGCTTATGTATCAACTGCATTTGGGGGAGTTGCCGTCATTAATACGGAAACAAATACCGTTCTGCCTACTATTTCTCTCGGTCCAGATATAGAAGGTTCTTTAGCCATTGCTATCGCCCCCGACGGTTCCCATGTTTATACTGCAAATACAGAAAATAACTCGGTTTCTGTCATTAGTACGACAACAAATACGGTTTTGTCTACTATCGATTTCTTCACTTCGGGAATAGGCCCGTTTGGGATTGCTGTCACGCCCGACGGTTCCCGCGTCTATGTTACGAATATCCTTAACGACACAGTTACAGTTATCATATTGGCTACAAATATTTCTCTGATTTTCATTCCTCTTGCTCCCGAAGGAAATGGACCTGCAGGAATTGCTATCACACCAGATGGTTCTCGTGCTTATATAACAAACGTGGAGTCTAGAACGGTTTCCGTCATCAATACTGTTACTAATACTGTCATTGATTCCCTTATAGTTGGGAATATTTCTATCGGGAATAATGGGATAGCAATTACCCCAATTACTATCTAAGTGATATCTAGTTTAATAAGAACAAACAATCAAATAGAGGTGATTCAATTGGAAAAAAAAGATATTATCAAATTGATTAATAAAGAATTAGAAGAAAATCCTAAAGTAAATAGTTTCGAAATCTCTAAAAAATATCGAATACCTTTTATTATAGTTGAAACGTTTAAAAGAAAGATAGAAAAAATAAATTAGGAATAGAAATTGGATGAATTCACCTAGATTATTCATCAACCTACACAAAATCTCGCCAAAAAGCTATCACGTCAGCTTTTTGGCGGGATTCTCTTTTTCATTAAAAAAATGAAAAAAGTATCCGTTTCTGATAAGGTTTAATCGAATAAAAATTAACCAATAGAAAGGATTCTTCTAATAATTTGATTACCGCAAATGACACTTCATTTCAATCGCCAACTGTAATTATCCAACGATAGAGGCGATCTATCCTCGGATACCGGGCAATTTTTATTTCGTGAGTTTGACGAATATAACGGCTTTTCTCAAACCATCAACAAACATCTCTTTTTAAAAGATGTGATGAAAAATCGATTAAAGGAGTTACGGGCAAGAGATGGGATGAATCAATCGGAGCTTGCGAAACGTGCAAAAATATCAAGGCAGACAGTCAGTTTAATCGAACGAGGGGAGTACCTGCAATCACTCCTCATCGCAGCACGTATTGCCAAAGTATTTCAAGAGCCGATTGAAAACTTTTTTCGATTTTCTGAAGAGGAATTGTCATGAAAAAGCTTTTAATACCTATGTTCATAAAAGCTATTTTTCTTTATTTACTAAGCGAATTAGTAGGCACTGCAAAACAACCAACTGCTACGTATAACGGAATTTGTATTGCCATTCTAATTGGTTTATATAGCTTATTAATTGCTAGTCTATATAGCGTCTATGTACATGTGAAAGGGGAACAGCATGTAGAGGTGGAGCTGGAAGACGCGTGGCAATTGTCTATTGAACGCGGAGCATATTCAGCGGTTACGTGGGCACAGGCTTCATTCTCGATTTCATTTGTTACGTTTCTAGCTGCCTTGTTGCTAGAACGTGATACGAATCCTTTAATATCATTGTATGCAACGGTGTTATTTGTTGCGTCGTTCGTAGGTTTAGTGTTACTTACGTATTTATTGCGCTATTCACATCCAGAGTTTAAACTGCCTGATCCACAGTCACCAACCTATCAACAAGAGCTTTTTGATAGCTATGATGATGGTGAAAAGTATGTCATGCTGAAAAGTTTATATAAGTTATATTTTTGGATTATTGCGACGTTAATATTATTAGGGTTTACTTTAATGTTTTATTCGATTTTTACGGGAAACTCTCAACTAATTAGTATTATTGGCATTGGCGTCATTTTATTATTCATTCAAATCTATTATTCACTTAGTATGAAACCGAAAAAAATCTGAATAATCCTTATTTTAAAATACAAAATAAACAAGAGAAATCAATTGAGATTTCTCTTGCTTGTTTTTTCCTTCAAAAGAAAACTTATTCGTATAGCAGGTGGCCAGCACATATTGTCATTTCTTCATAATAAAACTCATATGCCGTCCAGCTTTTTTGTCTTGACGGTAGGAGAAACCATCCTCACTTATATACGTACACGTTGCATCAACCGTAATTTGATCAGCGGGGATACCTGCTAGCTCGCATTGTCTTTTCACGGTTTGTTGATTGTCAATGTGATACTTATCCGTTTTGTAGTTGTAATACATGAAATCATCTGCGTAGCCAAGATTTAAAAACTTCACGTATACATCTTCGTCCACTTCAAATTTTTCCTGGCTAAGAGCTGCACCAATGTAAACATTAAAATCACACGGATTACACTTTTCAGCTTTTGTTAAATGGTTAATAAGTTTTGGCGTAATTTCTTTCACGGTCCCTTGCCAGCCTGAATGGACAATACCGATCAAACCGTTCACCTCGTTGAAAAAAATGACAGGCACACAATCGGCCGTAAAGCTGCACAATAATGTGTTTGGCTCATAAGTATATAGGGCGTCGGTATCTTTAATTGCGGTATCTAGTCGATCTGCACCACAACCCTTATCAGCCAGTGTAACGTGGTAGAAGTTTGCGCTATGTGTTTGATTTGCACAAACGAAATTGCCTAGCTCGCACTGTAGGGTAGTAGCTAACTTTTTGCGGTTTTCCAAAATATCTTCAAGGTTTTCACAGGAATGAAGCGCCATATTATTTTGTTCGCTTTCGGCTACGTCTTTAAGAGTCATTCCTGAGATGAATTTTTCGTTGTCAAAATAAATTTTTGTTTTCATATCATCACCATATTTTAATATATAATAGGGAACTGCAGATGTATAGAACAATATAAAATGTTAGGTTGTGGCTATTAGTAAGTTTCCAATTTTCAAAGTAAGCTTTGCGCATTATATTTGGGGATAAGAAAGGATAACTTTCCTATCTACATTAGTTAAGACATTAACTCGCTCTATTATGGGTGAGTTGTGTCTTTCTAAATGATTCATCAACAGATTTCTTAAAAACATTGAAACGACCTTATACTATCAGGGTTTATTACGTGATATATCCAGCCAAATCTACCCCAACGGAAGCCCATGATGATTGACCTGCTTACAAAAGTGGGGAAGAACCAGTAGCTATCACCATTTCTTAGCCAAACATATGTGTTGCGGTACAAACAGCCACGCATATTATTTGGATGCACTTGCCATGCTGGAATTGGCGGTGAGAAACTTGGTGGCGGTCCCATTGGCATTGCACCCGGTCCACCCGGTCCCCCTGGATGACCCGGTCCACCTGGTCCACCCGGTCCCCCCGGAAACCCCTGGTCCCCCCGGAAACCCTGGTCCCCCCGGAAACCCTGGTCCCCCCGGAAACCCTGGTCCCCCCGGAAACCCTGGTCCCCCCGGAAACCCTGGTCCCCCCGGAAACCCTGGTCCCCCCGGAAACCCTGGTCCCCCCGGAAACCCTGGTCCCCCTGGAAACCCTGGTCCCCCTGGAAATCCTGGTCCACCCGGTCCACCACCTGGTCGCAGTGGGTTTACATTGAAAAATGGATCCATATTGCTATCTGATTGATTAAAAGGATTCATGACGGATACCTTCTTTCCGTTTTTCGTTCCTATTAATCTATGCGACATAATGAGGAGGGGTGCGTCCCTATTCCAGTAGATAAGAAAGTATAACTTTCTTATCTCCATAAGTAAGGACAGCATCTCGCCCTATTTTGGGCGAGATGTGTCTTTCTAATGCTTCATTAAGTACATAAAACTTTTTAATGAATATTATTTAGTAAAAACTTTAGAGGATGGGGAACGATGGCTCAAGTATTTCCGGTATGTATAAATACGTTTCAAATAAGTGGGGGTGCGGATAAAAATGTCTTTTATCCTCAGGTAATGGGGCTAGTAAATTTCCCGTGGCAACATACAATAAATAGCGCGATTGCCATGGAGACTAAGAAACTTATGCTCATGCAAATGGGGAATTTGCCAACAACTGTGGATGAGATGATTGGCTCATATGAAATAAAAAACAATCAGCGGGAGGTATTAAGCCTATCTCTCTCAAATTACACGTATCATTATCATGCGGCACATGGTATGACCTACATCAAGTCTTTGACATTCGATATGGAAAAACAGAAGATTTGTGAATTGAAGGATTTATTCAAGCCGGGAAGTGATTATGTGAAAAGGCTTTCTGAATTAATTCACATACAAATAAAGGAACGGGACATTCAGTTGCTCGGTGAATTTACGGTGATTCGACCAGATCAAGATTACTACATTGCAGACAAAGCTCTTGTGATTTATTTCCAACTTTATGAAATAACTCCGTATTCGTCCGGTTTCCCAATGTTTCCGATTTCTGTCTATGATTTAATGGATATTATTAATGAAGATGGCCCGCTTGGAAGAATGGCTGTGAATAGATAATAAAGGCAGTGCCAATAAAATAAGGTGCTGTTATATCTTACTGTTGATATTTTACTGCAATGCATTCGTGCTAGCCATACGGTGTGGGAGGCGCGCATGCTGGATTTAAGGAATCTTGTGATTATCAACTATGGAATTTAACAATGCCTAAAATAATGAGATAGGAACAGGTGGAATCACAAGTGATTCTACCTGTACTTTTGTAATGAAGATGCAATCAATAGTTACACTTTCTGAATACTGCGGAGGGCTTCGATTGAACCGAGAATGACGATTAGATCATCTTCTGCAAGTGGTAAATCGATAATATTTGATACTAAAATGTCACCGTTTCGAATGACCGCTAGTATAGTCACATCATATTTGGCACGAATACCAATTTGCTTAATTGTGTGGCCGATCATACGTGTAGGGACGGTTATTTCTTCTATGCTTATTTTATCAGATAGCTCAATATAATTTAACAAACGTGGATTTAAAATTTGATTCCCGACACGCTCTCCCATATCCTTTTCGGGGTACACAATCCAATCGACCCCAATGTTTTGAAGCACTTGCCCGTGTCGTTCATCGAGTGCTTTGGCGATAATGGAACGAGCACCAAAGTTTTTCAGGGACATAGCCGTTAAAATACTGGCCTGGATATCATGCCCAATCGCTAAAATAACACAGTCAAATGACGTAATATCAAGGGACTTTAAAACGCGTTCATCCGTTGCATCTGCAATATACGCTTGTGTAAAATCCTGTTCTACTTCTTGGATAAGCTCAGCCCTTTGATCTAGTATCATGACTTGTTCTCCTGCACGAGCAAGCTTGTAAGCCACACTTCGACCAAAACGGCCAAAGCCAATTACTGCAAATGTTCTTGACATATTGTTCTCTCCTTTAGCCAATATAAATCGTACCGGATGGATGACGGTAACTATTTTTTTTCTTTTGTAACAGGACAAAGAGAATCGTTAATGTACCAATTCGTCCAATAAACATTGTCGCAATAATCATCCACTGACTGACATCGGTTAAATGAGGTGTAAGTCCTAATGACAATCCGACTGTACCAAAAGCAGAAGTTGCTTCGAATAAATAGACGATAAACGGGTAGCCATCTGTAGTGATACTTAAAACAATCGTTACGCAGAAAACCCACAAAGCACTGCAACTTACGAGTGTAAAGGATTTTAAAATAAGCTCTGTGGATATCGCACGTTTAAATAAAATCGTTTCGGGCTCACCTTTTAATTGGCTCCAAACGGTTGCAGCTAATATGGCAACGGTGGATACTTTAACGCCACTTGCCGTAGAACCTGAACCTGCCCCAATAAACATTAACACAATGGTAATTGCAAGCGTTGGAATCGTCAGTTCATCCATGAGCAAAGTGTTCGCTCCCGCTGTTCTCGGAGTGACGCTATGAAAAAGTGCTGCTAATATTTTTTCGGGCAGAGAAAAGGTCCCAATGGTTTCCGTATTACTCCATTCAAAAAATAAAATCGCCAGCGTCCCAATTGTAATGAGAAACCCAGTCATACTTAACACAATTTTAGAATGTAGAGAAAGGGTGCGTCGAAGTTTATAAAGCACGAGATCATCCAATACAAGAAATCCAAGCCCACCTAAAATAATGAGGGACATAATTGTTAATGATACAACGGGATCATTTACATAGGATGTTAAGCTTCGAAATTGACCGAATAGATCAAACCCGGCGTTGTTAAAATTTGAAACGGAATGAAAAATGCCATAATAAATTGCTTTTGAAAATGGCATATCTTGAATGAAACGACTCGTTAATAATAGAGCGCCAATACTTTCAATTGTAATAGCATATATGACAATCCGTTTAATAAGCCGTGAAATTTCATTCATCGAATCTAAGTTAAACGCTTCTCTCAAAATAAGTTTTTCTTTAAAGGAAATAGAACGCCCAAAAAGTAAAAATATAAACGAAGCGACTGTCATAGATCCAAGTCCACCCAGTTGAATGAGGGTGATAATAATGATTTCTCCGAATAATGAAAAGGTATCCGCTGTATCAACGACGACTAATCCTGTCACACAAACAGCTGAGGTAGCGGTAAATATAGCATCCAACCAGCCAATCGACTGAGTGGATTCAACAGCAAAGGGTAATTTCAGTAAACACGTCCCAATAATAATTAATGAAAGGAAGCTGAATATTAAAATGACTGTCGGTTGTTTTTTCATAGGGTGTCTCCATCTCTTCTAGTGTTGTAAAACGCTTCAACCCTTTTTTATATAGGAATCACTAATTCTAACTATATATACGGCGATAAATATTTATAGTTACAGACAAAGATCTCTACCATAATCTCAGGCGAATTATTGATCTGGCGAAAAAATGCCTGAACCGCTTTACGTATTTGTTGAACGTTATGAAAAAATACATTTTGAATTACTGTTGCATTCAGCCATTTCCATATACCCTCAATTATATTCAATTCAGGGCTATACGGAGGCAGGAACATCAGTGTCAAGACATCTCGATACGCGTCTAGAAACGGCTGAAGCAGCTTCGCATGATGAATACGGGCATTATCTAATACCATCTCAATCCGTTTGCCTAGGTATTTCGCCACATTTTTTTAAGAAAGGCTAAGAATTCAACGGCTGTATACTGTTCCTCCTGTATGCAAAATACTTCGCCTGTTTCATAATCTAGTACACCAATCAGTTTCACGCCTTGATGACGACCGTATGTAGGAATCTTTTTTGTTTTCCTTTCGCAAACCAAGTGTTCGAAATCACTTGATAATCGCGAATCATGGACTCATCTTCAAACATCTGTCCGTTAAGGAGCTTTTTTTACTGTTTCAAATGCTTCTTTGAACGCTTCCTGTTTGGCTACATCGGTTTTTTCCGGTGTATAGGTTGGTCTCGTATAGCTTAAGTTTAGGCGATAGAGTAAATCACGTGTACCGCGGTCGGAGTACTTGACTTGAAACGTTTGTTGAATCCATTTGCGAACTAACGGTGCTGTCCAATTCATTTCCATGGGAAAACCAACATCCACAGGCGTGCGTTCGACAACGGTTTAATATACCTGTTGCTCTTGTTCAGGTGTTAAAAACTTCGGACGACCCGTGGCAAGTTTTCGTTCAAGACCCGCTAAGCCTTTCTCATAGTAAGCATTTCGATAATTAAAAATGGTAGCAGGTGATAACCCTGTGTATGAGCTGATTTTTTCATAAGACTCGCCTTCTAGCATCATGCAAATGGCTTGGTAGCGTCGATACATTCGGGCATCTTTTGTTTCTTTCATCGCTGCTTGTATTTCTTGTTCGAGAATGAATATTCGTTTACGCATGGCTCTCTCTGTTCCGGCATCTTCTACTTTAAGTATAGAGAAAGGTAGAGAAAAAGTGGAGAGAAAAATGTTGCACTCTATAAATTAAATGCCTTCTATATAGAAAAAACAGGCTACTTTAGATGGAATTTTTCATCGAGAGTAACAGGTCAACTAAAAAAGCGATAGACTTAATATAATGCAATCGTGATAACTTAGAAATAGGGAATATGACACAGGAATTTTCAAATTTACATCTAGGTAAAATAACAAGGATATACTACTAATTAGAACTATAGATGCAGAGGATTGAATGACGAGCATTTTGTGGAGTTTAACAAACCATCCATCCATTAAGGTAGCTCTATAAATTATGCACTTAAGAATGCGTTGGAGCTGAAAAAGTAGTTCGTCTAAGGAAAGTAGAAAATTAAAAAAGCGGAAAATTGAAACTAAAGGGGTTGCATTGCGTATATACATTAAATGCCAAAAGGTAGGGGGAAGACAATGAAGGAAATCATATCACTTTTTCGTGACAATTTAGAGAAAATTGGACTCTTTTTCGGTACAAACGCTGCCCCATTTAAAAGAACCATGGCTACGCAGCTAACGATTCGGGGTCACCGGTTTCATTTTGAAGCATATGAACAAGTCCAGCAAGCAATCAAACAACAGACGAAATGGTATCAGTTACCACGTATGAATATGAGTATTACGAATAGCTATTACGTGCATCTCGTAACAGCAACTAATAAACATACCGCAGTAGCTGACCTGTTTGCTACTGAAAAATTACTAAAAGATGTTGGCTTTCGTCGATCTGTACAAAGCTATTTGGCAGCGCTATACATAAAGAATGCAGGACATGCGAAAAAAATGGATGCAACATCTCGTGCGCTTAAACAGCAATCCAGTAATAAGTTTGCATCTCCTACACTGCAATTGACTGCAATGTTATCCGCAAGAGAAGAAATGCCAGAGCAACTTGCTGAAGCTACCGAGCATTATTACAGCACGCTGAGAAAAGATTTTAAACGTGGTGATCAGTTACAACATGTGACATTGATGCTGACTATTATACGGGGGACATTCGATGCAAAGTTATGTGATCGTATACGTGAGTTAGCACAGCTTATCCAGCAACTAAATGTGAAATTACAGGATCGGCATTATGCGGTCATCTGTTTACTGGCATTAGCAAACTTTAAAAAGGATGACTTTCCTAAATTATTTGCGCTACACGAAGAAATTGTTACGTTATTAAAGGCCAATCCGAAATACGAAAATACACTACTCATTGCCGCCCAGCTTTATACGGCTACACAGATTACTGAAATCGAGGATAATCTATTTGTCGATGCAGGTGATCTTCTTTTTGACATGTGCGGTTTGATGGATAGTTGCGGGGATGGTAGTGATGGAGGAAGTGATGGCGGCGGGGGGGATTAATTCTTAAAAAACTATTTAATTTTACGAAACTTACTAGTATAGGAGATAGCATGAAAAAGAAACCGATATACGTTGAAATTGAGATGCATGCACCGATTGAAGAGGTTTGGGATTATACCCAAAATCCGCGTTTACATGAGCAGTGGGATTTGCGCTTTTCATAGATTACATATAATGGTAAAAATAGTGAATATTCACTACAAACATTTACTTATAAAACAAAAGTCATACCAGGCATTACGGTAGAAGGCTGGGGAAAAAGTACAGGCACACATCATAAAAATAATGGTACGAGAACTTCAGCATTGCATTTTGGAACAGACCAGAGAATTTCACCGATTGCAGAAGGAAAAGGCTATTGGAAGTATATTCCTCATCAAGAGGGCGTCACATTTCTAACGCAGTATGATTATGATATCCGTTATGGGAAATTAGGTCGTTTATTCGACTGTCTGTTCAAACCACAGATGGGCTGGGCGACGGCGCTAAGTTTTGATGTATTGAAAAGATGGATTGAGCGTGGCGAGTTACCAGCGTCACAGTATCGGCGCCTTGTCATTTCTGTTTTGACTATTATGCTATTTTTCTTCGTATGGTTTTATCACGGACTTGTACCAAAAGTGCTGTTCATGCATGAGGAAGAGCTCAAGCTATTTTCAAACGTAAGCTGGATGCCGCAAGATGCAGTACAAACGATGGTTTATTTAGTAGGAGTTGCTGAAATCGCCTTCGCTTTTCTATGGTTACTACCAATTTGGAAAAGGCCATTATTTTTGCTTCAAATCGTTGTTTTCCCAATTTTAACATTACGCGCTGTCTATTCAAATATCCACGTTGCCACAGCTGCATTTAACCCGGTTACATTCAATGCAGCGCTATGGGTATTATCAATTTTTGGTTTTTTGGAGAGTAAAGATTTACCGACTGCAAAGAAGTGTAAACGAAAGCGAGGACATAGTGCATGACCATTTATCAAACATTATTAGGAGATGATTTTGAGTGCCTTCACCCGATGCTCCAACATAGATATGAGTTACCTGTGGATAAGCCCTTTTATGCAACAGGTGTCATGCAGTAAGTGGCAACGGGGTCCAAGCTGTTGAAGCCTTTTTATATGCTCGCAAGTAGGGTGAACTTTTTGTTTCCAGAGAGTGGGGAAGCGATTCCCTTTACAATTCGCAATACAACTGTCATGCAAGAGAATGGTGGGTGTAAGGTGCTATGGGAGCGAACGTTGTATTTTGACGAAAAGACTCGTAAATTTGATGCGACAATGACGATTGATCCAGTAAAAGGAGTTGTGCAGGACTATTTAGGGGACCCGTCTCTATTCTATTCTGATTTACAATTTAATGTTACACAGGAAGGCCGCTTGCTTATTCGGTCGAGTGTACAACGATTTGTATTAGGGGGAAAAGAATTGCCGATTCCCAAAAAATTAGAAGGGCGTGTCATTGTAGAAGAAGGCTTTGATGATGTGAAGGAAGTATTCACGATTCATGTATCAATACATAACCCCATGTTTGGGAGGTTAGTCATGTATGCAGGACAATTTACGGAAAAACCTTTGTAATGGATTAACGCTTTTAGGCTGCATCTTACTAATCCTTTGCTATTTCTTTAATACGGGTCCGCGATATGTTCTATATTTGACGGTGGCGCAGCTGTTGTTTGTACCAACTGTGTTGCAATGTGTCGTTACGGTGAAGCTATATGAGAAGGTGATCATTGCTGCTGGAATGGTTGCGATAACAGGTATGATGATTTGGCCAAACGGGTTGTTTACGATTATTTGTGCAGGAGTTTACGTGCTATCAACTCTGATAATAGCGCTTATTGGGATCAAACGGTTTTTACGTCGGGGTTTTACGAATATAGCTGAAATTACTATTGATGTAGCGTTTGTTTATATGCTAATTGGAGGACTATGGTTTTTTGCCTACACTGCAGGGATTGATACAGGTTTTTCACCGATCATTACGTGGTTAACGGCGATTCACTTTCATTACTCAGGATTTTTATTGAATGTATCAGTCGGGCTATTTGGGCGAATTAGTCAAAGTAAATGGTATATGCCAGTTGCGATTCTAATGATGGCAGGTTTACCGCTTGTCGCAGTGGGCATTACATTCTCAAGGATCATTGAAATCGTGTCCGTATTGTTATATATTGTAGCAATTTATACATTACTCATCCTGACGTTGCGTACTCATTTATCTCGAGTACAGGGCTTTTGCCTTCGTTTATCGATTGTTGCGCTATGTGTTTCGATATTATGGTCATTGCTCTATGCATTTGGCAACTTGAATGGAATGCATATTGTGTCTATTCCCGATATGTTGGCGTTTCATGGTTGGATTAATTGTATTTTCTTTGGCGTGCTAACAATGCTTGCGTGGGCAATCCAAACACCTGAAACAACACAGCGTCCCTTTGATTTCCCAGTGAGTCAAATTCGCGGGAAGCTTCCGCTATCTAAAAAAACAAATTTAGGCCTTGTTGATCGACTATCTGATTATTGTGAAACAGGTAATTTACCTAAGAGCATTGCCCATTTTTATGAGCAGACGAATTCCTATACATTGCATGCAAGTGTACAGTGGCACAAATGGTTTAAGCTTTTTGCGTTCATATATAAAGGAATCAGTAACATCATCAAGCAAATTAATTTACCGCTTGGGCGGCAGCGGGTTGAAATGACGGGTGTAATGGTTGCAGTAGATGCTGCAATAGATGGGCGCAGTACTCCTCGTGCATGGATTCGGAAAATAGGGGATGAAACCGTATTTACCGCCATCTATTCACAACACACATCTGATAAAACATATATGAATATAGCTTTACCACTGCCCTTTTCAGCGATGACAGGCATTTTAAGTTTATATGAAGAGGACGGAAAACTTCATTTAACTAGTAATGCTAGCGGGGATGCAGGTACGTATTTAGCTTTTAAAAAAGCTGTCTTTAAATTACCCATTCACGAGCATTTTATAATAGAGGAGCAATCACCAATACATTTAACCGCCGTACATAAAATGCATATTTTCGGTATTCCTTTTTTGCACATTGATTATGAGATTTTTCGGGAAGCGTGAAGCAAGATTAATTTTCTAGGTAGGTGAAGTTTTATCTAGGAAATTATTTGCAAGCATATTAGTAAGTACCATTATCATAAGTTATTTGTTTGATAATGGACTCCTGAAATTATTACATATTCATTCTAGTTAAAAAAGGTGAAGATATATTTAATCATAACCTAATAATTAGAAGGATATGAGTTTTAAATACTGAATAGTTATATATAAGAATAATTATAGTATCATTTTAGCGGATTATGAAGGGGTGAATTTATGGAGAGCAAATCAAGCCGAGTGGAGAGACGAATGAAAGCCAAGAAGAAAAAAATCATGATCTCCTCTATTGTCATTGTCGTATTAGCAATCGTCTTTTTTGCGAGTTTCAATGTTTATTCGTTTAAAAAGGCATTAAATAAAATGAATGAACCGCAAGTAAATGCAGCTGTTCCTAGTAAAGAAACGTCAGGTAAAGCCCTTCAGGAAGATCCGTTTTCTATCCTTCTTTTAGGCATTGATGAACGTGAAAATGACTCAGGTCGAACAGATACGATGATTGTGGCTACAGTTAATCCTGCTTTAGGAACAATTAAAATGCTTAGTATTCCGAGAGATTCCCGCGTTGAAATTATCGGTAATAATACTACTGAAAAGATCAATCATGCCTATACGCGAGGCGGTATCGCCATGTCAGTTGCAACTGTGGAAAACATGCTGTCGATTCCAATTGATCACTATGTTGCGGTGAATATGGAGGGGTTTTTATCCATTATTGACGTTGTTGACGGCATTGATGTGAAAAATGATCTAGATTTAACGCATCGTACGTATCATTTTCCAAAAGGGGAAATTTCGTTAGGCGGGGAAGAAGCGCTTGTCTTTTCACGCATTCGTTACGAGGACCCACGTGGTGATTTCGGCAGACAAATCAGACAAAAACAATTGCTCGAAGCGCTATTTGCAGAGGCGAAAAATCCGAAAATGTTTCTTCAGCTAAATGATATTTTTGAAGTGCTTGGCGATAATGTTAAAATGAATTTCTCCACAACGCAACTGATGGACCTACAAAAGCTGTACGGGAAATTGAATAAGGATATCGAACAACTGCAATTTGAACACGGCGAAGGGAAAAGAATCGACACCTATTGGTACTACATACTAGATGAAGCAGAATTGGCCGAAGTAAGTGGCGTGTTGAAAGCACATTTAGAGAGTGTAGAATAAGAGGGCGATTCTTTGCATCAACTGGACATACAATTCATAACAATTAATAAAAGCAAAAAAACGCTCTGCGGCAGATGCATTCTGCTGCGGAGCGTTTTGCTATGTTTAGTTCGAGATTAAAAGTTAAGGGTACCCGTCAAAGAATGCCGTTAAAACGTAAATTTACTCATCGCTTTTTGTAATTCAATGACCATATCATTTAAAGCATCTGTAGAATTCATCATATCCTCAATCACAGATAGTTGAGAACCAGATTGTGTAGTAACGGTATTTGCGTTCTGGGCAGACTGATTGGCAATTACTAACATTTCGACAGATGAAGCACTAATCTCTTCTGTTGAGGCAGATAGTTGTTCTGATGAAGATGAAACCTCTTGAATTTGATCAGAAACTTGTTTGATCGCTATAAGAATGTTATTAAACGTTTCACCTGCTTGGTTGATAAGTTCTTTCCCGTCTTGAACATCTTGTGCGCCAGCTGTCATCACTTGGACAGCTTCTTCTGTATTTACTTGTATGTCAGAAATTAAATTTGAAATTTTATCAGCCGAGTTTTTAGATTGCTCTGCTAGCTTGCGTACTTCTTCTGCCACAATGGCAAAGCCTTTTCCATGTTCCCCAGCCCGAGCTGCTTCAATCGCTGCGTTTAGTGCTAACAAGTTCGTTTGATCAGAAATACTTGTAATGATGCCAGAAATCTCGCCAATTTCTTTTGAACGGTTGGCTAGCAATTGAACGACATTACTAGATTTATGAACAGATTTGTAAATGTTATCCATTTGTTTGACAACGATGGAAATACTATGATTCCCTTGAACGGCTTCTTGTTCCGTCCTAGTTGTAGCCTCAGAAACATCAAAAGAAGACGATGCAACTCTTTGAATACCAATTGCCATTTGATCGATGGCTTCTGTATTTTGCTGAATGGCTTGTAATTGAAGCTCCGTGGCAGATGATACTTTCTGAGATGAACTTGTGATTGCTCCGGAAGCTTCTGAAGCCCGTCCAACACCCTGGATGAAATCATTAGATGCAACGGTTACTTGTTCGGTTACATGATTGACATTCATGAGTAACTCTCGTAAATTAATTGCCATTTGATTTACCGCATTGGCTAAATGACTTACTTCATCATTCCCTGAATCTTCAACTTTTTCAAAAGACAAGTGACCTTCTGCAATCTTTTCTGCCATAGTAGCTACTTTACGAATTCGATTCGTCATCTTTCGTAAAAGGAGAAGTAAAATGAATCCGTTAAGAAGGAGCGCTGCCACGCCAGAGACAACTGTGATCATTAATAATGGCGTTAGTTGTGATGTGAATTCCTTCAAAGGAACATCTACAGCCATAGTCCAAGTTGTGTTCGGTACAGTTGAGTAAAAGAGCATTCGTTCATCGCCATTGATGTCGACTTGTGAAAAGCCCTGTCCGTTTTGAATCATTTCTGATGTTAGTTTTTTCATTTCAGGGCTGGCCGATTCTAGTAGATTTTCTTTTAAAACCTTTGTTTCGTCTGGATGATGAATGATTAATCCATCACTTTGGAAAACATATACAGTATCCGTTTTCCCTATTTTAAAGTTCGTTGTTTCTTCAAACACTTTATTAATAGGGGAGCCACCACTTACAAGACCTTTTACATTTTGATTTTCATCAAACACAGGTACTTCAAAAGAAATAATCAAATTATTGGCATCAGCTTTATCTACAAATGGCTCAGAAATAATTGATGTACCAGCCATTACATCTGGAAAAGTAGTCTCACTACCAATGTCAATCGTTATTCCAGAATCGAGCGTTAGATTACCTTTCGTATCCCCAATACTAATCGAAGAATAGGTTCCACTCATTCGTTTTCTTTCTTCTACAAAATACTTTAAAATATCTTCCTGCTGTCCGAAGCGAACTAAATCGACGTTGGCCATTACTTCCATCTCAGATTGCCTTGTTTGAAGCCACGTTCCTAGCTGAGAGGCATGAATATCAACTTGACTTTCGGCATTATCTTGTAATGAGTTAATAATAATATCTTTAGATGTTTTATAATTCAGCCACCCCATAGCAGTAGTTGTTAACAGTGTTACAGACAGTATAAAGAACATGATTTTTACCAATAAAGATTTAGTAGTTTTCAAGTTATATCCCTCATTTTTTATAAGTATATTCCTACCTTAAAAAACCTTTTTATTACATATTTAGTTTATCATATCCTGTTTTTTGTTTGAGTATTTTTTAAGTGTGAATAAAAACAATTTTATGACAATTTTAAAAAGTTAGAAAATATGTTCAAAATAAAATTCACCAAAAGTGAAATTGACGAAATGAACCTACGACATATTTTTAAATAAGCGATATTTCGGGTTTTGTCACTTAATTATGGATATGTCGTATAGCTATTCCACCGAAAATAACAAAACGAATTGAAATTCTATTCACTATTTTTTGCACCGAACGCATACACAATTCGCAATAATTAATAAAAACATATAATGCTCTGCGGATTTATTTTGTAGCGGAGCTATTATTAGGATCTGTTGTCTTCTACCGAGTTTTTCTATTTATCGTTTGAGAAGAAAATAATTGATAGATTTAGATGGAAATAGTGTAGGCTATCCAACAATGATTGTTAAAGAAACGGTCATACAAACAATGGGAGAGGCTCTAATGATGGTGACTTAGTAAAGTGACGATGACTTATGGAGGTTGGGATTTATACTTACGCCAACGGGCAATGTGGATGCGATTGGCGGATGTAATATTAACCATAAATATGTATTGTTAAACAAAGAAAGCTATGACATGAATTTGTAAAGGCCAATCCTAAAGAATATTTACAATTTTTTTTCGAATCAGAAAATGAAGACCTAGCCGTAGATGCAGAGTTAGAGACAGAAAGCTAGCAGCAGAATGCACCATCTGATTTTGCAACAGCGCATTATTGGATGTTGTTTTGCGATGCGAATTTTCGAATCTTTTTTTACCGAGTGTTAAAAGTCAAACAGAGCACCTCGTTAACAACAAGCCCGATTCGAAAGTATTGTTGTAATGGAAGTAAAACATCTTGGTCAAAGCAAAAAATTTCAAATTCAGAAGATAAATATTGGCGCTTCACTTCTTCAATGTAAATTGTCGCCGAGCGTACGGGATCAGATGCTTGAATTTCTACAAAGAATGGCAATGTGATATGAGATGGACTACGGAAGCCTCGCTGAATTTGACAGAAGGGTTCTTGATAATGCCGAATTGGGAGTTGTCGATTACTTGCAATAATGAGCTTCATGAAAGTCTCCAGCTCCTTTAGGAAATATGTTGTTTGTTCAGTAAATTTAACAAATAATAATAGGCTTGTAAAATGAAGGCTTGTAGATGGTGAAGAAATACCATTTAAAAGCTTTTTTTTAATTGGAAAAAATCTATTTTCCCTTGAAATTGGAATTTCCACTATTTCTCCACAAATTTTTCCGTTATCGTAAATTATAAAGAATTCATAAAGTTTCGAAAGAATGATGAACGGGCTGATAGTATATCAGTAGGGGGAGAAGCTAATGGAACAGTTACTACTGGTTGAGGATGATGCGGAAATTGCGCGCATTATTAAAGATACGCTGACAAAAGAGGGCTACACTGTGACGTGGGCGACGACGGGGCTTGAAGGGCTAGAGGATTTCCAAGCAGGATCATTTGAACTTGTGCTTGTTGATTGGATGTTGCCGGAGATGGACGGTTTGAAGCTATGTGAAAGCATTCGCTATGAGAGCGAGGTGCCGATCATTATGATTAGCGCGCGCAAAGAGGATGCGGATAAGGTAGAAGGCTTGCAGGGAGCTGACGATTATTTAGCGAAGCCGTTTTCCTTAGAGGAATTAAAGGCACGGGTTGCGAGTCATTTACGCCGTTGGAAACGGTATAACAATAAGGAAAATACATCTGCAAAAGTCCAGTTTCAGCACGGGCTAACGGCTGACTTTGACAAGGAGCAGTTGTTTTTAGAAGGCGAGGAAATTAACTTGACGCAAAAAGAATATGCACTGCTCAAGCTACTCGCCCAAAATCCACATCAGCTCTTTACCAAAGAGACACTTTACGCACAAGTTTGGCAGCAGCTTGAGTTAGAAGATACAAATACCGTGACGGTGCATATAAAGGGCCTGCGTGAGAAACTGCAAGATCCGGTGAAAACACCACACTTCATTCAAACGATTTGGGGTAAGGGCTACCGCTTCATCGGTGAACCGTTATGAAAATTAAAACATGGCTGTTGCTGACCTATTTACTTGTTATGTTACTTCCAGTTGGCGCAGTGTATGGTCTGTATTTATCGATCAATGCTTATTACCAAGACAAACATGTGGCGGAATATGTCGAGCAATGGACTGAGCTTTCTGCGCTGAAAAAAATTGTCAGTGAGCCAACACTTTTTGAAAAAGGGGCTAATTATAAAAATTTGTCCCCAATCGTCAATGAGCAGCAAAGTATTACGCTCTATACGGATACCGGGCTAATTCTTTATTCCTCCAACCCGCTCGTCACAACGTCTACAAGCTTCCAAACGAAAAAGCTTATGCTGAAAGATTTATATGAGCTAAAGCAAAATTATCAAAAGTATGTGTACAAAGAACCCGTGTATGTTGGTAGCCAGCTTGTCGGCGTTTACGAAATTACTTTTTTGCGCACGGATTGGATGGAAAACGTCAAAAACCGCACGTATTTTGTGGCCATAGCTATTAGTGTAATGCTTGCCGTTTTTTACGCACTCATCGTGTATTTACTAAATCGCCGGTTAAACAACCCAGCGAAACAGCTAATGGCGCAAATGCGGGCCTTTGCTAAAGGAGAAACACTGGATTCGCAGCTTCATGATAAGAGTGATGAAATTGGAGAACTAGCAAAAAGCTTCTGTTCAATGCGACAGGAAATTGAAGAAACGCGGCAGCAACTAAACGCCGAGCAGCAGCAAAAGGAGTTCATGATCGCTAGTCTTTCACATGACTTAAAAACCCCGCTCACATCAATTCAAGCCTACACAGAAAGCTTGCGTCAAGGTGATTTGAGCGAGCAGGAACAGCGTGAGTATTTACAGGTCATCTCGAATAAATCGGACTATATGAAGCAGCTATTAGATGATTTAACAATGTATACACTGTTACAATCTCCAAGCTATGCGCTTGATTTAACAACAGTAGATGGTGAGGAATTTTTCGAAATGCTGCTGTCCGATTATGAGACCGTTTGTAAGGAAAAGGGCTTTCAAGTAGAAGTTTCACAGAACGTGACAGGTGACTTTTCTGTACATCCGAAGCAACTAATGCGCGTCATGGATAATTTAGTGTCCAATGCGTGGTCCTATACAGAAGCGGGCGGGTTTATTGGCATTGCTGCTTTCCAAAACAGCTATCCATCTTGGTGTGAGCCGTTTGTCAAAGAGGCGCTCACAAAACAGGATGGACTGTATATCATTGTACAAAACAGTGGCGAAGGAATTGATAAAGAGCATGCTTCGCGTCTATTTGATCCCCTATATCAAGTAGATTGTGCTCGTAGTAAGGCCGGACAGCGCGGCTCAGGGCTCGGGCTAAGTATTGCAAAACGTATTATAGAAAAACATGAGGGAACAATTTCAGTCGTGTCACAAAAAAATAGTGGAACCATTGTTATTTGCTGGTTACCGCAACATTAAGGAGACGATCACAATGAACATAAAAAAAATTATATATTTAGCAGCGGTAGTAGCCGCTTTCACGTTTTCACTAACTGGGTGCAATACGTCTGATTCATCGTATTCCCCGCAGGAAATTATTGACCAGGCGATGCAAGAAACTGTAGCGGCAACAACGTATTACGGCGAGTACGAAATGGATTTCGGTGGTGCTGAGGACAATGCTACCGTTATGGAATGGGTGAAGGAAGGCAAGCGCCGCATTGACATGATAGGCATGTATGACGAGCATTTTATTACAGTTAATGATGGTCGCACTGTAACAACATATGACACAGTAGAAAATAGCGCGATAATTTATGAAATGAACAAGGATGCGCTTACTTCAAATACATCACCGTCACCAAGAGAACAGGCACAGTTACTGCTAGACATGGTGCAGGACACACATAACATATCAATTGCAAGTGAAGAGAAAATTGCTGGCCGCGATAGCTATCACATCGTCGCAAAGGCTGAGAAGGCAAATGGGTTCATTGGTGATATGGAGCTGTGGATTGATAAAAAAACATGGATTACATTAAAGACGATTACCACAAGTGCAGATGTTACGATGATCACGGAGTATACAAAGATTGATTTTGATGCCAATATTGATGACGCACAGTTTGAGCTAGAACTTCCTGCAGATGCGACGATTGAAACAATTGATGATGAAGACTACAGTTTGAATCCATCGACAATAGAAGAGGCAAAGGCGGTATTCGGTAGCTTCTTACAATTTAACGAAGATGCGATAAAATTATTGTCGGTAACAAATGTAAACGTAGCGGAGCGTCCAGAGTTTTCATTTGAATATGTCATGGATGACGTGCCGGCTCTAACATTGACGCTTGTAAAAAGAGACACTTCGCAAGTAGAAATTTCTACTGCAGAACTTTCGGAACAAGAAATAATGGTACGTGGTATTAAAGGCTTGAAAATGGACATGGGTAGCTTCCGTTTCATTCAGTGGGAAGAAGAAGGACTGCAATACGGAGTCATTATTAACAACCCGGATATTACATTTGACGAAGTAGTGTCTCATATTGAACAGATGGAACTGAATTAATAATTTAAATCTATTTGCCAAAAGCAAATAGATTTTTGTTGTAAATTAAGGTAAAAAATATAAATGAAACCAAATACATTCCGGAACGTACTATAGTTAAATGGGATACATAACTAAAGGTCAAAATTATTAGCAGTGAGGAGAGATGGTACGATGCAGGTAGTGTATATTTATCCAATGGAACGTAAAATGCTAGCGCTTCGAGACGAAAGAATTACAGAAAAAATGTCGCAAACTTCTGTCATTGTGAAAACAAAGCTTGCCATTAACCCACAGTTTACGTTTTTACATGAGGGCATAGTGAAATTTGAAGGGGTAATAAAACGCTATAAAAAGAAGCCTTTTCATATTGTTTACGTTATTACTGATGCGTCTGGACGTCCTATGGGGAGCATTAAAATTGCGCCAGTTATGGACAAGAAAAGTATTTTTAAGGAAATGATTTTAGATATAGAAAATGTTACGTACCGATTTTCGCCAACAATTGCTGTAAAGGATTTTGAAATTGTAGAGGAGGCGAGTGGCATTATTGTAGCAAATGGAACAAGAACGCCTACCTTTTTCGCTAACTTTTTAGAACGCCAACGCTATAGCGTAGAAATTTTTGAATCAGCCATTCAAAAAGAGCTGTGGGTGCCAATATTAAAAGGGATTTCCGTGTTATTAAATGATTAAGAAATGTTCATGCACTAGAACTTGGGGGAGGCGAGAATTATGAATAAAACACGTTTACCGCTATTTATATATTTGTGGATAAGAAAGTATAACTTTCCCATTCACATAGGTAAGGACATCAACTCGCCCTATTTTGGGCGAGTTGTGTCTTTCTAATGTTGTTGTACTTATCGCCATCAATACTCCCTCATCTCTTGGCTATGAGGCGCCTCTTGGAAGCTACTCATCACGCAGGTATATGCGATTCCCGCAGCGATGATTACCTATTTATTAAATTCAACATTTTCAATATTTATTGCTTTAATAGTGCTTTTCTTTCAGCGGCTTATAGTTGCTATATGAGATGAAGAGGCTTAGATTCATTGAACCGGATTATTTTGAAGCATAGTTGCTTGCTTTTCCGTATATGTTAAAAAATAGAGGGGTGTGTAGCATGAATCGATACTCGATTGCAGAATTTATTAAAAACACGGAACAGGTTGATAAGGGGGAAGGATTTTTTGAATTAGAGACACCGCGTCTGCTGGAGGTGAATCTTGATGGACTCGTTTGGGCAAAGGCTGGTTCAATGGTCGCTTATAATGGAAGGATTAAGTTTGAACGAGAAGGTGTTTTAGAGCATGGGATTGGGGCTATGTTCAAAAAGGCTTTGACTGGTGAAGGGGCGGCCCTCATGAAAGCAAGTGGGCAAGGGAAATTATATCTTGCTGACAGTGGGAAAAAAATCATTATTCTACATTTACAGAACGAAGCAATTTATGTAAATGGTAATGACCTACTTGCATTCGAGCCATCTATTAAACACAATATTAAGCTTATGAGAAAAGTAGTAAGCATGGTGGCAGGTGGTTTGTTTAATGTTCGGTGTGAAGGAACAGGTATGATTGCCATTGCAGCCCATTATGAACCACTGACATTACGTGTTACACCAGGAAACCCAATTATTACAGATCCAAACGCAACAGTAGCATGGTCAGGAAACCTTCAACCTGAGTTTCAAACAGATATTTCACTAAAAACCTTTATTGGAAGAGGCAGTGGAGAATCAATTCAAATGAGATTTGAAGGAAACGGGTTTGTCATTGTTCAGCCGTTTGAAGAAGTTTATATGCAAACACAGAGTTAATGGCTCTTAACCGCAAATATAGGGCAGATAAAAACACCTTTTGAAGTTGAACTGGACCCTGAATAGTGGACACTTTAAAAAGTTCCTATTCGGGGTTCTTTCTATGGAAAAAGCTCATTATACTAAAATCTAGAATAAAACGGAATGGAAGAAATTTATGAGTTAATATTTTTTTAATTTAATATAAAATTAACACCACAAATATATTCCATATTTACCACATGTTATAATGAGAGTTGTAAGACTAAAGTTGAGGAGGTTGTATTATTATGAAAGCAGCAAGATGGTATAAAGCAGGGGATATACGAGTAGAAACAATGGAAGAGCCAGTTATTGCACCTGGAAAAGTGAAAATTAAAGTGCATTGGACAGGTATATGCGGTAGTGATTTGCATGAATATGCAGCTGGCCCTATATTTATTCCCGTTGAACAACCTCACTATGTAAGTAAGGATATTGCGCCAATTGTTATGGGACATGAGTTTTCTGGCGAAGTAGTAGAGATTGGCGAAGGTGTTACAAAAGTGCAAGTAGGAGATCCTGTTGTGGTGGAGCCAATTCTTGCTTGTGGTGAATGTGCTGCTTGTAAGAAAGGGAAGTATAACATTTGTAAGCATCTAGGATTCCACGGTCTTTCTGGTGGCGGTGGTGGCTTTTCCGAGTATACAATGGTGGACGAAAAAATGGTTCACAAAATGCCTGAAGGGCTTTCATACGAACAAGGTGCTCTTGTAGAGCCTGCAGCGGTAGCATTACACGCAGTTCGTCAAAGTAAACTAAAGGCTGGGGACAAAGCGGCTGTTTTTGGAACAGGTCCGATTGGTCTACTCGTTATCGAAGCGCTTCGAGCAGCTGGAGCATCTGAAATATATGCGGTAGAGCTTTCAGAAGAGCGCGCTGCAAAAGCAATTGAATTAGGCGCGACAGCAGTCATTAATCCAAAAAATGAAGATGCCGTAGTTCGACTTCATGAGTTAACAAATGGTGGCGTCGATGTTGCATTTGAAGTGACAGGCGTACCAATCGTGTTAAAACAAGCTATTGATTCTACAAGCTTTGAAGGGGAGACAATCATCGTTTCTATTTGGGAATCAGAAGCTTCCATTCAACCGAACAATATCGTACTTTTAGAGCGTACAGTAAAAGGAATTATAGCCTATCGTGACATTTTCCCAGCTGTGATGGAATTAATGACAAAAGGATATTTCCCAGCGGACAAGCTTGTGACAAAGCGTATCGGGCTTGATGAGGTAGTAACAGAAGGCTTCGAAGTATTAATGAAAGAAAAGAATCACATCAAAATACTGGTAAATTCACAAGCATAATAGAGCGAAAAGTACTATTTTCCATACAGAAGCAGGTAGAGAAAAATAAAACATTGTTCTCTACCTGCTTTGTTTGTGGAAAAAAAGATAATTTTCTTATTCACAATAGTAAGGACATCAACTCCCCCTATTTTGGGCGAGTTGTGTCTTTTTTAATGTTTAATTCGAGTATCATCCATTGGACAGGTGCAGTCAATTCAAAAATTGAACATGCCATATACATAGATAACAATACACTAAAATATCCAGAATAACGTAGGAAGAAGATCGTCATAGTTTAGTAGGATTAGCTAGCAAGCATTTAGTAATTCTATTAGCGGGCAATTTTACTTAACGAGAATCATAGCTATTTGTTTAAGGTGTAAAGGATAGGTGAGGTTGTATTTGAAAATAATAATTTTAATCATAATTTCCATTTTAATAATTATTAGTGTGCTCGATTTTAGAAAAGCGATGTAAAGGGCAGAGGATATTGAAAATATATGAAGTGTATTTGTTCGTTTCCTATTAGCAATGATAATATTAATTTTGGCTATTATTGTATTTCTTTTTTAAATTAAGTGTGCGTTTATAATATGATTTGTATGTAAGAAAAGGATAGCATTTCGGTTAGAACGATTTTCAGGGGCTTGAAAAAGAAAAAGCATTCTTGTATGATGCATAAGTATCTTCAGTTTAAGTTTTAAACAATTAACAAAATTATAAATACTTTTTTCAATTTGGAGTAAGATAAGATTGTTGTTAAAAAAGCGTTATTCATAAGTAAATGCACAAAGTTTTGACATAAGAAAAAAAGAAAAATGACGATTTTTTCTAAAAAGCAATGTAAAATAGATAGAGGCAGTAAATTATTAATGGAAGTTGGGAAAACAATGCAAAACCAAAAGTATAAAGTTTTAAACAATACACTGTTCGAGGTGGCACAAAGCCGTTCGTTTACGGACAAGGATAATCTTGAAGAAAAATTCAATGAACAAGGCCGAATTGTTCTTGTGAGTGATCGAGTTGGAGCAAGTTTAACATTATCGATTGCTAAAAATGATGATGTAATTAGCTTCCTAGTTAAATGGGATGATTCAGAAGAATATTTCAGAGGTTGGAATATGGCTTGGGAAGAGTTTCAGTGGTGTTTGGATGTTGTAAATACAAAGCCAAAAGAAACGGAAGCAACAGAAGCAACAGAAGCTACTGAAGTAACGGAAACAACGACTGAAGCAACGGAAGTAACAGAAGCTTCAGATGTAACGGAAGCAACTGAAGTAACTAAATAAAATTATTTTGCTTAGATTAAAACACCTTTCAACTGCGAGGGTGTTTTTTTCATTGGCTGTTAAATAATTTTGTTGATAACTGATTAAAACTTACCGATTGTTAAAACCACATCGTTAATGCTGAAATACAGTAATGTGGTAAAAATAGTAAAATAACATGCCACTTAGTGCGAATGCAATCAACTTAACAGTAAAAGAACTCTTTAATTCTTTCCATAAAATTTCATAAAAAGTTATATAACTCAACGTTCCAATGGCTGCACCTAAGAACAACGTATACAATCTTAAGTTGTCCGAATTTATAAAGCTACCAATAAATGTTGTAACCATAATGGAAAATGAGAGTAACAAACTTAGTAGAAAAAAGGTTTTTAGTTTGAATTTCGATATTAATACCGCTACCATCATTGTCATTCCCTCAGGCACATGATGAAATAATATTGCCAGAAGTAAAGAAGGATTTTGGAATTGTTCATTTTGATAACTCATGCCTAGCGCAATTCCTGTTGGTATGCCATGGAAAAGGAGTGCAACGAATAATAAAAGATAATTTGTAGATTGGTCAACACGGAACATTTTTATGTTTTGGGTAGCGATATGTAAAAGTAACATAAAAATGATTCCAATCGTTACACCTAATACTATACCAATCGGCTTGTATGTATGTATCGATTCAGGAATTAAATCCAACAGTAATAATCCAGCCAAAATACCACCGCAAAAAAGTAGTAAATATCTAGAATTTCCTCTTAAAGTAGTGCTGATAAATTTTGCCAATCCCCCTCCTATAACCGTACCAAAGAAAACCAAAACCATAATCATTAAGCTGAACTTTAAACTAACCATCATACAAAACCTCCATCGAAGAGTTTCTTCAGTATATTCAGTTTTGAACACTTTTATTTTAAGCGCCGGAAGTCCAAATTAGGTTTACATGAAAGTTTCATGATTCAGTCTATGTGGCATATATAGGAAAGAGCGTATTATTGTACTTATTCGATTCAAGGAGGGCTGAAGTGAGAGCGATATTACAGTTTTCGATATTGATTTTGCTGATGGGGTGTAGTGATGAAGTTACTCAAACCGATGAAACGAACAAAGAAGTGGACAAAGGTGTATCGAATAGTGAGTTGCCAACTAAAAGCAATACAGTAGATGAGCGCACGGTAATTACGGATGAAATAGCAGAAGAGAAAATTGAACTAGAACCAACATTAAGGCTAACAGTAGAAGAATTTATTAATGCCTATAATACTGTCTACGATGAAGTGTATGAAACCTATAAGCAGGTTCAGCAATCAGGGAATAACTTAGAAAAAAGTCCGATAAATGAGTATAATCAATTATATGGTTTGGTCTTTTTTACCCTTGTTAATTCAACCAATCAACTAACTGGAGTAGTAACGGAAGATGGCTATCTTACGGCGATTGGCATTGCACATGAAGTAGAAACCATTGTTTACACAGGGGAAGAAAAGTTTAGACAAACCCCTGAAGGAATACAAATATCAATGATTGTGGATGCATTGATTCAATCAACAAATCCAATGCTTATTGCCGAAGATACGGAATTTATTTATGAAGAACTAGCCAATCAACGGTACGAACAATTGCTAAATAGAGCACTAGTTCAATTTGATGACTTTATTTATTTAGATGAATATATTGAACAAGAAAAAATTAGTAGATTTTATGTATATGTAGGCGATTCAGAAGCAGAGACGGACACACATTCACATTGATAGGTCACTATTTAGGGCAAAATAAAATGCAACACCGGACCATGGTAACGGCGCATTATATGGTGTTTTTTAGAGTGTGTGTCTTTAAATTTGAATTAGAAATTTAATATAAAACATACTAATAAATGGTGTTATTATACTGTTCCGTTACGCGATTTTTATGTTAACTACAAAAAATTAAATGAAAGACTACAACAATGTATTGAATAGACCTAAATGGCAGGTGGATACGTCAATAGGAGTAAGGGGATTTTGTGAGGTTTTAAGAAGAAATGAGCCAGCTAAATCATTGATGATTTGGCTGGCTCATTGCTTTTTTATTTCCCTATAACGTCACATACGCGGCCAATTTGTCCGTCAGTAAGGCGAACTTTTATGCCATGTGGGTGAAATGAAGAATTTGTTAATAAATCCTTAACGATACCGCGCGTTTTATTCCCAGTGCGCTGATCCTTTTTTAAAATAATATCCACTTCAAGTCCTGGATAGACGTCTTTTCGTTGCTGTCCGTTCATTTTGTTGCCTCACAATCTATTTAATGAAGCTATTATAGCATAGCTGTTGTTGTGGGTGTGTGGATAGTGAGCTTATGTGCGTTTAGGGAGGAAATAGGTTCCATAATTTGTTGAATAGAGTGGCTAGCTATCCGTTATGAGCGGATGCCACATCAATTAGGGCGAAACCTAAACCTTAATTATCTAACGCTAACTTCAATCCGAATCCAATTAACACAATCCCAGTTGCTTTTTCAATGCGGCTCTGGATGATTGGTGACATGAGCCATTCCCGCACATAGCCAATGAAAAATACATACAAAATGAACCAAAGAATTGACAGTACAGCATAAGTGAGCCCCATAGCGAGTAGCTGGATTATCGCGGAGCCTTCGTTCGTCACAAACTGTGGTAAGAAGGTTAAAAAGAATACCGCTACTTTTGGATTGAGTAAATTCGTAAGCAACCCTTGTTTAAACGGTGACCCTCCAATAGACAACTTCTTCGGCTGAGCACCCTTCTTTTGACCAAGTTGAATAAACGCAGATACGCCAAGGTAAATTAGATACAGCGCCCCTACCCATTTAATCACATTAAACGCTACAGCGGACTGCATTATGATCGCAGACAGGCCAAGTGCTGCCGCTAACGTATGTACGAGTGAGCCGGTCGTAATGCCAAGCGCTGTTTTATAGCCAGCCTGCTGACCATGTGAGATCGCCGTTTTTGTAACGAGTGCCGTATCGATTCCCGGGCTAATCACGACAAATAAAGTTAGTAAAATAAAAGTAATCAACGAAAATCCCACCTTTAAATATGGTAATATTTATAAATTTAACATACGAATAAAAAACATACCATTTCAATTTAAAAAAGGTTTTATTAAATATGCGTAGAAGTGTTTATTTAGGTAGGGTGAAAATACGAACATTCATGTATAGGGTGAATTAATAATTGAATTCAGTTTAGGCGTTTTGTTTGGTATTGAATTACTTTCAAAAAATCAACATAGTTATAACAATAGTGCTTTTTTTAAGAATCGGTTAAATTAAGTGCATTTGTAAAGATAAGGAGTGAAAGACATATTACATAAACTACAGAAATTTACAAAAATACCTTTAACTAAAATGAAAATAATTGATGCTGAAATTATGCTTTTCTATGATGAAGAGGAAAATGTCGCGGGGGAAGTGCATGAACAAGATGGTTGTATAACGTGTATTAATATTTATAACGAGCCATTTTTTGAGGATGAAGATGAGACTTATTCAAATAGTGAAATAATCGAAACGAGTGATTGCCAGAATTACGAGACTAAAGAGGTACCTGCAGAACAAATTCGAGCACTTGCCTATGAAATTATTGAAACTTTTGATGATCGACCGTTAACACTCGATGCGCTCGTTGATTTTGATGCAAATTATTTAGCAATTTTTGAGGCAACCGATGATCGATATGGTATGGCGCTTCCGAATAGCGGTGCACATGTAACGATTCAAAAGGACGGGACTTTCAGTAGTGCTTCATTTTTTCATGATGATTATACGGTAAATTATCCTGAAACATGGATATTAACGGAAGAGGCAGTGGAAAAACTGCGTCAGGAACAACTGATTGTACTTGGTTTAGAAACGTCTAATCGACCTTGGAGTTATAACTATGTCCCAAATTATAATGTATTTGGTGTCGATGTACATGGCCGTATAAAATATTTATCGGATTTTCCAGAGCTACAAAATATCGGCTATGATGAATTACCTAATGTAGTTGTCTCCGAACGACTTCATACATTAATTGTCGGTGACGATGAACAAGCAATGGTGGAAGTATTCGAGGATGATCATTTACAATCATGGTCGATTGTGCAAGACGACGTAATTGATGAAATAATTGATAATTACAATTTTTTGTATGTACCAGAGCCAGTTATTTATAATTACACGAAGGAGCAATTATATGAACGAGCTTTTAAAGCGCTGAGATATGTTGTCGGAGAAGAATACGGAAATTATAAGTTAGAACGAACACCAAATACGACAGCATTGCTTGAAAAATCACTATTTAGTCCATCTACATGGGGCGAGGAAAGTTATATAATAATTCGCTTCGTCTATCATTTCAAAGACATTCAACTACATGAGCACGCAGTTGAAATGATAATAGACTTTACGTACGCACGAATACTATCCTTAACAGTGCCTAAAATTCCGTATGCAGAGCTAAATAAACTGACACCACCAATGATTACTATAGATGAAGCAAATGCACTAGCTCGCGATCGGGTCAACGTGCAATTAACATTTGAGCGAACGGATCTCGATGAAAATGTATATGAGCTTGCCTATATGATCGATTATCCGGATTCCCCAACAGGTGGAAATATCGAAAGCATTGATGCGGTAACAGGTGAAATCACATATGTGGACACTGGATTTGTGAAATTTTAGGTTAAATTAAGCAACTTGAGAAGTCTGCAAAAGTGGTTATTCCGATAAAATAAAGCATAAGAGAGTAAGACACTTTATAAGGTGCTTTACTCTCTTTTTTATTCTAAAAGTGAAAAATTACACAAAAACGAACTTTTATTATATAATCGTATTAATAATTAATTTCCACTGAAGGAGCTAACTACATATGCTGAAAAAAACTTGGTTTCTTGCTATACTTGTGTGCATTTTAGGCACTGGCATCTTTTTTAACATCCCGATTGAAAAGCGGAAATATGGACTTTCACAAACGAATTTAACAACGGATTATACAGGACTACTGCCGGAAAAAATTGATCGTGTTGTTACTGCTGACAATTCTGCGGCGCTGCAGCAAATTGTTAAGCAGGCGAACGTAGAAGGACAGCACATTTCCATTGCTGGTTTACAACACTCTCAGGGTGGACATACATATTATAAAAATGGCATTGTGCTCGACATGAAAACATTCAATGAAGTACTCGAAGTAAATGTGCAGGAAAAGACAGTGCGTGTAGAGAGCGGCGCAACTTGGGAGGATGTGCAGGAAGCAATTCAGGAGTACGGGCTCGCATTAAAAGTAACGCAATCCCAATCTATTTTCACGGTAGGCGGCTCGCTGTCCATTAATGCGCATGGCAGGGATATTCGCTTTGGACCAATGGCAGGCACAGTGAAGGCAATGACGCTGCTTACGCCAAATGGGGATATTCAAACGTTAACGCATGAACAAAACAAGGAGCAACTAGCTAACGTACTCGGCGGCTACGGATTATTCGGAGTCATTTTAGATGTCACGCTTGAACTAACGGAAAATGACTTGTACGCGATTCAAACAGAAGCACTAAAAACGACAGAATATGAAACGTATTTTAATCATGTACTAGATGATCCAACGATTGCAATGCATTATGCGAGAGTAAGTGTTGCACCTGGCTCGTTTTTACAGGAAATGTATGCGATTAATTATCTCGAAACAGGTAAGCAGGATACCGAAACCCCACTGAAAGGTGAGCAAGGCATGCGTTTAAGTAAGCTTGCACTAGATCTCGGACGACAAGGGGGGCCATTAGAAGATTTATTTTGGACAACACAAAAACGCTATATTCATTCGCTTGACGGGGAAACGATAACCCGCAATAACGTCATGCGCTCCGAATCAACATTTATGGAATTTAAGAAGCCAGGTAAGGTGGAAGTACTACAGGAGTTTTTTGTGCCGGTTGACGCGTACGCAGATTATATGAAGGATTTAGGAAAGCTACTCTCAGCGAAAGATAAAAATGAAGACTTTAAAGTGCATAATATTACGGTGCGCTATGTGGAGAAAGACGACGTGACAACACTGAATTATGCACGGGAGGATATGTTAGGACTTGTTATTTTAATACAGCATGGCTTAAATAAAAAAGATATAGAAAATGCACAAAACATCATCCAGCAGTGGACGGACTTAACGCTTGCGCATGCAGGTACCTATTATCTTCCGTATTATCGTTATCAAACGACAGAGCAGTTTCAAAAGTCTTATCCGAACTGGAAAACGTTTAAGCAGGATAAGCTAGCCGAAGACCCAAATGAAGTGTTTGTGAATCTTTTTTATGATAATTACTTGAGCGAGGAAGCAGCTTATGAACAATAAAAGCACGAAATACTTACCGCTACTTGTAACAGTCGGACAGGTCGTGATTTTTCCGTATTATATACTTTGGCTCAAACAAGTATCGCTGACGTTCACAATGTTTGCCTGGTTATTTGCGCTCCATTCCTTTGCGGCGGCGTTCGGTTATCGGCTCTTTCAGAAAAGAAAACCGGGGACTATTTCGTTCATTTATATTGGCATGGGCGCTGTGTATGTGTTAGTTAGCTTGTTAGATCATTCATTCGAGCTGCTGTTGTATGTTGTGCTCATATTACAGGTGTTCCTTGGTGCCATGCAAGGTTATTTTCGCGCTTGGCATGTGCAACAGAAAAGCTACCATTTAGACGCAGTGCATCATTATGTAATTGTTGGGGTCACGATGCTTGGCCTGTCTTTTATGAAAATCATCTCACCGGTTGTCTTTTTAGGACTGTTTGGTGGGGTGGTTTGTTTATGTGGGATTTGGGAATATGTTATGAAATGCACATTGAGACGTAAACGGCGGAGTTTGAAATGAATTAGTGATGGCTATTGTTATTTGAGTATAATTAATGCAACAATACCCCAATATAAAATAGTTTGAGTCAAAATTTAAAATTCAAATGAGAATGGAGAGCCTATGTATTTAAAAACGGTGCGGTATTTAAGTGAGAAAATTCCTGAAAAACAAAGATATCCATTTAACATTTCTTTTTTAGAAGATTTTAATGAACTTGATATACCGAATAATGTGACATTTTTTGTAGGTGAAAATGGTTCGGGTAAATCTACACTGCTTGAAGCAATTGCGGATTTATGTGATTTTAATACAGCGGGTGGTAGTCGAAATCATCTCTATGATGTACATGAAGCGGGGTCGCATTTAAGTGACTATATTCGTCTTTCATGGGAGCAAAAAGTAGCAAGAGGATTTTTTTTACGTGCTGAAACATTTTATCAATTTGCAAGTCACATCGATCAATTGGAAGATGGTAGGAAGTACGATGCATACGGTGGGAAATCTCTACATCATCAATCACATGGGGAGTCATTTTTATCATTATTTCGTCATGCCTTTGGGGAAAAATCCATTTATCTGTTAGATGAACCAGAGGCAGCGCTATCCCCGACGCGTCAGCTTAGTCTAATGCGTATTATAAAGGAACTAGAGCATGATGCGCAGTTTATAATTGCTACTCATTCGCCGATTTTATTAGGTTATCCAAATGCCACGATTTATAATTTTGACGATGGGCCCATAAATGAGATCCGCTATGAAGAAACGATTCATTACATACTTACGAGACGCTACTTGGAAGCAAAAGATAAAGTTTTAGCTGAATTATTTCTCGATTTAGAATAAAGATAAGGGCGGGAATAAGGCACAAGGAATCAAAAAACGAGGCAAGCTAAATGCCTCGTTTTTCAGATGGGATTATTGTTGTCTCATAGTTAGATAAAAAGGCAAGTAGACGCTGCAAATCTTGTTCGAAATGCGGCTGTATCATTGAAATTTGTGTGAGTGCATGTTGCTTTAAATACCCACTTTCATCGTGCAACATAAAGCCATTTAACCGCGCATCACGGCCGAAATAAGCAAGCGCTTCGGGAAATTGGTATGTGACAACAATTGGATAATGATGTGTTTTGATGCGGTAACTATCAAGTTGCGGCTCATTTAGTAGCATTTTAAGCCGCTTCTGTAACAGCACATAGCGCTCTGGATACTTTTTTAGTGCATCTACAGTAGATGCTACAAAACTAGCAGGCATCGTGAATGGAACTTGGTTTTTAAAATAATTAGCAAGATTACTATAAAGAGGTGCCTCACTGTCAACTGGTATTGTGTTGGTGAAAATAAATGCCAGACCGCCCAGTGCACCAAGCGCCTTTCCACTCACCGCTGTCGCCATAAATAATCCGTCCATCGTAAAGGGGAATGTTCCAAAAGAACTAATACAGTCTGCACATACTGCTACATGATACCGCTGTGCAACTGTAGTAATGGCCTCTAAATTATTGCAAATTCCTAGTGATGTCTCTCCGTGAACAACACAAAGCCAAGCATAATTACTTGAAGATAAATACGTTTCAAGTTCTTCTAGGCTATACGGCTCACTAAATGGCACATCATATACGTCAAACGACAGCTGCCAATTTTGTGCTTGACGAACAAGCCGGTTACCGAATTCCCCATTACTGAGTAGGAGTCCACGTTGCTCGCCAAATTGAGCCTTTATTTGTCCAAGCATTAGATCATTTGCGAGCGTACCAGTTCCGACAACAGGCGTCACATAACGGGCTCCACTCAGTTCAGATAGCTTACTGAGCATCTCGTCATATAATGATTTGAAAAGAGACGAACGATGAGAAAGTGCTGTATAGGTCAGTTCATTTTTTTGTGCGACAGGACCAGGACAAAATGAAATATCCTTGCGCTGTAGTCGTTCCCCTAAAATAAGCCCGTCTGCACGTCGTAGCACCATAGGTAAAAATAGTGCCTCTTCGGCTCCAACTGCTGGTGCAAATGCTTCAAATCCAAGCTGTGTATACAGTTTTTCCTCTCGTGTTGTTCCAGATATGACTGCCGCGCTATAGCCCGCATCAAAAACATAGCGATACAATGCATTCGCAAGCTGTAGGAATACACGACCATTGCGGTACTGTTTTTTCACCGAAAGTAACCGAATTTCGCATAGCTTTAGACAATCTTCTTCGTTTAAGTACTGCTCGACCTCTCCGATTTTACCATCTAACGAAAATGGCCGCTGAATACGAACTGCCAGCATTCCGACAAGCTCTAGGTCTTTATAAACGACGATGTATGTATTGTCACTGTGAAATTTATCGACTAATCGCCTTGTTTCGGTAGGTGTATGCTGCGGGATTTCCTCCACAAATGTTTCGTAATTTAATGCCGCAATTGCCTCGAATTCGTGTTCTGTTTGTGCGATTTTGCACCAATACATTTATTTCACCCTTTCTTTTAGGTTATCTCGATGCTCCCATGTAATCAAGATGAGGGCGAAGAGAAGCGGCCAATAGCTATTGGCATCCACGTACATAATTGCAATACTATACGTAATAAAACCACCAATCATACTAAGTGTCAGGCTTTTTGTAATAGGCAGCGATAGAAGCATGCCTACAACCATGGCGGCTATTAAAAGCGGATTGAAAAATAAAAAACCGCCAGCCATTGTCGCAATTCCTTTACCACCTTTAAATTTCAGCCAAAATGGATACAAATGACCGAGGATACTAAAAAAGATTCCAAGTGCGATTATTAATGGAGAAATCTCCAATGCAAATCCCAATAATACCGAAGAGGCGCCTTTTAAAGCATCTAAAATCATCGTCATAAAAAAGGCAGCCTTGCCTAGCGTTCGACCGGCATTTCGAGCGCCGAGATTGCCACTATTCGCTTCTCGCAAATTCGTGCCGTACCATTTACCAACGAAATACGCAGCCATAATCGTGCCAATGAGGTAACAGCTAATTAAATAAAGAGCGATTGTCAATCCATCGACCTTCCTTCAAGTAAGTTCCTTTTCTTCCATTATACTAAATATTTGTGAGTTAATGAAAGCAATCACAGAGTTCCTACTAGTCAAATGATCGTAGGATAAAATAAATGAGTATATAATAACTATTATAATGAGAGTAATCTTTTCTACTACGCTCTCTGAGTATGATAGAAGATGTGGAATTTTCTAAACGGTTTTGTTAAAGATGTTACACTCGAATCTTCAGCAGTTGATGAGGAATATAAATTCGAAAAGGGATGGTTGAGAATGTTGGAACAAATGGAGTATTACAAATATCTTAGGCAATATGTAGGGACAAAACCTTTAATCTTACCAGGTTCTGTTGTAATCATTCAAAATGAAAGTGGAGAAGTCCTTTTGCAAAAACGTCCTGAAGGGAAATGGGGCTTGCCTGGGGGATTAATGAATCTTGGAGAGAGTTTTGAAAAAGTGGCTGAACGAGAAGTATTCGAAGAAACTGGTCTGCATATACGAAACTTAAAATTGCTCCATGTGTTTTCAGGAGATGAATTTTATATGAAAGCTCCAAATGGAGATGAGTTATATTGTATTACAGCCGTTTTTATTACAAAGGATGTGGACGGTCATCTTCAAATCGATCCATCTGAAACATTGGAAGTACGTAATTTCAAATGTACAAACCTTCCAGAGAAAATGGTCGAGAGTCATCGAAAGTTTATAAATATGTTTAAGGACGAAATTATCTATTAATAAAGTGACTTTCTTATATATTTGCAAACCGAATCTATTAAAGAAGCATTAGGACAATGAATAAGCTGCGCAGAAAGTGTATATCTCACTTTTTGCGCAGCTTACTTTTATTCGGTTAAATTTTTTAAATGTTTTCGATATTGAATAAACGAATAAATAAACATCACAGCACTAATGACGAAAAACCAAGGTATTAGGAAACGCATCATCGCAAAAGGTGTTTCAAAAAGGAAAGAGAACCAGAAGGCACTTCCTTCTTTATCCCATAAGCCAGGCGTTAAGTATTGTGCTTTTATACTATAAAATTTGGCGAAAAGATTATTTTCTGTTGATAGTAACGTCATAAACAAAATCATCCATATAGCAGTGAACAGGGAATGGGTCATTAAGCGTTTAAAATAAGCGATTGTGGACGTTGCATCTGAAAATAATTCATCGTGGCCATTTGCGTCTTTTATCCAATATTGGGATCCAGTCCAACGTGAACCAGCTAAATGCTGCCAGCCAAAGTCTTCATGCATTGCGACATAATGGTGAAATTTAGCATGTGGCATATAATTTTGATAATCAATACGCGCGATTTTTGAAGCACCCGAATTTTTCTTAAATGTGTAGATGCCGATTGGACTTATGTTTGTGCATTCATAGCCACTACTCATTTGTTCGTTAATCCAAGCTTCCTCTTTCATTAAATTGGCGAATAGTTTAAACCTCTTCATTAGAATTCCTCGTTTCATATAGTGATAGTATGTGGGCGAGGCGTTGCTGTTCGATTTCTAAGATGTGTAGGCCCTCTTTTGTAATTCCATACACTTTACGGCGACTATCTTCGGACGGAGCAGGGGCGATCCAATTATGCTTCAGTAAGTTATCAACCGCGCCATACAATGTACCAGCTGCGATTATGACTTCTCCTCGGCTCATGTCCTCTATCTTTTGCATGATCGCATAGCCGTGCAGTGGTTCTCGTAGTGCCAGCAAAATGTAGTGCATTGTTTCAGATAAAGGTAATAGTTTATGTCGCTTCAATTTCTCACCTCCATTTATTCAGTTGAACTGTATAAATTCAGTATATACAGTTTGACTATATAGTTCAACTGAATAACGAGGAAATTCAAAAATAATATTTTTGGCTCTACATCAAAATAAGAACTTGACAGCACATTCCACTCCAGGCGGTCGCTTTCCGCGGGCGTGGCTTGAGCCTCCTCGGGCCAACATGATGTTGGTCACGAAGGCGTTGCCACAGGACGTGGCGTTCTTAGCCTTCGTTCCTAAACGCTTCGTGCGGGGTCTCAAGGCTCACGCTTTTCCCGCAGGAAGCTTTGCTCTGTAGCGAAAGGCGAATGCCGTCAGCTACACTCGCCGCCTTCCGTTCCATGTGCCTATAAAGTAGTACATTTTCTTATAAAGTAAAGGACATATTTTGGTAAAGACCCATATTTTTATTGTCCTTTTCACGCAGGATTAAGAAGTTGCTCATTGAAATAAATCCCGAATACGTTAATTCGTTTTAACTTAGAAACTTTTCCCAGTTCATTTCGTTGTGTTGAAAAAGGGTAATGGAGGAAACACATGCTACTTTTAATTTCTATAATCGGGTTAGTGAGTATTTTTTATTTTAATTCAAGGATTCAATCTGAAGAGGGTCCGCTAGTAAGGAAACTTCGTGCTTATGGATGGATGAATCGTGCAATTGTGGTAGGCGGTTTTGTATTTATAGGCAATGCAGTGTTGTTTTTCAGTACGTGGGGAATCATTACATTATTGACGTGGCTTACAATTCCATTTATGTATTTGGTGTTCATGTTACTTGCGATTTTTGTGAGTATGTATTTTTGGGCGGCTGTTCGAGAGAGTTGGCAAGGTACAAAATCGCAGCAGATGCTCATGGCCATGATTGGCAGTAGCTTTTACAGTATTTTTACTGTAATTTTAATTTATTTATATGTAACGCTGGAACCGAGCACACCGGGTGAAGATGTATTTATGAAAAGTTTGGGCTATATACTAGGCATTGTTGTTACTACTGTCGCTATGCTTACATGCTTTTTAATGACAGCATTTGAAAAGAAATTGATGCACTAGGGTTTCAACGACATAGGCAAAATTAAAAGAATAAAATAGGCCAAAATGGAAACATTAGTTACTGGAGGTGACCATTTTGACAAAAGATAAGCAAAACAAAAAGGGATTAGGTCGAGAAGAATTTGGGTATGGGTTTGACATTAGTGCCGATGATCTAGGTGTTATCGGACAAAATGAGCAAGCAAAAAAACAAAATAAAAATGAAAACAAAGAAAAGCCGAAAGCAAAAAACAATCCGTCTATATTAAATGAATAAGTAAAAGGGCGGTATACAAGGCTTTTCAATGTAAAGAGGATGTCTCATAAAAAGACATCCTCTTTTTATTGACCACTACAATACAATCAACTTCTATTTATGATGCTTTATCGAATTTATTCAGTAACTCATCTAACTCTTGACTGTAATTGACTACTTCAGGGTGTGTGTATCCTAAATCTTTTGCCTTCTTGTACATGACTTTTCTTTTAAATTCAATTAAAAACTTCAATACCTTTTTACGCAATAAGCTAAGCATTATGATTCCTCCATCATCTGTTTTGCACTATTTTTGTAGTGTGAATCTATTAGATATCTATTAGATTTGGTTGAAGCATTTTCATTGTAAACTACTAAAAATGAAAAGGGTGTCACATTATGAGGGACAAAATTTAATTCTTTGATTCGTCACAAAAATGGTTCCAATAAACGAATAAACGAGCAAACTAAAGAAATATAGAGGATTTGTGCGTGAGAAAAGCTCTAGAATTTATGCTTGACAAAATATCTAGAATGCAGAGTATTATTCTAATATTATTTATGAAAAGAGGATGAAAACTTGTGGGAACAATGTTTAAAGGACGTATAAGTAAACAGGTGCTCGTCAGCTGTAGAAGTAGAAAAAAGTCGAAATTCCACCCTTTTTAGCAAAATTTTAATTCAATAAATTTCCAATTTTTTTTTTAATTAAACATAGCAATTTAATTTTGGGGCAACCTAATATTGAAAAAATTATGTGGGGTGATATTCATGATAATTGAAAGGTCATCTGAATGGAAAGAAGGCTTTCTAAATCGATTGGAAAATGATGAACCTTGGGATAATTGGACATTATACAATATGAGCTATGAAGTAGTTAAAAATAACTTGATAGCTGATTTTTCTGGGCTTCAATCGCCAAAATACTTATCCAATCTCACACCACTTGCCCACCAATTGGAAGTGGCTGAAAGGGTCATTCAAAGGATGAATGGAAAAGCCATTCTTGCAGATGAAGTAGGGCTTGGTAAAACGATCGAGGCAGGCTTAATATTGAAAGAATACCTCGTTCGTGGGCTTGTCAAAAAAGCGTTAATTTTAGCGCCAGCTTCCCTTATCAATCAATGGGTGGAGGAATTAAACCAAAAATTTTATATTCCTGCAATTCCTTATAAAAAAAATACGGCAATTGAGCACTATGATGTTCTTGTCATGAGTATGGACACTGCAAAAAAAAGTCCACATAGAGAACGTATAGTAGCACAAGATTACGACATGATTATCATTGATGAAGCGCATAAACTAAAAAACCATAAAACTCTAATATACGAGTTTGTGCAAAGTTTGAAGAAGAAATTTTGTTTGTTGTTAACTGCCACACCAGTGCAAAATGATGTGTTTGAATTATTTTACCTAATTTCATTGCTAAAGCCTGGTCACCTAGGGAATTACGAGACGTTTCAATCGGCGTTTTCTGCTACGAAGCACGATTTAGAACATGATGATTATTTAAAGGAATTAGTAAATCAGGTGATGGTAAGAAATAGAAGACAGGACACAGGAATCGAATGGACAAATCGTCGTGTTCAAATTATTCCAATCCATTTTACGAAAGAGGAAAAAGAAGTTTACGATATGATTTTAGAACTAAAAAATATGTCGTCCGTATTTTCGGGTTCCTTCTCTATGATTACGCTCCAAAAAGAAATGTGCAGCAGTAAGGAAGCGACTTGCTTGACCTTGGAGAAAATGCGTGAAAAATGCGTTGATCAGAAAGAGATTGATTACGTTGAGGAAGTTATTCAAAAATTGATGGCATTAGTAATAAATTCAAAAGCAGAAAAGGCTTTAGAAATTATTACACAGGCAAATGATAAGGTTATTATATTTACCGAATATCGAGCGACTCAATTGTATTTACAGTGGTACTTGCATACAAATGGCATTTCAAGCGTTCTTTTTAACGGGAAATTCAATAAAAGCAAGCGAGATTGGATGAAGCAACTCTTTAAGGAACGCGATCAAGTACTAATCGCAACCGAATCTGGAGGCGAAGGGATAAACCTACAATTTTGCCACCATGTTATCAACTATGATTTACCATGGAATCCGATGAAGCTAGAGCAACGTATTGGACGTGTCCATAGATTAGGCCAACAGCATGATGTTCATATTTACAATTTAGCAATCCAAGACACCATTGAAAAGGACATTTTAGAATTGCTTAATATTAAAATTGACGTCTTCGAAAAAGTGGTCGGTGATTTAGATGATATTTTATCCCGCAGTAACGTGCAATAAGAGAACAAAAATTAATAGACAATGGGACGCATTTGGAGGAGGATTTACATGTTCCCACAACAAGTTCATCGTTATTTACAAAATTTTTTTAAAGAAACGAATTGCGACATTTTAAGTGATAATGAACAATATATGACCGTTCAACTAACAATTGAGATGGATAAGAAAATTATGAATCGTCCGTTTTATTGGCAATATATTGAAAGTATAGGTGCGGAGCCGAGTCCAAGGCAAGTCACTTTTATTACGGATCACAATCGGCTTCCTAAAGGGGTACTAGGTGAAGTTGTCCACTTCGGTTCACCACGGCTCAGCCAACTGTTTCAGGCAACGCAAGAACTCGGGGCATTTGTGAAAATGTATGAGCGGGTAGAAAATCGTGAAACAACACCATTTTTAACCCCTTGGCTCGCTGTTAATTATAAAGTATCGTATTTTAGCGATCAAACGAAAGAAATGCTTTTTTCTTTAGGTATTAATTTAATGAATGGACAAATTTTAGATGGATTTCAGGAATCATTTAATAATGTGAATTTGATTACTGACAAGCCAAATGGTGTGTTTTTACTGCAGTATATCATCAAGCCATACCGTGCGTTGGAGCGGTTAGATAGGGCAATTGACACTACGATCCAACAGGATGATCATACATGGGCCGAAGAAGCAAAAACAAGATGGCAAAAAGATCAACAAGTATTAGATTACTTCTATGAAGGTGTAGAAGATAAACCAGAATGTTACGAGATGGAAAAAAAAGCACTTGAAGAACAGTACGATACGAAAATAAAAATTGACATTGTAAACGGGGGATTGTTTTATTTGAAATGAAGAATAACCTGTACCAGATAAGATGGTATGGGTTATTTGTTTTGGTCTGAGTATGAGAATATTACAATCTATTAGACAAGTTTTTAGAAATAGAAACATAGAATGAGCAGTATGACCAATACGGAAGGTGGAATGTCATGTATTTTCCTAACGTAATTCAACAAGCATCCTGTTCATCACGTGTTGTCACAGTAACTGGCAATGGGAAGATTGCTGTTAGGCCAAATTATGCGCAGCTTCAAATAGAAGTGAGCACAAAAGGGAAAGAGGTAAGTGAAGCTCAGCAGGAGAATGCCAACATCATGAACCAGGTCATCCAATCGATTATCGCGTTATCTATTCCAAGAGAGGCAATTCAAACTGCAGTATATAATATATTTCCAAATTATGATTATATTGATGGAAAACAAGTATTTAGAGGCTATGAGGTGAAAAATGCCATTACTGTTAAAATAACTGATATGAATAAAATAGGGACTGTCATTGATACTGCTGTATTAAATGGTGCAAACCATGTTTCCGCCATGCAGTTTAGAATCGAAAATGCGGACATTTATTACCAACAAGCGCTTAATTTGGCACTTCAAAATGCACAAATGAAGGCTCGCACAATTGCCGATACGATGCACTTAATTTTGAATCCACAGCCGTTAGAAATAATAGAAGAAAGTAATGCGGAGCCTGTCATGTACCGTGCGCTAGATTTAGCTAGTATCTCGACACCGATTGAACAAGGACAAATCGTAATTAATGCGGCGGTAAGAGTTAAATTTCAATACTAATGAAGTAGAGGTGGTGTGGGAATGACGAAAAAATGGGGATTTACAGCTCTTTTATTATTTGCTATTTATGCGATAGCGATGTATTTTTATATTTTTCAGAGCGGAAGTGGAGGTATACCAGCAGCTTTGAAAGGGACGGTTGCGGATCCAAACGTGTTTATGTCGGAGCGCGAATTGTACTTAAGTGAGGAGTATTCAAAAATACGGAATTTCCTCTTTTTTGTAGCAACACCGTTTGAATGGCTTGTCTATTTTTTCATCCTCATTTTGGGGGTTTCAAAAGCGTTTGAAAAATGGGCCCCAATGAAAAAGAAATGGTCAATTATGCAAAATGCTGTATATTTATTTTTACTAACCGTTTTGATGTATCTATTGTTATTCCCAATTGATTATTTCAGATATCATTTAAGCAAGAGCTATGGGATTAGCACCCAAAATTTCAATTCCTGGATGCGGGATAACCTCATCGATTTTTGGGTAGAGTTCGGAATGACCGTTGTAATTGTGACCGTTCTTTATTGGCTTATTAATAAAAGTACAAAAAAATGGTGGCTATATGCGTGGGCTTTAACCATTCCATTCTCCTTATTCTTGATGTTTATTCAGCCCGTAGTAATAGACCCTTTATATAATGATTTCTACCCACTAAAAAATAAAGAATTAGAGGCGAAAATTCTCACGCTAGCTGAGCAAGCAAATATCCCTGCAACACATGTGTATGAAGTGAATATGGCGGAAAAGACAAATTCACTCAATGCCTATGTTACAGGAATCGGCAGTAATTCGAGAATTGTACTCTGGGATACGACGTTAAACAGCTTATCCGAAAAAGAAATACTATTCATTATGGCTCATGAAATGGGGCACTATGTAGAGAAGCATATTTATTTCGGAATCGCTGAAGCGCTTATAACGATGTTTGTTGGACTTTGGTTAACCGCAAAGCTAATGACTTGGGCTGTCGCGCGCTTTGGTACGGGATTAAAAATAAATCGAGTAGGTGAGATCCATTCGTTACCATTGTATTTACTATTAACATCCATACTGTTATTTGCAGCAAGTCCACTGTCAAATTACATTTCGAGGTATCAGGAAAATAGAGCCGATCAGTATGCAATAGAATTAATGGACGATCGAGAGGCTGCTGTCTCAACGTTTCAAGAGCTGACAAAGGCGGGATTGGGTGAAGTGAATCCGCCGCTACTTGTAAAATGGTTTAGATATTCACATCCACCAATGCTCGAAAGAATCAATAAAATAGCGAATGAAAAAGAAATAGTAGAGTAATTTAACACGTACCGTCAATAAAAATTAGCAGCGCACTAAGTGGAGTGAATCCATTTAGTGTGTTTTATTTATGTGTAGAATTTGCAGATGTATGATATTTCCAGTGGGGTTAAATAGAGGTAAGCTGGAGGAGGCAATGCAGGTTAAGTAAGAACCTATAATACTCGCTATTATAATGTAATGAGGTTTGGAGAGAATGGAATTGAAAGCGAAGTCTTTAATAATCTTTTCTGTGGTCATGATATTTATTCTTTTAGTAGTCCCAAATGTGTTTTCTAATTCTACAAATGTTATCAGTGAAGATAAAGCAGGTGATTATCAATATGCTGAAATAAAGGAACAAAATACATTTACGTGGAAGATTGGTTATCAAGAAAATATTTCTACTATTAAAGAAAATAAGGATAACACAGAGGAGTTAGAACGTTTTAGAACTGCTGTTTTAGATATTAAATACCTTATATTTAAACTCATACTAGTTGCATCATACTTTTTGATTGTTGTTATTACTATGCTAACAGTTCATAAGAAGAACAAAAAAATGCTCAAAGATGGCGGTGTGATCATCGCTATATTAGCAGTTACTGCATTAAGTTATACTATTATAACTTCAATCCACCTGAATGCTGCATTTCGAGATGCAACATATTATTATATGATGCTCACTAATTAAGAAGTTTATATTAATCTACCAAAAATCTTACCGTACTAGTAGCAAAGTCGTTTATTAATAGCAATGCTAGCCTATTGACGTGCTAGTACTTTTTTGAAGCTTATAAAAGAAAACACGCGGCGACAAACGAATCGTTTTGCGCCGCGTGTTTTTTATTGCTTCATTTTATGAACAATCATGCCAACAAGGGCTCCGACAATGGCAGGAATAATCCAGCCAACGCCTTCTGTATAAAGTGGGAAGAACGATAATACACCATCCAGTGCGCCGCCTAAGAAGGAATGGTTAATTGTTTCCACAATGCTAAAAATACCTGTGAAAATCATCGTCCATAAGTAAACAGTATTATTTACATAGCGATTTAGTAGGCCAAGCGCAATAAGTACGATGGCTAGCGGATAAATGGCCCCTAAAATCGGTACCGATATCGCCAAAATTTGGTTTAGACCAAGGTTCGCGATGCCTAAGCTTAGTACAGCCATAACAACTGCCCAGCCTTTATAAGACATGAACGGTAAAAGCTCGGAGAAATATTGACTACAAGAAATGACCAAACTTATCGAAACACATAGACAGGCTAAGATAAACAGAACACCAAGTAACACAATACCGGCTTGGCCAAATAGTGCATCCATACCGAGTGTTAATACTTCAGTTCCGTTTGTCGCATCGCCAAGACCAGAGCTAGAAGCCCCAAGATAGGCTAACACACCGTAAATGGCTGTAAGTAAAATCCCTGCACCTAATCCAGCTAATTGCATATATTTTGAAATCAATGCAGAATCTGTTACGCCTTTCGCACGAATCGTATTAACGACAACAATTCCGTAAACGAGTGCAGCGAGTGCGTCCATTGTTAAATAGCCGTCTAAAAATCCTTGGAAGAAAGGTATTTCAGCATATGAACCGACAGCTGGTGAGAACGAATCGATTGGTGAGATAAGCGATTTAACAAAAATAATTGCCACTAAAATCAATAAGATGGGTGTTAATAATTTTCCGAAGCGATCGACAAGCTTCGATGGTGTTAAGCTAAGCCATAACACGATTGAAAAAAACACAAGCGTATAAACGAATAACATCATCGTTTCGTTTGCATCCGCTGATAAAAATGGCTTCATGCCCATTTCGAACGATATTGTACCCGCACGTGGGATTGCTAAACCCGGTCCAATTGAAAGGTAGATTAAAATTGGGAACACTAGCGCAAACAATGGATGTACGCGCGTCGCAAGGGTTTTTAAACTACCAGCTTTGCCGACAGCGATAACTCCAAGAATAGGTAAGCCTACTGCTGTAATAACAAGGCCAGCTAATGAAACCCACACATCGCTTCCTGAAGAATAACCTAAAAAGGCGGGGAAAATAAGATTACCTGCGCCGAAAAACATGGAAAACAGCATAAAGCTAATGAAAATAAGCTCTTTTGTTGTAAGTGAATTCATGATGTAAGCTCCTTTTCAAAATCATAAAATGTATTATAACAATAAGAAAATAGAAAATCCATAGTATAATAATTAAAAAAATCTAAAAATATTATTTATTGTGATTTTTCTTGCAGGTCTTTTGAATCTATGTGTCCTTCTCTTGGAATCGCCTAACTAGTGAATGAACTAACGCAAGCTCGAAATGAAGCCATATTCCCTATGCTTTTAGAAATAATTTAAAGCTTTTTTCCTGAAGATTATTGCTAAGTAAAAAAATGGTGGTAACAAAATACAGAGTTAATCCTAGAAAAGTGTAGAAATTAACTCTGTGTCTTAGATTTTATAAGACTATGTACTAAAAGAATGTTGCTACTGTATTAAATAAAAGAAGACCTCAAAAAGGTCCTCTTTTGTTTATATTTTTATTCCTTTTGAGTTTCCGTAATGGTCAACAAATTTTCTCAAGTCCTCTAATGTTGAGGATAAAAAACTTTGGTCACTTTCCATTTCAAATTGTAATTCATTTTCCATATGTGCTTTTTCTTTAAAGTAACCTTGTAAAACAACTTGTCCCAATTGATTGAATACAACCTCTAATTTAAGAGAAGTTTCGTAGTTCCAAAAAGTAGCTATTCCTTTAAGTTCACAATTGCACTTATCTAAGTGCTTATAAAACTCATATACATCACCAGTCGTAAACCACAGTTCACCTAAAACATAATAATTTCCACTTTTAATTTCAACGATGCCCTCAGCATCATAGCCACCAAAATGGCTTGTGTCTTTAGGAAAACCACTTGCATTTTGTAGTTCAATTCGGATAAAGCCTTGCTTACCTTTAATAGTAAATCCATTCATAGTTTCAACTCATTTCCTAAAAAGCTAATGGTTAAATAATAGCCATAACAATTTAAAATTAAATTTTCTTCTTTCAATAAATTGCCTTGGTGGTAAAATAAGTAATTTTGTAAAAATAAATCAGTTAAAATTCCAAATATTGATTACAGTTGTGAAATTTGCTTTTTTGCAGGCATTCAATAACATTTCATTCGTATTTTCTTTATAGGGGAATATTTTTTTTAATTCTAAGAAGCGATGCCATATCAAATAGCCGTTTAAGTATTTTATTGCTACACCATTAAACCGAACCATCCAGTCTTTTAATCGACGATGATAGCTATTAACGTGCTGAATATGATAGATTTTTTGGCGAACATATTCTTTGTTACGTGCATTGATGGCTTCGTGCTTTATTCCTTTCATAGCTGCAAACTTCTTGTAGTTTGTTGCGGTATCTGTGAATAGGAAAGCTGTATTATCTAAGTAATCACCTAGTACAGTATCTATTTCAATTGCTGTTATACGTCCTCTACCAGCAACTTCAGAAAGGATTTGACCACTTCTATCGTGGGCGACGCCAACACATATCTGCTCCTTCGATATCCCTCTTTTAGAAGCTGACCCACCTCTTTTTCGAGGTTTACGATGAATAAGATTCTTTTTACCTTTATCCCTCTCTAAGAAAAATGTTTCATCGCTTTCAATAGTTCCTGAAAGTTTCTGATGACCAAGTGATTGCAGGGCAAATAGCACCTTATGTCTCCAATAAAAGGCGGTACTCAGATGTATTTTTAATTCTTTAGCGATAGCTCTTAACGAACACCCATTCACCATCATTTCAATATATTTGAGCCATTTATGCGGATATTTAGTCCCATATAAAGGGCTACCAGCTATATCATTAAACGATTTACCGCAATCCTTACAAAGATAACGCTAACGAGCTTTATATGTACCATTTCTTTTAAAAGACATACTACCACAATATTCACAGGCTAATCATTTAGAAAACCGTTTCTCCCGAATATCCACAATCTTATTTGAGATATTGGTAGTAGAATCGCGAAACAAATCTTCTTTCATAGCAAAGAAAAGCTTTATCTGTTCATCTTTGGTAAGGTCCGAAAATTTTTCATACATATTTAGCCACATCGAAAATTGCTCCTGTCATAATAAGTTCAATTATTATAACGGTATGTCATCCTTAGCAACAAATTATACGAACATAGCCTTTTATAAACAGAATTCTCAACAAAAGCATTCTTAGTTGAGAAGAAAAACAACGAAAAATGGCTACTTTTTTATCGTTTGAATCATTTAATACCTGATAATTCCTGAAGTTCATTAACAGTTATAAATGCATATCCCTCAGTTGAAAGTGCTTGTAAAACTCCTTCAATTGTTTGAAGTTCTTTGCCCGTTTCATCATACATTGGATGCATCAAAATAATTGAACCGGATTTAATATGCTCTGTCACATAATTCACTTTGTCAGAAACCGTGGAGTAATAACTATCTGGTTCAATATTCCAAGTAATAGTGTCTCTATTATGTTTATTTAGATAATACGGGAATCCTATCAGTTTTTTTCCGTTTGGTGGACGAACATCAATTTCACCTTGATATCCCGCGTTTCGTATTAATTGATCTGTTTTTTCAATTTCCTCTTTGCAGTAAGAAAGTGTTTTGAAAATCATTCGATTATGAGAATAGGTGTGATTTCCAATTTGATGTCCTCCTTCAGCAATTTTTATTGCTTCCTCTGGGTGCCTTTCTATTTCTTCACCAATCAGAAAAAAGGTAGCTTTTGCATTGTACTTTTTTAATAGAGGTAAAATCTGATTTACGTTGTCAGTTGGGCCATCATCAAAAGTTAAAGCGACTACTTTTTGATTTGTCTCCACTTGTTTGGTTAAACCACCAAATAATTGGTATGTCCTAGAATTCATTAATTTATAAGTACAAAGTAATAGAAGGGAAACTAACAAAATCCCTAGCCCAATCAATAGTAATTTCTTTTTCATAAAAATTCTTCTTTCAATTTAGGAGTTTTTAAGGCAGTTTCTTATTATATCAGAAACTAACTATTGCCCCAAATTCGGAGTAAATCGCAGCGTACATTTTATATTGAGCTTCAAACGGGTAAGCAAGATGAAGTGCTTTCAAAAAAAAATTCAAGTAGTGAAGGGCTTGTTCATTTTTGCTTGTGGGTTGAAGAGCTTACACAAGAAGTAGAACAATTAATAGAACTGAGTAGCAATTTTGTTTGTAGATAAGAAAGGACATCATCTCGCCCTATATTGGGCGAGATGTGTCTTTCTAATAAAAAAGGATGAAATTATTTATCATGTTGAAAATGGTCACCTCTGCAAGTTAATAGCACCAGAAAGGAGAATTGTGGAAATACGTGATAACAAAGGAATTTAAGGGACTTTGAAGCAGTAATCTAAGAAACATAATAAAATTAATGACGTCCTTTATTATTGAATATTTGGAAGTATAAGGAGTTTGTCGATATGAAGAAATTTATTAAAGGATTATTCATTTTTGGCGGAATATTCGTTGTTCTCATTGCGTTTGCAATTTATCAACTATTTTTCGATATGGATTCATTACCAACGGGTGAGTATCTCACTGAAGAAACCTCCCTAGATGGCACATATACGCTAAAGGCATATGTGATAAACGGTGGTGCCACGGTTTCATATGCAATGCGTGGTGAATTGGTATTTAATAAAATGGGCAAGAAGACGAAAAATATTTATTGGAATTATCGTGAAAAAACTGCCGCTATTACTTGGTTGGATAACGATACTGTTGAAATTAACGGACATACATTAGATGTCCCAAGGGATAGGTTTGATTTTAGATATCAATAGCATACTTATTTAGGTGAAGGTGCATAAACTTAGTATGTAAAGCTAACTAAATTCTAGTTTGGAAGACAACATGGGCTTCTTCGTGTGAATTGATTTAGCAGAACTAACGATGGAAGATTTTTTTGCTTCAGTGGCTGAAATGGAAAAAGTAGAATAAATTCGGTCAATCAGCAGCTTCGTGTAAAGATACCTTTACATGAAGCTGCTTTTATTATAATATGAATGTAAAGATATCTTTACTTTTTCATGGGGGTATACAGTTGAAGGTAGTCAATCACATTAAAGAAATTCGTTTGAAAAAAGGGATTACTCAAGTACAAATGGCAGAGGATTTACAAATTACTCGACAAACGATCAATGCTATTGAAAAAAACAAATATAACCCTAGCTTAGAGTTGGCGCTGAAGCTCATTAAATATTTTGATGTACCGCTTGAACAATTATTTTATCTAGATGAAACGGAGGATGAGAAATGAGTGTAAAAAGACTGCAAACGACGCTTTGGCTTGTCATTATTGGCTCCATGTTAATTGGTGGAGTACTCGGTATTTATTTAATTGGTAAGGAAACTGGGGAATATAATTATGAACTATTGCTGCCAATGGGAATAGGTAGTGTTGGGGGTTTAGTTATTTTTTTAGCGAACCGCAAGTTCAAGCAAAAAAGAAATGGCAATGTACCGGATTATGATGAGCGCAGTGCCTTGTTAATTCAAAAATATTTCATGATCGCTCTTTACGTTATTTTATTTGGCAGTGGTGCGGCGCTCCTTGTTGCATACGCAATGGGGATTCAATATATTGAAACAGGCTTACTTATAATGTGTCTTTTTGGTATATTTATGGTCCTTGGGGTAGGGGCATTAGTAGCGAAAAGATTGTGATATTAATTGATTTGCCGGTTATTAAAAACATGATCCATAAAAAACATTGTAACGTTAACTATACATTAACCGTCTAAGTCTACAATAGGGGGGTGTTTGTTTGCAGCTAAAGCATGTGTTTTGGATGCTAGGATTATTTGTTGTTTTAGGCGCCTGTAATAATGAGCAAAGTGTAGAGCAATTAGCAAAAAAAATTACAGTACAAGAGGCCATAGATTTTTCACAAGTTCAACCAAATTCGCTATAAATCATTACGAATACTACTGACATCGCAATGGTACAAGAGCTATTTGAAAAAGCAGTGAAAGTTGATGGCATTGTCGATATAATGGTACCGGATTATCACATTCAAATAGCAATAGAGCAGTATTTTTTATGGCTAAATGAAGATGATACAATCACAATTATGAATAAAAATGACACCAATACAAGATACAAAATTTCAGATGATAAAGAAGTTAAGGCTTTCGTATTTTTAATTAGTGGCGCTAGTTCTTAACTATATGCACCCAAAAAGGGGACGGACGAATGAGTTCTATTAAAAATATATTCTTAATTCCTGTAGTATTTATGGTAGTAGCCTGTGGAGCCTGTAACGAACAAGGAATGGACTTACCGACAACAAAAAGTACAGCTTATACACCTACTGAAGAGGATATTGTTAATATGCATGGTGATATTACGAATTTAGAGCGTTTTAAAGAATTTGTTGAAAACGTTAATGAAGATGAAGAAGATGCCATTCGAATAGTCATTTATACAACAGAAGGAGATGCAATATTAAAGGACGTTGCATATCACGGAGATAATATAAAATATACGGTGGATACAACGCGAGACGGATATGGTCAACAAGAAATTACAACAACTTATTGCGGATCTGTTGAAAAAGTAGAAGTGAACGAAAGAATAGATTATAAAGTAATAGGTTGTGAAAACAAAATAGATGAAATTCTTTTGATTGTTGATAAATAATCAAGAGCTGTAACAGATGATTCTGTATTCGAATCTTCTAGAATTGGTTTGTATTATTAATTGAATGGAAGAATGTTGAAAGGTTGAGGGAGTTTTGTTTAAAGCAGTATTACTTTTTTTATTAGCAGGTTTAGCCGAAATAGGCGGTGGGTATTTAATATGGATTTGGTTAAGGGATGGCAAGTCTGCTTATTTAGGGCTATTTGGAGGAATCGCATTAGTGTTATATGGGATCATAGCTACGTTTCAATCATTCCCATCATTTGGTAGGGTTTATGCTGCCTATGGAGGCGTTTTTATTGTTCTTTCTGTCTTATGGGGGTGGGGCATCGATAAAAAAACCCCAGATGTATATGATTGGATAGGTGCAGGAATATGTTTAGTTGGTGTGACAGTAATGTTATTGGCACCACGTCATTAATAAGGTGATACTATTTATAGTTTGGTCGAATATTATTGCTAGTTTACAAGGAATGGATGACATAACTTGCCTTGGCGGAGTGAAATGGGAAGTCTGTTTATTAGTTGGAATATTTCGAATAAGAAAAGACTGTCAAACAACGACTAAATTCGTCTGTTTGACAGTCTTTTTAAGGTATTATTTTAATAATGCCATTGCTTCTTCGCCAGCAATGCCGGGTTGTGTCATTTCAAATGGATTTAAAATAACTTCTAATTGTTGCTCTGTGAAGTAGCCGTATTGTAGGCATAGTTCACGAACTGAACGATTAGAGTGCAATGCTTCACGTGCGATTTGTGATGAACGTTCATAGCCTAAATACGGTGCAAGTGCTGTTACAATACCGATGCTACGCTCAACATAATCTGTTAATTGTTCTTCATTTGCCTCGATGTGATCTAGGCAATATTTCGTAAAGACAGTAAAGCCATTTGTCATTATTTCTATTGATTGAAGCAAGTTAAACACAAGTACTGGCTCCATAACGTTTAATTCAAATTGACCTGCCTCTGATGCCATAGTGATCGTTGTGTCATTGCCGATTACTTGGAATGCAATTTGGTTAATTAGTTCTGGCATAACTGGATTTACTTTACCTGGCATAATAGAAGAGCCGGGTTGACGCTCTAGTAGACGGATTTCGCCAAAGCCGGTTTTTGGACCTGACGCCATTAATCGAAGGTCGTTTGCGATTTTTGACATGTTTGTCATCGCAATGCGGAGCATTCCTGATGCTTCTGTATAGGCGTCTGTATTTTGCGTGCCGTCAATATAGTTTTCAACCTTTGTGAATGGGAAGCCGGTAAATTCAGCAATGTTTTTCACAGCATGCTCTGTATAAAGAGGGTCTGCGTTTAAGCCTGTACCAATTGCAGTTGCCCCGATGTTAATTTCAAATAGTGCGACTTGTGCACGTTTAATACGTTTTATATCACGTGCTACAACGGCTGCATACGCGGCAAATTCTTGGCCAAGACGGACAGGAATTGCATCTTGTAAATGTGTACGGCCCATTTTTACGATATGGTCAAATTCTTTTGCTTTACGTTCAAAGCTTTCCTTCATCGTTTCCATTGCAACAATTAATTTGTCAAGTGTGAAAACGCTTGCAATGTGAATCGCAGTAGGGAATGCATCATTTGTTGACTGTGCCATATTAACATGGCTGTTTGGGCTAATGATTGCGTAATTGCCTTTTTCCTCATTTATTAACTCAAGAGCGCGATTTGCAATGACCTCGTTCGCGTTCATATTCATTGAAGTACCAGCCCCGCCTTGGATTGGATCTACTAAGAACTGGTCGTGTAGTTGTCCAGCTAAAATATCATCCGCAGCAGTAGCGATTGCATAGGCAATATGATTTTCTAATTTCCCCACTTTTAAGTTCGCAAGTGCGGCACTTTTTTTCACAATTGCAAATGCACGAATTAATTCAGGATGCATTGTCATTTTCGTAATTGGGAAGTTTTCAAGTGCACGTGATGTTTGAATACCATAGTACACATCTTTCGGGATTTCTAAAGTTCCTAAAAAGTCTTTTTCAATACGTGTTGTTTCCATTTTTTCCTCCTGTAAAACAATAATGTTTCTTCGGAAATTTAGGCAGTTGAGGCTGTCTAGCTTTCTATTTGTATTATAACTGATTTTTATTATTTATCGACATTATTTTAATATAAATTGATATTGTTAGATTCTTTGGATTGTTGAAAAAATATGAAAGCATATGATCAAAATTATTTTGTTAAAAATCCGATAAAAGTCTGTACAACTTTTGACTTTATCTGCTCTTTTAGTTGAATACAGTAAAAATCACGGTTCCATGTTAAGCGCGGCGCATCAATGACAAAAAGCTGCTGCTGGGCAATTTCTTGCTCAACCGTCCATTTTGATAATAATGACACCCCGATGCCAGCCATGACCGCCCCTTTAATAAGCTGCGTACTGCCGTATTGCTGTAGTCTTTGTGGTTGTAAGTGCTGAGCATGCCAAAAACGTTCCACTGCCGCGCGCGTCCCAGAGCCTGGCTCACGAATAATCCATGTTTCATTTCCCAATAATGTTTTTAGTGGCTTGTTGGCGACGAGCACCATTTGATCCTGTGCAAAGCGAACGCGTTCAAGTTGTTGGTGGCTGACGATTCCTTCCACAATACCTACATCGATTTGCTGATTTAGCACTTGTTCGGCAATATGAGATGTATTTTGAATATCAATTTGTGGTTCTACTTGTGGATACTGTTGCAAAAATTGTGCGATGACCTGTGGCAAAATGTATTCTCCGTATGAATAACTGGCGCCGATTGTTAGCTTACCTTTTACTTCGTTCGCCAAATCATCAAGCGCCTGCGAAAGTTCTTGCTGCAGACGTATCATTTTCAAACAGTAGTCAAACGTAATACGGCCCGCTGCGGTTAGTCGTAATTTTTTTGTTGACCGGTCAAAAAGGATGGCACCAAGCTCCTGCTCATATTGCTTCACATGCTGACTAACAGCGGGTTGGCTCATAAATAGTAGCTCCGCGGCATTTGAAAAACTTCCTTGTTTGACAACTTCCATAAAGACATGTTGTTTCGTATCTATGTTGAATATCCCCTATCATAAGTAAATGATTATAATTATTATAGCTATTATTAATTTTTAATTATAATGTTTTTTCATTAAGATAGGGAGTGAAAGAGGGGAATGAAATGGAAAAACATCAACAGAATTTCATCAAAGGTATTTTATTTACGTTTTTCATCGCATTAGCTGCGTACGGAATCGCACAACTTCCGATTATTTCAGTTATTGGGCCACTTGCAATAGCCATTATTCTTGCGATTATTATTCGCAACTATATATTTGAACCCGTTGTTTGGGAAAAGGGAATTACGTTTTCATCGAAAATGATATTACGTCTCGCAATCATTTTGTACGGTGTTCGATTAAATATGATGCTCATTTTTGATCAAGGCTTGCCTTTTATCGGACGTGCGGCATTAGTTGTAGCGGTGGGTATTGGATTAATGCTTCTTTTAAGCCGTCTGTTTGGGGTGGACCGTAATCTTGCACTGCTACTGGGTTGCGGAACGGGAATTTGTGGCGCGGCAGCAATCGGCGCAGTCGCCCCAATTATTCACTCAAAGGATGAGGATACGGCACTTGCAGTAGGTATGATTGCGTTACTTGGAACAATTTTTGCACTCTTTGCACCTGTTGTGGCCTCGTTGGTAGAAATGCCGGCCGCACTATACGGAGAGTGGGTAGGCTTTAGTGTACACGAAATCGCCCATGCCGCTCTAGCTGGGGGTACTTACGGAGATGCTTCACTAACGCCCGCATTAATGGCAAAATTAAGCCGCGTACTATTACTGTTCCCAGTGACGTTAATTATTGCTTGGCTCGTGTCACGAAAACAGGGAGAGACAACGCAAAAAGCATCCTTCCCGCTATTTATTGTAGGCTTTCTCATCGTTTCAATTATTAGCACGATTGCATTAGAAAATGGTTGGATGACGGTAGGGGTTCAGCAGCAAATCGCAAGCTTCGCATCATTTCTACTCACAATGTCCATGGCGGCACTGGGCTTAACGATTAACCTAAAACAATTACAAGGGCAGGCTTTAAAACCACTTATGCTCCTATCGACAACGTCCGTACTATTATTTGCTTTTACATTTTGGATGGTTTAAATAAAGGGAAAGAGAACTTCAGGCTGAACTAAATTCATTTTAGTTCAGCTTTTATTTGTCTTTAAAAAGGTTTTTTGAAATCTTTGTGGAAACTATCTTTATGATAATTAAAAAGCGGCTCAACTAAATGACGGAGGGAGTTTTCATTGAAGAACATCTCTATGTGCATGTTCGGTTTAATATTGATGCTAGTCTCTTGTGTTAACAACAGTGGACCTACATTCAAAGGTGAAGGTGTCAATTGGAGTGGTGAATTAATTACGAAATATGATTTTTGGAGTAAAGAGAGTCAGAGTATAAGAATTACCTATATAGGCGAAAATCTTGAGCATCTAAGTAAAACAAAAGTTATTGTAGATAGTCCTGACTTCTTGGGTTGGGGTATAGGTACAATTGAATTAGATGACGAAGGAAGTTATTATCGAGGAGATGCCTTCGAAATTGAAACGAAAACGCCCTCTTCGTCAAAAATAATACTAACAATAGAAGGGAACGAGTCAGAAACGATCTCATTAGGTGTAAGTTCATAAGAATATTGAAAAAGACTTGTTAAAAGAACTTTAACAAGTCTTTTAGTATATAAGCAAGTATAACTTTCATATTTACATAAGTAAGTACATCCTCTCGACCTATATTGGGGAGATGTGTCTTTCTAATTATTTGAGATGGTTTAAAAAGGAGACGAATCATCATGTGGAAAGAATTATGTGGACAAAATGAAATCGAAGAATTACTAGAGGGATTTGGATATTTTCATGATAGCTGCTTAAAGGAAGTGTTAATTCATTCAAATAGTTTTGTTAATAATGAATTAAGTATGAGTGTAGATCCAACGGCAGTAGCTTATTTAGTTTTTCAACGCCAGTTTAATGTTGGATACTCAGTAATCGAAATGAAATTTGAAGAAGTCGAGCAATTTTGTCTAAATCCGTGTCCCAAAAATTATGATGCAATTATATTTAGCGCAACCATTTTCCAAATTGAAGATACGTTTTATTGGTCAAATGACGAAGAATTTTCGCCGGAAGAAATAAAAATTACAAAATGGCTTCATTGGATTTCTGCTAAAAAAGTAATGTGGCGAGCGCTGGATAATGCGTTAGGAGATTCAAAGCGATATAGAAGTGAATCATAAAGACCCACAGTGATTACATACGAAAACAGCTTTATTCATGATTTTTATAAAAACATTCAAAAGCTATCCTATTGACATGTAGGATAGCTTATTATTTTGGATACTAGATTTTGTACATATACGAAAGTAAAAATGCGATTGACTTGAACGAACTCTGAATTAAATGTAGTTGCCTAAAATGTTTTTGAGAATGTTCTCATAGTTATTTCGTTATAGTAGATGAAAAAGCTTTTTCACAATACAAAGGGAGTTCAACATATGGCGAATGAGATGAATTTTATTAAACGTTTAAAGAAGCAAAACGAAGATGCGCTTGAATATGTAATTGAAGAATATATGCCTCTTGTAAAGGCCATTGCGCTAAAAGTGTTACAACCAATGGGGCAGGCTAGTGCGGTGGACGACTGTATAAATGAAGTATTTTTAGACGTGTGGAAACATGCGCAAACATTTCAAGGAGACGCGGTCGATTTTAAAAAGTGGATTGCAATGGTCGCAAAATATAAGGCCATAGATCATTATCGCATTTATGACAAACGAGCTTCACGAGAGCAGACAATTGATACCGAGCCACTATTCCAAACAGTGAGAGATACCCAGGATACGGTTTTAGCCCGTGAGCAACGTAATGAATTACTATTTGAAGTAGCGCAATTAGATGAGCTTGACCGCGATATTTTTATGATGAAATACTACTTAGATATGAAAAATGCTGAAATTGCAGAGACACTCGCCATCACAAAAGCCGCCGTCGATAATCGCCTATACAGAGGAAAACAAAAATTAGCAAAAAGTCTAGCGTTAAAGGAGCGATACGTATGAGTGACTATAAAAAGTGGGCAAATGTAAATTTTGATGATATCGAGCTAGCTGAAGTTTCAGCGCATGAAAAGAAGCGCGTCAAGCAGCATATACTTGGTAAGAAAAAAGCAACAAAGCGTTTGAGGAAATGGGGACTAGCGGCAGCGATTTTACTAGGTGCTACCATTACAACAGGCTTTGCGTTCCCTTCGATTGCTTCACAAATTCCGTTCGTGCAAAACATCATGAGTTACTTCAATGAAGATTTTCCGGTTAATAGCACTTACGATGATTTTGCTACTACTATTGATACGGTGCAAACGAGTAAAGAAGCCACAATGGTCATTGAAAAAGCAGTGTATGATGGCAATTCGATTACGATTTCGTATGCGCTTCAAACGGATTTGGATCTCGGAGAAAGCCCGATGAATAGCAATTATATTAAGGTTGAAGGTGCGTCTGGAACAAGTGGTGTCGGCAAGCTCAAAAAAATTAAGGATAATACGTACGTCGGCATAGAGAAAATTACACCGTTTTTTGACAAAAAGGCTCCAAAAATAGTAAACATTTCGTGGAAGCTGGATCGATTTGAAAGTACAGAATCAAGCACTATCCTTTCCGGCGACTGGAAATTTAGTTTCTCTCTAACAAAACTTGCAGGCGCGACACAGCTCGTCAATGAAGTAGTAGAAAAAGAAGGCGTTACCGTGCACATTCAAGAAATCGAACGCAATGACATGACGACTGTAATTCGCTACGAGCAGCTGAATGCCCCCGCGGTGTTAACAAAATGGGCATATGCATCAATCTCCTTCACCGCAGTTGACGATTTGGGGAATACGTATGAATTGCAAAATAACGGTGGTACAGGTGATAGCGAAGGACTGACAATGAGCTGGTCCGACACGATGTCAGCTATCGACCAACAAGCAACGACGATTACACTACAACCGATTATTTATTTCTCAACTGGTGAGAACGGAGTAGCGAAAATTGTGGCGATGGATGCGGTTGAAATTGAGTTGGAATAAAAGAGAATAAAGTGAATGGATTAGTTATTATTCTACTAGTTAAAAAGAAATCCCCGTGAAAAAAATCACGGGGATTTTACTGTTTAAATTAGTTTGTATAGCTTTACCAGGGATAGGATTAATTAGTGCGGAGCATCATAATAGTGTAATTTCAAAAATCTAATAGCAATCGGTCCCTCTACTGCTCAAGATGCAGTTTACATTTTCATAACATAAGGAGACATAATAATGTATAAATGGCTAATTTATTTAAGCATGTTTCTACTACTAGCTGGATGCGGTGATGATGTGAAAAATGTATCCAAAACGAAAGTAAATAATGAACAAAAAGCGTCAGAATCTGATATTGGTCGCCGAGCTAACCCAGTACCAGTAGGTGAAACGAAAGCGATTAGTGACTGGATTTACAGTAATGGTAAAGAAGATTATAGTGCTGTCGTGAATGTTACGATACATGAAATGAAAAGAGGAAAAAGTGTTTATCAAGAAGCACTTTCTCAAAACCAATATAATAAGGCTCCAATGGACGGTTATGAATATATCGCGTTAAAAGTTTCAGTTGAATTAGTAGAAGCTGAAACGGAGGATTATGCTTTATTTGTTTCAGAAGGCGATTTCCAATTTATTAGTACAGAGGGGTCATCATATGAGTTTACATCACTTGTGTATGAGCCAGAACTAAGAGCTGAAATTTATACAGGTGGCTCTACGTCAGGTTATGTTATTGGACAAGTAAAAATTGGCGATGATGTACTCGTAGTATATGAAGATGCAGAGTGGAATAACGTTTTCTTTGCAACAAAATAGGAGGCAATGACAATGCGTAAATGGTTAATTACTTTATTTTCGGCTTCACTATTATTAACAGCATGTGAATCAGATGAAGCAAATCTTAAAAAAATAAATGATGCAGCAACGATAAAAGAGTCAGATGTGGCAAGCATAGAAGTAAACAAAAGTCTATTACATGTTGAAGTGACACTACCCGCAAGCTTTTTTAAAGATACAACAGAAGAACAAATTATTAGTGATGCAGAATCGAAAGGGTTTTCAGATGTAAATGTGAATAAAGACGGAACAGTTACTTACAAAATGGCAAAATCTAAACATAAAGAATTAATGACAGTAATGGAAAAGCAAGGAGTAACAACTGTTAAAAAAATTTTAAATTCCAAAGATTATCCTGCCATTCAAGAAATTTTATACAATAGCGACTTCAGTAAATTTGATGTACGAGTAAATCGGGAGCAATATAAGGAGAGCTATGATGGCTTTGTAATTTTAGGATTAGCGATGACAGGAATGTATTATGGTGCATTCGATGGTAAAAATGGAGATGATCTAAAGGTAACATTTCATATGATTGATGCAGCAACGGATGAAGAATTTGAAACAACAGTGTATCCCGATGCTTTCGATGAAAAAGCAACTACTGAATAATAACTTTCCAACATTTTTGCAAATTAGTACAACTTAAAGGCATGTAACCATTTCAGTTAAACTAATGTATCGCTTTTGGTAATGTTTAATGATTTCTTTCAAGGGATTTTGAAGATTACAAATTGCGGCGACTAAAACAGGGTAAAGAGGTTAACGAAAGTTTGGAAATAATTAATAAATTTGAAAATATATGAGGTATAATCGAAATGGATTCACCTATATTGCGAATACTACGAAAAAGAAATAGTTTAGATCGAAAGAGTATTAGCAAAAGAATTTATCACTCATTGTAACTTTACCAACCAACATATAATAAGAGATCGAATTACCTTCTAATCAGTAAAAGCGAGAGGATTATTTGTTGACTGAAAATAAATTCCTCCACATTGGAGAGACTATTTGGTGAATATAAACTTAGGGCTGTAGGAGGATGAAGGATGAACATCTCAATCGAGTGGATTTACAAAATACCAAAAGGGGCGGAAACCGTTTTTCGTTCCGAGGAGATGCCTGCAGCGAAAGGTTTGCTGTTTGCAGAAGATCTTGAGCGGACTGGACGCACAAAAAGCATACTATTTATTGATAAGTTCGATACTCAATGGACGGTCAAAGAAATGAAAGGCTATTTAAAAGAAATCGAAACGGAACCGCATAACATCACGGTCTATTTTGATGGAGGCTATGATCGCGGAACGAGTACAGCAGGTTTAGGCTGCGTTATTTATTATGAACAAAGTGGAAAGTCTTACAGATTGCGTCGGAATGCATTTGCTGAGGGCTTGAAGTCAAATAACGAGGCTGAATATGCTGCACTTCATTTGAGCCTTGTTGAGCTCGAACTGTTAAATGTCCACCATTTACCAGTCCGTTTCATTGGGGATTCACTAGTTGTTATTAATCAGATGAATGAGGAATGGGCAGTAGTGGAGAATGACTTGTCAAATTTAGTGAACCGAATTGACAAAAAGTTACGCAGTCTTCATATTCAACCAGAGTTCGAACTGATACCGCGAAAAGAAAATGCTGAAGCGGACCGTCTAGCAACACAGGCGCTGAATGGAATTAATATTACAGCGTTAGTTGATTTGGATGCGGAAAAGGGTTGATGTTATTAATATACACTTAGGGAGCCCATTCGATGATCATAAACCAAGATGACCATTTCACGTTGGAGATTAATCAAGATAATTTAGACTATTTTACAATCCGCTCGACGTATGCGATAGAGGGCGTTAAGGATGAGGATAGCATCGTTTTGAGTAAGGATGATTTACTTAAGCTGAAAGAGTGGATTGAGGAGAATGTTATAGAGTAGTGTTTTCACAAAAAGGGGGCACTTTTTGCTCACTAAGTTCAGCATGCTTTTCACATAGATTGAACCAAAATAAAAAGTCGGATAGATATGCGAAAGATGAAAGTGAACATAGAATCAATATTAAGAAAAATGGTATTGACTACGTTTAAAATTAATTGAATACATGGTATGATAGGGTACTCAGGTAAATTAGGAGGTCTTGCGCCTAATTAAAAGTAAAGGATTCGAAACTCCTCCCTGTGGTTAAATATGGAAATCTATCGGAGGTGTCATTATGAGAAAAAAATGGACTATTGAAAATATACGTGATTTTGTCGCGAAAAATTCAGATAGTGAATTACTTTCTACTGAATATGTAGGATTCTCTCAAAAATTACTGTTTAAATGTTCATGCGGAAATAATTTTGAAAAAACATTAACGAAGTTTAAAGGTAGTAATCAGAGAAATTGTCCAGATTGTGTAGCACCCAGAACTTCACGTTGATTTTTTTGAAGGAAATAATAGTACTTGCTTGCGGGTTGAATTTCCACATGACACATCTGAATGAAAAGACAAAGGCCAAAGAATATTCTTTCGTCTTTGTCTTTTTTTATAACCATATTTATAGCTTTGTATGTAGGAAGTGCCATTGTGAATTGTTCTTGGGAGTGGGAGTATTCAGCCCTATTTTCGATTAACTAGGAAGGCATATTTTTAGGGACTCCTCGTATAGTATAGAGTACCAAGTCAGGTCTTTTTTTATGTATAACAGAAGTTTAACCGTCCTCCAAAATTCAAAATGAAAGCACTATGCGGGAGGCTATGAAATATGATCCGGTTGATTAAGAAAATAAATAACGAAACGCTTTATTGGCAAGTTTGGAAGGTGGGCGAGCCTGTATTTATTCAGTCGGGCACTCTTGGGGTAAGTGGTGAAAAGGAAGAACTGAAGCTAAATAGTTCCGACAGCTCAACAAAAATTATTAGGAGTTTAGCTGAAGAAAAGCTAATGCAAGGTTATGAATTAGTTGGCGAGAAGGCGTTAATCCAAATAGTTGTACAATACCGTTATGGAGATAAAGAACAATTTGCTGAAATTGAGGAAAAGTGCTTATTTGTAGAGGTTTTATTGGATCATGCGTTATTCAACACAGGGAATGGGGAAGTTATCGGCTTTGAAATTGGAGATGGTGGAGGAACGCATCATTTATACGTTGTAGATGTTAAAGTTGCATTTGAAACGATATTGAAAGAGTTATCTACTCACAATTTATTAGAAGGGGTGGAAATCGCCTTTTTAAAAGAAAATGGTGGATATAGTTCCCTTTATCCAAAAGGTGTGGATTTTGAACCATTGTAAAACAGTGATTTGAAATATTTAACCTCCCTCATGATCCCCTACCAAGTTTAATACATATATTACTCACGATTTATGGAGTAACACCACGATTATTAACGAAGATGACTATTTCACGCTGAAATCAATAAAGACAGTTTGGATTATTATACGAGCCGCTCGACGTATGTGACGGGGGATGTTGAAGATGAGGATAGCGTTGTTTTGAGTAAGTTAGATTTATTGAAGTGGAAAGAGTGGATTGAAGAGAACGAAAAGAATAATGATGATGCCATGCACCGTTCCACAGTCCTAAAGGTCCTCACAGCAGCCTTTAGGATTTTTTGATTTTTTAAAAGGAAACTTTTGGAAGGTCCGTCTCGTAGAAAATAGTTATCGTTAATAACGGACGTACGTTTTTCATACATAGTTAAAGGTCGTCATGAAGAGCAAAATTATTCTGCGAACGGAGTGTACTAATTGAGTAGTTATTGTTTACAAAAAAAGTATGTAGGTAGCTACACTGTCAAGCATAAGTATGACAATACGACAGATAATGATGTGGAAATTTGGTTTTCGCTTGCTTTGGCTTCCGATTCACAAAGAGAAATCTCGTTTATTCTTTTGCCAAAACCCTCACAAAAGAACGAGCATCATTTTTTAAATACGATCAATTATTATGTTGTTAAATCAGCTGAGTGCTTGAATATATCTTATCAATATCGTAGCTACGAAGTGTCATTACTGAGCGGAACTCGAATTCACACAGAGACAATTGCTTTGTCAGAAGAAGAGAAGCACTATTTTTTAAGGTCCACACCGATCAATCTAGTGAACGAGGAATTAAAAAACGAGGCGAATGAAATTATTCAGGGGGAAGAGGACTCCGTTGAGCGAGCTAGGAAGATATTTAATTTTATTGTAAAAAAGTATAGTTACTCGCGCCATACCTATGAACGTGGGGTAATGAGTTTCCGGAAGAATAAGAAAGGGGATTGCGGGGAATTTGCAGGACTCTTTGTTTCTTATTGTAGGTCTTTAGGAATGCCGAGTAGAGTGATGGTTGGCTCTTCTTGGTCAAATGGAAAGACACGGGCGCATGTGTGGAGTGAATTTTTTGTAGAAAATATTGGCTGGATTCCTGTTGATATTGGTTCAGCTGCCCTATTAAAAAATCCACTGAATAGTTTTAGTGTTCTTGCTAAAAAGGCCAAGTATTTTGGGGCAATTGAAGGGAAGCGCATTTGTTTCTCGGTTGATACAGATCGCGCCTTAACCCCGTTTTATATTGACCAACCATCTCCTGATAATTTCCCAGTCTATGTTGTGGGTGATAGGGAGCTTGCTTGGGGATATGAATCGATTGATGGCACAGCGCCATATATGCAGCCCATGTACGTGAAACTCCATTCGAAAGTGAAAAAATTGAAAAATGAACTCGTCTTGGGGAAGTGGATTGTGAAAGAATCAACACTCCGCCAGCTATTTTTAACGACTAAAAATATTGCCTTACTACTCTGGATTTTTTAATGACCAGTTCCTGTGTCCTAGTCTATTTTATTAGTGTGTACGGATGGATTAATTGGATAAATTTAGCATCCGGCTTCTTCTACCTATTATATATAACCATCAGTGTTTTCAGAAAGGAACGCAATCTGTCTACTTATATTATGGCAGTACTTTTTGTAATTGCCTTTTTAGGTAATGTGATACGTATGTTGGCGTAAAAGGGAGTGTGGAATGCATGCGTAACAAGAATTTTAGAAGGTGTAAACGAAAAGTAAACACAATAATCTAGCTTTTTGAGTGTAAATATGATAATTTCAATAATCTTTAGCGAGGTGAATATTGGTATTGTCTGCTACCAGTCATGTGGCATGCGTAAATTATTGTGTTCAAAAGCAAGGCAAATTACTGAATTTTTCAATCGAAACAATGCGTGGATGAATGAAGGTGGAATTTAGGTTGTAGTAGAAAAAACAGGACTGGCAAACTAAATAGATACTCTAGGGGGACTTGAAATTGAAGAGGAGTAACCATAGAAATTCAAGAAATTATTATTCTGAAAAAGCTGCTGTAACCGGCTTTACATTTAAAGGTATGATTTGGCTAACTATTGTGTTAATTGTGGGGAATATTATTCAGTATTTTTTCTTTTAAAAGCGAGGCAGTAAATAATGAAACAGAAAAAGAAAGTTAGATTAATACGTCCGATAAGAAATATTGAGTCTCCCGTATAAAAGAGTAAGACGTAAACCGCAAATGTGATTAAGTCTTATTTTTTTTTGAATATGTCTACTTTATATTGTTAAGTGGGACATGAATCGAATATATATAAACAAATCACTCGATTAAATGTAAAAGGGGAATAGTGTGAAAAGAAGCATGCGTGTTTCAGAGAAGTATTTCTTGCGGGGGTTATTTTTAATTTTAGTGTTTATGCTCATTCACGATTGGGTGCCACTTGGTTCTTTAAATGATATAGAAGCAGTTAAAGTAGAAAATACAGCAGACGAATTGATCAAGAAGACAGTTATTAATGCCGGATCTATTTTGATTGTTATCATTATTACATTGCTGTTTGTCGGGAAAAGATATCCTAGATGGGCAAGAGCTTGGTTAATCATTCATTTATTAGCAATTATGATTGGTGCTGCAATGGCATGGTGGGTTCCTTATTTTTACGGAGCTTCAGATGAATTAATTACCCAATACCAAGTCATGTTTGGCAACACTCATATGTTTTTACCAGAACGAAATGGAATTACACCGAACACCATACATGTCGTTTTCCATTCGATTTTGCTTTTGACTTGGCTGTTAGCAATCTATATTAGCCTGACAAAACCAAAGAAACCGAATAAGAGACATACCTATAGATACTAATTGACCTTACGCGGGAAATGAAATCAGATTATTTCTCGGGAAATTAGAGAATAAAACAAACGTTAAGCAGAAAATATGATGTTTTTGGGTGGTGCGTACTAATGGTGTGAGGAGACGATGACTTTGGTTAATAAACTAGAAAACTTACAAGAATTAAGTATGGCCGTTCTTTTATTATGTTCATTTTTTTATTTGCGGCAGCTGAAAAAAATGAGGAAGGAAAGAAAATTTTCGCGCTTCGAATTGGTCACCTATAGAATTGGTCAACTTGCTGCTGTGGTTTTAGCATATACAACCCTTTTTCTTATTCGTAGTAAATAAGTTCATTTCAAAGACATTCAGTAAGATGTATATTTAATGGTGCGCGCACATACCTTACATCAATGTGAGGAGATGATTAGTTTGATTAGCCTACTTGAAAATATACAATTAGCAAGTGTAGTAGTTTTGGCCTTATGTTCATTTTTTTATTTAAGACAATTGAATAAGTTGAAGAGGGAAAGAAAACTAACGCATTTTGAATCAGTAATGTCTATTATCTGTCAACTTGCATATATTCTCCTGGCCGTCACATCACTGCTTCTTTTACTTGGAACAAAAGTATAATGATTTTCATATACTTTTCTTATTACATGAGTTCGGTACTCCTACGAACTCATGTTTTATTTTTGTTTAAACTAATCAGCATTAACCATACAAATTTTGGTCATTTGTTCATCTCATATGGGGACAGAGTATAAAGCGTTTGATGAAATTATTCAATCTGAAGTTCGTCTTTCGTAAATAAGCCTTCATCTATTGTGATAAAATGTAAAATAAAGGTAAATTTAACGAAATGTAAATAGGGGGGCTACTTTGATGGATAAACCATTGATAACGATTAAAATTCGAAAAATGCATATAGACGATATTAAAGCCGTACAACATATCGCTGAAGTAAGCTGGAATCGAACATATGATGGGATTATCCCTTTGACAGTGCAAAATATTTTTTTAGCGGTGGCTTATAGCGAAGAGATGCTAATGAAACGTTTGAAAATGACGCCTTTTTTTGTGGTGGAAGAGCATGGGGAATTGATTGGATTTGCAAATTTTTCGCCTGTTAAAGAAAATGGAGAAATAGAATTATCTGCTATCTATATTTTGCCTGAAGCCCAACACAAAGGAGTAGGTACTCAGCTACTCACATATGGATTAGCTAACTTAAAACCTAATAGAATTTGCCTAAATGTTGAATCAGAAAATACGATAGGGAAAAATTTTTACTATGCGAAAGGATTTAAATTTATTGAAGAATTCGACGAGGATTTCAATGGATATAGGTTAAAGACTACTCGTATGGCTTTAGAAATATAGCAAATATAGGTGCAACGAACGCGTGTTAGTTGAATAGATGCTCCAGATGTTTATAGTGGAGGCTTCATATGATAGTAACGCCATTACACTACTTTTTGTCTCGCTGTTTTGAAGGGTTATACCTTTTAATTGGATATACATTTGTGCGAGCGAAATAGGCCAGTGGGTTGCAAGTATCTTAGATTGTATAAGTCTTTTACTTGTAATGATTTCTCCAGTAATTTTAGCTGCGTCTGAACTTGAGATAGAATAGAAAGTTATTTAACTCAAGGAATGGGAGCTGTAGGAGCCGAGATAAAGTAAGTCAATTCCATCAAGACAACTAAAGTCCCAATAATTATTAAGAAAAAAGCGTTCAATGTATGTTTTGAACGCTTTTTTTAACGGCTTTTCTCATATTAATCAATCGCCATAATAAAGGCTGGTTGCCAAATGCCTTGTTCATTTTTGAGCATTCCTGCTGACGTCTCCAGAGAACTTGTACTAGTTGGGCTCGTTGGAAAGAAGTGAATCATACCGTTAATTTCATTTATCTGCTCAAACTGTCCTTCTTCAATTCCATTAAAGCCGTATGCACTTAGAAGTCTTTGGATGTCCTCCGTAAAATAATAGTCCCTTATTTTTTGTGTCCTTTGTAAATAATTCGCTCGTACCGTTCGCGTAGGATCACGATCTGTCAATAACGCATAATAGGTTTCATAATCCAGTTCCATTTCAGCTTGTAAATACATTTTCGTAATCGTTAATGGTTCAACGTCCAAGAGTAAAGACAAATCATAAGTTTCTTTAAACGCACCATAAAGTGATTGCTCCTCAGTTGTTAACGTAAAAGAAGGTTCGAGCTTTTGAATGCCGACGACTTTTCCAATCAGCTGGTTATCATTGATCACCTTCACAGTATGCCCGTTGTCATTCGAATAAACGGCATACTCATTCGTACGTAATTGTTCAAGTTCCACATCAATATAATCTTGCGTTTTAAAATAATGCTCCCGTTCGCCAAAATAATACTTAGCAATTTCTTTTTCTTCCGCATCCTGATCGCCAACGGGTTTAACTGCACCTGGCAATGCCAAAAATTCGCCATTTAATGTTATTTGTCCGTTTTCCATTTGTACTTTATCTTCTGTAACGCCATATACAGTTGCAACATTAACACCGCTAAGGCCATAGTAGGCAATATAATCTCCTACTTGTATAGCTGCTTCTCGTTCAATGACCATTGGGAGGTTCGCCAGCATCCACTGTTTACCCATTAAATATGAGGCACCAGGTTTAGGTTCGACAACTAATTTTCCATTCGGCTCAATGATTGGAAGCACAGTTTCATTTTCCTGCAATAATGTAAAAAGTTCATTTTGATTTGTGGGTAATGTCGCCACCGTTTTTGTTGCCATTGTTTCATCCTGCGTCATTCCGATAAAACTTAATATTAATAAAAATGCCAACGCAACAGTGTAAACTTGCCAATTTAATTTTTTGACTGAAGCTTTACCTGGTTGTTTATTTATCAAAATCCGGCGCTTCATGTCCTCACTGAATGGTGCCTCTGAACGAAGCTCCTGTTTTAGCTGCTCTTTTAAATTATTCAAGGTTAAACACCTCCGCCTGTAACGATAATTTTGATTTTAGTAAATCCTTTCCTCTACGTAATCGTGTGCGCACAGTATTTTGAGAAACATCTAGCAAATTCGCTATTTCGCGTGCCTCAAATTCCTCATAATAAAACAAAATAATGACTTCGCGGTAGTGAATTGGTAGCCCCATCACCGCATCCATTAGTGATTGAAATTGTTGCTGCTTCATTACTTCCTGCTCTGCAGATTTTTCGTTTGTCCAAAAGGGCGTTAAAAATTGCAACACGTTTTTTCGCTTCATTTTTCGTAATTCATCATGGCTACGATTAATTAATATTCTCGTCAAATATGTTTTCAGCGCTGCCTCCCCACGAAAAGCGTCACCCTTTGTTGCGTATGTTAAAAACACGTCCTGGGTAATTTCCTCTGCTAAGTGCTTGTCCTTCACATATAAATAGCTTAAATGGAATAGGTACTCTCCGTATTCCTCTACTAGCTGCTCCATATTTACCACCACCTTACTATTCTATTACTACTTAGACGTAAAAGGTTTCGAATATTGTTCAACAAATTATAATTTATAGGAAATTTTGGATTTGTCATAATTATATAACTAAAAAACCGAGTAAGGTAAAATTTACATGTTTTTATAAGGCGGTTGTGTGCTACATATGGTATGAACACGAGTTGGAAATCCGAACGAAGGAGTAGGCGTGGAAGAACTGAACGTCTTATAAATGGTGAAATGGATATTTTTTGTAATGTGAATCCGTATAAAGGATAATGTTGTTTATGGTAACTAGAAGGACTTTTGAGGTGAAGCCTAAAAGAACGCTTTTGCAGATTTTAGAAGGTGAAGAGCTTGAGGCATAGTAAAAAGATTCCTCAGCTAAAAACGTGTGTTAGTTGAATGTGAACGCTCAACTCTTTATGAATGCTACACCTACCAAAAGAAATTATGAACAACTATGTGATTTTTTTGATGAAAAATGAAATTAGACGAATTGAGGATACGACTTAACCACTAATAAGTGCCATTGACGCTTAATATATATTAAGTTGTAGATCAATCTCGACAAATTCAACATTTCAATAAAAATTCGCATTAGAATAAAAAAATTCGAAAGAAAAGGAGACATGTATTAATGACAATTTCAGAAAAAAAGTTAAGGATTTGCAAAAAAGGACACAAATATTATAAAAGTAGCGATTGTCTTGTCTGTCCGACTTGTGAGCTAGAACGCAAACCTGAAAACGAATTTCTTTCACTTCTCTCTGCACCAGCAAGACGGGCATTGGAAAACAATGAGATAACTTCTTTGCTGAAGCTATCAAAATTTAGTGAAAAAGAGATTTTGAAATTTCACGGTATGGGACCAGCTTCATTACCTAAACTTAGAGCGGCTTTGGAAGAAAAGGGGCTATCATTTAGGAACTAAACATCGGAAGTATTATACTTAATTGATTGTCTTGTAAGACTACTGAAGCGTGCTAATATTCATTTTTTCTTTCTTCAACGCACTGGCGACATTGCCGATGATAAAAGAGCGATTAGAACAAATGAGCTACAAGAGATGCTACAGCTAAATCTTGATGACATAGAGCCAGCATGCGTGACGAGGATGGAGAAGAAACGTTTGCTTTACATTTTTTTGAAGAAGAAAAAGCGCCAGCCTCTTCGTTATGCAATTGCAGCGATCTTCCTTTCTACTGGAATTGGCTCTTCTGTCATGTTCATTTCCCCAACAATTACGTCTCAAATTCCAGTTGTTCAAAACATCGTTGATTATTTTTAATGGTGAAACAACGCAGTTTATGTATTTTGATGAATATGCAACGGTTATCAGTTCAATACAGACGAGCAATGGTTAAACAATCGAAATTGGCGATGCCATATACGACGGCACGACCGTTACGATTACGTTTGCAATGAATTCAGAAACAGATTTAGGAGAACATCCATTTATTTGGAATCCAATTGAAACGAACGGTAAAATGGAAGGTGGGTCAGTTACATCCATCAAGAAAGTGGCAGATACAATTAACTTTTTTTATTTGTGTATCGGCAAGTAATGCTTATTTATCCACAAATAAAAAACCCGGAAATAAATTTCCGGGTTTGATTACCACTTACAGTTATTCCTCCATGACACGCTGCCTCGCTTCCGCTTGGATCTTAAGATTTACCTAAGACAACCGTACGTTAGCTTTGTTCAGTATTGACGGTCCTTCAGAGCTATTGATCATTCGCACTCATCGGGTTAACCCTCCTAGTCACATTGGTTTGAAAGTGAAATCTTTACTAGTATAGATCAAATATTATTTTTCATACGTTTTATTTTTTGTGGAATTAGAATTTTCTTTTATGCTATTTGGAATAAAAGGAATACTAATAGTTAATAAATTCCAATTACCAAGAACCTTAAGTATTAATGCAAGCAGGTTAGTTAAACAAGAATGTGGAATTCTATTAATTGAAAGGTGAAATTAATGATGTTAAATGAGGTTAATGATCTCCCGATGGATAAAAGAATTGCTAGTGTACATTGTATTCCGATTACTGAGAATGGTTCAATTGTTATGGCTTGGGACAATGAAGAACAATTATTAACAACTATTGGGGGGAGAATTGATGCAGCATTAAAGCGAGAAGCAATGGAAGAAGAAGGAATTATAATTGGTACTGAAAGGGTTCCATTTGCTTCTTGGTATTGGAAATCCTCAGATACTTATACAATTTGGTATTTAGTGAAAGTGGAAAAATTTTTGCCTCATCCTTTTGATTGTGAGAAATCAGGGTATGTAATATTTAACCTAGAAACAGCTAAGCAATTAATTTCCAAAACAGAACCTGACAATGACAATAGAATTCAAATTCTAAATATGGCATATGACAAAGTTAAACTGCTTAATTGGTAAAAAAAATCTGCATTAGTTCAACTAGCGGGAGATTTACAGGAAGATTCGGATTTCAAATCTTAACGAAAAAGACAGTGAAATGGAGGTAGAAGTATTTGTTTGGAATTAAAATTGAAGAAGATTTATATTTAGGTCTTTTAGAAAAAAGACACGCCAATGAATTATTTGAATTAACGCATGGTTCGAGGAGTTATTTACGTGAATGGTTACCATGGGTAGATTTAACAAAATCTGTAGGGGATTCGGAAGATTTCATCAAAATGACATTAGAACAATTTGCTGGTAATGGTGGCTTCCAATTAGCGATTTGTTATAAAGGGAAAATTGCAGGTGTAATAGGTTTGCATAATATTAATTGGTCTAATAAATCTACTTCTATTGGTTACTGGCTAGGAGAAGGATTCCAAGGAAAAGGATTGATGGTGAAATCATGTGCAGCAGTTATTCGATATTGTTTTGAGGATATGAATCTAAATCGAATAGAAATTCGAGTAGCAACTTCTAACAAGAAAAGTAAGGCTATTCCTGAAAAGTTAGGTTTTCAGAAAGAAGGGTGTTTACGAGATGCCGAATGGTTATATGATAAATTCACTGACCATTATGTTTTTAGCCTACTTGAAAAGGATTTTAGAATGTAAGGGGGCATTACGAAAGGTTCGAGTAACTGTTTAGTGATATCATTCATGTTGCAGAATTCAAGAAAGCTTTAGTAATGCTGCTAAAAGGCAATAAAGCAACGATTTTATTGTTGGGAGAATGGCTTGTGGCAAAAACAACATTAAAATAGGAGATTATTGGCGGTTACGGCGTAGTTCCTAGTTGGACACCTGGCACAATTAATTTGGACGATAAAAAACAATTAATTAATAAAGAAATGATTAAGCAGTAATGAACGCGCTTAAGCAAAATTCATTTTTGTGCTAGCGAGGAAGGTTAATGGAATAGTCATATAAGAGAAGAGGGGTTTGTTATTACCGCAAATTTAGCACTACGTTTTATTTTAGAAATATGTGCCTTAGTTTCATTAGGTTATTGGGGATTTGAAATGGGGAATGATTATTTTTTAAAGATTTTTTAGGTGTTGGTACGCCTCTTCTAATAGCGATAATTTGGGGAACATTTGGATCTCCAACTGCTCTGATACCAGTTCAAGGAATTCTAAGATTATTACTAGATCTGGTAATATTTGGACTATCGACATATGCACTGTATGATGTTGGAAAGCCTATGTTCGCAATGGTTTTTGCCATTATGGTAATATTAAATAGTTTTTTTATTTTTATATTTGACCAGTAATAATCAGCTTGCAAATACACTAGCCATAGGGAGTGGAAGTGGCGCTTATTTAGTTGTGTTATAAATGGCTATATTTAGGATTTAATCAAAGACGATTTTTACGGTATAGGATGTTTATAGAGAAATAGAAAATAGATATCTATAAAATTTTATTAGAGGGATTGTTATAACACTTGTATATATTTTCATAGACTGGGCTTGAGATAGTAAGGAATATTAAAGAAATAGTTGATGCTTATTGTGAGCGGAAATATTAACGGTGGGGTGTTGAGATGGAGTTAGTCTTTTATAATGAAACATTACGTACTGCGATTGAAAGCTACACATTAACGGAAGAACAGCTACAATTCACGATATCACCGATGGAAGCATTGAAATTAGTGAAAAAGGATGCTGATCGCTTTCCTATTCTCGCCATGGAGCAGGAAAAGCTTGTTACGTTTTTTATTTTACATAAAAAGGGTGGCGTAAAAGAGTTTTCAGATAATCCTCATGCGATTTTGCTACGAAGTTTTTCAACGGATTTTCATGAGCAAGGAAAAGGTTTTGCTAGGCAATCTTTAATGCAGCTACCTGAATTCATGAAAATTCATTTCCCAGAAATCAATGAAATTGTACTTTGTGTGAATAGTGGAAATGCGGTTGCACGGCGCTTGTATGAAAAGTGTGGCTATATTGATACAGAAGAGCGTCGAAATGGACGTTGGGGTGAACTAATTGTAATGAGCTATTGTTTGTGAAGGGATATTATCGCGGTAGATATCCATTTAATTTTAGGCTGTTTCCGAAAACTTTGTTGTTTTTTCTGATAGTAAAATTTCTCATGTGAACTAGTCTAAGGGAGGTCATTTTGTTATTAAAATTGGAGTGATTGCGGGAAAAGAAAGGTTTCTTCCTAGTAAGCAAATTAACGGCTCCCCAATTTTTCAGTGGCCTCGTAATTCAGCATATCCTTTTTGTTAAAAATCTACAGTTATCCTTTATAAAATCCATTCGCCATCATAGAAGTGACAAAAAGAGACAATAAGAATGGTTTTTCATCGCAGGGGAAATATCTATTCGTATTGAATGTTAAGTTAATAGAGAAGTCAGTGTGTGCAAAATACTATAAATAATTGCCTCTCTAATATGATTACTTGCGAGTACTTAAACAAAGGGGATGACGGTAGATGCGTCTAATAGACAAATATGTTCATGAATTGCAACTTTGCTTACCAGCTAGGAAACGAGAAAAAATTGGTAATGAAATGCGTTTAATGATTGAAGGGATGTTACCAGAGGAATATGGTGAGCAGGATGTGGAACGTGTATTGACTGAATTAGGCAATCCGGCTATTGTAGCGAGTAAATTTGGAATTCGCCGAATGAATTTAATTGGGCCTCGCTATTTTGATATGTACTGTACGTTGTTGAAAATAATTGTACCTGTGGCCGTGATGATTACGTGCATTTCTATGCTCGCAGATAACTTAGGTACGGTTGATCACACTCTGTCAATGACCGACTTAAGTATGCTACTTTTAGGAGAAGGGATTGCGCGTGTATTATTTGTGTCGATTTTGTCGTTTTGCGGGATTACAATTATTATTTCAATTTTAGAACGCATCACGCCAAAGAATGGTAGTGTCCCATTAGCGACGGCACAGTGGACAACAGATGAGTTAAGAAATACGCAAATGATTTCGATTAAAAAAAAGGTTTATAAATCTCATATTTTCAGTCGTCTTATTTTAATGACGCTCTGGGCCACTATTTATTTTAATGCGGACCATCTACTTGGAATTTATGAATATGTAGCAGGCGAACTAAGTTTTGTCCTGCCTGTATTAAACCAAAATGTGTTAATGACATGGTGGATGTTAATAACAATGATTATTATGTCGGAAGTGGCTTTATGCATGTACAAGCTATTTGAAGGACAATGGACTAAGAAAGTCGTCTTGTTTCAAGCAGGACATGAAATACTTACGACAGCCAGCATAATTTTCCTCTTTACACGACCAACTATCTTCAATAAGGATTTTCTCGTCTATATGGCGAATGCTTTCAATACGACAACCGAGCGTTTTGTAAATAATAGTATCTTTTGGTTTCTCGTATTATCTATCTTGTTTTCCTTACTCACAGTTTACGACGCGTGGAAAAAAGCACAGTTGCCATCACAGTTGTACTATAAAGTGAACGAACGTGTGCAGTTTATAAAAAATCGAGGCTCGTTATAAAACGAACCTCTTTTTTTTCGCTTATTTTAGAACAGATAACGTGCGGTTTAAAAATGCTGCAAAGTGCTGGCGGGATACAGGGGCGTTTGGCATAAAGTTACCGTTCGAACCAGTTGTAATGCCGTAGCTCGCTAAAATTTGGACATCTTCGTAATACCAATCCGCTGTTTTGACATCATCGAATGATTTTACTTCACCTTGTAGTGTTAAATTGAACGTATTAACTAAAATTTTCGCTAATTGCGCACGAGATAACGTCGAATCCGGTGTTATATTTCCTTTGAAGCCATCGACAATACCTGCTTTGTAAAACAGTTGAATTATATCGTGATACGGGTGGCTCATAGGTAAGTCTGTAAAGGTTGTCGCCGCGCGAACTACCGGTAATTCAAGAGTGTCTACATTGTTTAGTAGTGAAAATACATGTTTACGCAAAATCGCTTCATTTGGTTTAAACGTGTCGTCCGGATAACCATGAATTACACTTGCTGCACGCATCGTTTCGATTTCATTGAAATACGGATGACTAAATGGAACATCCAAGAAATATTGTGCGTTTACTGTAAAGCTATAGTCTACACGTGTGATTGGTCCATAGGCATATTTGAAATCAAATATATTATCGCCCGCTTTACCTTGTGTAGTGAGCGTAATTGGTTCAGGTACATAGTTTCCAGCAAGGTGCGGATTGTACGAATAATCCATAAAAATACTTAAGCCGCTTGTTTCTGAGCTTGCAGTAATTTGAATAGGCATATCTTTTGGTAAATTTACTTTGTAATAATGGTGCCAACTGCCGTAACTCGTATTGTTGTAAAACATATCCACAATTGGTGTATTTAGTGGTACGAGTTGTGCTCTTGTTGAACTATTATTTGTACCGTTCGATATGATTGTATTTTCGTTTATTGGCTCAAATGACGTTTTTAATGTGTAGCTCATTTCTGTTTCAACACGGTTTGTATAGTGAATGAGTAACGTATAGGTCCCGGGCTGCACGAAGTTTTTCGTATTTGTTTTCACTTTGTCTCGAAGTAGGTTATCGAGGACTTTAACGCCGTTTTCGTTATAGAGTTCATACCAACCATTAGCAGGCGTGTCTCGATCTACAGCGGAAGAAAAGGTAGAGGCTTCTATTGTAAATAGACCTTGTTCGGTTACATCGAAGGTATAGTAATCTTTATTACTATTTAAATATTGATGGACCGTGCCAGTAATGTTGCCTTCTAGCGGGACTTTATTTGCCTGGTCAATCGAGTCATTTGGTTCCAAGTCTGTTGAAGCGATATCTTCTAATTGATAAGAAGCAATAAAATCGACAGGGAGCTGATGGTAGTAAGAATGAATTTGTATTACATAATGACCAGCTTGTAAATCAATGCTGCTCACTGTTTTTATGTCGTCTTCATCAGCTTTTGTCGAGACGACAGAGCCTAATGCATTGTGGTTTTCATCAAAAACGGTAACTGCAAATGGCCATTTGAGGTTATCGTTTTCCAACGTAACGGTAATACGCTGTGGTTCTGTTAAATGTAATGCGAAATAACGATTCCCATCCGTTTTTCCCTGCAACACTGTATTTTGTGCCCAGGGTGTAGGCTCTTCAAAGCTACTAGCCAAGCTATTTAACGGAACAGCTAATATAGTAGCGATGAATGCAATGCTATGTATTAATAATTTTTTCATAGTAGACCTCCATATTAGGCTCTACAAAGGGTATAGAATTAAGTTGAAAGTTTCAAGTATAAAAACATGCATTATTTGGGTAATATATGTAAAAATATAATTTATTAGGGTATTTCTTATTGCATTCGCTTGTATATACACTCTTATTGTGACAAATTTGTGAATTTATGTTTTTTATGCGTAATATGACATTTTTTTCATTTTAAATGGTATACAATATAAAAGTTGCTTCAAAACAACTAGATAATCACCTCAAGAATAAAGTGAAAAAGTTAATGTTGATGGAGGATTAATGATGAAGCGTTTAGTGCATAAAAAGGTTTTAATGGTGTTAATTGAAATCAAAAGAATTATTATGTATAAAAAGGCAAAGGATTTAGGATTCACACACCCTAAAGTAGTAAATTATAGCCAAGAGTTAGATGTTTTACTTAATAAATATTCGTCTTAATTAATAAGAAGAATTAATATAAATACATCTTAAATTGCATATTCTTTGTCTAAAAGACCTCTTTGCTGAGGTCTTTTATTATGCACTTTTTTGGACTTGAGGTATTCAGAAGAAAACATATTTATGAAAGCTGTTGACGTATTGGGTCAGCAAGGTTGAAGCATGCTATGTGTAATTTCTACACAATTGCTTCAAAAATTTTTCTACTATTTTTAGTAAAGGTGTGACTGAGCTATATGAAAACGGCTGTATTTTTGGATCGGGACGGAGTAATAAATGAAGTTCTAACGGATCGGGTAAAATTTGTGAATAAGCCAAGTGATCTATATTTCTTACCAGGTGTGCCAGAAGCCATAAAAAAACTGAACGCTTACTTTGATTTCATCTTTGTCGTAACAAATCAAGGCGGTGTTGGTTTAGGGTTTATGAAGGAATCACAACTTATTAATATCCATACACATATGATTACGGAATTAAAGAAGAGCGAGGCAACGATTCATGATGTGGCATATTGCCCGCATAAGCCAAAAGCCAGTTGTGCTTGTCGCAAGCCAAAAAGCAAATTAATTACTGATCTTAGTGAAAAATATAATGTGGATTTATCCAAGTCCTATATGGTAGGCGATACGGATACAGACATTATCGCAGGGAAGAAGGCTGGTACAAAGAGCGTATTCTTAGGTGAAAGTGACCCGATAGCCGATGCCGTTTACCCGGATTTAATCAGTGCAGTAGATTGGATAATTGAGGACGCAGCAGCGGAGTAGTAAAGAACTGCTATTTGTTTGGATAAGGTATAATGTTTGTATTGATAGGAAATCAATATTGGGAAGAAAGTCTATAATTATAATGTCTTTAAGTGAAAGAAGAAAAGGGGATACGATGACAAAAACAACAGAAACAGGGTGGAATTTTGACAATAGTTATGCCCGTCTGCCAAACTCTTTTTTTACGCGCCTCAATTTAAACCATGTTGACTCACCGAAGTTAATCATACTGAATGAATCGTTAGCAAACTCTCTAGGGTTAGACGTTAAAGCGCTACAAAATGAAAAAGGCGTAGCGGTGCTTGCTGGTAACCGAATTCCAGAAGGAGCTTTACCACTTGCACAAGCTTACGCGGGGCATCAATTCGGGCATTTTACGATGTTAGGGGACGGTCGGGCGATTTTGCTTGGCGAGCAAATTACTCCAAATGATGAACGGATGGACATTCAGCTTAAGGGTGCAGGTAGAACACCATACTCGCGCATGGGAGATGGTCGAGCAACACTTGGACCAATGCTGCGCGAATACATCATTAGCGAAGCAATGCATGCTTTGGGTATTCCCACTACCCGTAGCTTAGCGGTTGTGACAACTGGTGAACCCGTCATCCGTGAAACTGAACTTCCTGGTGCTATTCTAACGCGCGTCGCTGCTAGTCATCTGCGCGTTGGGACCTTTCAATTCGCGACAAATTTTTGTACGGATGTAGAACTCCAAATTTTGGCGGATTACGCAATAGAACGCCACTTTCCGGTCATTGACGTTTTCTCGAACCGCTATTTAGCATTGCTTCAGGAAGTTATAAAGCGGCAGGCTGAGCTCATTGTGAAATGGCAACTCGTTGGCTTTGTTCACGGGGTGATGAACACCGACAATATGACGATTAGTGGGGAAACGATTGATTATGGTCCTTGCGCCTTTATGGATAACTATGACCCAGCAACCGTGTTTAGTTCCATTGATAGTCAGGGACGTTATGCATATGGGCATCAGCCTTATATGGGTGTATGGAATCTTGGGAGATTTGCTGAAAGTCTATTACCGCTTTTACATGAAAACCAAGATGAAGCAATTAAATTAGCTGAAGATGCAATTGACGAATATGGTGAGGTGTATGTCACTAAATGGTTGTCGGGAATGAGAGCAAAACTGGGCATCTTTACAGAAGAAACAGCGGATGAGTCCTTGATTAAGGAACTCCTTGATTTGATGCAGAAGTATAACGCGGATTACACGAATACGTTCCGGGATTTAACATTTAATCAGCTTGAAAATACGGTTTTGTTTGGTAAAAAAGAATTTGCTCAATGGGTTGAAAAGTGGCAGGCGAGACTTGGAAGACAGCAACAATCGAAAGCCGAATCCCAGCAATTGATGCGAGACAGCAATCCAGCGGTAATCCCACGTAATCACCGTGTAGAAGAGGCACTAAAAGCTGCGGTGGAACAAGGAGACTATAGTGTGATGGAGCGACTACTTGAGGTTTTAGCTAATCCGTACGCACACACGCCCGAGCAGAAGGAATACGCCACACTCCCAGCGCCATCAAACTGGCCTTATCAAACATTTTGTGGGACATAAAATAGCTAGTTCAAGAACAAAAGCGCTAAAGCGCCTGTTTAGCCCCGACAAGCGCTGGAGAGCCCGAAGCGAAAGTAAACGCTCCACCACTTTCGCCGAGGGCACTGAAAAACTTACGTTTTTTATGATGGTTTCGTTTTTCAAATAAGAATAAGGCACTTTCTGTTCGAATCGAACGGAAAGTGCCTTATTTCTTTGTCTATTACTTACACTTTTTCATTTAGCAGTTTCAATATTCGTTTGAGATTCACCGCAAATATCGTTGTGGCACCTTGGATTTGCATGCCAAATAAACCCGCTGATATGGCTGTTTTATAGCCATGCGGATTTTTTAATTCACTATTTTTCGCCTCTATTTTATAACGGTTTTTCGCAAGCTGTTTAAATGCATCAGTTTCTTGGAAAGCAGCTTGTTCTTCATGTTCAATTGATTTAATGGTCACATTATAGGTTTTACTTTTTGCCTCATCCTTATAACAGCCCTCACGCATCTGGCAGACTTTACATTTTTCAATATCAAAATAAAATGCCATTTTCGGATTTTTATTCTTATTTTTATTCTTAGAAAGTGCCTTTCGAATAGCTAGATGCCCAGCTGGACAGACAAACATACCAGCATCTTTATTGTAATCAAATTCGATTTTTCGTTGTCCGCTACCGTTTGTAATGACTGAATTTAACTTTGAAATTAATTGGAGCTCTTTTGATTTAGCATATTGTAAGTTATCTTTCGCAGAATAAGCGGCGTCACCAATCACCGTTTCAATTTCCATACCTGCCTCTTTACTTTTTTCAACTAGTTCTTGAAGATAATGACCATCACTTTTTTCACCTGTTGTCACAACCGCAGCCGTAATAATTCGTTCATCACTCATCGCAATATGCGTTTTGAAACCAAAGAAAGCCGAGTCAGCCGACTTATGTCCAACCCGCGCATCGGGATCATTTGAATAGCTTAACTGATTCTCATAATCATCAATCACTTCTTTTAAAACATTTAATTTTTCTTTCACAGCCGGGATTTGTGCAACCTTTGATTGCGTTTCCACCACTTCAACTACTTGACGACAGTAATCTAATTCTTCTGTGACTTCATTTGACGTAGGCTTCTCAGGGAATTTTCCAACCATGTTTTCGTCGAGTTGATACACGGCTTTACGTACATTTTTAGATTTTTCCTGTAAAAATTCTTTTGGCGATTTTTGATTATAACGAGCCTTTGTATGGGTAGCGTCAACGATGACCATTTTACTTAGTAGTAGCCCTTTTTCTAAGGCAATTTCAACTGTTTTCTGAATCAGTAAATCTATTAAATTCACATCTTGGAGACGAAGTCGACGGAATTTTGTCAGTGAACTTGAATCGATTACATCATCTTCTGGTGCCATCTCTAAAAAATATTTAAAGGACATATCGTATTTTGAACGCTCGACAAGGTCGGCATCCGATAGATCATGAATCACTTTTAATAGTAAATATTTAAACATACGAATCGGTGGAATCGCGTTACGGCCATTATCTAAACAGTATTTCGATTTTAGTTCGTCTAGAATAAATGAGAAATCCACAAGTTCATTAATTTGGCGAAGCATATTGTCCTTTGGGATAATTAAATCGTACAACGCCATGTACGGGCTCAAATTGAATGTTTCCTGTTTAGAAATCATGGTCGCACCACCTTTTATTAGTACTTTAATTATACAAGAAATGTGTGCGATTATACGAGGGAAGAGCCCTTCTTGTGATGAAAGTAGTTCCAGTTGATTGGAATGGAGGCGGCGACTTCTGCGGGAACAGCACGAGCGGAAGCACCCGGACTGAGCGAAGCGAGGGAGAAGGCTGGAGCCGTGCCCGCGAAAAGCGTCCGCCGGAATGGAAATCAACGGCATCGAAGAAAAAAAGCGTCCAGTAACGAATTTCCGTTCTTGGACGCTCTTACTTATAGCTGAAGGACTTTTTCAGTGCCCTCCTTTCGCCCGAGGGATCGAAGCGACCTCGAGGGGCTGGCGCTTTAGCCTAGACGTAGCATTTACTTTTTTTGAATGTTATCCACATGGCGAAATTTTATAATTTCCTTAACAAAAACTAAGCGAAGGGATATTTCCTTCGCTTTTAATTGTATTCGGGGACTGAATGGGGGAACTAGTAACATAATAAAATTTATAAGGCCACGATGTTTTTGAATTTAAAGTCTTAGGATAATGTTAAGCTTTGGTAGAGAAAATATTTTACGAGAACTCATGAATTGACTGAACGTATAGAAATTGTCAAGCACTCCTTCGTTATTTGAAATAATGATCCTCTCGTTTAATTTTTATTGATTATATTAGCATTGTCTAAAATGACCTTGTAATAATTTTACTATGGCTAATAGTAAAAGATTAAAAATAGAAGAGGAAAAAAGACCGCTTTTCTTCAAATGATCTATCTAGCTATACGACTCAACTAGAAAAATGAGGCCAGTCAGAACGTAAGTAAAACCCGATTTATGGTGTGTAACCATAAAAATGATTTTTTTGAAACTTTACCCATTTTAGTCCGTATATAGTATTGTAACAATTTTATTTTTGAAGGGAATGGATAGTGTGAAAAAATTATTTATGGGTGTAACGGTTGGAGTGGCTGTGTTGTCACTGGCAGCATGTGGTTCTAGTGCTGATCTCACTACGGGCACAACAGAAAAGTCAGATTTAACATTAGAACAAGTATATGACAAGGCAATTGAACGCCAAGAAAGTATGCAAAGTGCAAAGGCGAATATTGTAATGGATCAAGTTACAGCGATGACATTAGAAGGGGAAGAAATGAATATGACATCCTCAACGAATATGGATATGGAAATGACTGTGAAACCGGTCGCTTTTTTCGTTGATGGCACGGTGACGATGGAGATGGCAGGCGAAAGTGAAGCAATGGATATGCCGCTACAAATGTACATGACAGAGGCAGACGGGTTTTATATGAATGACTTTATGACAGGCGGCTGGTCGAAACTACCTGAAAATTTAACGGAAGATATGTTAGCCCAAATGGGAGCGCAAGCGGATGCTTCAGAGCAATTAAAGCAGCTAAAAGGGTTTATTAATGATTTTACATTTGAGCAAACGGATGATGCATATATTTTAACATTAGTTGCAGATGGCGAAAAATTTAATGAAGTAATGTTAGGTCAAGTAATGGGATCGCTCAATCAATTAGGAGAAGACGAGCAGTCACTACTAGAGGGCATAACGTTTGAAGATGCCAAGTATGTCATCACAATTGATAAGAAAACATTTGATACAGTAAAAATGGACATGGATTTCATTATGAATATGGATGTTATGGGACAACAGTCAAAAGTCGACACAAAATCAACGGTTACATATAGCGAGTTTGATAATGTTGACACGATTACGATCCCACAAGAAGTACTAGATACAGCAACAGAAACAGCATTTTAATCGTATAATCGCCTTGATCTAACGGATGCGTGCTAGTGAAATTATTAATGACTAAGTTAGATTAAATGAGAAAGAATATGTCAGGATGCAGTTAAACACTTACAGCAAGATGGCGTAGTAACGAGGATGTTACAAGGCACATTTTGAAGTATATGCTATAGCAGCATAAAGAATAAATCCTGCATCGAAGAATAGTTTAGTCATGAGGCGTACGTTCAATAAGGAGCGAATGAAAAATGATCCAACAAATTGGGCAAGTGATGTTATATGTAAACGATCAGCAACAAGTATTAAATTTTTGGGTAGATCAAATTGGATTTGTCAGCAAAGAGTCGTATGATGATGGGCAAATACGCTGGTACGAAATCGCGCCGACAATGGATGCTGAGACGTCATTTGTGCTCCATGATAAGCAGCTCATAGCGAAAATGCAACCGGAACTTAATTTAGCAACGCCGTCGATATTGCTTTACGCCGATGCTATAGATGCGCTTTATGAACAATTTAAAGCAAAGGGCATTACGGTTGGCGAGCTAGTTAACATGCCGATGGGACGCGTATTTAACTTTGCAGATCCAGAAAATAATTATTTTGCTATTGTAGAAAAGGGATAAAGGACAAGGCGCGGATGTTAAAATGTTCGCGCTCTACTTATGGGATTTGAAACTTTTAATCGGACTAAACATATGAATAAATGTAATGGAATTAAGGAACTTTACATAGGATACCAGAGAAAACAAGAAAGGACGCAGAAGGTATGACTATCATTGCACGGAAGAAAAATCTATGGATATTATTCGGACTGCTTGTAATTTTATCAAATGTTTTACTATATCGCACATCGTTTGGGCTCAGTATGTTAACGGTAGAAGAGCGCGGCGTTGTCATTGGTTCGTTACTTGATTTTGCAATCATTGTGCCGCTTGCATTAATGCTAGCGCATGACCGTGTTTCAGTGAAAAAGTTTATACTCTATGCAGCATCTGGCTGTATAGCAGCACGATTTATAATTCCAATGGATTTTTTAGAGCCGTTTGTCATGTTCACTTGGCTCGGGTTTGCGATCGAAGGGGCAATTTTGTTACTAGAAATTAGTTTAGTTCTTTCACTATTTATTTACATGCCGAAAATAGTACGATTCGTGAAAAGCAGTTCTCTACCGCTTGTTTTCACCTTTCCGGAAGCAATAAATCGCTTTATCCGCTCGCACCGCATTGTACAAATCATAAGTTCAGAGTTACTCATGTTTTACTATGCATTTGGAACATGGCGTCAAAAAGAACAACCAGGCATTACACTGTATAAAAACACGAGCTATGTAGCGATGCAATTGATGATTATTCATGCCATCATTCTGGAAACGCTCGGCATTCATTGGTGGTTACATGGGGTAGCCCCAATTGTGTCCTTTGTTTTACTGCTCTTAAATGTATACTCGATCTTCTTCTTTTTAGGTGATTTGCAGGCAATGCGTTTAACACCAATTGTATTTGAAGATAACCAATTGTATATTTCAGCTGGCTTAATGAAGCACACAAAAATTCCATACCATTTAATAGAAGAAGTCGTAACAGATCCAACTATATTGGAGCAAAAGCTTAAGAAAGATACGCTTCAATTTATTGTTCGCGATTTTGAAATATTGCAACCACAGGTTATTTTGCGCATGAAAGAACCAATTACAGCAACGTATTATTTAGGTGTTCAGAAAAAATATACCACGGTTGCCATACGTGTTGACCAACCAGCGCGCTTTTTGCAGCAACTTAACTTGAAAATATATCATTAAGAAAATGAAGAGGCGAAACACAAGTGATATTTCACTTTGTTTCGCCTTTAATAGTTGTAGTTAATCTTCAAGCACTTGAAATATTGCCATATTACGGGGTAAATTACATTTGCTTTTATATTGATATGACATACCAATAGTATCATGCTTTAAAATTTATATGAACGACTGACTATGTCGTTTATTCAGTAAATACATAAATGGTGAACTGCGGATTGTTAAACTCGTTAAGTAGTTTTACGCTATTTTTATAAACAATAATGATTTCATTTATTGATAAAACAAACGTAATGTAACTTTGTTAGTTGACGATGACTATGTTTTGTAACAAATTATTGGTAAATAAAGTAAACAAAATGGATTTTTGTTTAGAGGAGGTTACACGATGAGTGAAAATCAAATTTGGGATGCATCGCTTTCTGAAATGAAACAAGGATATAAAGAGCTTACGCAATCTTTTGAGTGTTTGATTTGTAGTAAACATGTGGAGAAGGGGTTGGTATATTCACATGAGGAGAAATTATATGAGGCTGAGCGTTTTATGAAATTGCATATTGAGCTACAGCATGAATCAGTATTCATGTATTTCCTTCAGCTTGACAAGAAAATTACAGGTATAACGGAGCATCAAACAATGTTACTACGATTATTTTATGAAGGAAAATCCGATAAAGAGATTCAGCAAGAACTAGAAATCGGTAGTGCTTCGACAATTCGCCAACATCGTTTTGCATTTAAGGAAAAGGAACGTCAGGCTAAAACGCTCTTAACGCTCATGAGTTTATTGAAAGAAAAAGACGAACATGCCCCGAAGTTTATTGAGCCACATGTTAACGCGACGATGGTTGATGATCGTTACGCGATAACAGAGTCAGAGAAACAAGCGATACTTGATAAGTTTTTACCAGATGTAAATGGTCATTTAACGCGTTTTCCTCCTAAAGAAAAGCAGCGTATAGTTGTGCTTACTGTATTAGCGAAACGCTTTGACGAAAGTCGAATGTATACAGAAAAAGAAGTGAATGAAATTGTAAAAACATTATGGGATGACATTACATTAGTGCGCCGTTATCTCATTAGCTACGGTTTTCTCGATCGAAAACGAGATGGTAGCGCGTATTGGGTAAAAAAATAGGGGGGATTAACGAATGGAACGTAAAAAGGAATTAAAACTACAATATAAGGATTCAAATAAAGTAGAGGCAGGCGTCTACAAAATTGAAAATAAACGAAATGGTCTTGTGTTTATTGCGAGCACACGGAATTTCAAAACTTTAAATGGTGTACGCTTCTCGTTATCAAATAACACGCATATTCATAAAACATTACAACAGGACTGGAAACTATTTGGTGAAGAAAATTTTACATTCGAATGCTTAGAAACGTTAAATATCGAGGAATTAATAATTTCAGAAAAAGAAGCTCTTGCAGAAATGGAAGAGAAATGGGTAAACTGTTATAAAGAAAATTTGTATGATAAATATTAAAAAGAAGCAATATTTTTGTAAAAAGTACTATCTTGCCTGTTTCAGGATAGTGCTTTTTATTATATAATCACCTCTATATCTCATATTGGGAGATGCTAATAAAATATTATAGTCATTTTATTAGATATGGTTGCCTTATTATTTAGATACATAAAGAAAAAAATTCAATTAAGAAGTGATGAATATAATTAGAGTACCTACATTTATAGGGAATACTCTAAAAGATTCTAATCCGAGTAAAGAATTCTTCGTAAGACTAAATAATCATTTGTTAACTAGTTATGCAAATGATGGGAAAGTTCATATTAAACAGCAAGAGTAGGATAATAACAAGAATAGGGAGTTTTTTATTTTCCAAAAAAGGTGTTTTTACAAATTTTCTGTTTGTAGGTGTAAAAATGGGGCGAAAAGACGTAAAAAAATTGTTCGTGTTGCATTAGAATTTCTCTATAATCGCAACCGAACAAAAAAAATAGCGTCTGTCCTTTTCGAACCGCTTGCAAACTGCTATTATGGGTATAGTGTGACAAAATGTCAGTGCAAAAATGAGAGTGGTGAAATTTATGGATGATCAAAAACACGACGGGGAACAAACAGAACATAATGAGCAGCAAGAACAACCAGTAAAACCTGCCGGCAAATTTTTACGCATTAAGCCGTTCGCTTTCATTATGTTAATGTTTCTAACAATTCTTGTAACTGCAGGGTTAACGATCTTCGCCTTAACTTTCGGTGACAAAAAGGTTGTGGAAGTAAAGGTACCTGTAGAACGAGCAGAATTTACAAAGCTATATGAAGCTTTTGATGAATTGAAAAAGAATTATTACATGGATATTGATGATGAAGAAGTGATTTATGGCGCGATTAACGGGATGTTTGATGCGTTAGGTGATCCTTATTCGGATTATATGAACAAAGACGAGGCAGATTCATTTAATGCAAGCTTATCGTCAAGCTTCCAAGGAATTGGCGCTGAAATTCAGGAACGTAACGGCTATATTATGGTCGTATCGCCAATTAAAAATTCCCCAGCTGAAAAAGCCGGGTTATTGCCTAAGGATATAATTTTAGAAGTTGACGGTGAAAGCATTAAAGGAATGAGTGCTTCTGAAGCGGTCTTATTAATTCGCGGTGAAAAGGGCACGAAAGTAACGTTAACAATTCAACGCGGGGACGCAAAAGAACCAATGCAAGTCGTCATCGTTCGTGATGATATTCCGGTTGAAACGGTGTATGGCGAAATGGGCGACGATAAAATCGCACATATTCAAATTACTTCATTCAGTGAAGATACGTACGAGGAGCTTGCAGGCGTATTAGAGGATTACGATGCACAAGGTATGAAAGGCATCATTTTAGATGTACGCCAAAATCCAGGTGGCTTTTTAAATGCTGCACTGGAAATTGCAAATTTATTCGTTGAAGAAGGCAAAGCGATTGTTCAAGTACAAGATCGAACTAGTGAGCCAGAAGTAATGTATGCTGAAGGTGGTAAGAAATACAAGCAGCCAGTAACAGTATTAATAGATGAAGGTAGTGCTTCAGCTTCAGAAATTTTAGCGGCTGCATTAAGTGAATCTGCAGGTGTGAAAATTATTGGCCTAACGTCATTCGGTAAAGGTACTGTACAAACAGTGAGCTACTTGCCAGACGGCAGTAATCTTAAATTTACAACAGGTAAATGGTTAACGCCAAATGGCAATTGGATTAATGAAAAAGGCATTAAACCTGATGTTAAAGTCGATTATCCTGATTACGCTACATTAGCATATGTGGACCCGGCTACAGAATTAACAATAGGTTCAGATGACGCGGTTATTTCTTCTGCTGAACGTATGCTTGAAGTATTAGGGTATAAGCCAGGCGATGTGGATACTAAATTTACCGAATCAACAGCTGAAGCCGTGAAAAATTTCCAAGAAGATAATGAGTTGGAGCCAACAGGGATTTTGTCTGGTGAAACTACTTATGCATTAATGGATGCGCTACGTGTGAAAATTGCCGAAGAAGATCCACAAGTGCTAAAAGCAATAGAATTATTATTAGGAACTGAAGTTAAAGCTTCAGAAAATTAATTGAAAGGGCTGGCTCATTCGAATTATTTCGGGTGCAGTCAGCCCTTTATTATAGGATGTGACTCGTATGAAGGATGTATATTTATTTAGTGGATTTTTAGGGAGCGGCAAAACGTCGATGCTAACCGACGTCATTCGTCAGCTAAAAGAGACCGGACTAAAACCGGCAGTTATAATGAATGAACTTGGTAAATTACCATTTGATTCGCAGGCTGTTGATCATGACGTGCCGCTGAAAGAAATGCTGGAAGGCTGTATTTGCTGCACAGGCTCGGAGAAAACTGAAGCTCAAATTCAGTCACTACTGCATGATAGCGACTTTGACGTATTAATTATTGAAACAACTGGCGCGGCGCATCCCGTAGAAGCATTAGATGCTGTGTATTCGCCAATTTTTGCAGAACAATTAAATATTAAAGGGATTGTCACTGTGGCTGATAGTAGACTTTGGTTAGACCGCGCTACGTTAACACCGCAAGTACGTTCATTATTTATGGAGCAAATTCGGCATGCGCACTTATTACTGGCAAACAAAACAGATTTACTGACAGAATCGGAGCAAGCACAGGTCGTTTTTGAGTTGCAAGGCTTTAATCCCAATGCCTTTATCCTACAAACTACAAACGGCCGCGTACCACTGAAACTCTTAAAAGGGATGCAATCTACAGCACGCATCGCCAAGGAAGACATTGTCTCAGCAAAAATTGGTTCAAGCTTTAATCTCGGCTCGCGTTTAGTCGAGTTCGAAGGGAGCTTCACGCAGGAGCAATTTGAGGATTGGGTGCGTACACTACCAGATTCGGTGTACCGCATGAAAGGTTTTGTGCCAATCGAAGGTGTGAAAAATCCAATGTTATTCCAATATGCGTATGGCATGGTGCAGTGGTTACCTGAATTCATCAAAATGCCAGCTAAACTTGTACTTATCGGTGAAAATATTAAAGACGTACAAGTAATCGGCATAGATTAATGGAGTAAAAACATGCACGCATCCAACTCGTCAATACCTTTTGAGATGTAAATTTCGCATGTATTAGCAATTGTTGGACGAATCTTGAAGTCTAAAACGCTTATATAACGGCTTATAGATTGGTCACTGGAGACAGTACCAATTTATAGGCCATTTTTTTGTGGAATTCTATTTTATGATAGAGACACGAAAGGAGGCTACAAAATGAAAAAGAGCTTTATCACATTTTGTGCAATAGTACTTTTGGCAACACAAGCGCCTATAGCGAATGCTGCAACAACGACTGAGGGAGAGACGGGTAACCGCTTCGAGGAACAAATTAAATCCATTAAGACATATAAATATAATTCAATAGCATTCAATAATGAATTACAACAATTAATTACATGGGAAAAAGAGCAGAATCCTATTTTAAAAGAATTAGAAAAAATGGGGTTTGATATTAAAGCATTAGAAAAAAAGGCAATTACAAAAGTAGATAAAAAGTCTACTAAAGAACCAGGCAAAACTACAACTATAAAAGTAGAAAAAAAGACTGCCACTCCAGCAGAAAAAACTACTCCTCAAAAAGAGGTAACAAAAGAGCAAGTAGTTACAGAGCAACCAACTACCAATACAGAGGTGGAAAAAGCACCAGTAACGCAAACAACTACGGAGCAATCAAAAACACCTGAAGCAAATACGAATTCAAATGCTTCTCAAAATACTACAAATTCAACAACGAATACAACAGAAAAAGCGGCTTCTACTGCAACTGACATTGATGCAATTGAAGCAGCGGTTGTAGAGTTAACAAATGCGGAGCGTGCGAAAGCTGGATTACAACCATTACAGGCTTATACACCATTGATGGCGGCAGCGCGTGAAAAATCACAAGATATGAAAGATAAAAATTACTTCTCTCATACAAGTCCAACTTACGGCAGCCCATTCGATCGCCTTAAAGCACTTGGCATTAGCTATCAAGCAGCCGGTGAAAACATCGCGAAAGGTCAACGTACAGCTGAAGAAGTTGTAACAGCTTGGATGAATTCAGAAGGTCACCGTGCGAATATTTTAAATGAAAACTTCACTCACATTGGCGTTGGGTATGTAAAAGAAGGCAACATCTGGACACAACAATTTATTAAACAATAAAATTTAGACCACTCTTCTTTTGAAGAGTGGTCTTTTTGCGCCGCTCCTACTAGTTTAAACACCAAAAGAATAAAACCATTTTCCAAAGCCCATACTTCATCTGAAGGGGGAGGGCTATGAAACAACAAGATCAAAATCAAGAAATTCAACAAAAAGTGCAAGAAATTCAACAACAATTCCTCCAATCAGAAGATTTTGTTGTAAAGGAAATTGCTTGGAGTAAGGATGAACAGGCGATATTATGCTTCTATTCTACGCTTGTAAAAAAGAGTGAAGTGGAGCGCTATTTATATTTAATGAGGCATTCCAAAAAAACAGAAGCAAAAAAAACAGAAGAGTCTTTGACAATAACGACTGAGCCATATGTAAAAAACAAGTTCATCGAATATGTATGCAATGGTGAAACGATAATCTATATAACAAGTCAAAACGAAATGATTCGAATGAATAGTCCAGAATTTGTCCACCGAACACCTGACGAACCGGAAAATGAGTCTGTTCTGCGTGGTTCACACGAAGGGCTTGTAGAAAATTTTGATTCCAACGTATCGCTCATTCGAAAACGGATAAAAAACAATAAGCTCATCGTCAAAAAATTGACAATTGGCAAGGAAACAAATAGTTTAGCGTATTATCTTTATATGGAGGATGTTGTTGATAAGGAAGCGCTCCAAACAATAGAGGAACGTTTAAATTCCATTGACTTAGATATGTTTTATAGCGTGGGGCAGCTTAATGATTATTTGGATGATAATGTGTGGTCACCATTCCCTCAGCTACTGAATACGGAAAGACCGGACAGAGTTGTAGCAAATATTCTTGAGGGGAAAATTGCGGTCATGACCGATGTTTCCCCTACTGCACTTATTGGCCCAATAAACTTCTTTACATTTTACCAATCACCGGATGACTATAATTCACGAACTTTAGTCGGTTCGTTTTATCGTATTGTGCGGGTTTTAAGTTTTATCTCAGCAGTTTTCCTACCTGCATTTTATATTGCAGTCGTCAGCTTTAACTTTGAAATTTTGCCACTTGAGCTGGCCAATAAAATAAAAATTGATGTCAATCAAATTCCATATCATCCGCTTATTGAAGCAATGATTCTTGAAATTACGATTGAGCTCATTCGAGAGGCGAGTATTCGCTTACCAAAAGCTGTAGGGCAGACGATTGGTATTGTCGGTGGTTTAGTTATTGGGAACGCCATTGTGAGTGCAGGACTCGTATCCAATATGATGGTTATTGTTGTAGCTTTTACAGCAATTTCAAGTTTCGTTGTGCCTTCTATGGAGCTCAATACTACAATAAGACTATTACGATTTCCGTTTATGGTATTGGCGTCACTCTTTGGTTTTTTTGGCATTGTGATTGGGACGCTTTTATTGGTTATTCATTTATTTAATTTAAGTTCACTCAAACAGCCATATTTTACGCCATTTATTCCTTTCCAACCAAAAGAGATTTTTAAAGTGATACTTCGTGAGCCGTATTATAAGGCGAAAAAGCAAGCGACAAGCTTTTCTCCCAAAGAGGGTGAGAAGAAATGACGATTAAACTTACACGTGTGCAGTTTTTTTTGCTAATGTTTATTATGCAAACGGCCTTTGTTTATGTATCATTTCAAAACTTAGTCATTGAAAATGGGAAACGTGATTCAACGTTACAATTTCTTATCACGGCTTTAGTATTTTATCTACTATTATTGTTTTTTGAACGTACTTATCAATATTTTATATTAAACCCTGTTACTCGGTTTCTTTACATTTTGTACTGGTTTTATTATCTTCATGCGTTTGTCGTCAATACTTTGTATATACTGTCGTCGTGGGTGTTTCCGAATACACCAAATGCCGTGCTCGTTTTTTTGTTATTGTCTGTTTGTTACTATGCAAGCGTGAGCAGAGCGGAGACGGCTGTTAACATTGGTGTGGTTATGATACCGATGCTTGTTATATTTTTTCTTTTTCTATTCTTGTCCATTCCGGATTTAGAGGTGACCAATTTGTTTCCGTTAATGCAAGAGCCAGTTGATCGATGGATTAAGGGGATTCTATTTTCGACGAATGCCTTTAGTGGAGTCGAGGTTTATTTAATACTCCGAAAATATGTGATGCAAAGCGAGACAATAAATCGCAGAATTTTGTTAATATATGCGTCTTTTCTCACGGCTTTTTATATGGTATCGCTATTATTTACAATTATGTATTTTGCAATTGAAGAGATTAATATCATTTCTGAGCCAATTTTATACATCTTAAATTCACAGGAAGTAACTTTTGTAAAACGGCTCGATATTTTCTTCATTTATATTTGGGTATCATGGACGATTATTGGGATAGTGAATCATGTACTTGTGATTCGACTTGTTTATTTTCAACAAAAGCGCAAATATGAGAAGTTTCAGCAGCTCGTATTTTTCACCGTTATGGGTATTTCGGCGTGTTTTTTCGTTAATATTACAATGCAACAGATATTTAAGCATTCTTTATTGTATATAAATTTGGTGTTTGCAATTGTGTTGCCTATCATTATTATTAGCGTCAATAAACTGAGGGGGAGATCACAATTCGATTCATCAAAATAATCGTTGTTGCTCTTTTACTCGGAGGATGTTGGGATGAACGTTTATATAAAAATTTATCAGTCGTTTCACTTGCCGGAATTGAAGGGGAAATAGGCGACATAACAGGCTACTATGCCTATCCAGAATCAATAGGAACAGAAATGAACACAGTTGTCATCACAGGCAAAGGAGCATCCCCTCGTGAAGTTCGTAGTGAAGCAGAACTAAAAGTGGAACAAGTCCTTGATTTGTCTATGTTATCGACGTTGTTAATTTCAGAAAAAACAGCTTCTTCAGGTGATTTTTATGACTATCTCGATATATATTTTCGCGATCCCAGTAGTCCGATTACGGCCAAGCTTGTAGTTGTTTCGGGTGATGTGAAGCCATTCTTCGACCTTAGTCAGCAGTGGAAGAGTGAATCCGGTGCATATTACCAACGCTTAATCAAAAGTTTCGAGGAGGCTTCTTTTGTGGTTCCCTATACGATGCAAACGGCTAGTACTATCCTATTTGAGACAGCAAAGGACTTAGTGTTGCCGTATTTAAAAATGGATGAGGAGCTAGGGCGTCCAGTCGGAGAGGGAGTCGCACTTTTTTCAGGGCGCTCATTTAGCGGAGAAACATTAAATCCGCAACAGTCGATTCTTTTAAATATATTAAATGAATCAATTGGCCAAGTAGCACGTTTGTCTTATATATACGAAGGCCATCCTTTGTCAATTAGAATTGTCGAAACAAAGCGAAATTTAGATATTTCTGATCAGATTAACATAATGAACAAGATAGATGTAGCCATTGTTGAATTTCCACAGGATAATTTGAAGAGCAAGAAAAAACGAGATAAGATCGACCAATTTTTAACGGAGCAAATAACTAAGGATATGGAGGCAGTTATAAAAAAATTACAAGATGCAAAGTGTGATGCGATTGGGCTCGGTCAAATTACACGCGCCTACCATACTAAGTATTATGAGGAAAATTGGCATGAAAAATTTTCAACGATGAACATTACAACTGAAATAAAGCTGAACGTTGTCGAAACAGGTATTTTATATTAAAAGAGGCACTCTCTAACTAGTTCTATTTTAGAGAGCGCCTTTTCTTCCTAATGTTATGCCGTTTTTCGTTGAATCCTTTTTAATCGGATTGATAACGTAATGGCACCTGCTGTTAAACCTGCAATGAGACCAATCCAGTAGCCGAATGGACCAAACTCTGTCCATGTAGCAAGTACATAACCTACGGGTAAACCGATAATCCAGTAGCTAATGATGGCCATAATAAACGTAACTGTTACATCCTTATAGCCGCGCAGTGCCCCTTGGACAGGTGCTTGGATAGAATCCGATAGTTGGAAGATTGCCGCAAATACTAAAAACTGTGTGGCCATTTCTATAACTAGCGGATCTGACGTGTAAATACTGACAATCCATTCACGGCAAAAAAATAACACAGTCGCTGACATGAAGCTAAAAATAATCGTTGTCCCGACACATAAATAGCTGTAGCGCTTTGCATCTAACAGGCGACCAGCTCCGACCTCGTAGCCGACTAGAATGGTTGCGCCCATTGCAACTGAGAGCGGCACCATATAAAGTAGGGAAGTAAAGTTTAGGGCAATTTGATGGGCTCCGATTACCGCGGTTGAATAGTTACTCATCATCATCGTCACAGCCGCGAAAATACTCGTTTCAGCAAAAATTGCAATACCGATAGGCACACCAATACGTAAAATTTCTTTCCACTCAGAAAAATCAATTGTTGGCCAGTTACTTAATAGTGCAAACTCTTTAAACGGCGTGCGCTTTGCGACAACGGCTAATGCAATAAAGAAAATAATCCAGTATGTAATCGCAGAAGCAACCCCTGCACCAACTCCGCCAAGCGCCGGAACACCGAATTTCCCGTAAATGAAAATCCAGTTTAAGATGATGTTTACCGGTGTGGTCAGTAGGGTTATAAACATCGTCACGCGTGTTTTTCCAAGTGCATCAACAAAGCAGCGAAGTACCTGATATAAAAATAGGGGAATTAACCCGAAGCATAATGCGATAATATAACCTTTTGCAATTCGGTGTACTTCGGTTTCTAGTGACATGAGCGATAATAACGGCTCAATCGCCAGTAGAATCCCAATAAAGATGAGAATAGCAAGGACAATGGCGACATAAGCCCCTTGCTGAACAGCTTTTTTCGCATGAAATGATTTTTTTGCACCAACATATTGTGCTACAATGGGCGTTATGGATAGTAAAATTCCGGACAGTCCCGTATATACCGGCATCCAGATGGAAGAGCCGATCGATACGCCGGCAAGATCTGCTGTCCCGTAATTACTCGCCATTAAAATATCGAAAAATGAGATTAAGTAAACGGCTACTTGCGTAATTAATAACGGAAGTATGATCGTTAGCAGTAGTTTGTATTTTTGTTTCAAATTTGATGTTTCGTACATGGTATGGTCTTCCTTTAGTTAGAGTATGAACGTAGTATATCATACTAACAAAAAAAGATTTGCATGGATAGAAAATACAGTGCATACAGTAGTAACAAGTGAGAAAAGACTGTGTTAGGAGATAACAAGATGGAGAAAGACAAAACAATTATTTTAACAGGTGGGGGCACGGCTGGTCATGTTTCATTAAATGAAGCAATCATCCCGTCTTTAATCGAAGCAGGCTATAAGGTTCATTATATTGGCTCACATTTAGGAATTGAAAAAGAACTAATCGGCAACGCATTCCCTGATGTGCCGTATCATAGCATTTCAAGCGGGAAACTTCGCCGCTATTTCTCAATGAAAAATTTTACGGATCCGTTTCGTGTGCTTGCTGGAATAGGCCAGGCGCTAGCAGTTATTCGTAAGGTAAAACCAACTGTAATCTTCTCTAAAGGTGGATTTGTGTCTGTTCCTGTCGTTATTGCTGCTAAACTTGCGAGTGTCCCAGTGGTTGTACATGAGTCGGATGTAACACCGGGACTTGCCAATAAACTTGCATTACCATTTGCGTCCCATATTTTTACAGTTTTTAAGGAGACGGTGAAGCATTTACCAAGTGATAAAGCAACGTGCACAGGTTCAATTATTCGTCAGCAGCTGTTAGAAGGAGATCGAGTGAAGGGTTTAGCCCTTTGCGGATTTACGAGTTATAAACCGGTATTACTTGTTATGGGTGGAAGCTTAGGATCAGTTGTGTTAAATGACGCACTTCGTAGTAATTTACCACAGCTACTTAAGACGTACCAAATCATTCATTTATGCGGTAAAGGGAATCTTGACGAGAGTTTACAGGGATTGACTGGTTATAAGCAGTTTGACTATGTAACAACGGAATTACCCGATTTACTGCATGCAGCGGATACGATTGTGTCCCGTGCCGGCTCTAACTCAATTTTCGAATTTTTAGCATTGCATAAGCCGATGCTACTTATTCCTTTATCTGCTGCGAAGAGCCGGGGCGATCAAATATTAAATGCGAACTTGTTCAAAAAGCAAGGCTTTGCACACGTATTAGAAGAAGAACAATTAAATCAGGCTTCGTTCATGGGGGCGCTGGATGAATTAGCATCAAATTCTGAGACTATAGTTGATTCGATGATTGATGCAGAACGTCCAAAAACACCACATGAGATGGTCGCACTAATTACACAGTACGAAAAATAACAACTATACGGTATGATGCGTTGGCTTCGTAATCTCATTTTATTGCGGTGAAAACTTAAAAGAAATGCCCTTAACAACAAATGTGTAAAGCCCTTGTTTAGCCCTTACAAGCGCAGGATAGTCCAAAGTGAAGGCGCTCTTTGCTTTTCCCCGAGGACGGACCGTACCTTGAAGGGTTGGCGGTTGGCGCTTTTCACTAGACGTTACATTTACTTTTGTAAAATATATCCACAAGGTGAAATTATACAATTCCCTGTACAAATAGAAAGAAACACCATTCCTTATGCATCAGGTAATATTGCCTAATGCATAAGGAATGGTGTTTCATTTTGGGGTAGGACAGCTAAAATATTGGCTGTGTCCATGCATTCACGCCACACCCTCAAGATCGGATTTCAATCAATTTGAGTCATCCAACGGTTGCAAAATCCTGCGGGTGAAAGTTGAAAAGACACTTTCGGGCTCTCTAGAAGCTTGAGGCCAACATGATATTGGTCATTTTGTCAATGCAACAAAAACGTAGCATTGACAATCTGGGGTGAACGGGCGGGAATGCGTGTTACATTTTACATTGCTTGCTCTTCTTCCTCTTCGCGGTGATATGCCGTCGTTAAGTAGAACAAGTCTTTTGTAATTTTAAATAAATGATAATTGAATTCCCCTTGATTAATTTCCCCATAAAGCGCAGGATGTGATTGCTCCGCGTCAACTACATATGGAAGCTTTGCAGCTGCAGCTTTGGAACGCTCATTTTCCTTGCGAATACGGAGGAAGACAGTGTGGAAATCAAGTTCAAAAAACAATTCAGATAAAAATGCATATTTGGCTTTTTGATTATAGCCCATACCTTGAAAAGGTTTTCCAATCCAAGTACCGAGGAATCCCGCACCATCTTGGACATCGAAAATGCTAATTGTACCAATTGGTTGACACCATTCATCTATAATTGTACGAGAAACAGCAGTGCCGTTTTGTTCCTCTTCAATTAGTTGCTTCGTCATAAATAAGTATTCATCAGCAGATGTCGCTTTTTGTCGGACGTACGGAAAAACGGAAGGGTGACTTAATAATTCAAATAATTCTGGTGTGTCATGAAGTTCCCGATGCTTTAACATGCGAAACGCCTCCTTTTAAGGGAAAATGGTAGAGCCGTTGTTATCACAAGGCAGTAGTCATTTCGAGCTTGATCCAACCTAAAAGAACTAGACGTTCAACTATGGTGTAACTCCCGTAGTCTCCCTCTGTCTTACTACTGAAAAACAATATCGAAATAAAAATTATACGCATATCATATAATAATTTATACTCTTTAATCAAGCTCGAGGCTCGAAAAAACAATATTTTCATCGAAAAAGTTAGTATATTCTGAATAATCTAAATAATATGTTTGTAAACTTGGTTGAACGTGAATGGCAGAACGATTAATATAGAATTATATGGATTTGGAGGAGAAGAGATGGAGCGAAATTTATTAAAAGTTCATGGATCAGGAAATACTTTTTATTTATATGAAGCGGCAAATGAAAATGAATTTAATTGGGTGAGGCTGGCAAAATGGCTTTGTGATCCTTCTAACGAAAAGGGTGCGGATGGATTATTGCTCGTATTGCCTTCTAAAGTTGCAGATGCAAAGATGCGTGTCATTAATGCAGATGGCTCGGAGGCATCGATGTGTGGGAATGGGCTACGTTGTGTAGCTCGTTATGTGTGTGAAAAGCTCGGTGTGACCGAGGCAATCATTGAGACCCTACGAGCGAACTTACGAGTGAAAAAAGAGCCCGCAATTTTTGAGGAGCTACCAACTTACGCGGTTGAAATTTCACCGGTTTCATTTGATCTTGACTCGTTACCTATGCAATATAAAGAAAAGAAAGAGCTTCGTCACCAAATAATTGAAGAATTTTCGCCAACAATTCAATTTACTGCTGTCTCTGTCCCGAATCCACATTTAATCGGCATTGTAAATGAACATTATATACAGCATGAGTCACATCAATTTTTATTAGCAAAATTTTTAAATAGCGAAAATGAATTTTGCGCGGATGGTGTCAATGTGAGCTATGTTTTTCCGATGGCAGACGATCAAATTTTTGTGCGCACGTATGAACGCGGAGTAGGTTTTACAAATGCTTGTGGAACAGCGATGACTGCCTCTGCACTTGTAGCGAAAATAAATGGTTATGTCAATGCGCCAAAAATAACGGTATTTAATCCAGGGGGCTTCGTTCAATGTGTTGTACAGTTTGAAGATGAAGCATATAAACTAATATTAATAGGAAATGCAACCGTCATAGGAAAATATAGAATAGAAATTTCACAGGAACATATAAACCTATTAAGTTGCGAATGTTGTGAAGAATCATTACAATATGAAAAATGTCTTGATTTTGTTAGGGAACAAACAAAATTTTTTCTCAATAGGGATATAGGTGGTGCATAAATGACACAATCATTCTGTTCAAAGGATCAGTTGGATTTGTTATTTAAAAACAGTCGTGATTTTGTTTTTTTAATGAAGAAAAATGCCGAAGATTATGAGTATATTTATACAAATCCTTCTGCTATTAATGTGCTAGGTGGCAATCGAATTGGAAAAACCGTTCGGGAAGCAACATTGCCTCACTTAGCAAAAAATATCCTTCATTATTATGATCTAGCTGTGGAAAAACTACAGCAAATTGAATTTCAAGATTATACGTATTTTACCGCAGAGGTTCGGAAGTATGAAACGACGATAATTCCCATTGTTGAAAAGGGCAATATATATGTATTAGCTACAACAAAGGAAATTGCTTTTGATCGTGATTTACAGGATAAATACTTATTTATGCGCTCGGTATTCTTTAAAACGTTTTTATCTACCGTACTTATCTCGAATAATTTAGAGTTAATCGAGGCAAATCCAGGTTTCACGGAAGATTTTAATATTAATATTGAAGAAATCCGTGGTAAAAAGTTTTTAGACTTACCATTTATTGACCCAGATTCAGTGGATTTAATAAAATTGTATTTAACAGAAGCGCAAAAAGGGGAGAATATTTCTTCTAAGTTAATTTCATTCGTTGATAGGAATGGTGATAAACGTAGCTTTACAGGGACATTTTCACCACTAACACGTGATGATGAAAACGCCGCCGTATTTTTGATTTTACAAGAAATCACCACTTATATTAAGCAAGAGGAAGTATTGCGAACAACTTCGCATGGTTTAGAAATGTTCAAAAAAGCGATTAGTACGGCTGCCGATGTTACATTTACGGATACGCAAGGTCGCATTATAGAAGCGAATGACCGCTTTATTGAACGGACAGGCTTTACGCTTCAGGAGTTGTTAGGGCAGAAGCATCACATCGTCAACTCCGGATACCATCCTCGTGAATTTTTCGAGAATCTATGGAAAACATTAGAGCGTGGCGAAGTATGGCGCGGTGAAATACGCAATCGCAAAAAGAATGGAAAAACCTATTGGGTGGACACAACGATTATTCCACTAATTGATCAACAAGGACATGCCGGGCAATATTTAACCGTTCAATTCAATGTTTCTGAAAAAAAGCAGGTAATGATTGAGCTACGTAATATCGAAAGAACGTTTCGTGCCATTACCGAAAATACGAATGATTTAATTGTTGTAACAAACCAACAAGGAGATATTATTTATGCTTCGCCTTCCTATATTCGCAAACTTGGGTATCCTGAGCATGAATTGATCGGTGAAAATTATTCGAAATTATTATGTGAAGACAGTATTCAGGAATGGCAAGCATTGATTGAGGATGGTAGCTTTACAGCAGTTGAAAAGAAGATTGAGCTACAACTGAGAACGAATTGTGGCGAAATATTATGGACGGAAGGAAATTATTCGATAACCCATGATTCGTCAGTTGATCATATTGTGCAAATTATTATGGTATCTCGAGAAATTACAGAGCGAAAAGAGCTAGAAGATAAGTTAATGTTCATGGCCTATCATGATAGCTTAACACAATTGCCTAATCGTCGTTATTTAAAAAAGGAATTCCCGCATTTAGTTGAAAATGCAAAAGCGAATTTTGAAACGCTTGCTATTTTCTATATTGACGGCGATAATTTTAAACAAGTGAATGATGACTATGGTCATGATGTTGGCGATGAGTTTTTAAAGCAGTTTAGTATAGCGCTATCTAAAAGTGTACGTAGTGATGATTTAGTCGTGCGTATAGGAGGCGATGAATTTATCGTTGTGCTTACTGGCTTATCACGTGACGCTGAGCATCGTCAGAGTCAGCTACAGCATATTGTTGAACGTATTAGGATGAACTTGCGAATTGGTTGGTCAATTCAAGGTTTCTCGTTTTCACCCACTTCCACAATGGGGATAGCGCTTTATCCAGAGCATTCCGAAAATTTAGAGAAGCTTATTGACTTAGCGGACCGCGCTTTGTGTGAAGCAAAGCAAGTTTCAAAAAATAATTATAAAATAAGTGGGCCGGCAAGCGTGCATTCTAACTCGTAGGCGCCGATCAGTTTTATGAGAAAGAGGCTGTCTCAGGTAAGTTTTGGGGCAGCCTCTTTGTGTGGAAAAAACAGGGTCGACACTTGCAAAAATCGACTAAAAATAGAAAGACTGTGCCAAAAGGAATCATTACCACTTTTGACACAGGTCTTCTGGGAAAATAGTCTACTATTTTCTACAGTTTATATTTTTACAAAATAACTATAAAACAAATATTTATCTTGATTGTGAGGTCGAATGATGAAACACACTATATTAATTGTAGAAGATGAAAAAAATATCGCTCGCTTTTTAGAGCTGGAGCTAAAGCATGAGCAGTTTGATGTTACAATCGTGTATGACGGTCGCTCTGGATTAGAAGCCGCACTAGCATCAGATTTTGATTGTGTTTTACTTGATGTGATGTTGCCAGAGCTTAACGGTATTGAAGTATGCCGTCGCATTCGCAAGCAAACTGATGTGCCAATTTTACTTTTAACAGCACGTGATGCAGTAATGGACCGAGTTGCAGGACTTGATGCAGGTGCAGATGATTATATTGTGAAGCCATTTGCAATTGAGGAGTTACTTGCACGTATTCGCTCGATTTTACGCCGTGTGAGCGGAGATAAACAGACCAATATTTTACAAGTACGCGAACTAACGATTAATCTAGATGCATACGAAGTGTTGTTTGAAGGACAGCGATTAGAGCTTACGCGCACGGAGTATGATTTACTGAAGCTACTTGTTGAAAATCAAAACCGCGTTTGTACACGTGAACTCATTTTAGAAATGGTGTGGGGTTTTAACACGGACGTCGAAACGAATGTGGTCGATGTGTATATTCGTCATTTACGTGGCAAACTACAAACGGCTGATACACCTTATATTGAAACGGTGCGCGGTGTGGGGTATGTGGTGCGCACATGAAAAAATTTAAAGACAAACTCATAAATCAGTCGCTCAAAACGAAATGGATGCTAACAGTTGGCATTACGATTTTTATAAGCTTTGCTGTAATTTCTATCATATTATATGTAGCACTTCAAACTTGGTTATTAAATAATGAAGAAAAAAATGCGCTGCGGACAGTAGATGATGTCACAACGTTTTTTTCTTCACAAGGTGGTTCTGTTACAATACAGGAAATTCAGAATAATACGTCATTAATGAAGGCAATATTAAATCAGGAGCAGACCGTACGAATTTTTAATTTAGACGGCATCGAAATACTTCGCATAAATGATGCAACAACTGCTGCAAAAATTCCAAATAATTATGAGAAGTTACTAGCAGCCGAGATAACTGAGCAAACGGTAAATGGCAAGCATACATTTGTTGTCAACAAAATCGTTCAAATCGGTCCATTCCAGGGTATTATGCAGCTCATTCATCCACTTACAACTTTCGATGCGATGATGAAGTACATAATTACGACGATGTGTATTGTTGGATTAGGGGCGCTCATCTTTTCTGTTTCAATCAGCTATTACTTGGCAAATATACTAATGCGACCACTTGTACAATTACGAGATGCAATGCAAACCGTACGTGATAAAGGGTTTGAGGAGCAATCAATGTTGAATTACTCGGCAAATGATGAGATTGGGGACTTGCTAACAATTTATCGTTCTATGATGAACGAGCTTGAAATTTCCTTTACACAGCAACAACAATTTGTCTCAGATGCATCTCATGAACTGCGCACACCCATTCAAGTGTTAGAAGGTCATCTATCTCTTATTAAGCGCTGGGGAAAAGATGATCCGGAAGTGTTAGAGGAGTCACTTGATACATCGCTAGCCGAAATCTCGCGGATGAAAAAAATGATTGAGGAGCTCCTTAATCTCGCAAGGCGTGAAAAAATAGATCCGCATTCGCGTGCAAATATTAATACTATTTTAACATCGGTAGTAGAGGAGCTAAAGGTAGTGCACCCGACTGCGCTATTTACGGAAAGTAGTGTAGGGCAGCAAAAAGATGTGTTTATGTCTGAGCAAGCACTAGCTCAAGTGCTTCGGAATTTATTAGAAAATGGGATTCGCTACAATGCTCAAGTTCCGAGGTTGCACACAACTATTCATTATGAAATTGAAAATGTTTTTGTGCAAATAGAGGATAACGGGATTGGTATTGCGGAAGAGCATTTACCACATATTTTTGACCGTTTTTACCGAGTGGACGAAGCAAGGGGACAAATAGCTGGGGGTACTGGCTTAGGCTTAAGTATTACGAAAATGCTAGCTGAAAAGTATAATATAGAATTATCCGTAACAAGTAAAACTGGTAATGGTACCACATTTTTATTACGATTTCCTCAAAAAAATGCACAATTCTAATTAGAAAATTTTATTTTTCGATAGTTAACGAAAATAATTGCTTATTTTGCTAAAAAGAGTTGTATTTTTTGTGAAGAGTAGTAAGATTGAGATGGAAAAAATGTTCTTCATTATCAAATGATATGGTACTTTTAGTATTGTCAGAAGAATGGTAAAATCTTATGTGAAATTGATGTTTTTTTAATTATTGGAACTGCCAATAGGCAAAATTTGGAGGTTATTTTTCATGTCGAACAATGTATTACCTGCAGGTTCCCCTTGGTCAGCTTTTTCAGGTCCTAACTTAGGTTATGTAATGGAGCAGTTTGACTTATTCCTGCAATCTCCTGAAGAGGTTGAAGCAGAGTTAGTAGAATTATTCCAACAGTACGGAACACCTGAATTCGCTGAAGGCGAAGTTGCTGTAGCGGGAGGCGCAGTAGCACCGCAGAGCGATTACAAAAAGGTTTTAGCTGCAGTTAAATTAGCAGAGGCTATTCGTGCTCGCGGCCATTTAGCAGCAGACTTATATCCACTGAAAAACCGTACACTTGATACATCTGGAATTGAAGAAAGCGCATTCAACTTAAGTGCTGCAGATTTAACTGAAATCCCAGCGAGCGTATTTTTTAAGGATGTACCTGTAGGTGTAAAAAACGGTAAAGAAGCGATTGACTACTTAAAATCAGTATATACAGACAAAATTGCATTCGAATATGCACATGTAGTTGTAGATGAGGAACGCGATTGGATTCAAGCTCAAATTGAGTCAGGTTCATTAAAATCAATGTTAGCAGCTGATGAGAAAAAAGCATTATTACAACGTTTAACACGTGTTGAAAACTTTGAAAAATTTATTCACAAAACATTTGTTGGCCAAAAACGTTTCTCTGGTGAAGGTTTAGACACACAAATCGTTTTATTTGATGAAATATTAAAAACAGCTGAAGTACACAATGTACAAAATGTTCGTATTGGGATGGCTCACCGTGGTCGTTTAAATGTGTTAACGCATGTTTTAAATAAACCATACGATATGATGTTCTCTGATTTCGCTCACGTGTCAAACGACCTATTCCTACCAAAAGATGGTCGTCTTGAAATTACAAAGGGCTGGACTGGCGACGTTAAATACCACATGGGTGCTTCTTATACACGTGATTCTGGTATGAATGTAAAGCTAGCATACAACCCGTCTCACTTAGAGGTAGGTAACCCGGTAGTTTTAGGCCAAACACGTGCAGCACAAGATTCTACTTCTAAATCTGGTGCAGCAGTACATGAACCTTTAAAAGCTTTAGGTATTTTAGTGCATGGAGATGCTGCATTCCCAGGTCAGGGAATTGTAACAGAAGCACTAAACTTTGCGAAAACAGAAGGCTTTACTACTGGCGGTACGATTCATATCATTGCAAACAATATGATCGGCTTCACGACAGAACATTATGATTCGCGTTCTTCTGTTTATTCTTCTGATCCTGCAAAAGGCTACGAAGTTCCAGTAGTTCATGTGAACGCTGATAGTCCAGAAGCGGTAGTACAAGTAGGTCGCTTCGCAGCAGCTTACCGCCAAAAATTTGGCAAAGATATTATTATCGATTTAATCGGATACCGTCGTTACGGTCATAACGAAACAGATGATCCGACAGTTACAAACCCGGATACGTATAAATTAGTTTCAAAACATGACACAATTCGTGCATTATACGGTGCAGAGCTTGTGGCATCTGGCATTCTAACAGCTGATGAAGTAAGCGCCCTTGATTCGACAATTTACGCTGAAATGCAGGCTGCTTATGACCATGTAAAATCTATGGCGGAACAAGATGAGCATTCGCATTTAGAAATGCCTGAACTATTAAAAGTGGACTGCCCACAAATTGATACAACAGTAGCAGCAGATCGTTTAGAAAAAATTAATGAAGAGTTACTAGTGTTTGGAGATGGCTTCGAACCACAAAACAAACTTGGAAAAATTTTAGAAAAACGACGCGAAGCATTTGCTTCTGAAAAAATCGACTGGGGTCATGCGGAAACGTTAGCCTATGCAACAATTACACAAGACGGCACACCAGTCCGCTTTACAGGTCAAGATGCACAACGTGGTACGTTCTCGCAACGTCACTTAGTACTACATGACAAAAACAATGGAGATGTATTCACGCCATTACATCATGTATCAGATGTTAAAGCTTCATTCACTGTGCACAACTCACCACTTACAGAAGCAGGGGTTGTTGGCTATGAATATGGTTATAGCCTAGAAAATGAGCAAGTATTATCTGTATGGGAAGCACAATTCGGAGACTTCGCTAATATGGCACAAGTAATGTTTGATAACTTTATTTCTGGTGCGCGCGCTAAATGGGGTCAAAAATCTGGCTTTGTCATGTTATTACCACATGGTTATGAAGGTCAGGGGCCAGAGCACTCATCAAGTCGTATGGAACGCTTCTTACAAATGTCAGCTGAAAACAACTGGTTTGTTGCGAACTGCTCTAACGCAGGTAACTACTACCACTTATTACGTCGTCAAGCGGCATTAATTGGTACAGAAGGTGTACGTCCACTTGTAGTCGTATCACCAAAATCTTTACTTCGTCATCCTTTAGCTGCAGCATCTGCTGATCAATTAGCTAACGGACGTTTCCAAGAAGTTATTGAACAACCAGGTTTAGGCTTAGACACTAAAAAAGTTAAAAAAGTGTTACTAGCAACTGGTAAAGTAGCAATTGATTTAGCAGAGCGCGTAAAAGACGGCGAAGGTTTCGAACACCTTCACATCTTACGTGTGGAACAGCTTTATCCATTCCCGGCTGAGCAAGTATCTGAGATTATCGCGCGCTTCCCGAACGCAAAAGAAATTGTTTGGGTTCAAGAGGAGCCGAAAAACCAAGGTGCTTGGGGTTATATGCTAGAAAAACTATATGAACTTTCTGAAGGCAAAAAAGTTCGCTATGTAGGACGTCCTGCAATGAGCTCTACTTCTGAAGGTGACGGCGATTCACATAAAGCAGCGCAAGCAAAACTTGTTGCAGAAGCGTTAGAAAAATAAAAATAACATCATTATTACTGAATGAGTTACTACTTTGTTAGTAACTCAGACCTTGTACTAATTAAAAATTAGTACAGGTTAATTAAAGGAGGATATTAAAGTGGCTGAGATTAAAGTCCCTGAATTAGCAGAATCAATTACTGAAGGTACAATTGCCCAATGGGTGAAAAAAGTTGGAGATCGCGTAGAAAAAGGCGAATTCATCGTAGAATTGGAAACAGATAAAGTAAATGCTGAAATCATCTCTGAAGAAGCTGGTATTTTAACACAAATTACAGCTGCAGAAGGCGACACAGTTCTTGTAGGTCAAGTAATTGCAATCGTTGAAGCAGGCGAAGGCGCAGCACCAGCACCTGCTCCACAAGTTACAGCAGCACCAGCTCCGGCACAAGAAGAGCCAAAAGCAGCACCAGCAGCACCAGCACCAGTTCAGGTAGTTGAAGAATCGAGTGAACGTGTAGTCGCTTCTCCAGCAGCACGTAAACTGGCTCGTGAAAAAGGCATCGATCTTGCTAGTATCTCTCCAGTAGATCCACAAGGTCGTGTACGCGTTCAAGACGTAGCAGCTCATGGCATTGCACCAGTTGCAACTCCAGCGGCACCTGAAGCTCCTAAAGCAACAGTAGCAGTAGATGAGTCTCGCGTAACTGTTGAAAAAATGTCACGACGTCGTCAAACGATTGCAAAACGTTTACTTGAAGTACGTCAATCAACTGCAATGTTAACTACATTCAATGAAATCGACATGACAAACGTAATGGCTTTACGTTCTCGTAAAAAAGATCAATTCTTCGAGTCAACTGGCTCTCGTCTTGGTTTCATGTCATTCTTCACAAAAGCTGTAGTAGCAGCGCTTAAAAAATATCCATATGTAAACGCGCAAATTTCAGGTGACGAAATGCACTTAAATAACTTCTTTGATATCGGTGTAGCTGTTTCAACTGAAGAAGGTTTAGTAGTACCAGTAGTACGCGATGCAGATCGTAAAAACTTCTCTGAAATCGAGGACACAATTGCAGGTCTTGCGGCAAAAGCTCGTGACAAAAAATTAGGTCTTAACGATCTTTCAGGTGGTTCATTCACAATCACAAATGGTGGTGTATTTGGTTCATTAATGTCTACACCAATCATGAACGGTACACAAGCTGGTATTCTTGGTATGCACACAATCCAAAAACGTCCAGTAGCAGTAAATGGTGAAGTTGAAATCCGCCCAATGATGTATGTGGCATTATCGTATGACCACCGTATTATCGATGGCAAAGACTCTGTAGGCTTCTTAAAAACAGTAAAAGAATTAATCGAGAATCCGGAAGATTTATTACTAAACTCTTAATGTAACGACAAAAAGACTTCGACAAAATTCGTCGAAGTCTTTTTGTTTTGCAAAATTCGCCAAAATACCCACTTATTCTCTTTAATAAATTTCACACAACTAAGTTTTTGAATTTTTGTATTTATTTTCAAATTTTATAAATATTTTTAAAATAAAAGGGTTTTTCTATTCCTCTATTGTATTTTATGAGTATACATATTTATTTGGAGGAGAATGTGGATGTTTAAACCGTATGATTCAAGTTCTTTTTATGATGAAATGCTAAATGGAGACAAGCCAAAAAAACATTATATTCCTTTTTATGAACAGCTAATTAGTTTTTCTGAAACAGAGCTTTTTGAAAAACATAATTCTGCACAGTCGAGTTTTTTACGTCAAGGTATTACATTTACAGTGTACGGTGCTGAAGGTGGTACAGAGCGCACTATGCCTTTTGACTTTGTGCCAATTATTATTCCAGCAGAGGCGTGGGAAACGATAGAAAAAGGTATGAAGCAGCGTGTAAAGGCGTTAAACTTATTTCTTCATGATGTGTATAATGAACAAAAAATTGTACAAGCAGGGGTTGTACCTAAAACATTAATCGATAATAATCCGTATTACTATAAGCAAGTTATTGGGGCAAATATCCCGCTGAAAAATCATATTTTCTTAGCTGGGATAGACTTAATCCGTGATGAAAACGGAAAATATTGTGTACTTGAAGATAATTTACGCAACCCTTCAGGCATGAGTTACGTGTATCAAAATCGTTACGTCATGCGCAAAATGTATCCGGAATTTTTCCGTAATTACGCTATTGAAACGTTAGAGGAGAAAATAGTACATATGCAGGATGCGTTATTATCACATCGTCCGAAAAATGTGTCCGAGCATGAAGAGCTACATGCAGTCCTTCTAACAGCAGGTATTTATAACGCGGCTTATTACGATCATGTATTTTTAGCGAAAGAAATGAATATTACGCTTGTGGAGGGCCGTGATTTAGTCGTCAAAGATAATATTGTCTATTTAAAAACAATTCATGGATTGAAGCGTGTCGATATTATTTATCGTCGTATTGATGATGATTTCTTAGATCCAACTGTCTTTAGGGAGGATTCAATGCTCGGGATAGCCAATATTTTAGCAGCGTACAAAGAGGGCAACGTAGCGATTTTAAATGCAATAGGGAACGGTGTAGCTGATGATAAGGCGATGTATGTTTACGTTCCTGATATGATCCGCTTTTATTTAAATGAAGAGCCGATTATTGATAATGTGAAAACGTATTTGCTTGAGGATGAGGCGCAACGTGAATGGGTGTTAGAGCGCTTAGACAAGCTCGTTGTGAAAAATGTAGGTGCATCAGGCGGGTATGATATGCTTATTGGTCCACATTCGACGCCAGAGCTACGAGAGGAATTCCGCAACAAAATACTAGAAGCACCGCATCAATATATTGCACAGCCGACAATTAAATTATCCCGTGCGCCTGCTTACCAAGACGGCCGCTTTTATCCTTGTCATGTCGACTTACGTGTATTTGTCATACAAGGGACGGAAACACATGTGTTGCCAGGTGGATTATCCCGCGTTGCTTTAAAAGAGGGCTCGCTCGTTGTCAACTCTTCACAAGGTGGTGGCGGAAAAGATACGTGGATTATTAAGGAGGCGAAGGTGCATGCTTAGTCGTGTTGCGGACTCACTTTACTGGATTGGCCGTTATAGCGAACGAACAGAAACGAACGCACATATTATTGACACACAAATTGAGCGTATGCTGGAGCAAAGTCGTAATGATTGTGGTTATGAAAAAGAATGGCATACAGTATTAGATATTTGTGGTTATATTGAAGTCTATTCGGCACGTTATGAAAGTTATTATTTGCAGCAAATGGTGTATTATTTATTATTTGATGAATACAATTATAATTCCATTGACTCATTAATTAAAAGCATTCGTAATAACGCCCGGAATACGCGGGATCTCATTCCAAATGAGCTTTGGGAAGAATGGAATGAACTATATTTATCGATGCAGGTCAAGACTGTAGATGAAGAGTTTACAGTATTAAAGACTACGGAGTTTTTAACGAAGATACGAAAAACATCATTGACAGCTACGGGGATTATTGACTCGCTTATGACGCGTGATGAATGCTTCCAATTTGTGAAAATTGGTAAGTGGATTGAGCGTTCTGAAAAAACAGCATTAATTGTCCTGCGTTTACTCGAAAATGAAGATGTTCTTACACGAGAAATTGCTGTAACATCTGGACTACAGTTAACAAATTCGTTTGAGGAATATACTCGTCGCTTTCGTATACGCACTTCTGACAACGTATTGAATTTCTTAATGGGAGATACAAAATGCTCTCGCTCTGTTGCCTATGGTATTCGCAAAATTAAACGAACTGTACTTGATATTGAAGAGGATTCGGTTAGTAGTCCATATGCGCAGGAAATGTTTGAAGCACTAGAGCAACTGGAACTCATCGTGCAAAAAGATGCTTCGTTAATGAGTGTTGAACAACGGAAAGAATGGGTAAAGGAAATCCATACACAGTGCTCGAATTTTGGTCCCGTTTTTGCGCGCACTTATTATTTAAATGCACCAATACTTGTTGATTGAAGGCTTTTCCCACATGGCAACTCTGTTCAATAAACTTAAAGGGGAATAAACATGAAATACCGAATAAAACATACAAATATTTTTCGCTATGAAAGTCCTGTGGAGCAGTCGTTAAATACGATTCGTTTAAAGCCTCGAAATAATGAATGTCAGCGCGTGCTCTCTTACAATGTGAAAATTAATCCATTATCATTAACAAAGGAATATATAGATATTTGGGATAATAATATAGGGAGCTTCTTTATTGCAGAAAAGCATAATGAACTCATCATTACGTCAAGTTCAATTGTAAGTGTGCAAAAAGCGCCGTACATTTACGAAATTCAATTTTCTAATGAAATGCGTAATATATTTTACTCGCAAATGTTTCATGAACATTATTTACCTTATTTAAGTGTTTCAAATTTTACAACGCTTGAGCCACGTCAAATAGATGAGGTACTTGGTGTAATAGGCACGCATTATAATAATCCAGTAAAGTTTGCATGCGATTTAATGACCTATTTATTTAACGTCATTAAGTATGATCCGAAGGCTACAACTGTGGAAACTACTGCAAGTGAGGCATTCGATTTGAAAGTCGGCGTTTGTCAAGATTTTACACATATTATGCTTGCTGTACTTCGTTACTGTTGTATCCCGGCTCGTTATATTAGCGGTTACCTTTATGTAGGTGAGGGTGATGACTTAATCGGCGATACCGCGACACATGCGTGGGTGGAAATTATGGTGCCGGGTATTGGGTGGATTGGCTTAGATCCAACAAATAATGTCGAAGTGCTAGATAATCACATTAATCTATGTGTAGGACGAGATTTTCGTGATGTTTCGCCGGTTGAAGGGGTATATCAGGGCGGAAAACATACGCTAGAAGTAATTGTCGACGTAAACCAAATTAAACATTTGTAGATAATCTTTTAAATATCTGAAAATTGCTTATTGACCAAAAAGTATTACTGATGTATTATTTAATAATAATTCAATAACAAAACCTCACTTTCTCGTGGGGTAGAGGCGCGGTATTTATTAGTTTTTCATGGAGTTTCGAGCAAACGGTGAAATGAAGAAGAAGGAATTATCGCCGAAGTGTATGGTAGGCTCACTATCATATGCTGGGTCTGTAATGAATAATTACAGAACTGTCTCGTGCGTCTTCCCGGATGCTCGAGTTGTGCTATCTCAAAATGGGAAACAATAGAGGATTTGGGCTAATTATAAATTCAAGCGACCTAAAGTTCTTTTTAGGTCGCTTTTTGCAATTTTATTAGCCCATAATTTTGAAGAAAAGGGGATTGATAACATGAAGAAAAAATTAGTAGTATTTATGGCAGCAATGATGGCAATGTTCGTTCTTTCAGCATGTGGTGAGGATGAAACGTCATCAGACACGAAAGAAGTGTTCAAAGTAGGTATGGAGGCAGGCTATGCGCCATTTAACTGGACACAGTCATCAGACGCAAACGGTGCTGTGAAAATCGAAGGTGCTGCTGAATACGCGGGTGGATACGACGTAGAAATCGCTAAGCAAATCGCAGCTGGCCTTGGGAAAGAGCTTGTGATCGTAAAAACGGAGTGGGACGGTTTAGTTCCAGCGCTACAATCAGGTGTTGTAGATGCGATTATTGCAGGGATGAGCCCAACGGAAGATCGTAAACAATCAATTGATTTTACGTCAGATTACTATACATCTGATTTTGTGATCGTAACGAAAAAAGGTAGTGTGTATGAAAATGCAAAAAATTTAGCAGATTTTGCAGGTGCGAAAATTACAGCACAATTAAACACAACAAACTACAACGTAATTGACCAAATTCCAGATGTAAAAATTCAAGCGGCAATGGATAACTTCCCAGCAATGCGTGTAGCTGTTGAATCTGGTGTAATTGATGGGTATGTAGCAGAACGTCCAGAAGCAATTTCTGCTGCTGCAGCAAATGAAAACTTCGTATATGTCGTTCTAGAAGACGGCTTTGCAACAGAACCAGCTGATACAGCGGTAGCAGTAGGAGTTCGTAAAGATTTTGACTTAACAGAAAAAATCAACGAAGTGCTAGCAGGTATTACAGAAGATGACCGTCAAAAGCTAATGGAAGACGCAATCGCGAACCAACCAGCAGCGCAATAAGAAATGGTTTAAGTGCAGCTTTAACCGAGACAGCAATATTTTTTTGGTAGATAAGAAAGTATAACTTACTTATCTACATAAGTAAGGACATCATCTCGCCCTATATTGGGCGAGATGTGTCTTTCTAAAAGCAACTGGTCGCATGTATTTGCGGCTAGTTTCTTATTAATAGGACAGCTTCCTGCTGTTAGGAGGATTTTTTATGAGTTTAGATACAATTATCTCAATCTTGCAAAATAACTGGCCGATGTTTTTACGCGGCGCATATATGACACTAGCGATTGCAATTGTTAGTACAATTATTGGTGCTCTTATCGGATTTTTCATCGGAGTCATGCACACAATTCCGGTGCGCAAAAAATCATTCAAAAGCGTGATTTTAAAAATCTTCAATTTTATCTTAACGTGCTATGTTGAGATTTTCCGTGGTACACCAATGATTGTACAGGCGATGGTTGTATTCTATGGGCTTGCTTCTTATGGCTTAGAATTAGACCGTTTCATAGCCGCACTTGTTGTTGTAGGGTTGAATACAGGTGCATATATGGCAGAAATTGTACGCGGTGGGATTGTCTCAATTGATAAAGGACAATACGAAGCAGCCCAAGCAATTGGGATGAATCATGTGAAGATCATGTTATTTATCGTTCTACCACAGGTTGCGCGTAATATTTTGCCAGCAACAGGAAATCAATTGGTTATGAATATTAAAGATACGGCCGTTCTAAATGTAATTAGTGTAACTGAGCTGTTTTATCAAACAAAATCGGTTGCCGGCGCAAATTTTAAATTTGCCGAGTCATTTTTAATCGCCTCTGTACTCTACTTAATTATGACATTTACAGCAACTAGAGCTTTACGTTGGATGGAAAGACGTTTAGATGGTCCTGATTCTTATCAAGTAGAAACCGTTCACAAGCCAGAAAACGTTATGTAAGGGGAATCACGATGGAAAATATTATTGAAATTCAACATTTAAGTAAATCATTCGGTAGTCACGAAGTATTACGTGACGTTAACTTTAACGTAAGAAAAGGCGAAGTTGTATGTCTAATAGGTTCATCAGGTTCTGGTAAATCCACTCTTCTGCGTTGTATTAATTTACTTGAGCGTCCAAGTGGCGGTCAGATTATTTATAAGGGTAAAAATATTTTAGACGACAAGCATGATATCGAGCATTACCGTACCCATTTAGGGATGGTATTCCAGCAGTTTAATTTATTTAATAACTTGAATGTACTAGGAAATTGCATCGTTGGGCAGCAAAAGGTGTTAAAACGTTCAAAGGCAGAGGCAACAGAAACAGCGACAAAATTTTTAAAAGTAGTTGGTATGGAGTCTTTCGTGAACGCCAAGCCACGCCAATTATCTGGTGGGCAAAAACAGCGTGTCGCAATTGCACGTGCGCTAGCAATGGACCCGGATGTAATGCTATTTGATGAACCAACATCAGCACTGGACCCTGAAATGGTAGGCGAAGTATTAAAAGTTATGCGAATGCTCGCGGATCAGGGCAACACGATGCTCATCGTAACGCATGAAATGGAGTTTGCAAAGGAAGTGGCAGACCGAGTTGTCTTTATGGATAAAGGGGTCATCGTAGAAGAAGGGCATCCTAGTGAAGTACTAGCGAATCCGAAGCATGAACGTACACAAGCATTCCTAAAACGTACATTAAAATAATCATTCAAATCGGCAAACAGCTACGTTTGTCGATTTTTTGATCGTCAACTATTGGGCACTAATATGGATAAACAGTGTATAGTTTATCGCTATTTTGTCCATGTTTTATACGTAAAAAAGCTTGCGATGGCAAGCTTTTATTGTCTCGAATTCCATTCGGAGTAGATTACAAAAATTATAGCAAAAGCGATTGCAATGGCGAAAAACCACATGGGCACGCTACCGAAACTAAATGACATAAATTCCACCTCTTAGAAGTAGTGTACCATCATCAAATGGGCAGTTCAAACCGAGAAATCAATTAAATTTGCTATTCCTTTGTACATTTACTACCATAACGATAAAAAATCGTTTAAAATAAGAAATGACAAAGTAAGCTAGATAAAAAGTGAGGGTAAATCCATGTTACATTTAAATTGGAAAGATGCACCGACGATTCGCACAGTAAAATGTGTACATACAAATGCATCGAAGTACTTAGTATCAAACGTACTAACTGTAGGTAAAGAATACGAAGTGAAAAATGAAACGGAAGAATTCATTTTCGTTATCGACAACACAGGTAAAGTTGGCGGTTACTACAAAGAGTACTTTGCGTAATACGAGTCTCTTAGCGAAATAGAGAAAATCGTTTTACAGCTAGCAGCAATGTTCGCATAGTTGCAGTTAAAAAGCAGTTGGTTTGAAATTCAAACCAACTGCTTTTTTTATTTCATATCAAGAATGGTCGTTTCAACTTGATGGCGCTTTTCATTACTTGTTGCCTGTATGCGCAGTGTGTCTTCGATTTCTTTTAATAGCTGAAGCTGAGTTTGCTTGAAGCGGTCAATATCGGAATGACTTACACCTTTTTGCTTGCGCGTAGCTCTTGCTGTGACATCCATCATTTTCCCATTTTTACGCATGAGCTCGTCCGAAACATCCATTAGGCGCTGCTGTGATTGCATAGCCCGGCGCTGACTGTTCATGCTCAATAACATCGAAATTTGCGATTGCCATAGTGGAATCGTAGTCATAACAGAAGACTGAATTTTTTCAATCAGCATTTGGTTCGTCTGCTGAATTAAACGTATATGCGGTGCGCACTGAATGGAAATCTCACGCGATATTTCAAGATCATACATACGTTTATCGAGCCATTCAATTTGCATATGTAAATCTTGGAGCTTATGCTTTTGCATAGGGTCATCGCTTTCTAGCGTTTGTACCTGAAGCTTTGGTAGCACATCTTGCAATAGATGATGTTTTTTTATCTCCACTGCTGCAATATAGACGTTAATCTCATGAAAATAGTCTTCGTTTAACCCGTACAGTTCGTCTAAAAATTTGTAATCAGAAAGTAGTCCAGTTTGCGTATGAGACAGCTGAATACCAAGGCGATCAATTTGGTTACTTAGCTTTTTATAATGTGACATGACTTCCTGAATTGATTTCTTTTGACGTGAAAACATCATACTGAAAAAGCCTTTTTCCTGTTCGACAAGTGCATCTGGGTCAATTTTCTCTAAATGCTGCATTAAATCAAAGAGTACATCGCCAACTTTTGATACTTCTTTACGCTGGACATGGAGTAGCATTTGCGATGTGAATTGCTTAAGAGCATCTTGTGCGGGTAAGCCAAATGAAAGTACGTACTCATATTTCGTCATTTGTAGGTTCCTTGCAAGATCCATAGCGCGATTTTTTGTATGTGCGTCTAGGGCAGCAAATAGCGGTGTCGCTACATTATTTTCAACATGCATGGCAAATTGTTCGCTAGCCACCTCTACTGAGGAACTACCGGTTGTTTTAAAGACTTCAAAAAGGTTACCGCTTTTTTCAATCACTACTCCTCACCACCGATTTTCAGACGTTCTTTACGTTTTTCGTTTGATAATTTAGCGAAATCTAACTCGATCCTCAAATTTTCAATGTCAGAAGCCAGGGCGCTCTTCAAATCATCTTCCATCGTTACGTGTAAATCCTTTAATGTTTTACGGGTATCTTCAAGAGCAAGATGAATCTCCGTTCCGGTAACCTGTTCGTTCGATAATAAGGTATATTTATTTGTTAACTCGACAGCAGAAGGGAGGTGTGCATAGAAAAAATCCTCCACTGCATAAAATTTGCTTGGATTCTTTTGTACAATATTCACAATCCGCTTTGAAAGTTTGCTCATCTCAAGAATAAGCTTAAATGAGCGAATAGAGCGGACACGGATATATTGTTGAGATAACGACTGTATTAACTGTTTTGCCTGTTTAATTTGCTCTTCAATATGACTATATTCGGAAGGTGTAATGCCTAACTCTTTACTCCGTTTGCCTTTTTGAATTGTTAATGCTAATTTATTACTTACATAATAAAGAGCAATGGAAATTGGAATAGCAAGTAGTATCGCTGCTCCTGCCAAATTAATGCCTGCTATAATAAACGCTGCAAAACCAACGAAGAAATTAATTAAATGTCTAGTGATAAAGTTCATCGTATTAAGCATTTTCGTACCTCCTTTAAATCGATACTATTTATACGAATTAACACTTAAAAAGTTTCAAATTGTATATTAGTTTCTTACTTATCCTACACCGTTTTTATGGGACAATCAAAAAATTTCTCTTTGCTCCCATTAGAAAAACACATCTCGACCAAAATAGGGGAGATGCTGTCCTTGCTTATGCAAATAAGAAAGTTATGAATTCTTATCTACTAAAAAAAGCCGGCTATACAAGCTCCGACTTTAGTGTTGTATATCCGATTATTGTCTCAAAAATTTCTACTTTAAAGGAGTTTGATTCTGATTGCAAACTAACGCCTTTTCCAATAAATGAAATAAACTCATCCACAGAATTTGGTTTGCCCTCAATGTCGACTTCAATTTTGCCGTCTTCCGTTTTTTGAATAAATCCTTTAAGGCCGAGGTCAACAGCTTTCTGTTGAAGGAAAAAACGATAGCCAGTACCGTCGACATCGCCAAAAAATACTATATGTGCACGCTTTGCCAAATTGTCTCCTCCTTTTAAAAGAAAGACAAAACTCCGAAATGTTTTGCCTCATTATTACTACATTGTCCGTTCTTTGTATATGATTTGTACTAAATCATTAATATAGTGAAGAACACGCTCCGATGCAATTTCAATTTCTTTTAAGTGCACCTCGGCAACTGCAATATTTCCACTATTATAAGCCTGAACAGCCTGTTTTGCCGAAGTATGAACTTGCTCGTGATAGCGATCTAGCTCACGATAAGAGGCATCCTGACCGAAACGTGAACGTGCCTTTTCTGATAAGTACCATTTACCTAGACGGCAATCCTTATGTGAGGAAACATCGCTGGGTGATAGTTTTTCTAGACCTAGGAACATATTGTATACACGCCATTTCCATAAAATATGGTCGGCTTTCGATAATTGCAATAATGAAATGCTTGAAAGCTTTACGTTATTATTAGAAATGACATCATTACGGAAACGGTTAATTTCCTGACCAAGTAAGTGGATGTCTCGAGATGTATTGGCACCGTATTCACGAATATCCTCTTGTAAGCTTGAAATTTGTACCATGCGTGTAGAGACTTCATCAATGGCTGCGGCTTGCTCTTCGGATACGGCAGCTGTAGTTGTAACATCAATATTAATACTTTCGATTGTATCAACAATTGAGTTTAATAATGGTAAAGATTCTTTTGCTTCTGTAGTCGCTTCTTTAATGATAGCTGTCGTTTCGGTAATTGATTTTGCCATATCATTTGAGTACGTTTTTAAAGAATGTACATTCGTAGATACTTCGCCAAGCGCAGATACAGTACCTTCAGCTAATTTACGTACTTCTTGTGCAACAACGGCAAAACCTTTTCCATGCTCACCAGCACGTGCGGCTTCGATGGATGCATTTAGTGCTAATAGGTTTGTTTGATCGGCAATTTGGTTAATTAATGTGACAACATTTTCGATATCATTCACATGCTTTTGAAGCTGTGTAAAGCTCTCGACAATGGCGGTGAACGTTTCTTCCGTTGTAAAAATATCTGTTAGTGCATGTTCAATCGCTTCTTTTCCTCGCACAGCATTATTTACGGAGTCACTCGTTTTCTCAGCAATGCGGGTAGATGAACGGGCAATTTCAGTTATTGATGCGGCTAATTCTTGTGCAGCAGCAGTTGAAGTCGCAATTTCTTCAGATTGATGATCTAGGCTCACCACTAAATCCTTCATATACATTATTTTTGCATTTACGTCCATTAATGAAGAAATTTCCTCCACGACATTTTCAAGCATGCGTTCGGTCATAACTTCAATTAATAATTCCTGGTCAATATTCACAGCTGCTGAAACAGACTTCATATAGTCAAACGCTTTAAAAGGCTTTAGCGCAAAATTATGCATAATATGTGTCGTTAAATAGAAGGAGAACTGATTAAAAATAATGATCACTTTTCCAGGCTCAAAGTGATTTTCACGTAATAAGTTGAAGAAACTGACTGTAGCAGCTATGTAATTTTCGTCACGTGCTGCTAAGAAAAATTGTTTTAAATAACGATCGATTTGATTTTGAGAAATAGGATTGCGACCATTAGGAGCAATTTCTTCTAAGTATTTAATAAAAATTTCATTCATTGCCGGAGTGGTTTGTTGAATACGGTCATATATTTCTACAAGATTGTTTTGATCATGCTGTCTAAAGTTGTTAAATACAAGCGTTTCTAAAAAGCGCCCTGATGCTTTAAGGTCTGTCCCGCGTGCAAATAAATCTTTTAAATCTGCTTTTGGCTTAAGTGATGAAAACACAGTGTTACTCCCTCCCTAAAAAATATCCATTCTTTAGTATTTTAGCATAGGTTAGTAGTCATTAATAGACATAAAGAAGGGGGGACATTAAAATATGCAAGTAAGGGAAGAAGGGATTTGTTTAAATGTATAAGATTATTTATATGAAAGCAGATTATGAACCTTGGTGGCAATTTGACGGCTGGGAAGCATGTATAATTTCAACAACTGAATATGAAACTGAGGATGGTTTAGACAAGGCACTGCACATAATTTTAGAAAACTTCCGCCAAGCTTATGACAATGAACAATCAAAAAATGGGCATTATTTTGCATTTTGGTCCGAAGATGAATGTGAATATTGTGAGGCTTGTGATGAAGATGCCCAAATATTTCATGGCATTATTGTACAAAAGTCAGCCAATAAATCGTCAATTTCCAATTAACTGAAATAAAAGAAAATTTCCTCTGATATGCAAGAAATTGAATTGACATAGGTTTAAGAGATGGGTATAATTAACATAACAATTAAATTGTTTGACCGGATACAATGGATTCACATATTACAAAGCGTGACCGGTGTAGCTGTCGGTACTTTTTGTAATATGTGAATTTTTTTACGGTAAATCAATTCCAAATTGTTCACTTTTATTTTTTGGAGGTTTTCTTAAATGAAACAAGGTACAGTAAAATGGTTTAACTCAGAAAAAGGTTTTGGATTCATCGAAGTAGATGGCGGAAATGACGTATTCGTTCACTTCTCAGCTATCCAAGGCGAAGGTTTTAAAACTCTTGACGAAGGTCAAAAAGTGGAATTCGAAGTTGTAGATGGCAACCGCGGACCACAAGCTGCTAACGTAACTAAACTTTAATTCTCAGTAATTAAACGTATATTCCGTTAAAATTTCTAGGCACTCTCAATTTTGAGAGTGCCTTTTTTAATTTTTGTTCAGGATATGTATAGTAATTGTTGTGTGCTATTTTTTTTTGAAAATACTATGTATTAATAAAGGCTTTAGAACATTACATAACAAATACGAATGATAGTAAAGAGCGATTTGGTTGGATTTAGGATCTGAACACTTTTCAGAACATGTCAATTAAGGCGTTTGAAGAAGGGGAGAAATTCTTTGCAGGCGAAGTAGTGACGGTGGACAAAAAAACTGGAAGATCAATTCACTAAGAGACTAACATCTTTATGCAGAAAAATTGATGGAGATTACAAAGATCGGGAGTTTCTCGGTGATATTCGTCTAAACAGGGGTAAATGAATTTATTATATAATAATTAGCAGCGATTTTGTGTTAAACGAAATCGCTGTTTTTTTATTCAAATATCATTTCACTAAGCATGGATTGTACAATATAGGGCTGGTCATCTTCCGTTTCCATTGAGCTGATAGTAGAAATAATACCGTAGCCAGGTGCAAAGTACTTCATTTCTGTTATCCCATCTTTTTCTGACATGAGCACGATTACCTTCGTAAATGTATCGTACGGTGTTTCTTTAACTTCGTTTGTGCTAACAATAGTCCAGTTACCAAACTGTGCGCCTTGCTGCAGCGGTGCCTCAAGCAGCGTAGAAATTGGTTGTAGCGTATCTAGTTCAGCAATAGAGTACTCCGTTTCCTCAACGCTTTCCGTTAGTTGGAAGATACCTTTATCAGTAACGCGGAAGTACTGTACGACGAGGACGGCACCATTATCATATTCAATTCGAACATACTCATTGGAGAGCCATGACGTTTTTTCTGTGTAGCTAGCAAATTCATTACCTATCCCTTCAAAGTAGGCAATTGATTGATCTTCTTTGAAATAAAGCTGCATTGTATTTTGCATGCTGAATGCCAAGTCGTACTCGGAGGCAATGTCTGGAGATTCGAATAGCTGCGAAATGGACCTTGTGCTATTTGCAATTTCTTTTATGCTGGCACTTTTCGATTCAACAGTTTGTTGCTCTTCGTTAGAGCACGCAGCAAGTATAAGAAAAACAAGAATCATGGACTTTCGTATCGTAGTGACTCCTCTCGTCCTAGGTAACCGTGTTTTACTCGTAAAGGGGCAAAACTTATATATTTTTTCACTTCTCGACCTAAAGTCAACCATCTAAAACTTTAGAAATCTTCCTTCCTTTATCGATTTTGTTGATAGTTGTCAGTTATGCATCCTTTTTTCTCATTCTTATTTGTTCTTCTTCAAAAAAGCTCTTCTTCCTCTATCAACTGAACCTTTTTAATGGGTTTATAGCGACTTTTTTGTTTTTTCTGTAAATTTAATTAAATAACAGAAAATAAAACTAAATCATTATATTCTAAATAAATAATTTCTATTCAATTTATCTAAAATTCAGTTTATTTTCTTCCTCACTCAAACAATACTTTTTATAGGCTTGAGACCATTTTCATAACAAGAAAGAAACAACTCGCCCAAAATAGGGCGAGTTGATGTCCTTACTTATGTGGATGGGAAAGTTATACTTTCATATCCACAAAAAAAACCGCCCTCATGTAAGGACGGTTAGTTCAACTTATTTTATTCCTTCTTTTTCTTTCCAGTCTAAGAAATCATCGTAAGTTAATGGTTTATCTAAGATTGACCCATCTTCGCAGATTTCAATAACACGGTTAGCAATTGTTTGAATGAACTGATGGTCATGAGATGTGAAGATCATTGCGCCTTTAAAGCGGATTAAGCCTTCATTTAGTGCTTGGATTGACTCAAGATCTAAGTGGTTAGTAGGTTCGTCTAATAATAATACGTTCGAGTTTGAAAGCATCATTTTAGAAAGCATACAACGTACTTTTTCGCCTCCTGAAAGAACGCCAGGAGATTTCTTTACTTCTTCGCCAGAGAACAGCATACGACCTAGGAAACCGCGTAAGAAGCTTTCTGTTTCGTCGTCTGGAGAGTATTGGCGTAACCAATCAACGAGTGATCTTTCGCCACCAGTGAAGTATTGGTCATGATCCATTTCGAAGTAGCTTTGAGATGTTGTTACGCCCCATTTGTACGTGCCAGCATCTGCTGCACGGCGGTCCATAAGGATGTCCATTAAAGCTGATTTTGCCATTGGACTACCAAGTAAGATAATTTTATCTTCTTTGTTCAATGAGAAGCGCATGTCTTTGAATAGTGTTTCACCGTCTTGAGATGCGGCTAAACCATCAACAGTCAGCACGTCATTTCCGATATCACGACCGATTTGGAAGTTGATGAATGGGTATTTACGGCTAGATGGTTTAATATCTTCAAGCTCGATTTTATCCAGCATTTTTTTACGGCTTGTTGCTTGGCTCGATTTTGAAGCGTTGGCAGAGAAACGTGCAACGAATGCTTGTAACTCTTTAATTTTCTCTTCTTTTTTCTTGTTTTGATCCTGAGCCATTTTTTGAGCTAATTGAGAAGATTCATACCAGAAATCATAGTTACCAACGTAAAGTTGGATTTTCCCGAAGTCCAGATCCGCGATATGGGTACAAACTTTGTTTAAGAAGTGACGGTCATGGGATACAACGATTACCGTGTTTTCGAAGTTGATTAAGAATTCTTCTAACCACTGAATTGCTTTTAGGTCAAGGTGGTTGGTAGGCTCATCTAGTAAAAGAACATCTGGTTTACCGAATAAAGCTTGTGCAAGTAGCACTTTGACTTTGTCAGAACCTTCAAGGTCAGCCATTAGCATATAGTGAAGCTCATCGCCAATACCTAAACCGTTAAGTAATGTAGCAGCTTCTGATTCAGCTTCCCAACCGTTTAGATCTGCAAATTCACCTTCTAATTCAGCAGCACGCATACCGTCTTCATCAGAAAAATCTTCTTTTGCGTAGATCTCGTCTTTTTCAGCTTTTACTTCCCAAAGACGTTTATTGCCCATTACAACTGTATCCAGAACGTTATACTCATCGTACTCGAAGTGGTTTTGGCGTAATACTGAAAGGCGCTCGTCTTTACCCATAGATACGTGGCCTTCTTGCGCCTCGATATCACCAGCTAAAATTTTAATGAATGTTGATTTACCAGCACCGTTCGCCCCGATTAGGCCGTAGCAGTTACCAGGGTTGAATTTAATATTTACATCGTCAAATAATTTACGGTCGCCATAGCGAAGACCTACATTAGATACTTGAATCATGTAAGTTCCTCCTTTTAATTGTTTCGTATTTTGTTTGTAGATTGCTTGAAAAAGATGCGTTGTTAAAACGCTATTCTCTTTTGTACACAATGTTTCTATTATAACATGGTTGCCGTACAATTGAAACTACGGACAACGTGTCATTTCTCGTATCTTCAAGCAAGTCCATCACACATCTAAATTGTTGAATTATAGCAATTTATTCAGGGAACAATATTGTAGTCAGAAGTCTGAAATTATGTTTAACTATCATAATGAATTAGTGAAAAGCGAGGAGCAACTATGCAACAGATGAAAAGTTGGAAATTATGGATTGTGTTCATTGCAATCTTTTTAGTTTCCTTAAATTTACGACCAGCCGTAACGTCAATCGGACCACTACTTAGTACGATTGGTGAGGATCTGGGCGTATCAAGTACCAAAATGAGTTTATTAACATCGATTCCGGTGTTTTGTATGGGGCTTTTTGCGCCACTAGCGGTACCATTCCAAAAAAAATTTGGCTACCGCGCCGCAATTAATGGCTTAGTTTTATGTATCGCGAGTGCGACTTTTGCTCGTATCCTGTTTGATAGTTATATGGGATTAATTATGACAAGCTTTATTGCTGGTTTTTCGATTGCTATTATTAGCCCGATGATTAATGCATTTATTAAAGAAAAATTTGGTGACAAAATGGCTCCAGTAATCGGACTTTATTCGTTTGCTATGGGGGCTGGTGCTACAATTAGTGCAGGACTTACGGGCGTATTTTATAAAATCTTCGATAACAACTGGCCGATTGCACTAAGTATTTGGGGTGTTTTAGCAATTGTAGCGATTATTGTGTGGACAATTGCTGCAGCCAAGAAAGAACCAATAACAGCTGAACATGTTGTGGAAGATGAAGCGCGTAATCCATGGAAAACTAAATCAGCTTGGCTTATTTTAATTTACTTTGGCTTACAAACATCATTATTCTTCAGCTTAACGACGTGGTTATCGTCGATGGCAATGGAGCAGGGGATGACGTTATTAACAGCTGGTTCAGTATTAACAACGATGTCGATTGTCCAATTGATGGGGAATATTGCGATTCCAATGTTAGTTGGCAAATATCCAAACCGTATTAGTTGGCTATTTGGATTAATTACATTAGGGCTGGTTGGCGCACTAGTATTATTTATTGATACAAGCTGGTCAATTTGGTTGGGCGCAATGATTTTAGGTGCCGCATTAAGTGGGTTATTCCCAATTGGCTTAATGTTACCACTTGATGAGGCACGCAATAATCGTGAGGCAAATGAATGGAGTTCCATGGTATTGTCAGGCGGATTCATGATGAGCGCTATTCTGCCGCTTGTTATCGGTGTTGTGTTTGATGCAACTGGCACACATGCCTATACGAAAGTAATTTTTGTTGGGTTATTTATTCTGATGTTTATATCAATTTTCGTCATGCAACAACAAAAACGTCGTGTATAATAGGAGCAGTCCTCGTCATGAGGATTGCTTTTTTTAGTGGATAGGAAAGTAGAAATTTGAGCATATCCGCTTGAGAGAGGACATCATATCGGCCTATTTTAGGGCAATATATGTCTTTCTAAATGGGGTGAATAGTAATATGAATAATAAAGTTGTATTGATAGTCCTTGTCGCCATGTTGTTGACAGCTTGCAGCAATGAAGAAAATTTTTCGGTACGCTCGAACTTTCCGGAAACGACAGAACAGGTTGTGCAAAAGGAGAAAGTGACACCAGCAGTCATCGTATATGGTTTGACGTCTGTTACAAATGGCTTTGTTATTGAGGTGGATGAACGGAAAAAATGGCTTGTGACGATTGCTAGCGCCGTTTCAGAGCATCCAAATGCTTTAGTCGAAACATCTGCTGGTCAAATTTTAAAAGCACAGGTCGTTGCAATTGATGAATCGCAAAATATTGCCATATTAACATTTAAAAATTCGGCAACGATTGAACCATTTACATTAGCTAAGCAGGACGGTTTAAACGAAGTAGTAAATGACATTGGGGCAATTGAACTGACTGCTGACGCGGAGCTTGCTTCACTAACAACAATAAACCATCAGAACGGAAAAGAAGCTCGAACGCTAGTGCAACCTTCTGCGATAAAAAGCTTGTTAGCCGAAGCACAAGAAAAACCGCTCAAATGGCAAGAGCGTTATGCAAAAAATGAGCAGCTATCAAGCTATTCTGTAATTGGAACCGAATTACTAAACAAAATAGAAACCTATGAGAAATCGACATTTGACTATAACCCAGATGCACTTATGGCGTTTGTAGACCGTTATCAAAAGACTTTTAATGACTTTTTACAAAGTGGAGATGATGTGGAGATTTCATCCTATATTGCTTCGGATGATTTACTTGCGCAACTTCAAGAAATTACCGAGTCCTACAAACTAGGAGAGCTTTCTGTGCAGTCAATAAATGTTAGTGATAATTTATACAGCGTGGAATGCAAAACGACACTACAAAATAACGTGGAAGAAAAGGACATTCGTGCGGTATACAAAGTTATAAAAATGAATAATGAATGGAAATTAATTTCTGCAGTTTATGAGTAAACCTGACATTTTGTCGGGTTTTTTTTATTGTTAAGGAAATTAAAAATTTCGCCATGTGGATAACTTTAAAAAAGTAAATGCAACGTCTAGGCTAAAGCGCCAGCCCCTCGAGGTCGCGGTCTGCCCTCTGGCGAAAGTGGTGGAGCTTTACTTTCGCTTCGGGCTCGCGAGCAGCTGTCGGGGCTAAACAGGCACTTTAGCGCTTTTGTTCTTGCCAAAAAAGGAGTAGGAGGGAATGTTGAGCGGAATTTTCGCATATGGTAAATTTTAGATATAATAATATAAAAATAGAATATTCTAGTTAGGAGGCGCATGAGTATCCACATTTCCACGGTTCCTTTATAACGCATTAAAATATTCATCCGGATCAATATTTTTATAAAGTACTAAATAAGGTTGCAATAAGCGCAAATTGTGCGTTGTCCCCAGTATATTTTGGAAGTGAACAAGCCTGCCTAAAATACGGCGGTACCATCGTCATTCAACGGGCTGGTGGGCTTGCGTTAAACGCAGCTGCAGTGGCTAAATCATTTGGTAAAAAGGTGATTGTTATAAACAGTGTGACATCAAGACTCGAGCAAGCTAAAAAATTCGTGGCACATGAAGTGATTATTATAACAGATTATCCGACGCTTTATATTCATATTAATCAAGTGCGGTCTATAACGAGCGGCAAAGGGGCTAGCATCGCGATGGAATTAACGGCTGTGGTTTAGTAAAGGGATCCACTTATTAAAGTCTGGAGGCGCATAGTTGTCTTTCGGAAATATTTCACCCGGCAAGTTGAATCACGCTGCAACAGATTTATTTATTGAAAACCTAAATCTTATTGGAGGTGAGGCTATGTATTTCCCAAAAGAGGTTGAAATTATTGAAGTTGGCCCGCGTGACGGATTACAAAATGAGAAGGTGTTTGTACCGACGAATATGAAGCAAATGTTAGTCGATCTACTCGCCAATACAGGTGTCCAACGAATTGAAACGGCTTCCTTCGTTCATCCACAAGCGGTTCCGCAAATGGCTGATGCACGCGAAATGTCGACGTATAGTAATCAGCGCGGTATAAAGTATTTAGCATTAACACCGAACAGTAAGGCATTAGAACTTGCTATTGAACAAAAGGTACCACAAATTGCTGTATTCGTCGGGGCATCTGAAACATTTAATCAACATAATATCCGCCGGTCGATTGAGGAATCTTTAACAGAATGTACGCAAATGTTTGAACGAGCAAAAGAGCAGGGAATGTTTATTCGCGCCTATGTATCTATGTGCTTTAGTTGCCCATATGAAGGGGATATTCCTTATGCAAATGTGGAACGAGTAGTCCGTCATTTTGTGGAGTATGGGGCAGATGAAATTTCTATTGGTGATACGAATGGACAAGCGCATCCAAAAATCGTCTATGAGCGTTTTGCCAAGCTAAAGGAGCAATTTTCGGATACGACATTTGTTGCGCATTTCCATGATACGAACGGATTAGCGTTAGCAAATATTATTGCCGCGTTGCAAGCAGGAGTTACAAAGTTTGATAGTTCAATAGCTGGTCTCGGAGGCTGTCCGTATTCACTAGGCGCTACTGGCAATGTAGCAACAGAAAAGGTGGTCGAGCTATTCCACCGTATGGGTATCCATACCGGAATTGATGAAAAAGCACTGTATAGAGCAAGTGCTTTTACGAAGCGTTTACTATTACAGCTTCAGCTTAGGATGAGGTGAAACATGTGTTGGCACTGCATGGTATTGTCCAAGTGGAGAATTCTTAACGCAACACTGGTATTGTGTGCAGTATTTAGTATAGCTAATGGAAACTAAACGAATTTACTCATTCGAATAGCTTTTTTCTTGCGACCCTAACATTTAAGAATTTAAATGAGAAAAATATTTAGAACTAATGTTCGCTTTTTGGGGAAGGTGATGATATACTAGAAAAGTACTTTATCACTCTTTGCAATGAATTGGATGATAACAGAAGCAGCTGCAGAAATGAAATCGTTTCGGCAGCTGCTTTTTGTTGTGTATGGAGATTGGCGAAGTTGTGGTAACCTCTACATACGAGTGTTATATAAAGATTGAGGAGGTGTAATAAATGAAAATAGAACAACCGAAATTACCTAAGGAGTTAGTGAGTGCGAGTTTTCAAGATATTTATTTGGAAGAGGATCCTGAACTTAGTCATTGCCACGTATCAAATGCTACTTTTGACTATGAAACGATAGAACGAGTGGACCTATCTAGTATGATTGTGACGAATTCGACTTTCCAGCATACCGCTTTTCCGCGTATACAATTAACGGATGTCGTGTTTGAGAAGTGTGACTTTTCGAATGTGGACTTCAGCCAGGCCAACATCCACAGAGTGCACTTTAAAGACTGCAAGCTGCTAGGTGCTAATTTTACTGAAGGTCGATTAAGCAACGTGTCATTTGAAAATTCCGTCCTTAATTTAAGTACATTTGGGGATGCCAGTTTAAATAAGGTTGTTTTTGAAAAATCCATGTTAAAAAATGCGGACTTTTATAACTGTACGCTCGTTAAAACGGTGTACCTTTCGTGTAATATTGATGGCATTAATTTTGAGGAAACATCTTTAAAAGGTATCGATATTAGTACGTCCGAGTTCGGGGAAATTCAGGTGACGATGGAAAAGCTGCGCGGCTGTGAAGTGTCAGTAAATCAAGCGATTAACCTGGCGGGGTTAATGGGGTTAGTCATTAAAGAATAGTGGGTCTTTCATAAGAGAAAGTAGAAGCGAGTAAAACACTTTGTATGAGTTTTACTCGTTTTTTGCCGAGCTCTCCTGTATATTCTTGAAATTACTAATTCATTGTGGCTTAGGAATAATGTTTACGGCTATCGTTTTCGTTTCGGCATTTTCATTTGAACTGTCCATTTTATAATATTTCAGCATTAAATCGTTTAACTCTTGTTGAAACTGTTGAAACTGCTCGCCTGATAACGTTAATTCTATTAGCGAAAATGTTGAGGTATCTTCAGCTGATTCCATTTTCTCAAGTGTAGCTAAATAATTTTGATATTGTGAGAGTAAAACTAATTGGTAGTTGGAAATATAGTTTAACTTTTTTTCCTTTGATAGACGCTTCAAATCCTCTTCGTTAAGCCGCGCTGCATCCTCATTTAAAGCATAAAATTTTTCAGTAACTGAGCGTACTTTCCGTTCTTTAATGATTTTAATAATATTTTCATCCAATAAAATTTGAATATGGCGATAGAGAGTTGCTTGTGGGACATCTTGAATGATTGTACTCATTTGTAATGTACTTAGGCCAATATCCTTATTTTGCATGAGCACTTGTAAAATTTTCATTCTTACGGGATGCATTAACACTTCCGCTTTACTCCGCATGTATTGTTCCTCCAAACGATTTTAATGTAGTTAAATCAGCAAGTTCTGATCTTTATTTTCAAAAATGAGAACGTTATCAAAAAATATATTATAAATTTCCCGATTTGTACAGCGAAAAAATGGTGGTGCAATTGCCAGTTGTTATTGTTATCATTATTGATAATGATAACAATAAGGTGGTGATTTTTATGCAATTACACTATGGTTTTGAGGAACTAACGCAAATTGATTGGGGAAGTATTTTACCCATCCTTATTCCTTTTTTTCTAATAGCATTTTTATTGATTATGATTGCGTTAATTGATTTATATCGTCATCGAAAGACAAGGGAAAACGTGCTCATGTGGACAATTGTTATTCTTTTATTTAATACAATCGGGCCTATTTTATACTTTGCTATTGGCAGAAAGGAAGTACACGAACATGCGATTAGTAATCGATAATATTACAAAAAAATTTAAACATAAAACAGCTGTAGATCATTTTTCAATGGTAATTGAGACGAATGAATGTGTCGGGCTAATCGGGCCAAATGGTGCTGGGAAATCTACACTTATCCAAATGATTGCAGATATCCTTGTTGCAGATGATGGCCAGATTTTACTTAATGGGAAAAAGATTGCTGCGATGAAACAGAACATCGGTTACTTGCCCCAGTACCCAAATTTCTTTCCTTGGATGACCGCATATGAAACATTACTGTTTATGGGTACTCTATCAGGTATTGGTAAAGACGAATTACAAAGGGATATTCCAAGTATTCTTGAAAAAGTAGGGTTAGCTAAAGACGTTCATAGCAAAGTGGGCACATTTTCAGGAGGTATGAAACAGCGCTTAGGCATTGCACAAGCTCTACTTCATAAACCAGCACTAATTGTAATGGATGAACCTGTTTCAGCGTTAGATCCTATTGGACGAAGAGAAGTGTTAAACCTGCTAAATGACATCAAAAAAGAAACGACCATTTTGTTATCGACACATATTTTAGCGGATGCGGAGGAAATATGTGAGCGTTTTGTTGTTATTAAAGAAGGTAGAAAAATTGAAGATGCTACGAAACTTCAACTGCTTAATCAGAATCAGCAATTTGCTATTTATTTTACGATTCCAAAAGAACATTTCCCGTGGATAAAAAAGGTTGAGAAGTTACCCTATGTGAAAGAAGTTGAACAAGATGGGGATGTTTTTAAAATAGTCGTGCAGGCGTTAGAAGTTGATGCACAGCGATTATTGCAATACGGACTTGACCAAAATATTAGCTTTAGTAAGTTTGAGATTGGAAGAAAAGAAACCCTTGAGGAAATATTCTTGTCATTGGTGGTGGACGTATGAATACCTTTGCTGTTTTATGTAAAAAAGAATTTGCACAAATGATCCGCGATTTCAAAATTATCTGGCTTCCCATTGTATTTATTCTATTAGGACTTACTCAACCCATCATGATGTACTATTTACCGCTCATTTTAACAACGCTTGGTGGTGTAGACGGTATCACTATTGATCCAGCGATGACCAAACTAGATGGGCGTGAGGTGCTTGCATCGACACTGAACTCACAATTTGACCAGTTAGGCATTATCATACTTGTCGTTGCAGTGATGGGCGTGATACAAGCTGAAAAGGCGAGTGGAATGCTGGCATTTATTTTGACGAGACCGGTATCGATTATCGCCTACTTAGGAAGTAAAATTGTCACGCATTATGCATTGGCAGCTGCTTGTATGGCGATTGGGTATTTGGTGTCATATGGATACACGGCATATTTATTTTCTGCAATCCCGATTGCGCATGTTATTTTGGCGTTTGCACTTTATTGTATATGGTTACTGTTTATCATTACGTTCGTGACGATGTTAAGTACAATTTTTAACAGTCAAGCGTTTATTGCATTGCTCAGTATTATCGTTCTTTTACTATGTCGTTTCACAGCAAGTTTACATCCTTTTCTGGAGAATTTCACTCCGGCTAGTAGTAGTTTACGCGCTACAACAATGCTAGTTACAGGGAGTCCAGGACCAGGGTGGTTGATGAGTCTGGTCATGACACTTCTATTTGTGATCATCATGCTAGCCATTACACATTATTGGATTGCGAAAAAGAAGGTTTAATTTGAAAAAACTCCGGTTGGTTAGCGATCATTATTGTAGCACTTTTAACATTTTATTATCCAAAGTTTTGCAACCCAAGAAATTGTAATTCAACCTTGTGATTTAATAGGATGAATTAAAATCTATGTTTTTATTTTGTTGAAAATCTAAAATAGCCGAATTGAATATACAACTTATAAACAAATATGTGCCATTGTCGCTTAACTTCAAATAAGTTGTATCTTAATCTTGCCGATTGAGACAAATCATGTAAAAAAACACAACTCATCCAAAAAAGGGCGAGTTGTGTTTTTCCTTATGTGGATAGGAAAGTTATACAATCTTATCCAATTTTCCATCTAGTCGAACAACCCAACGTATGAGACAATTTTCATTAGAAGGGAAGTTAATTACATGCAACCAATTTTTCACGGTATTATTTTAGCATTTGGCCTTATTTTACCTTTAGGCGTTCAAAACGTGTTTGTCTTTACACAAGGTGTGTCGCAACCGAGCTTGTTAAGGGCGTTACCTGCTGCAATTACGGCCGCCATTTGCGATACAATTTTAATTGTTTTAGCGATTCTTGGCCTATCCGTTATCGTTTTACAGTTTGAGTGGATCCGTCTCATCTTACTTGTTGGCGGGATTATCTTTTTACTTTATATGGGGAAGGTCATTTGGAGCTCTGGTGCTGCGAGCTTAGAAGGGAAAGAAGCATTGCCAATTAGGAAACAAATTGTGTTTGCGCTGTCCGTTTCTTTGCTGAATCCACATGCCTTGCTTGATACAATTGGTGTCATTGGGACAAGCGCTTTAAAATATAGCGGGCAACAGCAAGTATTGTTCATGCTGACGTGTATCGTCGTGTCTTGGCTCTGGTTTTTCGGACTTACGATTGCAGGGGCACTTCTAAAGAAAATGCAAATCGGCGCGGCTGTGTTTGTGTTATTTAATAAATTATCAGCTGTATTTATATGGGGAACAGCTGTTTATTTACTCATTAGTTTGTTTTAAAATTACATTTGAAAAGTACACTTTCACATTCGCTAAAAAGAGGCGTGACAATCACTCTTGTCACACCCCTCCCAATATTTATTAAGAAGCGGCCATTAACTTACTAAAATACGCTGCATGAGCAAATTAAGTTATTTTGCAAAATGATCCAAGTACAGTTTTAGAAGAAGCCGTAGATCTGAGTTATTTCGCTTCATACCTAAACGAATGCCATTGTTAGTTTGCTTATTGGGGTCCGACAGAAAAACGCGAATTTAAAACGTTAAGAAAAATAGCTCCTTATGCAATATTTTATGCAGAATGTGCGTTAGTGCATTTTTCACTAGAAATAGCAGATTCCTTATCCTACAAGGGCTTCAATCGTAGTTGTATAAAAAGATGCATAACAACCGCAAACAAGAAAAAGCTCGAAACGCTGATATAACAGTATTTCGAGCTTTTTTGTGTACTACCAAACTTTCATTTGGGAACGTTTTTGGGGTAACTTTTGTATGCTTTATAAATCATTGTTGCAATAAAACACAGGTTAATTTATTGACTCTAATTTTTATGTCTATTCTTTACAAAAATCTACAAATTTTTTTGCCTGTATTAAGGACATACCTGTTTGCTCTCTCAAAAACTTCACCGCTTTAATTTCACCGACTGACTTTATTTTCTCTTTTACTAAGGCAATCAGTTCCTCATTATAGATTTTAGTATAATCCATTTTTTCGCCCCCTCGTGTAATTAAAGTTTAACATTCCCAAAGCGGCGTTTGGGAAAATTTTAAAAAGCTATCAACGTTGTTCTTGTATCATTTTCATCTGTAATATACTCTATGTTTTCGTAACCGACACTTACTGCTTTAAAGAAAATATGATTGAGAGTGACCTGATCTTTTGAGTAAATGGTTACATATGAGGAATCGACTATTAGTAATACAAACTGACACTCACTTTCAATAAACTCTTGATATGTTGCAACTTTTCTTATATCTTCCTTTTTGGTAAACCCTTTTAAATCAACAAATATAAGATAATAATCTTCTTTTGAAATTTCCTTATAAAGTTTTTTACCATCGAATATGCAGGAAGTTGGAAATAATGAATTACCTAGTTGATTATTATCGATAAAATATGATTCTCCATTACCAATTTTCCAAGTAAATTCTTTTATATTAATGCCTTCTAGTATTTCAAATAAGTATTTCCCATAAGTGTTGGGAATTTCAAAAGATATTCCTCTCATATTTAATCTCTCCATCTCGTTTTAATTTACCTGCCGCGTTAGTTAAAATAAAACCTTCCCTAACCATCGTTTGGAACCGATTTAACAATATGTTTAATATTTTTTTGCATAATAAACCATGTTTAAAAAGACAGTAGAAGTATATAAGGCCATGAATAGTGATAATACGTGAAAGGCAGCAAGATTTATACTTGTGATAGGGTTGAAGATCATCATTAAAATAACTGCAAAACCAATACCCCAAAAATAACTAATATATATGGCGCGTTCTCGAATTTTTTGTGCTCGCTCATCTTTTGTAGCAAAGTGGGGTGTTAAATAGGCTAAACAGAACGCCATAATCGTTAAAGCAACTGCCATTAATGATTCTGGAAACTTGCCTGAAAAAATATAAGCGCCATTAACTAAAAGTGCATTTACTAGCATAGTGAAACCTAAAAATAAAAAGATTGCTCTTTTATTTTTCATTGATTGTCCTCCTCATAAATAAAAATATCTTCAATATGACAATTAAATAGACGAGCTAATTTAAATGCTAGTGTGATTGAAGGATTATAACGTCCTTTTTCCAAAGATATAATGGTTTGCCTAGAGACGCCTAACTTTTTAGCCAGTACATCTTGAGAAAAATCATACCTTGCACGTAAGTCCTTAATATTATTTTCCATTGTTTCACCTACCTGAAAGTAAAGTTAACTTTACTTTACGTAAAAATAAATTTACATTTTATGTATAATAATGTCAATGCTTAATTATCTTAATAAGTAAAACGCTACCAAACAGATGTTTTGGTAAATTTTTTACTTACTGTTGTAAATCCGTATTTTTATGACGAGACCCCTTATTGAATAGTTTCACCGCGGATTTGAAGATAGTGCAGAGGCATTGAGAAAGCAGCTTGCATCGATAACTATTTCAATCAATTATAATTTTATTATGTAAACTAAAATATTAATAAGGGAATTTGAATATTTCGACAACATTAATAACTATATTATGTAAACTAAAACCTACAACTCGTTCCACTCACAAATCATGTATAATGGAAGTTAACTATATTAAAAGTGAGGACAATATGATCGGACAAGCACAACAACAATTAAAAACGTACTTCGGCTATGATTCTTTCCGCCCTGGTCAGTCAGAAGTCATTGAAAATGTTTTAAACGGACAAGACACATTAGTAGTAATGCCTACAGGTGGCGGGAAATCCCTTTGTTATCAAGTGCCAGCGCTATGTTTAGAAGGCACAACAATCGTTATTTCACCACTCATTTCCTTAATGAAGGATCAAGTAGATATGCTCGTAACAAGTGGGGTACACGCGGCATTTATTAATAGCTCGCTCAAGTTTGATGAGGTGCAAGATGTTATGTACGGCGTGCGCAGTGGACGCATAAAATTGCTATATATTGCACCAGAGCGTTTAGAAAATGATCATTTCTGTATGGAGCTTGCGCAAATTCGTGTGCCACTCATTGCGATTGACGAGGCGCACTGTATTTCGCAGTGGGGACATGATTTCCGTCCGAGCTACCGGGCAATTCATAAAATGCTAGGGCTATGGGAGCAGAAGCCGACTGTTATTGCACTGACTGCAACTGCGACAGAGGATGTATGTGCGGATATTTGCGAGACGCTTAAAATCGAAGCGGATAACACCTTTATTACAGGCTTTGCACGCGAAAATTTGAAGTTTTCTGTCATGGCAGGTGAGAGTAAAGATACGTTCGTGAAAAACTACGTGAAAAATAGTCCAAATGAGGCTGGTATTATTTACGCGGCGACACGAAAATCGGTGGAAGCGGTCTATGAGATGTTGCGTAAAGCCGGTGTTGCCGTGGCAAAATATCATGCAGGGCTATTTGAGGAAGATCGAACGTATGAGCAAAACCGCTTTTTAAATGACGAGGTGCAAGTAATGGTCGCAACGAATGCATTTGGGATGGGCATTAATAAAACCAATGTGCGTTTTGTTTTGCATTACCAAATGCCGCGCAATATGGAGAGTTATTATCAGGAAGCAGGACGTGCAGGGCGTGACGGCTTACCGAGTGAATGTGTGTTGCTGTATTCTTCATCGGATGAGCAAACACAGCGCTTTTTAATCGATCAGGCACAGGACCGGTCGCGTATTCCTTTTGAGCTAACAAAACTTCACAAGATGATTGATTATTGCCATACTGAGCAGTGTTTACAACGCTTTATTGTTAAATATTTTGGCGAGGAAAATGCTGCTACTTGTGGGCGATGTGCGAACTGTGTTGATGAGCGCCCGAAACAGGACGTAACAGAGGATGCCCAAAAAGTATTATCTTGCGTCGTACGGATGGGGCAAAAATTTGGTAAGCAAATGACCGCGCAAGTTCTTGCTGGCTCAAGAAGCAAGAAGATACTGGAGTTCGGCTTTCAAAAGTTACCTACATACGGCATCTTAAAGCCTATGAATGCAAAAGAGATTGCTAATTTCATTGAGTTTTTAATTGCGGAGCGACTAATCCTTGTTAGTAACGGCCAGTTCCCCACGATTTTCATTTCGGACGAAGGGAAGGCGATACTGCTCGGAAAGGAAAAGGTATACCGAAAAGCCGCTCGTCCTGTGAAAGCCGTTGTTGAAGAAAATGATCCACTATTCGAGGCGCTACGCAAAATTCGTAAAGAAATTTCAGAACGTGAAGGCGTACCACCATTTGTTGTGTTCTCTGATAAAACGCTTCGTGATATGTGCGAAAAGCGTCCAATGAATGACATGGAGTTTTTAAATGTAAGCGGTGTCGGTGAAAGCAAGCTTGAAAAATACGGAGCAGCCTTTATTGAGGCAATATGCACATTTAACAAACAAAAGAGCTAAAGTGCCTGCTTAGCCCCGACAGCTGCTTGCGAGCCCGAAGCGACCTCGAGGGGCTGGCGCTTTAGCCTAGACGTAGCATTTACTTATTTAAATGTTATCCACATGGCGGAATTTTATAATTTCCTTAACTATAAAAAAATCCTGTGAGATCGACTAATCGATTTCACAGGATTTTTGCTATTTCTCCCAGTGCGCGTTAATAAACTCATCACGGCCACTGATGGCACGGTCTTCCTTGTAATGTGACTCTTCTTTTTTGTAGTAATCTTGATGATAGTCTTCAGCAGCCCAAAACTTTTCTGCTGGACAAATCTTAGTGACAATCGGTTTTTTAAAACGTCCACTTGCTGCTAAATCCGATTTTGAACGCTCTGCAGCAAAACGTTGCTGCTCATTATGTGTGAAAATAACGGTTTTATATGATTCTCCGCGGTCGTGGAATTGACCACCGTCATCTGTCGGGTCAATTTGTATCCAATAAATTTCAAGTAGACGCATATAAGAGAACCGTTTTGGGTCAAACTGGATTTCAACAACTTCCAAGTGTCCAGAGTCACCGTGTTTTACGTCTTCATATGTAGGGTTTTCCACATGACCGCCCATATAACCGGACGTAACTTTCTCGATGCCATCCCACTCTGCAAACGGTTTTACCATACACCAAAAACAACCGCCTGCAAATGTTGCTTTTTCCATAAAATCACTCCTACATAAAATATGTAGTATTGTATCACTTCCTTTCTATGTGCACAAATGAGAAATTAGGCTTGATTTTGGTACGAAATGCTACGTATAAAAGGACTTAGTAGTATAATAAGGCAAATGTGATGGAACTAATAAAGTATAGATGACGTCTAATTAGCACGAATTAAAAAGGAGTTTTGATTATGGAAGAAGAAATACGCCCTACAAGGTATAAGAAAAAACGGTTACGTAAGCGCCGTTTCATCTCAGTAGTACTACTCATACTCATTGTAGCGGTAGCCGCATATGGAGTTACGCAGTATCGTAGCGGCCTGCAGCATGCGAGTGAAACAAAGCTACCGAAAGAAGATTTTACAGCAGATGAAAATGTAAACAAAATCGAGAACTATTTAATTTTAGGTGTGGATAGCCGTGGTGAGGAAAAATCACGTTCAGATACGATGATGCTATTGTCTTGGAACCGCGATACAAATGACATGAAGCTGGTGTCATTTATGCGTGATATTTATGCCGAAATCCCAGGTTACCAGTCATATAAATTGAATACTGCCTATTATTTAGGCGGGGTACAGCTCTTAAAAGAGACATTAAATAATATGTTTGATATACCCATTCATCATTATGCACTTATTGATTTTAAAAGCTTTGAATCATTAATCGATATTTTAGCACCAAATGGCATTGAAATAGAAGTTGAAAAAGATATGTCTGAAAATATTTATGTTGAGCTAAAACAAGGTGTGCATAAGTTAAATGGTCAAGAATTACTAGGCTATGCACGTTTCCGAGCGGATGCAGAAGGGGATTTTGGTCGTGTAGCACGTCAACAAAAGGTAGTTGAAGCATTGAAAAATGAGCTACTAGCACCGGGTAATGTAAAAAATCTACCCAAATTTGTTGGCGCAGCGCAAGGCTATGTGACGAGCGACTTAACGAGTGCTCAGGAGCTAAAAACAGTATTGTCAGTTGTTGCAGGTGGAGCTGTCACAATTGATAAAATGTCTATTCCTACTGAAGGCACATATACATTTAATAGTTACCGTCACGCGGGATCCGTAATTGAGCTAGATGTGGAGCAAAATAAACAGCTTCTACATGATTTTTTACAATTAGAGGAGTAACAATCCGTTTACGGACCGTTTTTACATGTTAAAATAGAAATAGTAGAAAATTTGGCAATTTGTTGAGGTGATTTTTTTGGATAAAGAGATAGAGACAAATGATGGGAAACGATTACTACAAGAAAATTCGAATCTCTTTTCGACACGGTTCATCCGCTTTCTTGGCGGCAAGAATTTATTATTTTTACTGCTAGTTACACTACTAATTGGCTGTGTCATATTTATATTCGATAAAATTTCGTTTATATTTGAACCACTTCATGTAATGTTTGAGGTCATTATTTTACCAGGGGTGCTCGGCGTAATTTTGTTTTACTTGCTAAGACCAGCCCTACGTCTACTCATAAAATGGAAGGTTCCACGTATTTGGGCAATTCTTCTTATTTATTTAGGACTAATTGGGATTATAACGATGCTGGTATTACTCGTGTATCCGTTCCTGCGAGATCAGTTTACGAATTTAGTACAAGAGTTTCCAATTTATTTTATGGCAGTCGTCGAAAATTTTGTGTCCTTCGTCAACAACTCACGCTTTAATGAATATTTTGAGACAATTAATTTTAACTACGATGAAATGCTAACAAAATTTACTGAAGATTTAGTAACGACGGTAAAGGATACAATGTCGAATATTGCATCAGGTGTAGCTACCGGTATTACAGGCTTCGTTTCAGCATTAACAGGCATTGTATTATCCCTTGTTATTGTACCGTTCATTTTATTCTACTTATTGTATGAAGGCGAAAAGATGCCGAAATTCATTTTACGTCTATTCCCACCGCGTATGCGCAAAGGCGTTGGCGAAGTGTTACATGATATGGATAAACAAATTAGCTCATATATTCAAGGGCAAATTTTAGTATCATTTTGTATTGGTGTTATGATGACAATCGGCTTTTTAATTATTGGGCTAGATTATGCCCTACTACTAGGTTTCCTGGCGATGATTACAAGTGTTGTGCCGTATTTAGGACCAGTTATTGCGATTACACCCGCTGCTGTAATTGCGGTTGTTACGTCACCGTTTATGCTGCTGAAGTTAGCAATTGTCTGGACCGTTGTGCAGTTAATCGAAGGGAAGTTTATTTCGCCTCAAATTATGGGTAAATCATTACATATCCATCCAATTACGATTATCTTTGTTCTCCTTATAGCAGGTTCATTATTTGGCGTAGCAGGTGTTGTATTAGGGATTCCAGGCTATGCACTACTAAAAGTATTAGTTACACACGGCTATCGTTTATTTAAAGAGCGTTATAATCTTTTCCAAACAGATCCATCTAATGTATATGAGAAACGAAATGAATAATAGATAAAAAAAGCAACCTCCTTATGCGAGGGCACTGAAAAAGTCCTCAAAGGTATTTCAAAGCGAGTAATTGAACGATAAATCGTTCAATTACTCGCTTTTTAAAATTGGGGAGCCGTTGATTTGCGTTCCAGGCGGACGCGTTCCGCCGGCATGGCCTCAGCCTCCTCGGGCCAACACGATGTTGGTCACGAAGGCGTTGCCACAGGACGTGGCGTTCTTAGCCTTTGTTCCTAAATCGCTCCTGCGGGGTCTTCACCTCATGCTATTCCGGCTGGAGTCGCCGCCTTCCACTCCAATCAACTAGTATCTGCTTATTAGGAAAAAAACTTTCTTTTCCTCTTTAAGAAACATCCTTTTCAGTAGATAAGAAAAGCGCGTACAAGGAAGAAAGACCAAAATACTAATCAATCGCTGACGTTTTATTTTGACATCGAAAAGTGTAAAATGTGTCCACTGAAAGAGTGCTGTTATAAGGAAGGCGACAAAAGCAAAACGTATTCCATCACTATCAAATCCACTGAACACGAAGAACAGGCTGGTTTCCAAGAAACAGAGGAATTTAAAGATCTACATCATCAGCTCTGCGCACAGAAACAAGAAAACTTCATCGAACAAGCTGTTAAGGATGGTATCATTCAGGAATCGCATTTGAAGGGCTTACAGAATGGCGTAATGACAACGGATCGTTTGGTAGGGTTGTATATTACGATTTAACAACGACGAACTGCTAAATAAACGACAGAGACCAGCAAGGCTAATCTAGCCGAGCTGGTCATCTTTTATTGTTAGAACTTAATAATTTGAAACTTCGATTAGATTCCCATCTGGATCACGAATATAGACAGATGTGATCGGACCCACTGCGCCTGTTCTTTGTATTGGCCCATCTTCAATTGGAACGCCTAACTTATTAAAATGGTTTATCACATCAGATAAAGAAAAGTCAGTAATTAAACATAGATCAGCACTGCCTGAAGTAGCTTTATCTGCCTTTGGTTCAAATTCTTTGCCAACCTCATGTAAGTTTATTTTTTGTTGCCCAAAACTAAGCGCTTTTCTACCTTCACCAAACGTAACGATACCCATTCCTAAGACTTGTGAATAGAAAATACATGTTTTATCTATATTTTGAACAGTCAGAACTAAATGATCTATATGCGTTATTTTCATATTTATCCTCCATAAACTGGTATTTAATTTCACATTCATTTTATAGATTATTAAATAATTGGATAGTACATGCCAAAATAATGAAAAGCCACTCAGTGAGTAACTTACTGGAATGCTGCATCCGATTTATAAGTGTAAAGAATCTTCGGTATGTTATCTGAATTAAAGTTCTCAAAATTAATTTTGTCGACTTTTTCTTTATTGAATTGTTTTTAATTTTTCTACGGCTTGTTGTAGCTTGTCTACACTTTGTACAAGCGCTAAACGCACGTAGCCTTCACCTGCAGAGCCGAAAACGGTACCTGGCACCATAATAACCCCTGTTTCTTCAATCGCTTTATAGGCGAATGTGACACTATCTAGGTCATATGGGTATTTTGCCCACACGAACATGCCACCGTTACTTGGTGCAACTTCCCAACCGATTTTAGTTAAACCGTCCATTAATGTTTTATGACGCTCAGAGAATGTTAGACGTAACTCGGCTGTTACTTCCTCTGCGTGATCTAATGCAAGTGCGGCTACTTGTTGAATTGGCTCGAAAATGCCAAAGTCTAAGTTTGATTTTAGTTGTTTAATAATTGATACCATTTCAGCATTGCCGACTATGTACGCAATTCGAGTGCCTGCTAAGCTAAAGCTTTTTGATAATGAGTTAATTTCAAGGCCCACTTCTTTTGCTCCGGGTGTTGCGAGAAAGCTAATCGGTGCATCGCCTGTAAAGTAAAACTCAGAATATGCCGCATCATGTAACACAATGATGTTGTATTTATTTGCAAATGCAACAACTTCAGTAAAGTATTCAAGTGATGGCATTGCTGGTACCGGATTGCCTGGTAAGTTTAAAATAAGCAGCTTGGCCTTTTGTGCAATGTCCTCAGGCACAGCATTTAAATCTGGCAAATAGCCGTTTTCCTTCGTGAGCGGCATGTAGTACGGTGTTGCACCTGCTAGATGGATGCCGGCATCATACGCAACATAAGCTGGATTTGTTGTTAACACAATGTCCCCTGGGTCACAAAAGGCAACAGGTAAGTGAACAAGACCTTCCTGTGAGCCAATCGTTTGGACAACCTCTGTTTCTGGAATTAAATCAACACCATTTACTCGTTTATAATAGCGACAAACTGAGTCGTTAAATTTTTGTATTCCTGTTAACGTATAGCCGTAAGAAGAAGAGAGACTCGTCAACTCTGACATACGTTGACGTAAACGTTCAGCAGGGGGAATGTCTGGGCTTCCTAAGCTTAAATCAATTAGCTCCATGCCTTTTTGCTGCTGTAGTTTTGCGAAGTTCTTTAAGTCGCTAAAAATAGCTGGCGCAAAAAGCGACATTTTCTTCGATGGTTCAATAATCAACTGTAACACTCCTTAATTACTTTCAAATGTAAGCATCATTCTATCATAATAAAGCAAGAGGAGGAATGGATATTCAGAAAAAAGAATTTATTCATAAAATATAGCGAAAGGTGGCGGCAGTGTAGAATAATCGCAGGTGTAGCTATTCGTCAAAACACTTTCAATGTATTACACTTAATAGCACTGAGGGAGGAATTTTATGTTGATCTATTCATTAAGTGGTCCAAGTGGAACAGGCAAAAGTACGAGTGCCTTGCAGTTTGCTCATACGTATAATATTGACGCGATTATCGATGACGGACTGCTTATTGTGGGTGGTGAGAAGCGAGGGGGAACGTCGGCGAAATTTGAGAAAAATACAGTAACAGCAGTGCGTCGGGCGATCTTTCAGGAGGACTGGCATAAGGAGGATGTCAAAAAAGCGCTAGCGGAGGCTAATGTGGCTGCATTACTTATTATTGGCACATCCGATAAAATGACGAAGAAAATCGCGAAACGTTTAGAACTTGGAGATATAGATCATTTCCATTATATAAACGATGTGCGTACGAACCGTGAAATTCAAATGGCGCGCTTTATCCGAGAAACACAAGGCAAGCATCTCATGCCAATACCTCATAGACAGGTAGAGCAGAACTTTTTTAACCGGCTCATTCAAAAGGGCGTGGATATTTTCTCGAATAATCGGGAAAAACTTGGTGAAACAACTATTGTTCGTCCTGATTTCCATCAAGAAACGATTAATATTGTGCGCTCTGTATATGTGGATGTCATTACCTATACAGTGGAGCAACATCCCTATGTGACTAAGCTTGATAATCTGCAATTTACAATGGTGACATTACCGCGTATTAGCTTAACACTACATATTGCAGCTCCAGTAAACTATGATGTGGGAACACAATTGAAAGGTTTACAAGCCCAAATATCACAGCAGTTCTTCCTGCATTTTAATATTGAGCCTGACACGATCAATATAACGGTCAAAGGTACTGAAAAGAAAAATCGCCTGTAAGCTCCACAGGCGATTTTTGTTAACTTATTTTGTATTACGTGTAAACTGTGGCTGACGCTTTTCAACAAATGCGCGTACCCCTTCAGTAAAGTCCGTTTGTGAGACGAACGGCGTTGAACCTGTCCATGATTCTGGAGTTGAGTTCACGCACTCTTTCACAGAACGTTTGACGGCGAGCAACGAATCTGGAGACATCCCAGCAACTAATTTTCCTATACGGATTGCAAATTTATTTAAATCTTTCTCAGCAACTAAATAATTGAGCATCCCTGCTTTATATGCTTCCTCCGCTTTGTACATCCGACCAGTGAAAACGAAATCCTTTGTCGCAGAAGGGCCGACTAAATCAACTAGGCGCTTTGCAAACTTGTTATTTAATGTAATCCCTAATTTTCCAACAGGAATGCCCATTTTCGTTTTTTCTGACCCAATGCGGATATCACAAGCTAGCGCAAGCTCTAATCCAGCCCCCATCGCAGGACCATTAATGATTCCAATTGTTGGAATGGGTAAATTTTCAATCGTCGAAATCGTTTTTTCCATATGGAGAAACGCTTCCTCCGCTTTATCTAATGAAATAGAATTAAATTCCTTAATATCCGAGCCTGCAGTAAAGTTCTCTCCAGACCCTCGTAGCAGTAGCACTTTGTTTTTCGGATTTTCAAGTGTTTGGAGCGCAATCTTTGCGAGCTGATCCCACATATTTGCGGTTAACGCATTTTTCAATTGCGGGCGGTGGATTGTAATGATCGCAAGTCCTGCTGTTTCCTGATAAATAATTTTCGCTTCCTCGGCTTCGAGCCTCGTCGTACGCACTTGCATCGTCAAAATTCCCCCTAAATCTGTATTTCGCTCATTATATCCTACTATAACTAAGTGTCACACTATTATGTGAATATTCAAGTAAAAAGAGTCGGCGTACAGAAAAAACAAGAATAACAACGATTTTGCGCGGCTAGTCGTTAGTTATGCCAGAATACTAGTTTCGCGTCCCTAATTAAGATAAAATCCCTTACTGTATAGATGCTCAAATACAATAAATCGAGTATTCTCCAATTTATGTTAGAGTATTCAATTGCGCATTATCCGACACTTATGTTATGCTAATTCAAACAGCACTCGCACGAAAATAATAATCGTAGCAGTGTCTGTCACGTATAGCTATAAGGAGAGTGTCCTATGACCGATTTTGCTGAATTAGTAGAGCATTTCCGCGTTCATTTAATGAATATTAATAAATCCTCACATACAATTAAGCAATACACAATTGACTGCCAGCAATTTGTTAAATATACAGAACAGCAAACCTACGATCTATTCCAAACACCCGTAGAGACTGTAACTGCATACCGAGCACATTTAATGGCGACGTTTAATGCTAAAACGAGTGTCAACCGAAAAATTGCTTCATTGCGCAGTTTTCTTCAATTTCTTCAACTTCGTGGTCATCATGTAAGTATCCCAGAAACATTATTACTGCCAGTAAAAACCGATAAAAGTCAGCTACAATTACTAACCGAGCAGCAGTTAAAAGAAGCGCTCCAAGTTTGGAATCGGATATATGAACATGCACAAGAAGAAGAAATACGATGGATCGCGCTGCGTAATTCTGCAATTGTGCAAACAGTAAGCCAATTAGGGTTAAAGCCAGCAGAGGTCGTGCGAATGAAATGGAAACATATTGAGCATACGCAAATTCGTATTAAATCATCACGTTCGCACCGCTTACTACCCCTGCCATCTATGTTAAAGGATTTACTACATCAATATAAGAAAGAAACAATGGCTTTTCTACCAGCAGCCGAATTTACAGATTTTATGTGGCTAGGTGTTGGTAACAAACAAGGTGAGCCGATATCTGTAAAAACGATTGAACGTGTATTTAAATATATTTCAGAGCAGCTCGGCGTTAAAGTAACATGTACAAATGTGCGTTATACTTTAATTGACCGTGAAAATGTCGCTGAATCTGACGAAGATTTCGAGTTGTACAAACGATTAGGCTACGCACGAAAAGGCGTCTTAAAAGAGCGCCAAGATCGCATGCATGGAAGAAGTTAGTTCCTTTGGATCCAATGAATACTAGGGTATTTATATGAATAAAGGGAGGATTAAATTTATGACAATTACACTTATGGAAGCGTATATTATTGAAACGTTAAAAGCGCATCCGTATACATATGATGAAGTAGCCACACTATAAAAAGCCCGCAATACGGCAGCCTTTAATATGGACTATTATAGAAACGATTCGATATGTGCAATCATCGAACTGGACAATTACACGTAACGGAGCACAAATTTCTATTTTAAGATAGGAGAGGCTCATGGAAATTTTATTAATGTTTTTGCTTGTATTACTTATCGTGACATTTGTATTCAAACTATTACGCAAGTTCCTTAAGTTCTTGTTAATTGCCATAATTATTGTTTATATTTACTCGAACTTTATTGGTTGAAGCAGTGTAACTATATTTTGATAGCACTTTGTGATACAGTAGAAAGAAATTAAATAGTTGAAGTTTTCTAGGGTTCCGTAGCTTCTGCTAGCCTGGACCGAGAGAAAACGCATGCTACGTGCATGTAACACGGAAGGATAAAAGCCTGGGAGATAACTGTTCATACAGGGTCTCTTAGGCTTTTATTTGTTGTGAAGGAGGAAATAAAATGAATCGTATTTGGCTTATAGTAGTCATAGCAGCAGTATTTGAAGTAGGTTGGGTAATTGGGTTAAAGCATGCAGACTCAGTTTTAACATGGGGTTCAACGGTCATTGGCATCATTATTAGCTTCTGCGGTATGATTTATGCTAGTGGTAGGTTACCTGTGGGAACGGTTTATGCGGTATTTGTAGGGCTTGGTACAGCTGGCACGGTCATTACGGAAATGGTGTTCTTCCGCGAACCGTTTGATATCGTAAAAGTCGCACTTATTATAGTCTTACTAAGTGGTGTATTAGGGCTGAAGCTCATATCAAATTCAACAGAAAGTGAGGAGGACTAGAATGGCGTGGATTGCATTAATTGCTGCAGGGCTTTGTGAAATGTTAGGCGTTGTCATGATGAATGAAATGTACGCGAAACGAAGCTGGAAGCCAGTTGTCCTGCTTATTGTATTTTTCACCGCGAGTTTCGCATTATTAACAGTGGCGATGAAAACTTTACCGATGGGAACGGCCTATGCAATTTGGACAGGCATTGGCGCATCAGGTGGAGCGATTATTGGCATGCTCATTTACAAAGAGTCAAAGGACTGGAAGCGGATATTCTTTATCTTCCTCATCATTGTTTCGGTTATCGGATTAAAACTTATTTCTTAATTAACTAGTCACTTCTTATTAGAGGAGTGGCTTTTTTTATTTGAACTTTAAAAAAATGGAAGTTTTTTTCCTTATTTTTCACGTTTAATAAAACGCTCTTAGACGAAGTGAGATGGGTGTAGGTATGCAAAACGGAATTTCGATGCGTTTAAATGCGATTTTATGTTTAGGGAACATTTGTTCTTTAAATGGCCGAAAAAAGCCTGTTTTTTACGAAAAAATTTATAAACGTTCCCAAATATGAATTTGGGAACGTTATTTATGGTATTATTACCCTTAGAGGTGAGGGAAATGAAGCAAACGGCATTACCAAAAATTTTGAAGGACTTTTTGATCTATTTAACGACGATTACCGGGAAATCACAGCGTACCCGTAAAGAATACGAATATGACCTTGTACTATTCCTGCGTTTTATAAAAGGCGTACAAGAAGACGTACTACCAGCACAAATACATATGGTTGATATTTCGGACATAACAATTGATTGGGTTCGCGAGCTCTCACTTGAGGATTTATACTTATTTATGGAATACTGCGAGGTACAGCGAAATAACTCGGCGGCAGCACGTGCTCGTAAAGTAGCTACATTGAAGGCTTTTTTTAAATATTTAAAGGGGAAGCGTCGTTTAATAGAAGAAAACCCAGCAGAGGAGTTAGAATCGCCAAAAATCGGGAAACGTACACCGATTTACTTGAATATGGACGAAGCGAAGGCATTTCTTACGGCGATTCAGGAGCAGCATTACTCAACGCGGGACTACTGTATGATGGTGTTTTTTTTGAACCTCGGCATCCGGGTATCAGAGCTATGTTCACTAAACAATAACTCGGTTCAGGGGCGTAATTTGACGGTTATAGGGAAGGGGAATAAGGAGCGCACTGTGTATTTAAATGACGCCTGTTTAGCCGCGCTAGAACGCTATTTAACTGAGCGTCATGCTTTTAAAGGAAGCGGTCCGGAGCCACTCTTTGTCTCTCAAAAAGGGGCACGTTTTGCCCGCCAAACGGTTGCAAAAATCGTCAAGCAAATCAATGCACAGTCCGAGCATAAAAAGGATAAACTTACCCCACATAAGCTACGCCATACATCTGCAACAATGATGTATAAGGCGGGTGCGGATATTCGTAGTTTGCAGCATATTTTAGGGCACTCCAGTGTTGCTACGACGCAAATTTATACTCATATAGAAGATGAGCAGATTCAAGAAGTACTGAAAAATAACCCGTTTAATAATATAATATGATTATGTAAACTAAAAGAGTGGACTCAATTTCCTGATGAGTCCACTCTTTTAAATTTATAAATTTTTCAGATAATTTATTGACACTTCAACCATTCTGTACTATATTAAATACAAGAAACATATTCTGTTATAGTACAAAAAAAGAAATGAGGTAATTCATTTGACAATGTATCGTGAAGGTTATGAAGTATATTTATCAAAATGCGAGCAGTTTGGGTTAGAGCCGATCAATTTCCGCTATTATGTAATCCAACTCTCACAAGAACAGTTAAATGCTTATAATGAGCAAGCATATACAATGAAGGGAGGTAACTAATATGTCTGATTATCGAAGTGGCTATGAATACTATAGAAAAGCTTGTGAGGAACATGGTCTTGAACCAATCAATTTCCACTATTTCATCTTGAACTTATCACACGAACAGCTTGATACGTACAATGAGCGTGCACAGCAGAAAAGAGGAAGAAATGAATTCGCCAGCTAATAGCGATGTCCGGTAACAACCTTGCATACAGTCACTGTATGTAAGGTTGTTTTTAATTTGTGGCTAAAAATAATGTATTTTCTAAATAGTAGCAATGTTTTATTTTATTTATCATTGAATTGTATCATTGTGAAGCATTATAATTAGACAAATAAGTATAATTTACTAACGATACCTTTTATTGCATTGTCAATTAAGGTTTAACAATAAAAATTCGTTGAAGGGAAGAGGTTAAATGCAGCAAGGAAGTAATACAAAAGTACTTGAATCTATGGATTTCTCAGTTGTCCAGCTACAAGATATTAAAGCTGCTCTGGACCAAACTTCGATTGTTGCCGTAACGGATCGTAAAGGCACTATTACACTTGTGAATGATCAGTTTTGTGAAATTTCCAAGTATACTAGAACTGAACTCGTTGGACAAGATCACCGCATATTAAATTCGGGTTTCCATCCGAAATCTTTTTTCAGAGAAATGTGGAGAACGATTGGAAACGGTCAAACATGGCATGGAGAAATTTGTAATCGAGCGAAAGATGGGTCATTATATTGGGTTAAAACAACAATTGTACCTTTCTTAGATGAGTTAGGACAGCCGTACCAATATATTTCTATTCGTACCGATATTACAGCTCAAAAAAATATTAAAAAGATTGCTCATATCGCATACCATGATGATTTAACCGGCTTACCGAACCGTCGTAATTTAACGAAGCGCATTGAAAATGAAATTACGAACTGTGCGCGGACAGGCAGTAAATTTGCGTTATTTTTCTTTGATGTAAACCGGTTTAAAAATATTAACGATGGTCTTGGTCATAAAGTAGGGGATCTTTTCCTAAAAGAAATTGCCCGACGTCTAAATGAAATCGACGTTAAAGTCGAATCATTTTACCGTTTAAACGGTGACGAATTCGTGTATGTGCTAGAGGACATTTCGCTTGTAGAAGAAATGGCGGAACGTATTATTAATGTGTTCAAAAATAGCTTTACGTTTTATGATTACGAGTTTTATGCAAGCATTAGCTTAGGGATTAGCATATATCCAGATCATGGACAGACATTATCCAAAATGCTGAGGACTGCAGATATTGCGATGTATGCAGCCAAAAATAAAAAAGGCAATTACTACTATGTTTACAAGGAAAATATGCGCGGTACGAACGATCGTTGGTTACTCCTTGAAACAAAATTACACAAAGCGTTACGCAATGATACCTTTGAAATTCATTATCAGCCAAAAATTGATATTAAAACAGGTCGTATGGAAGGGATAGAAGCACTTCTTCGTTGGTATGACGAAGAGCTTGGCCAAATGCCTCCAGATCAATTCATTCCGTTTGCTGAAAAGTGTGGACTTATTTCTGAAATTGGTGTGTGGGTATTACGCAATGCCTCATTGCAAATAAAAGAATGGCATGACACATACGGCGTTGATTTTCGTGTTGCGGTGAACATTTCGCCTATTCATATCGCGGAGTCTGACTTTGTACAACAACTACAAGCCATCATTGACGAAACTAATGTTAATCCACATCAATTAGAAATCGAAATTACTGAAATGAGCATGCTCGATTATAATGAAGAACTGATTTTCAAAATTAAAGAGATTAAGAAGATGGGCATTACGATTGCTCTTGACGATTTTGGTACAGGGTATTCATCGTTAAGCTATTTAAGAGAGTTCCCGGTGGATGCGTTAAAAATCGATCGTACATTTATCAAAAATATCAATAAAGACGAATCAGGCGTTGCTATGGTAGCGGCAATTATTTCGCTTGCACACGCACTGAACTTGGTTGTTATAGCTGAAGGGGTCGAACAAGAGGAAGAATTGGCTATACTGAAAGAACATAATTGCGAGTACGTACAGGGCTATTATTTTAGTAAGCCGTTAAACGTTGCAGATCTTACAAAAAAAATTGAAGAGCAACTTAATAACAAATAAAAAAGAGCGCTTCTCATCCGTGAGAGGCGCTTTTACTTATTCTTCTAACAAATGCTGAAGGATTTCAAACTCCGCTTCATCAATACAGTCCATATATTTATACAATAGGGTAAGATCTACTACGAGCTGATCTTTATACGTTAAATACAAATGTTCCGTTAAATGACATAAAATTAATGGAACGGGTTGCTGATGATTAAATTGATGCATATGCTCCATGAGAAAATCTTCAGATAATACACAGCGAGTGTTAAAACCGAGTGCTTTAAAATCAATCCATTTCATATGAGCTGTTAAAAAATCCTCCGTTAAATACGGATTATATTGACAAATCAAATGCCAATTTAAATTTTTCCGATAACGGTGCAGCCAGTGAGGTTCAGCAATCGCCCCAAATAACTTCCTTTGAATGGCTGTGAACGCCTCAAATTTACTATCCATCTCTTTATTCGTCGGATTTTTAAACCCATCACGATCAAACAACTTACATGCCATTGAAGGGATGCCTTTAATCAAATGTTCGCTCCCATACCATTTATTGGCCCCCCGCTCATATTCGAAAAATAGAAAGTCAATATCCTCTTCCTCATCACTTTCAGGCAAGTAGACGAACTCATATTGATCGTAAAATAAGTCATCTTCAATGAAGTCTTCTAATTTCCCTTTAAAATCGTCGTGAATCGGTTTTTTATGCAACTGGAGTTGTTCTATCATATAACGTTTAAAAGATGCTGAAAGACGCGCTAGCACCGGACGATTAAATTGTAAGGCCATAAAATCAACTTTATCTAGATGCTCAATCAAATACTTTTCCGATAAATTCGAATTAATAAAGCAAATAAATGAGAAGTCAATGTATGGAAGATACGGTTCTAAGTCATTGGGATGCAATTTTGCTGCATGAAAGCGCCATTTTAAATAATTCTCAACAAACGCGCGGTCGTAAGCACTATAGCGGCTTACTACAGAATCGCTAATGTCGTCAGTTTTTTCAAAGTAAGCATGGTTGCCAAAATCCTTTGCGTTAAAATGCTCAGGAAAAGCGAGTGTTTCCAGCTGCTTTTTCGGATTGAACGTTTTCTTTTGACGTATTGACGTAGGGAAGCTATAAGAGCCAACCGAACCACGCTGCTCGAGTAGAATAAAGGCAAGTTCCTGGCGTTGGTCACGTGTTAAGCGGGTATGCGTCGGAAATTTCACGGATGCAAAATACATCACATTTGCCATATCATAAAAGAACTTATAATCGCCATCAGGTGTATATTCCGCTTGCGATGTATTTTTTCGCCAATATAAGAGCGCACCATGAATCGGCTCGTAATTAGAAAAAGTAATATTGGCAATGGAAAAGATATTATGTGATAACGATTCATCATAAACAACTTTTATAAATTCGATTTTTTTTATTTTTAGCATAATCTACCTCCATAGGTCTATTATATACTGTTAGACGCAATGAAGTAGGGGAAAGCGTCAGCATTTTCAAAAATTTTACGCTGCGAATTGACAACTGACTAGGCAATTTGACCTTAACTTTACGTATTTACTTCATTTAACGTAAGGGACGTTTTTTCTGCACCTGTGCATCGCGGCAGTTCATAGCAATAAACTAAACAAGTACACCTGAAACAAGTAACACAACAAATTCATTTGTAGATTCACTAACATGGCAATACTATAATTAGTGAGTGGAGAGGAGATCGCTATGAAAATAAATCAATTAATTGCGAACAATATTAACAAATTAGATGCAGTACTACCAGGAGAGGAATCGTTAGGAATTGCTGGTTTGTCTGGATCTGGTAAAACAACTTTTTGTCTAACTATTGGGGAAGAATCTAAGAAGCGTCTCGTTTCCTTATTGCCAAAAGCTGAATATCAGTATTTATTTCCTACTATTATGGAAACCAATTTTAGTGCCATCAAGATGGAAGAAATGCCTCTTGTACTTTTTCTAGGAAGGTCATCAATTTCTTCCAATCCACGTTCAACAATGGGTACACATACGGGCGTGTTTACTGAGATACGTGTAACTCTTGCAGAAAAATATAATCTTTCTCCGGAAGTTTTTTCGTTTAATAATGAATTAGGTTGGTGTCCAGCTTGTAAAGGTCGCGGAACTACTAAAAATATCGAATGTCCTAAGTGTAAGGGGAAGCGCTATAATCAAGAAGCCGGGCAATATATGATTGAATTATTTGATAAACCACAGAATATTTCCGATATTAACGACTTATGCATTGAGACCATTTTTTCACTAGCAGACGTTTTAAATATTAGTGAAGCTAAACAACATATTCTTAAAAATATCATCAATATGAATATTGGTTACTTAACTTTAAATCGCATTATGGGAACATTGTCAGGTGGAGAATTAACACGACTTTATTTGGCAGAATTCATGGCAACAAGTGAAAATACGGTCATTATAATTGATGAAATCTCCGTGGGGCTAGATCACCAAACGTTATTAGGAATTTTAGAACAGATTCAACAATTGGGCTATAAAAATCAAATTTGGCTTATTGACCATTCTGACACGGTGCTCGACACAACGAATGAGCAATTGTTCTTTGGGCCTGGTAGTGGTAAATACGGCGGGAAAATTGTTGAAGAATCACCACGTCCAAAACCAATTACTTGGGAACGAAATCGGGCTATACCCACAGAATACTATCAATTTCAGGATCTTTACTGTCGTAATATTCAAATGGCTGAGATACAGATTCCCCAAAATAGAATTGTCACTTTTACGGGGGAGTCTGGATGTGGAAAATCGACACTTGTCAATGAGTGTATGGCCAAAGATTTTCTGAAGCGCTATCCAAAAGATAAACTGGTCATGGTTGGGCAAGATCGGAACCAATCGATTACTAGTCGGTCAACTGTTGCGACTTTTCTTGATATTAAAAAGAAACTCACAAAATATAGTGAAGATATTGAAGATATTTTTCAGCGCTCGATTGAAGATATTATTGATGAACTGCCAAACGAAGACATCGCGCATAAACGTTTGAGCTTATTGATTAAACTTGGACTTGGGTATTTGACGTTGGAAAGAAAAACACAGTCCTTATCGACGGGTGAATTTCAATGTGTCCATTTAGTTTCAGAGCTGTTTGCCAACTCAAGAAACCCACATACGCTTTTTATTTTTGACGAGCCTTCAAAAGGTTTATCACAAAATATTTTAAATCAATTCATTGATAGCATCAGGGACATTCTGACGGATGAATCTGTCTCCATGATATTGATTGAACATAATGCTTATATGCTAGAAAACTCTGATTTTATCGTTGATTTTGGTAAAAGACAGCCTGTACCTGTGGAGCACCTTGATGTTGTCAGTCATAATGATTATTATCGCAGGCAAAACAGTGCAGCTACAGTTGCTCCATTGCAAATTTCTTCAACACTAAAGTCACAAAATGGAATTAACTATTTAAAAGAAAATCAAATTGCCTATTTTAATAATGCAGAAAACATCTATAAGGGCGGCATCTTAAAAAGCTTATCATCAATGGCTCGTTTAATTTATGGTGAATACGAATCGGATACAATTGCACCCGTCATCGCCATTGATCTGGAACGTCACTTGTATAGTCAATATAGTTTTCTCTATGAAATGGGCGGCTTGATCAACCATATAGTCGCGGCGCATCCAACCAATAAAGATACGTATAGCTTCGATTTCTATAATCAGCAAAACCATTGTCCATCCTGCTCGGGCCGCCAAGTGATTGAGAAATTTGATATAGATATTGTAATTCAGGACAAAACCGTGCCATTTTGGGATGGCTTACTTCATCCAGACGTGATGGAGGTTTTAAAATTCTATCAATATCCAAAATTGCAATTCCTCTTTGATGAGATTAAAAATGAGCTCGGGCAGGATATAAGTAAAAGTTACAATGACATGACGGAAGCAGAAAAACATACCTTTTTATATGGGTATTGGGAAAAGTCATTCTATGATAAAGCAGGCAAGGCGTCGAGGACTTGGGAAGGCTTTAATCTCCTCATTGGGCGCTATATATTTGTTTCGAAATCGATTATTAAAGAGCAAATCAAAGAATCCAAAGAAATGATTACTTGTCCAATCTGTCAAGGAACCGTACTGAATCATCATAAAAAGCTGAAATTTGGTGACACGGATATACGGGACATTATTCAACAGCCTCTTGATCAAGTGATGCAAACCGTTGGGAATTTACAGCTACTAGAAAAAATGAAGGCCATTGTCGGAGGCGCTATGGCTTTGACGGAAGATGTCTCCCTTTTGCCTCGGGAAACACAAGTCGCGCTGAAAATGCTTGAGCTGGAGCAGGCAAGCTTTGCCCACTATGAAGTGGTGTTACAAAATGTTCTGCCATTTTGGGACAGTATTAGCGGCAATATCGAATCCATCAGCCTTAATAATCGGGTCACAATCTGTGATTTTGATAATATCACCGAAACGAGAGAAACCATCATTGATAAGTATTTCACCAATGGGAAATACAAAAAACTGACGTATGTTTATGAAGTATTTGGTTACAAAAAATTAGTTACCCAAATTAATAAAATTAAAAAAAGCGAGCCATGTCCATTCTGTAAAGGAAAGAAAGTAATTTCGGAAGACGGGCTCCATGATGGCGTGTTTAAATTAACAATTCCTTGTGTAAGTTGTTATGCAAGTGGCATCAATGAGCATGGCCTTCGGGAGCTTGTTGAAGGGATACCAGTAAAAACATGGCTAACTGGCAAAGTAAGTGATGTAGTTGCTGAAAGCGTAACTATTGAGGCTGTTGCAGATATTCCAATTTTTATTCGTATTCGGGAGTTAAATAAACGAGATATGATGGCGGTTTACCAATGCCTTGAGCAAAATAATTAAATTAGAATACTTAAAGTAAGCCTTTTTTTTATAACCAAGCTAGATGGCGGCTAGTAATTAAAAACTCATTTGCAATAATCAATTGCAAATGAGTTTTTATGCTATTCTGAAGAGGAGCTGATTATTAACTAAGCATGCCAATCAAAGCAAAAGTTTATTGAGTGCTTTTAATCCAAAGTATAAAAGAATTATAGAAGCTATTACATTTATAAATGAAAAGAAAAATAAAAGGCTCATCACCAAAATACTGGGATAACAACTAGAGCAGGATGATTGTTGATTGGAGTGGCGGCTGGCGACTCCTAGGGGATTAGCGTTCTAGATGAGACCCTGGACTGAGCATAGCGAGGGAAGCGGCTCATCGAACGCCCCCTGGAAAGCGTCCAGCCAGAACGGAAATCAACCCCAAGTTATGGTGTTGAACCAAATACAATAAGGTTTTGAACTAATCAGACGTTAAGTAATAATAGGAATTTGCACCATGTCCCAATTTCAGATATTGTATAAGGAAGTGAAGGGGGCATATACATGTGGGTTTTACATAATGGCAAGCTTATTCATTCAAAAGATCAACAGAGACATCGATATAAAACACGTTTAAAACCAGAAGTGTTAGAGCATTTAAAAGAATTCGCCAAAGACAATGATACCGAAATAGGTTATGTAATTGAAAATGGCATAGAAAATTTATTGCAAGATCATACATTCACAGGTATTAAGCAACCTCGCTGCGCCAAGCAAGAGTTTCGAACAACGATGGATGCTGATTTATTCCAGCGCCTATCTAACCGATCAAAAGAATTAAGCATACCGATGAATCAAATGATTGAAGCGGCAATTAACCATATTGATATGGAGAGTATTAAAAGTAAAAAACACCGATATCGTATTGAAAAGTTAGATTAACATGAAATTTTTTAAATAAGAAAAGCTTATTGAAAAGACAAGGATGTGTTGTCTATGTACGTACAGTTCCAGCGTCGAAGTATAAAAGAGAAGGCGCTTCTCTTATTTTCCAAATAGGGACACGGTCATAATATATATTATAGGAAGTTAGGTCTCGCTCGAAAAGTATACTTTAAATAGTGAGACAGAAACGAAAAATGAGATAAAACCGTTCAATTTCAATGCATCAGATTTAAACGATTATGACTTTTCTTAATTTGTTTCTATTAAATGCACAAATACATGAACTTGCTGACCATCATGTTCAATTGTTTTCTCTAGCTGCATCCCATTGTTTTCTGCGATTTTAATGGAAGCTGCGTTATTAATTTGAATGACTGAAATAAATCTCTCAAGCTCCAGCTCCTCAATGGCATATTCTTTAAGTGCCTGCGCAGTTTCTGTTCCCAAACCTTGTTGCCAGCAATCTGGTGTGATCCAGTAGCCAAGCTCAATTTCAAAAGCATCATCAATAACTTGAGCGACAAGCCCTGCATGGCCAATTAGTTTGCCAGTTTGCCTATGAACTAGCTTATGTAGTCCAAACACGTCAAAGTTTTCATATTGCTCGAGCATTCGTTCTAGTAAGGCTTTTGCATATGTGGCGTCCTGCGCTGTTCCTGAACCGATATAGCGCATCACCTGTGGATCTGTCACTAGTCTCTCGATAAATGGTAAATCTTCTTTTGAATAACGTTGAAATTGTAATCGTTTTGTTTGTAATGGTAACATGCTATTGGCTCCTTTGCCGCGAATTATGTTAAAAAGTCTCAGAATGATAAAAATAGTAAAAATTTGATAGAGGTTGAGTAAAAACTCGGGTTTTTATTTGAAGCATAGCAGATAAATGATAAAAAACCATTTTCCCATGTACCCTCTTTTTAGTATCTTCTATTAAAAGAAGATACTAGTCAAGGTTTGTTCGGTTTACTAAAGGTAGATCAAGTACTACGATAGCGTTGAAAAATATGTGGTTTTATTCCTAATATCAGATAACTAAGTTTTAACTCTTTTGAAAATTGGCGATCTTTATTTATTTCGAAGATCATACCCGCTCGGACCTTCCTAAATGGACTCTAATGATCCCTATTCCCCACTCTTACCTGTAAATTAATAAATATTTTGCTCCAGACGAAAAAAAATGCAACTTTTCTAAAAAAATAAAATATAGCAAAAAAATATCATTTTATTACATGTTATATAACAATGTATCTAATTTCGGCTTTTAGGTGCTAAAATACTATTTTAGACTAGCGAAACATTATTTTGTATGAAATGTAACGAAAATACTTACCCATACATATTATTTGTTTTCCATGTTATTGAAATACTATTTCTCAATAAACCCTATCCTATTTTGGTGGATTTTTTTCTATTTAAAGCTTGGTAATTCTAAGTTTAGAGTATTAATACAATTCGGAATTTTACGTACTTTTCTGAATAATTTAGTATTGCATAATAAGGATTTCCCTCTTACAATAAGTTCTTGTAGCGGGGCGAAAGAGAAATAATCCGTTTAAAAAAGAATAATAATTCATTAGGGGGAATTGAAATGACGAATGTAGGTTTAACAGAAAAGCAAATTGTACAACCAATTGATTATGCTGCGATTGATCGTATGGATTCATTTAACAAGTTTGTTAAAAAGAAAAATACGTTTTTATTTAGTGTAGCCGCTTCATTTTTAACATTTTACATCTTTTTACCGATTTTAGCGTTTACTTCTGTATTACAACAGAAAGCAGTTGGCAGCATTACGTGGGTTTGGGTTTATGCATTGGCCCTTTTCATTATGACGATTGCGCTTTGTACGCTTTATACGAAAATGGCAGCGAAATTTGATAAGGAAGCGGCTGCAGTAATTGCCGAATATGAGAAAGCAGGTGCACGTGGATGAATTTAGTATCAGCAGGATTCTTTTTAGGGATAGTTGGTTTAACATTAATCGTTACATACATCGCAGCGAAGCAAACTTCTTCTGCGAGTGATTTCTATACAGCTGGTGGCGGTCTTAAGGGCTGGCAAAATGGCTTTGCGATTGCGGGAGATTACTTATCTGCAGCTGCATTCCTAGGCGTATCCGGGGCGATCGCTTTAACGGGCTTTGACGGGTTCTTCTTTTCGGTTGGTTATGTAGTAGCGAATTTAGTTCTTCTATATATAATTGCAGAACCTATGCGAAATCTTGGCCGCTATACTTTAGCAGATATGCTGACTTCGCGTTTCAATGAAAAACGTATCCGCGGGGTTGCCGCAACAGGAACGATTATTATTGTTATTTTATATATGATTGCACAGCTAGTAGGTGCAGGTGCATTAATTAAGCTTCTATTTGGTATTGATTACTGGATCGCTGTATTAATTGTCGGCGTAATGATGACGACATATGTATTATTTGGTGGGATGACTGCAACGAGTTGGGTACAAATTATTAAAGCAGGTTTATTATTATTTGGTACTACCCTACTTGCGTTTTTAGTGTTCCAAAAGTTCGACTTTAATTTAGTAACAATGTTTAATACGATTTCTGCAGATCACGGCGAAAAATATTTAGTGCCTGGCGTGAAATATACGTCAACAATTGATTCAGTGTCTATGATGATGGCATTGGTACTTGGTACATCAGGTTTACCACATATTTTAATGCGCTTCTTTACAGTTAAAGATGCAAAAACAGCACGTGCATCAATTTCTTGGACAACGTGGATTACTGCAATTTTCTTCTCATTAACAATTTTCCTAGGCTTTGGTGCAATGCATTTTGTTGGGATTGATGCAATTATTGCGGAAAATGCTGCAGGTAATACAGCTGCCCCACTGCTTGCAGAATTCCTTGGTGGAAACATTTTACTTTCATTTATTTGTGCAGTAGCCTTTGCAACGATTTTAGCGGTAGTATCTGGACTTGTATTAACAGGTGCATCTGCAATTTCGCATGATATTTACGGTGAAATTATGAAGGACGGCAAGTTAACAGAAAAGCAACAAGTGTTAGCTGCGCGTACAGGTTCGATCTCTATCGCTATTGTTTCTATTATCCTTGCGTTATTCGCGCAAAGTTTAAACGTATCATTCTTAGTATCATTTGCGTTCTGTATTGGAGCTTCCGCAAATTTACCGGTAATTCTATACACAATTTACTGGAAGAAGTTTAATTCGACAGGTGCCGTAGCTGCAATGGTGACAGGCTTAGTGTCATGCTTAGTATTAGGTGCAATGGGTCCAAACGTTTGGTCAACAACAGGTAATGCAATCTTTGTTGGAGAACCATTAGTGAAATTAGCCGTACCTGCAATTATTACGATTCCACTTGGTTTCATAGCAGGTTACTTAGGTTCGGTCTTAACAACGAATAAAGTATCTGCTGAAGAAGCAGAACGTGTTTATAAAGAAATTCGTGTAAAAGCAAATACGGGAATTTCTGTACAAGACGCTTCTCATTAATTAGAAAAAGAGTGCCTAAAAAGTCAGTAAAAAGACTTTTTAAGCACTCTTTTTTGTTACAAATTACTATTTCTCGTTACTAAGATTACTTTTTCAGGTATACCTTTTTCTATTAAAACGATTTTTTTGTGAAATATTTTACAAATTATTTAGAATTGTCAGAACTGTATTTTCTTTCTCGAAATTGCTTCTTTCTCGTTTGTCAATACCTGTATAAATGCAGGTATACCAACACTTTACAAGAGTTTCTCATTTAATCGAACGCATTATTATTCTAGTAAATGTGTCATTTTTTCTCGCTAAAACTTGTTTTACTAGAAACTTTTTTTGCATAATTTATCCAAAAACTATTGCAATTTTGTGAACGCTCTAATAGAATGAAAATTGTAAAATCCTTGAAACAGAATTTTACACACACTAAGCAGTAAATCTTATCACAAATGGGGGTATGTTTATGGGGAATAATCAAAAACCAAAAATTGATTATGACAAAATCGCAAGTCAAGAATCATTCAAAACACTAGCAAAACGTAAGAATGTATTTTTGTGGTCGTTAACGGTAGTATTCTTATCAGCGTATATGCTATTACCAGTTCTAACGTCTTTCACAACAATACTGCATGAAAAAGCGTACGGTGAAATTACTTGGGTATGGTTTTACGCAGCTGGGCTGTTCATTATGACTTGGAGTTTAGCGCATTTATATGTTGCGAAAGCGAACAGCTTCGACCGTGATGCAAAAGCGATTATCGCTGAATACGAAGGGGGTGCCTCAAAATGAGTATTGCAGCAATATTCTTCTTCGTTACTATCGTAGGGCTTACACTAGTTATTACTTGGTGGGCATCTAAAAAAACTTCATCTGCTAGTGACTTCTACACTGCTGGCGGTGGCTTAACAGGTTGGCAAAATGGGTTAGCGATTGCTGGTGACTATTTATCAGCCGCTTCATTCTTAGGTATCGCGGGTTCTGTCGCTCTATTCGGATTCGACGGATTCTTCTTCTCAATCGGTTATTTAGTAGCATACTTAGTGGTGTTATACATCATTGCTGAGCCACTACGTAATCTTGGTAAATTTACATTAGCTGATATGATCACAGCCCGCTTTAATAAATCAAAGGTTCGTGGTACAGCAGCACTTAGTACAATTACAATTGTTCTTTTCTACATGATTGCACAGCTAGTAGGTGCAGGTGCACTTATTCAATTACTTTTAGGCATTGATTATTGGGTAGCGGTATTATTAGTAGGTGTCATGATGACGATTTATGTATTATTCGGTGGTATGACAGCTACTTCTTGGGTACAAATCGTTAAAGCATGTCTATTAATGATTGGTACTATTATTATCTCATTCTTAGTATTATCAAAATTCGATTTTAGTATTTTAAAAATGTTCTCGCACATGACAACAGCTACTGATGCTGGTGCAGCGTATTTACAACCAGGCTTACTTTACACAAATGGTATTAACACGATTTCTGTGTTAATCGCTTTAGTACTTGGTACAGCTGGTCTTCCACATATTTTAATGCGTTTCTTCACTGTAAAAGATGCGCAAACAGCACGTTCATCTGTAATTTGGGCTACTTGGATTGTAGGTAGTTTCTATGTACTAACAATCTTCCTTGGATTCGGTGCTGCAGCATTCGTAGGTAAAGAAGCCATTGTGGCAGCGAACCCAGCCGGTAACATGGCTGCACCACTTTTAGCTGAAGCTTTAGGTGGCGACATCTTAATGTCATTCGTTTGTGCCGTGGCATTCGCAACAATTTTAGCAGTAGTAGCAGGTTTAGTTCTTTCTGGTGCATCTGCCCTTTCACATGATATTTACGGACAAATTGTTAAAAAAGGTAAAATTACAGAGAAAGAGCAAGTTCTGGCTGCTCGAATTGGATCTATCATAATCTCTGTAGTATCGATCCTTTTAGCATTAGGTGCACAAACGCTTAACGTTGCATTCTTAGTATCATTAGCATTCTGTATCGCTGCATCTGCAAACTTACCAGTACTCATTTACACAATTTACTGGAAACGTTTCAACTCAAATGGTGCTGTAACAGCAATGTTAACAGGTTTAATTTCAGCTTTAATCTTAGTAGCAGTTTCACCAAACGTGTGGAACCCAGTTGAAGGGAAAGCAATTTTCGTAGGTGATCCGTTAATTATGTTAACAAACCCAGCGTTAATTTCTGTACCACTTGGTTTCCTTGGTGGATTCATCGGTTCTCTACTTTCGAAAGAAACTGACGCTGCGAAATACCGTGAAGTTGAAGTTAAAGCTCAAACAGGTATTTCTGTTCAAGACGCTTCACACTAATATCTAAAAAAGCAATCACGCTTAATCATACCCGACAAGCGCTGGAGACTACCGACAAGTGTGCTTACACACGTAGGAGGACATCGAGCGACCTAGAGGGTGTCTAGACAAAAACTAGCTCCTAACTTCGGTTAGGGGCTTTTTTAATGGATAAGAAGTTTAACTTTCCCATCCATATAAATAAGGACATCTACTCACCCTATTTTGAGCAGTTGTGTCTTTCTAATTTGCCAGATGACGAAAAAGCATGCTGACGGCGCAAATAGTAGCCATCTAGCATGCTTGTTTTTATTGTAGTTTTTTATAGCGTCTCATATTCCAAAAGCCGATATCCTCAAAAACTAGCCTTTTATAGATCGCACCAGCCTGAGGATTATCGTAAAATAAGCATAATGAACGCCCTTCTTGTAAAAGCGCCCTACAAAGCTTCTCCCTGCATTTTTAAGGATAACCATCCACTTATACCCATCTCTAGTTATAACGGTCACAACGATTGTGGAAACGCTGATTTCGGCAGTTGTTAATACAGAGGACACTAACCCTCCCCCCTTTACGTTAAAAAGACGTGTTTCCAGCTTTATGTTGCTCTTGCGAATTTTTTATAGTTGTTTCATCGTGTTAATTCGAGTGGATTAATATTTTCTATTTAATGTTACAAAAATGCTAGTTAATTCAATAATTTAGATGATATGATAGGTAAAACTGTATTTCTTGAGGGGTGAGGTACATGTCATTTGGACAGCATGTTCGGGTATTTATTTGTGTTGTGATTATGGGTGTTTTAGTTGGTTTTGTTTTAAATGCTGAGGATGAAGTAACCGATAATGTATACATTCATGCGGTGAAGGATGGAATGCTTACAAACTATGAGGAAGTAAGAGTCGAAGAAGCATTTAATCAATATTTTACAAGTCCATATTGGTGCTACTATGAGGCAAGGTCGGGTGAACATGTCGTTGAACTATCAGGCGAAGCCATTTATAAAGGGGTGCAAGGAGAAACGTATTTACAATTTATTCTGAATGAAGATGCAACTGAGTTTCGTGTTGGTGCATTAAAGTTTAATGGGATCGTTCAGGACAAAGACGAGAAATGGCAACTCGTTGAAGCGGTTTATGCCGATTGGAGAAACAGACAAGTAGTCAAGCATTTGCCCTATTAACTGAGGGTACGAAGTTAAATTGAAAAAACCACCATAACGAATGCGTATGCCTAGTTGTGGTGGTAATAGGTGGTTTAAATATGTGCTAATTCGTCATGTAGTGCGGTACGACGTGGATAGCGTGTAGTAAACGTCTGTATTAACTGCGAGGTGCTTTCCTCATAACCGAGCGCCTTCAAGCTTGATAACGCCGCGCGAATTGTTTTGTAATGACTTCGGTTTGATGAAGTCTCTGCTAGGTCGAATATATGCGCCATAAACAGTCCTTCTACCTCCTGCACATAGAACGGCTGCAAAAACTGTCCAAACTTTACTATGCGTTCAGGCTGTTGATGACAATAAGAGAGCAGCTGACTCCAAAGATGCTCTTCCACAAGAATTGAAGAATAGAAATAAGGATAGTGATTCATTTCCTCATATGAATGCAGTAATTGTTCTAAAATAACTGCCCACTCTTCTGTATCATATAATCCTTTTAGTTCACGATAATAGGATTCATTACCTTTCACCGCTAATTCAAACGCAATTGCACGTTTGGCAATCGGGTTATTAAGATTATCGTGGATTTTATATGCATTTTCCATCCATGTTTGCTTTTTATAGGTGTTTGATGATGTACGTTCGATACCGTCTGCACAAAGCGCTAGTGCCTGCTCATACTGTTGTTTATCCATTGCATGTGTAATTAGGAGCGAACGCATAGAATCGTTTAAATCTGTTCGTTCATAATAGACCTGTTGCTCTTCTGGTGATCCAATCTCTAATGTTAACGTAAGGCTTAACGTCTCAACTAAATCCTCTGTATTCGGATATGTGGCTAGGCGTGTCAGCATTAACTTATAATAAGCTGCGCATTTTTCATAAACTGTGAGTGGTAGTGCCACATCGAATAAATCACTCTTAAGGATTTTTGATTTGTCGATGTTATCTTTGAAAATAGTTTCCTCGAAAAACTTTAAAAAGTTCATTGCCATTTGCTCGTCTTCTACTTCCTCGACAACTTCAACCATCATTAGGTAAATATCGCTCATTAGCTCATCGATTTGCCAATCATTACATAGCTCTGTTGTAAGAGCGGCAAAATAATAGCAATTTAAAAATAATGACAGCGCCTGCCCTTGTTGATTTGTTATTAAAGAATCTCTCGCCCAATCAATGACGATACTAACACCGTGAAATGCTTCATCAAATTCTTCTTCAAAAATATTTTCAAGGTCAAGATACGGTTGTAAATAACTTAAAATCATTTTGTTTGCCTGCTGCACAGTAGAAATGACGGCCTTTTTGTTCTTTGGAGTCAGCATTTGTTGAACCTGATTGTGTAGAAATGGGTTTTGTTCGACTAGTTTTTCAATGACTTGTAATAATTGTTCATTTGATAGCCCTTGAAGCAAAGACACCGAAAAATTAGGTAGGATAACAGTGTCGAGCTGATTGCGTATAGCGATGAATACAGCCACCTCATGTTTACAAGTAGGTCCATCAAACGGGCATGTACAAAAGAATTCATTAATTTCAGTTCCTTTTAGTTCGACAAACACTTGATAATCATCACTACCTGCAACAACCGCTCGCCAAGCATTCGATGCAATTTGGTGTAACTGCCTTACATTCCCCTGTTTGAAATAGTTCTTCCCACGGCTAATAAACGTTTTGGAAATATATTGTTCGAAATTATGTAAATCCATGAATTCACCTTCACTTTGGAAATTATTTTTTGTATGTTTATATTCCCCCATTGTACAAAAGCATTGCCTATCTGTCATATATTGAACAAAACAAAAGCGCTAAAACACCTGCTTAGCCCCGACAGCTGCTTGCGAGCCCGAAGCGAAAGTAAACGCTCCACCACTTTCGCCCGAGGGATCGAAGCGACCTCGAGGGGCTGGCGCTTTAGCCTAGACGTTTCATTTACTTTCTTTATATGTTATCTACATGGCGAAATTTTATAATTTCCTTAACGATAAAAAAACGTCCCAGAGTTTTTTCTCTGAGACGTTTAAATTAATTTTTCACGACAGTTACACGAACTAATGCCCCGTCATTTGCAGTATCGATTCGTAATGAACCATTTGAGTAGCGATCCGCTCGTGATAAGTTCATCACTTGCAATGTTTCTTGCACACCCTTTTCTGTTTCTAATAGAACTGTATTCGATACATGCACCACAACAATCGCAAAAATACGATGTGGGTTTGATTTTAATTCTTTTAATGTGACTACGCCGCGTTTTGCACGGGTTGTCAGATCAATTTCAGATACGTTCATGCGTTTTACTGCTCCACGCTGCGTCACAATGATGATGTCTTGTTCCCCGCCTGGCTGTAATACATTGACTGCGGCGAGTGTTTCATCCTCTTTTAGAATAATCCCTTTCACGCCGCCTGTTTTTACGCCTGTCACTGGTAGTTCTTCCAGTGGGAAACGAATGCTATAGCTTGTGTTTGTTGTAAGCAATAACTCTTGCTCAGGCGTTACCAGTGCCGTATAAATCATGGCATCTTCTATTTTCACGTTCATCGTTTTAATTGGTTTTGAATAACGCGTTACAGCATAATCAGTAAGTGGCGAACGTTTAATTTGTCCGTCTTTCGTTGCTGTGAAAACAAATACATTGTCTTGTTCAAACTTATCAACACCAATGACATTAATTATTTCTTCATTTGTCTCAAGTGGCACAATACTTGAAATATGCTGACCAAGATCTTTCCAACGAATATCAGGAAGTTCGTGAACAGGCTGATAAATGTAATTCCCGCGGTTCGTGAACAACAATAAATGATGTTGGGTATTTGAATGTTCCTCATACAGTAAGTAGTCCGACTCTTTCATCGCAAAGTCCTTACCATTCGAAGCATTGTGAGAACGAATACTTGTCCGTTTGACATAGCCATCCTTCGTTACGGTTACGATAACTTCTTCACTCGGAACTAACACATCTAGCGTAATTTTAATTTCTTCAATTTCCGCTTGAATGTCGGATGCTCGAGGTAATGAGAAACGCTTACGAATATCTAATAACTCGGTTTTAATCACTTTTATAAGCTTCGTTTCGCTATTTAAAATATCCGTTAGTTTCGCAACTAATGCATTTAGCTCATCTTGCTCTGCGACTAATTCTGTAATATCCGTATTTGTTAAACGATACAGTTGCAAGCTAACAATTGCCTCTGCTTGCACTTCTGTAAAATCATATTTCGTTTGAATATTTATTTTTGCATCACGTTTATCTTTAGAGCCGCGAATCGTTGCAATTACTTCATCTAAAATCGATAACGCTTTCATTAATCCTTCTACAATATGAAGACGGTCTTTCGCGCGTTTTAAGTCAAATTGCGATCGTTTCGTTACAATTTCCTTTTGATGATCGATATAAGCATCTAGCATCAGAGGAAGTGTCATCATCGTTGGGCGACGATTATGAATCGCAATCATATTAAAGTTATAGGCCACCTGTAAATCTGAAATTTTGAATAAGTAATTTAATATACCCTGTGCAGGAATATCTTTTTTCAACTCAACGACGATGCGCAGTCCAGTACGGTCTGATTCATCACGTAATTCAGAAATACCGTCTAATCGTCGGTCATTTACACGCTGCTCGTCGATTTTTCGAATTAAGTTCGCTTTGTTTACATCATACGGGATTTCCGTAATAACAATTTGTTCCTTATTACCTTTAATTGTTTCTATGGCTGCTCTTGAACGGATAATAATTTTACCTTTGCCTGTTTCATAAGCCTTCTTAATACCGTCAACGCCTTGAATAATGCCGCCAGTTGGGAAATCCGGTCCTTTAATAACGGTCATTAGCTCATCCACAGTACATTCTTTGTTATCTAAACGCATCAATACTGCGTCAAGTGCCTCTGTTAAGTTATGGGGTGGGATGTCGGTTGCATAGCCAGCTGAGATCCCTGTAGAACCATTTACTAGAAGGTTCGGGAAACGAGATGGTAATACAATCGGCTCCATGTCTTGGTCATCAAAGTTCGGAACAAAATCTACTGTTCCCTTATTAATGTCACGCAACATTTCCCCTGCAATGGCAGATAAACGTGCCTCAGTATAACGCATCGCTGCAGGAGGGTCACCATCGACGGAACCGTTATTCCCATGCATTTCGATCAGCATATGGCGAGATTTCCAGTCTTGACTCATACGGACCATTGCTTCATACACAGATGAATCACCATGTGGATGGAAGTTACCAATTACGTTACCGACAGTTTTGGCCGATTTACGGAACGGTTTTTCGTTAATATTGCCTTCATTAAACATGGCATACAAAATACGACGTTGTACTGGCTTCAATCCGTCACGTGTGTCTGGCAGTGCACGGTCTTGAATAATATATTTAGAATAGCGACCAAATCGGTCACCCATAACTTCTTCTAGTGGCAAATCTTGAAATTTCTCAATAAATGTCATGCTTACTTGTCCTCCTCATGTTGGATGAATTCATTTTCTAAAATATTCGTTTCATCTTCCATTCCGAAGTTTACGTTGGCCTCAATCCATTTACGGCGAGGCTCTACTTTATCGCCCATTAACGTTGTTACACGACGTTCTGCACGTGCACCGTCATCAATTTTCACGCGTATTAAGGTACGCGTTTCAGGATTCATCGTTGTATCCCATAATTGATCGGCATTCATCTCACCAAGCCCTTTATAGCGTTGAATGATATAGCCTTTTCCGATATTTTTAATGGCTACTTGTAATTCATTTTCTGTCCACGCATATTCCATGACTTGCTTCTTCCCAGAGCCTTTAGACACTTTATATAATGGCGGCAGTGCAATATAAACTTTGCCAGCCTCGATAAGTGGGCGCATATAGCGGTAGAAGAATGTTAACAGCAACACTTGGATGTGCGCACCATCCGTATCAGCATCGGTCATAATGACAACTTTATCATAAGCTGCATCTTCTACTGTGAAGTCTGAACCAACACCAGCACCGATTGTATGAATAATTGTAGAAATCTCTTCGTTTTTCATAATATCTTGCAACTTTGCTTTTTCGGTATTAATAACCTTACCGCGCAGTGGAAGAATTGCTTGGAAACTACGATCACGGCCTTGTTTTGCAGAACCACCTGCAGAGTCACCCTCTACAAGGTACAATTCATTTCTTGCCGCATTACGAGACTGAGCAGGGGTTAACTTCCCTGAAAGTAGCGTACTAGACTTCTTCTTTTTGCCGTTACGTGCATCATCACGTGCTTTACGTGCAGCTTCACGAACTTGCTGTGCTCGAATGGCTTTTCGGACTAATGAAGCAGATAGTTCGGCGTTCTCTTCAAGTACATAAAAAAGTTTTTCAGCCACAACTAAATCAACTGCTGAACGGGCTTCACTAGTACCTAATTTGCCTTTTGTCTGGCCTTCAAACTGTAAAATATTTTCCGGAATACGAACAGATACAATCGCAGCTAATCCTTCACGAATATCTGTACCTTCTAAATTTTTGTCTTTTTCTTTTAATAAACCAATTTTACGCGCATATTCATTAAATACACGAGTCATTGCTGATTTGGCACCGGTTTCATGTGTACCACCGTCACGCGTACGGACATTATTAACGAATGATAAAATTGTTTCGGAGTAGCCATCATTAAACTGGAAGGCAAACTCAACTTCAATCTCTTGCTGCGTTCCTTCTACATATTTAACGGGATGTAAAACGTCTTTCTCCTCGTTTAAATAGGCAACGAATGCTTCAATACCGCTTTCATAATGGAATACATCATGTTGACCTTCACCACGTTCGTCAATTAGCTCAATTTTTAAGTCTTTCAGTAAAAACGCTGATTCTCGTAAGCGCTCAGCAAGTGTGTCATAATTATATTTAGTGACTGAAAAAATTGAATCATCAGGAAGGAAATGAACTAATGTACCCGCTTCCTTCGTGTTACCGATGATATCAAGGGACGTTACGGGTTTACCACCATTTTCAAAGCGCTGACGGTGAATTTGTCCGTCTCGGTAAATCGTGACTTCTAAAAATGTCGATAAAGCGTTGACAACGGAAGAACCAACACCGTGCAGACCGCCACTAGTTTTGTAGCCACCTTGACCAAATTTACCCCCTGCGTGAAGAACGGTAAAAATGACTTCGGGTGTTGGCTTCCCCATTTTATGCATACCTGTTGGCATACCGCGTCCAAAGTCTCGAACGCTAATACTATTATCTGCATGAATTTTTACAATGATATGTGAACCAAATCCAGCAAGTGCTTCATCGACCGCATTGTCGACAATCTCGTAAACTAAGTGATGAAGGCCTCTGCCGTCAGTTGAACCTATATACATGCCTGGTCGTTTTCGTACTGCCTCTAGTCCTTCTAATACTTGAATGGCATCATCATTATAGACGAGCCCTGGCTGATTTTTTGCCAATTAAATTCCCCTCCAAAAAACAAACAAACGTTCGGATGCTCTACTAATCGTACTGATTATAGCATTCCATGTCAAATACGATACACTAAAAAAAGTAAGTGTATACTTCAATTAAACATTAATTGTACCATCTAACGGATTTGTTTAAAAGTTAGCGCTCTATCTCAATTCACGATTTAAGAGTCGTTCTCCTGCAAAACAATAGAATTCATACGAAAAATATTCCCTCTTTCGCAAAAAGTGAAAACGGTGTAGAATATTCAATACAAACTATTAGTACCAACTAGTAATTCTGCAAGTTGAAAGGAGCACATCAATGGTTAATGCATTACTTCTCATTTGTGCTTATGTCATTGGCTCGATCCCATCTGCACTGTGGATCGGTAAATTATTTTATAAAACGGACATTCGAGAACATGGAAGCGGAAATTTAGGAGCAACAAACACATTTCGGACTTTAGGCAAAAAGGCGGGTTTAGTTGTAACAATTATCGATGTGTTAAAAGGGACTGCTGCCGTATTATTAATACTGCTACCGTATTTTTCAGATACCACTATTCACCCATTAGTTCTTGGTATCATTGCAGTTGTGGGTCATATGTACCCAATCTTTGCGCGCTTCCGCGGTGGTAAAGCAGTGGCGACATCGGCTGGTGTTATACTCGGTTACGCGCTACCCTTATTCATCGTACTTTTTTTCACATTCTTTACCACGTTAAAACTAACGAAAATGGTGAGCTTAACGTCTATCGTTTCTGTATGTGTTGCTTTAATTTATAGCATTGTGTATTGGATTGTGACAGGTGATTTTGCACTATTTATTTTAATTGCGTTTTTATTTACATTCATTATTTATCGTCACCGTGAGAATATTAAACGTATTAAAGAAGGCACAGAACCAAAAGTTAAATGGCTTTAAATTGTTTCAGCCCTCTCTATAATTGAGAGGGTTTTTTCGTATACTTATCGTAATAATTCATTCATAATAAGATAGAAGTAAAGATTGTACAATTGAGGTGAGTAGATTGGATATTATTATTACTGAGGAAGCAATGACTTGGTTTTTAGAAGAAATGGAAGTAGAGCAAGGAGATTTTATTCGTTTTTATGCACGCTACGGTGGCTCTTCCCCGTTTCACGAAGGGTTTTCGCTCGGCATGAATCGTGAGCAACCACATGAAGTAGGTGTGGATACTGAAATTAATGGAGTACACTTTTACGTTGAAAAAAGTGACGAGTGGTTTTTCAATGAACATGATTTGCACGTATCCGTGGATGCGGCTCTCGATGAACTCGCATATCATTACAAAAAAAATTAACGCATGTGGACTATTAAAGTCCTCATGCGTTTTTATATGTTGTGAATGGACTTGGTGGATAAGAAAGAAAAACTTTCCCATCCTCATAAGTAAGGACATCAACTCGCTCTATTTTGGGCGAGTTGTGTCTTTCTAACACCCGGATAAGACAGTTTTTTATCTAAATTATAAGAATAAATAGTAATCTGTTTTTATTACGAAAAATAGCTATAATAAAATGTACAACATAGAATATACAGGATTGAAGGGTTTGAAAAAGTGAAAAAAGAATTTTATTGGCGCTGCCTGTTCTTTTTAGCAGGTATTCTTGTGCTATCTTTTGGTTTAGCGCTTGTTATAAAGGGACAGGCAATTGGTGTAGGCTCTTGGGATGTATTACATATCGGACTTGCGCAAACAGTAGGCCTAACAATTGGTTCATGGTCTATAATTTTAGGCTTTATAATACTTGCAGTGAACGGCTTCATCACGAAAAGTTGGCCGCAATTAGGAACCTATTTAGATATGATCATATCCGGGGTTTTCCTTGATATTTTCATCTATTTACTACCAGAAGTGGACGGTCTATTTATGCAATTCTTAGCCTTTATTGCAGGTATAGTGTTATTGGGTTTCGGATGCGGGATGTATATGGTTGCAAATATCGGTGTGGGTCCACGTGATACACTTATGATCCTTCTTGTGCAGCGTTTAGGTTGGAGCGTAAACCGTGCGCGTACGACGTTGGAAGTAGTCGTTGCGGTCGTTGGCTTTGTATTAGGTGGCCCAATTGGTGTCGGTACGCTTATTATGGCATTCGGTTTAGGCCCAGTTGTACAATGGGCGCTAACAATAAATATAAATTTATTTCAACGAGTATCTGGCGTTGACAGTGCCATTCTTGGATAATAGTAATAGAAGTGTAATGACCCGCATCTAGCGTTGTCGTTACGCTTTTTTAATGTAAATAAAATACGATTTCTCTTGGATCTTCGAGAAATCGTATTTAGGGCTAAATATGAAATTCAATCGCATCTTCAACAAAATGCCAATTATAAGGTGTTTCTTGGTATACGTAGTAGTTTAACCAGTTGTAAAACAGCAAGTGGGAATGCGCGCGCCAAGTATTTTTAGGTGCCTTTGTTGAATCGTCGTACGGGAAGTAGTTCACAGGCATCTCAATTTCGTCGCCCTTCTCTAAATCACGGTAATATTCATCCGAGAGCGTAGATGCATCGTATTCTAGATGGCCGGTAATCATAATATGCTTATTGTTTTTCGACTGTACAATAAAGACCCCTGCGTTATCTGAATAACTTAGTAAACGTAAATTAGGGTGTGCGCGTACCTCATCAATCGAAACCGATGTATGTCTTGAGTGTGGTGCGACATATTCATCACTAAAGCCGCGTACAAGGTCTACCGTTAAATCGGTAATGACATGTGAGTAAATACCAGAGCATTTTTTCGGTAGCTCAAATTTTCCGATGCCAAAGTGATGATAGAGTGCTGCCTGTGCGCCCCAACATATATACATGATTGACGTCACATTGGCATTTGCCCAATCCATTATGGTTTTAATTTCTTCCCAATAACCAACTGCTTCAAAGTCCATTTTTTCAACGGGTGCCCCGGTAATAATTAGTCCGTCATAGCGGCGGTGTTTGATTTCATCGAATGTTTGATAAAACGTATCTAAGTGAGATTTTGAGACGTTTTTTGATTCGTATGTAGCGGTATTTAGAAATGTCACGTTTACTTGAAGTGGTGTATTCCCTAATAAGCGTAGTAATTGTAATTCGGTTTTCTCTTTTTCCGGCATTAAATTAAACACTAAAATGTTTAAAGGACGGATTTGCTGTGTTTTCGCACGGTCTTCTTCCATTACGAAAATTTTTTCTTCTTTCAATCGCTCTCCAGCGGGTAAATGTTTCGGTATATTAATTGGCATTCGTATTCCCCCCATTTTAGTTTTTAACAAGGGCGAAGTCTATATGGCACCGTGAAATTATAAAACCTCTCATTCCAGCAAAAAGAATGAGAGGTTGATCGCTCGTTCTTATCTCTCAAGGGAGTCCCTTGCTGGAAGTAGCACCTTTCTAACCATGTTAGAGGTTGCTGAAGCTTCAACGGGCCATATCCCTCTGCTTCTCTTGATAAGACTATTAAATTGGATTAATAATATCATGCAATTTGGAATTATGCAATAATTATAAATGTATTTTTACCTCCCGAACTCCTTCCGATAAATCGTATCGTCCTGCAGCATATATACATAATTACCGCGCATCAAAATCTCACCATCTAGTAAACTGTTAGCATCGTCCATGAAATTGATTACGGGTCCTGGTAAATAGTCTGTACTATGCGGGAAAAGACGCCTTACTTGCCCCTGCCAATCAGACACTATAAATGTATCATCCTCATCGCGTACAAAATGTTGAAAATATTGTTCCCTAATGGACCAAAAACCGCAATTCAAGCTTCCTTCTAAATCATCATAGGCCTTCACGAGCTTAAAATCATCGTAAATAAAGAAAAGTTGTTCTTCCTTATTAATGTTCATGGCAGAGCATTCCACCATGTCAAACATACGCGCATCCCATAGCCGCTTCCCTGACCGATTAAAAACGACGACACCTTCACGGCCGATTGTATTACTAGGGTCCCACCCGAAATTCCCATAGACACCTTCATCGGTATAGCCAACCCAAATGCGGTCACTGTCATCAATTTGCATATAATTAATACCATCACCGAGTAATAATTGACTAACAATCTTCCCTTGATTATTAGCAATTATCGCGTTTGGTCCTTCATCAATAGCAATGCGAGAACTCACAAACAAATAACAGCCATCTGAAAACTGATCCATGCGATCGACAAATAACGGTAACTTAATGTGTAAGATGACTGCACCATGTACCTTTAAATGTACGAGCTTATATTCAAATAATGTATCCTCTTCAGTATCTGGTGTTGTTATGTTATAGAGTAATAGAACTTCATCTTCAACTGTTGCACTAAAGGCATATAGTTCAAATGGGGTTGTGTAGCTCGCCCATTTAGGTAACTTGATGTGCTCTTTTGGATGCCAAAAAAATTCAGCGTTCATTGTTCATCCCTCGTTTCACAGCGTATATTAGAAAAGTGCATTCGCGCCTGTTTGCACGCGACAAGCTGCTTGCGAGCCCGAAGCGAAAGTAAACGCTCCACCACTTTCGCCGAGGGCACTGAAAAAGTCCTTCAGCTATAAGTAAGAGCGTCCAAGAACGGAAATTCGTTACTGGACGCTTTTTTTCTTCGATGCCGTTGATTTCCATTCCGGCGGACGCTTTTCGCGGGCACGGCTCCAGCCTTCTCCCTCGCTTCGCTCAGTCCGGGTGCTTCCGCTCGTGCTGTTCCCGCAGAAGTCGCCGCCTCCATTCCAATCAACTGGAACTACTTTCATCACAAGAAGGGCTCTTCCCTCGTATAATCGCACACATTTCTTGTATAATTAAAGTACTAATAAAAGGTGGTGCGACCATGATTTCTAAACAGGAAACATTCAATTTGAGCCCGTACATGGCGTTGTACGATTTAATTATCCCAAAGGACAATATGCTTCGCCAAATTAATGAACTTGTGGATTTCTCATTTATTCTAGACGAACTAAAATCGAAATACTGTTTAGATAATGGCCGTAACGCGATTCCACCGATTCGTATGTTTAAATATTTACTATTAAAAGTGATTCATGATCTATCGGATGCCGACCTTGTCGAGCGTTCAAAATACGATATGTCCTTTAAATATTTTTTAGAGATGGCACCAGAAGATGATGTAATCGATTCAAGTTCACTGACAAAATTCCGTCGACTTCGTCTCCAAGATGTGAATTTAATAGATTTACTGATTCAGAAAACAGTTGAAATTGCCTTAGAAAAAGGGCTACTACTAAGTAAAATGGTCATCGTTGACGCTACCCATACAAAGGCTCGTTATAATCAAAAATCGCCAAAAGAATTTTTACAGGAAAAATCTAAAAATGTACGTAAAGCCGTGTATCAACTCGACGAAAACATGGTTGGAAAATTCCCTGAGAAGCCTACGTCAAATGAAGTCACAGAAGAATTAGATTACTGTCGTCAAGTAGTTGAAGTGGTGGAAACGCAATCAAAGGTTGCACAAATCCCGGCTGTGAAAGAAAAATTAAATGTTTTAAAAGAAGTGATTGATGATTATGAGAATCAGTTAAGCTATTCAAATGATCCCGATGCGCGGGTTGGACATAAGTCGGCTGACTCGGCTTTCTTTGGTTTCAAAACGCATATTGCGATGAGTGATGAACGAATTATTACGGCTGCGGTTGTGACAACAGGTGAAAAAAGTGATGGTCATTATCTTCAAGAACTAGTTGAAAAAAGTAAAGAGGCAGGTATGGAAATTGAAACGGTGATTGGTGACGCCGCTTATTCTGCGAAAGATAACTTACAATATGCTAAATCAAAAGAGCTCCAATTAATTTCAAAGTTAAATTCAGTCATTACAAACGGTAGCGGACAACGAAAAATCGAATTTGATTACAATAAAGATGCTGGTATGTTTGTCTGTCCAGCTGGGCATCTAGCTATTCGAAAGGCACTTTCTAAGAATAAAAATAAGAATAAAAATCCGAAAATGGCATTTTATTTTGATATTGAAAAATGTAAAGTCTGCCAGATGCGTGAGGGCTGTTATAAGGATGAGGCAAAAAGTAAAACCTATAATGTGACCATTAAATCAATTGAACATGAAGAACAAGCTGCTTTCCAAGAAACTGATGCATTTAAACAGCTTGCGAAAAACCGTTATAAAATAGAGGCGAAAAATAGTGAATTAAAAAATCCGCATGGCTATAAAACAGCCATATCAGCGGGTTTATTTGGCATGCAAATCCAAGGTGCCACAACGATATTTGCGGTGAATCTCAAACGAATATTGAAACTGCTAAATGAAAAAGTGTAAGTAATAGACAAAGAAATAAGGCACTTTCCGTTCGATTCGAACAGAAAGTGCCTTATTCTTATTTGAAAAACGAAACCATCATAAAAAACGTAAGTTTTTCAGTGCCCTCCTTTCGCCCGAGGGATCGAAGCGACCTCGAGCGTGCGGCGCGAATGCCTAGACATTATCAAAAAGTTATACTTTCTTATAAGTTAAGAAAAGGTTGCCTCATACATTTTGAGACAACCTTCTAGCTTTAGGCGAATTTTTCGCGCCAGCTAGTTCGTTCCTTTTCATTGACGAGTTGTTCGACAACTTCATCCCAGCTGTTTGTTAACGTATTATAAATTCGCGCAAAGTAACGATCTTCCGCTGCTTCATATAAAACAAATTGAACATACGGCACATCATTAATTTGTAATTCCTCTGTAGAAGCAATCGAAGTAATATACGTTTGCGGTGTGTCATCGTCATCTGTATTATCTTGCATGGCTACAAGTTCACTAATTAAAAGTGAGTTATCCACGTCACCAAGCTCTTCTTGTTCTAAATAAGCAAATAATTCGGGGAATTCACCAAACTCAAGCACTTCTTCTATATCCCCATGTAAAATGGCTTTGTGTACAGTGCTGTATTGAAGGATGCGTGATGTGAGCTCTAATTCTTCTTCAAAAATCCCATTCACGAGTTGCTGTTCACCCTTGGATGTTAACTGGTATGTGCCCGTTTCCTTCGTAATGATTCCGGTTTTTACCATCTTATTCGTTAAATCATTAATAAATAAAGGCTCTACTAGTAATATATGTGCGAGCGTTTCCACATGCTCAATTTCTGCTTTGCTAAATGAAATAAGCATCATTTTCATTAAAATATCCATTGCTGTGCGTTGAACGGGATGGTATGAAACTTGTAACGTATGCACAGGAATACAAAAACTGTCTTCCTGCACGATACGTACCTTGAGATTTTGAGTTAATTGCTTCGCTAGTTTTTTCTGTAATGCTTGTAATTCCATGGCGTTCTCCTTTAAACAATAGCTTGAGGCGCATCACGATAGCCGTTTTGCGCCTTCACGACTTCGAGTAGCTGCTTGTACATATGGCGTGTTTGCTCCTGTTTCGGACGCTTCGTGAACATGTCCGTACTGCCGATTAAAATGAGTAGCTCACGCGCACGAGACAAGGCTACGTTCAGACGGCGGTAATCCTTTGCAAAGCCGATATCGCCGTGTTTATTGTCATTATTACGCACCATACTGACTAAAATGACGTCCATCTCCATCCCTTGGAACTTATCGACAGAACCTGTACGGATGTGGAGATGCGGAACTTCGATTTCTTGTTCAATGAGACGGTTAATACGTTTCACTTGCTCTGCGTAGAACGATATGACACCAACTGATTTTAATGCCTCTTGTGAGATCAAGCCGTCTTCTTTCGCTTTTCCCGTTGCTGCGTTTAGGTCAAGCAGCATTGATTTAATCGTATCAAGCTCTGCCGCATTAAATAAACTAGAGCCTTCCTTCATACGCTCCTCGAAATAGCCTTGTTTACTTGGCATATCAAGCCATAATAAATGATTCTTACGCGAGATGAACTTGCTTTCAAGCTTATGGTCACGCTGCTCATCGGAATCTGTTAACCCGCATTGGAGTTCTTCGTTTTCATTTTTATAAAACGGCGCAATCGTCGCCATTATGTTTTCATGCATGCGATATTGGATTGCTAGCATCTTTTTATTTGTATGCGGTAAATTTTTATATAAACGTTCGAAGAGTGATTCTTCTAAGAGTTTTTCTAATTCGCGTTTTTCCTCAAATGTATCACTATCTTTAATGACCTGCTCAAGCGTTTCTTCAAATGTTTCATCGCCAACGAGTGGTGGCAGCTGATGATGATCCCCAACCAGGATAATTTTTGCGCCCTTTAGCATGGGTAATAGTAGTTCTGGTGGTGTCGCCTTCGATACTTCATCAATAATAACAACGTCAAATGTTGGATAATTATCCATAAACTCTTTATTGGCAGAAGCGACACATGTTGTCCCAATGACATTTGCATGCTTTACGTATAATTTGCGAATTTCATTTAGATCGTGATCATTTGCGTTTTGAAGTAGGCCTTGCCATTCCAGTTGAAGGGCTTGTGTTACTGGTAACATTGTAATTTGTTGTGTAAACTGAGCAATTTCTGCAGTTGTTTGCTGTATTTGCTCGTGCGTTTTTTCTAGTGCGAGTTCTGGATTTTGCTTTGTGAGAAGCTCTAGCTGTTCACGTTTTTTTTCTAAGGCTAATCCGGTCGCATTTACTTGCTTGAATTCGTCGTTTTTCTCTTCTAGTAACAACTCACCATTTATTATTTGCTCTTGTAATAAAGTGAGCTCAGTTAATTTCGAATCGTACTGCTGCTGGACTTGTTCGCGTGATACTTGATTATGTTCTAGCTGTTTTAAGTCTGTATCAAGCTGTAAACGTAATGCTTGTAACTGTTCTACTGGACGTGCCGTAGTAATATTCAAGGTTTGTATAAAGGCTTGTGCTTCCTGGATTCGCTGCTGTATCGTCATCTGCTCGTTTGTTAATTGTTGCAGCACCGCTTGTTGTGTACCGTTCTGCTGTTTAAACTGCTCGATAATTTCTTCTTTTAGCTTGTCAAAAATAATAAGCGTCTCGCGAATATATTCCATGTACTTTTCTTGCACTTGGTCTAAATATTGCTTACGTAGGTGCAATCCTTGAATCGAACGCGTTCCGTTAGTTGCATTCACACGCTTTGTAGCAAAGGCATGACTAAGTTTGGTCAAAAATTCATTGACCTCATTTAAAGAATAACTGTGGTTCATTGGTAAATTCGGTGTTTCAACATGAATCCCAAGAGTTGTCTCGCTATAAATAATCGCTTTATCAAGACGTGCACGGATTTCCTTTAACGGCTTATACGTTTCCATTTGGGGGTGTATACGCTCAAGTGCCGTTAGTAAACGGTCCATCACATAGCTTCTACGAATTTGGTGCGTGTGCATAAACTGTTCAATTTGATGAACCTTTTTTAGCTCGCCAATTTTTTCGATAATGGCATCGTGATTCGAACTCATTTGCATTGTTGCTTGTTGCTGTTCAACCTGCTGTAGTCTATGCATTAATTGCTGAAGTTCATGCTGTTTCTTTGCTAGCTCAAGCTCCTTCGTCATATCTGTCATTTGAGATGTTAGCTGCGGTAGCTTTTCGGCCATGGTCTTAACTGAGTCAAAAGTGGCAAGCTGATTTGTAAGGGCATCAACGACAGACGTTAATGTTTCTTTTGTTATGGTTAACTTTTCAAGTATAACTTCTGTTTCCTCACGCACTTTTTTGCATGTTGCAAGCTGTTTTTTTAATGTCGTAATTTGGTCCGCAAGCACATGCAGCTCGGCTTTTGCTGCTTCCTTTTGCTCAATTGCTAGCAGAAGTTTTAGTTGTTCTTCTTTAAGGACCTCTATTGCCTCTTGACATATTGTGATTTCAGAATTTAGCGTAGCTTCTTTTTGCTCATGCGCGGAAATTTCTGCTGTGATCGCTTCATATGTTTGCTCTTTCCAATATGCAGCAACGTTTTCCTCGATAAACTTTTTGCCTTCTTCTTCAATACTCTCGGTGCGCCCGTAGCGTAGAATACGAATGTCCTTGTTTGACAGTAAACGGCTAAGAGCATTGTCTACAGCTAAGTTCGACTGTGAGGCAACAAGTGTTTTTAATCCAGCCTTTGCATTTTGATAGCAAATTTCAGAAATAACAGTCGTTTTGCCGGTGCCAGGAGGTCCTTGAATAACATATAAATCTTCCGCGCTCATCGCGCCAATAACGGCATCACGCTGGAATTCGTTTAAATTGTTATGGAATTCCAGTTCTACATCTTTTCGACGCTCGGCAATAACCGGTTTGTCTTCAAATAAGATGTTTTCGAGATTGGCGTTCGCGGCTAACCCTTCTTTTAACCGTTCAAAGCCTTTTAGCAAGCGTTTCAGTTGCGATTTCGTTGAAGCATTTGTAAATTCGACAGTCTCAGATTGGAAATTGAGTTCATTTTTGCGTGCTAGTTTTGCTATGGCTGGCTTTAATTCGATTTGGGCGGAATGCTGGCCTCGGTTTACCTTGACCACCTCACCCACTTCTTGCTTAAAGCCTTGGATGCGTGTGCTTAGGCCTTTAAGTTGCTTCCACTGCTTTTGATCGATTCCAGAGCAATTTAGCGTCATATGTGTAAAGTCTGCATTAAACTGAACGGAGGTGAAATTGGCTTTAATATCTTCTATAGCCGCATTTTTATCAAGTACCTTTAAGTAGCCTTCCCAACTCGAAATTCGTTTATTGACATAGTCAAAACGCTCCTGTGCGACAGGAAGTGCCGCAAGCGTTTGAATAAATTTCTCCTGGTATGTATGACCACTAATTCTCGTCGGTACAAATTGAATTTGCAATGCTGCGCGGCGATTCGTTGCAACAGGCGTACCCTTTCCGCGCGTTCGGAAGCTTTTGGCAAGTAAGCCCGTTTTCAAATCAAACACACAGTCCATAATGACAACGCGGTCTTGGAATTTTTGATTTAGCTTGATGTTTTTTTCATTATCAAAAAATAGCGTTAAATTAAGCTGTGTTGTTTCCACGGAGAGTTTTTCCACATATACAAGGAAGTTTTTTTGCAAGTTAAAAAAGGCGTGTTCATCTTGAACATGCTGTTTAATCGCTTCTCGTGCAGTATTTGTTAAAACAATATGGCAACGAACCTGCTCTACTGCAGCAATTTTGGGTGTCATGAACACAACTCCTTTTCTTTAGTCGTTCAAAATAGTCACGAAAACTATTATATCAAGAACTACGATGGCGTGGTAGAGTTTCGCTTTTGAAACAAAGTAAACAATTGCCAACAGTACGCTATTAAAAAAATCGAATAGGAATTATTTTAGTAGAACTTTTGGCTAGAACAAAACCGTTCTTTACCTTCACATAGACGTTGCATTTACTTATTTAAATGTTATCCACATGGCGAAATTTTATAATTTCCTTAACAATTAAAAAACCTCCCAAAAATCCGAGGGCACTGAAAAAGTCTATAAAGTAGTTTAGCCAGTTCTTGAACGAGACATCGTTCAAGAACTGGCTTTTTGCTTCGATGTCGTTGATTTCCGTTGCGGCGAACGCTTTTCTGGGGGCGAGCCTTGAGCCGCTTCCCTCGCTGCGCTCAGTCCAGGGTCTCAAGCTGCTCGCTAATCCCCTAGAAGTCGTCGCCTCCACTCCAATCAACTTGTAACGGCTAAGAATGAATTTATCATTCTCTCATCTAAAAAGAGTAATTTTCTTGTATACTAAAAGGAACGAATTACAGGTGGTGCTCTCGATGATTTCAAACCAAGAAACACTCAATTTAAGCCCTTTTATGGCGATTTACGATTTTGTTGTGCCAAAAGATAACATGCTTCGTCAAATCAATGAACTCGTGGATTTTTCATTTATTCTAGAAGAACTGAAAACTAAATACTGTTTGGATAACGGTCGAAATGCGATCCCGCCCATCCGTATGTTTAAATACCTATTATTGAAAGCGATTCACGATGTATCAGACGTTGATTTAGTAGAACGTTCTAGATACGACATGTCCTTTAAATATTTCTTAGATTTGGCGCCAGAAGATGACGTCATTGATCCAAGTTCCCTCACAAAATTCCGCAGACTGCGTCTAAAAGATGTCGGTCTATTAGACATGCTTATTGGGAAAACGGTTGAAATCGCACTTGAAAAGAAACTCATTAAAAGTAATACAATTATTGTGGACGCCACACATACAAAAGCACGTTACAATCAAAAGTCACCAAAAGAATTCCTACAAGAAAAATCAAAGAATGTCCGAAAAGCAATTTATAAAATCGATGAATCGATGAAAAACAAGTTTCCTGCCAAAAATACTTCTAACGAAGTAAAAGATGAAGTAACTTACTGTGAAAAATTAATTGAAGTAATCGAAAAGGAACCACAAGTTGCGCAAGTACCTGCTGTCAAGGAACGCTTAAATATGTTAAAGGAAGTTGTGGAGGATTACCAAGCGCACCTTTCCTATTCATCAGATTCGGATGCACGAAAAGGTCATAAATCAGCTGACTCATCTTTCTTTGGCTATAAAACACACATTGCGTTAAGTAATGAGCGAATCATTACAGCTGCAGTCATCACGACAGGTGAAAAAAGTGATGGGAAGTACTTACAAGAATTGATTGAAAAAAGTAAACAAGCAGGTATGGACGTGGACACGGTTATTGGAGATACAGCTTATTCTGAGAAAGCAAATATTGAATATACAAAAGAAGAAAAAATTGCTCTTGTTTCAAAATTAAATCCCGTTATCTCAGAAGGCAATCGAAAAGAAGAAGACAAATTCGAATACAACAAGGATGCTGGACGATTTGTCTGTAAAGCAGGGCATTTAGCAGTACGAAAAGCAATAACTGGTAAAAAAGGACGAAAAAAAAATCAATTAGAGACACATTATTTTGATATTGAAAAATGCAAAGTATGTCCATTACGTGTTGGGTGTTACAAGGAAGGTGCGAAAAGTAAAACCTATTCGGTAAGCTTAAAATCCGAAACACACGCGGAGCAACTCGCCTTTCAACAAACAGATGAATTTATCCAGTTAGCGAAGGAACGCTATAAAGTGGAAGCAAAAAATAGTGAGTTAAAAAATGGACACGGGTACGATACGGCATCGTCTGCGGGTCTATTTGGCATGGAGATTCAAGGTGCCACAACAATATTCGCCGTAAACCTCAAGCGAATACTAAAGCTAATAAACGAAAAAGAGTAAGAAATAGGTAAAGGAAGAAGGCACTTTCTGTTCAAAATCGAACAGAAAGTGCCTTCTTTTTATCTTGGAGACCGTTACGATATAAAAAACGTAAGTTTTTCAGTGCCCTCAAAAATCCAGGGAGGCTTGTCAAAATTTTATTCTTTATTACGTGCGGCTTTTGTATATTTTGCATCCCAAACAGGATCAATTTTAGACAGTGCAACTGGACGTAAATTTTCTTTTTTAACTATAATATGAAGCGATGTGGCCTTTGCTGCAACCGTCCCGTCTTCATGTAACACTTCATACCCATATGAAGTACGTAATTTCGAATGCGATTCTACCCATGTGCGTACAGTGGCAGTTTGACCGTAATGCATGGCTGCTTTGTATTGAATTGAGAAATCCATTACAGGCGATAAATATCCATCCGCCTCAAGCTTTGCATAATCATAGCCTATATCTTTTACAAACTGTGTACGTCCTATCTCACACCAAATTAAATAGTTTGCATGGTAGACAATACCCATTTGGTCTGTCTCCGCATAACGAATTTCTACTTGTTTTTCACTAATAAACATTAACGTCACCTCTACTAAGTAGTATACAGTGAAAACGTTGATATGTAAGCATTTGCAAGCAATTTAATTTCGATTTGTCGAACACAATTTAGTAAAAATGATTATTTCACTTAATTTCAAGGAGATTTAATGGAGATACTTATTAGTTCCCCAGTATAATACTGGGGATTTTTTTATTTATTTTTTTAAGGAATTGTTTTTGTTTTGTTGTTTTACATCACTAGAATTCTTAATTTGTTCTTTTGTTAGATCATTTTCTTCACGCACATCTAAATCATCAGGACTTAAATCTGACCCAAATTCTACTTGATCTAATGTACTCTTATTGCGATTTTCTTTTTTCAAAATTATCACCTCCGAGTAATAAATTCTCCAATTCGGCACGATTTATACTTTTAAGAAAGTTGCGGTTGATTTTTCGTGTTCAAATTCTTTATCGATGATTGTGGTGTTACGGGCTTCAGTCTTTTTACATGCCATTTCCTTCACCCTTTCTTTAAAGCTCGATAAGCAACACCTAACGCATCACCTTTAGCGAATGTTACCCGGTTCTTAAGGCTATACTTGTCTTACAATTCTTTATCAACAAAATATATAGCGTGCCATATATCATTTCCGCCTGTGATAAATTTGCCCATTAGCGTTTCGTTATACGCTGCTTGATAGTATTTGAATTTTGGATTAATAAACATCGCCAAGGCTTTCGTAATATGTCTAAGATGTTGCCATGATGTATATGTGTTTATGCAAATCATTGCTAACGCCTTATTTCTGTAAATTTTGCAAACATTTCTTTTTTGAACTCTTCACGTACTGATCTGTACTTACGTTTAATTTGTCTGCTCAAAATATCCCTCCTGTTACTCCACATTTCCTTTCAGAAGTTCAATTAAAATTCCGTTGCATTTCCCATTTTCATTTTCAAATTCCTTGCACCTATTTTTGTAATTAAAAATCATCGATTATACTCCAATCCGTATCGATAGAATCTATTCCCATTTTTGGTTCCCTATCATGGTTTGGGTATTAGTGGATACATCACCAATTTTCTAAATTAGAAAATATCTAAGGATAATAAAACACCTTCTGAACAGACTAAATTCAGGAGGTGAAATTCATGCCAAATAATAACAACAACCAAAACGTTAACCAAATTAGACAACAAATCCAACAAGCAGAAGCTAACAAAAAACAAGCTTCTGGTCGTAATGCAACTCCGAATGCAATGAACGAAGAATTCGGGAATGAGACTGATGTTAACCAAATTAGACAACAAATCCAACAAGCAGAAGCTAACAAAAAACAAGCTTCTGGTCAATTTGCAAATAATGGTTACGAAAACGATACAAATTAAGTTGATTTATCCTAAACCGGCAATCTTTATTGCCGGTTTTTTGCTTTCACCTAATCACTTCTCCCTTTCTTCGCCACCATTCAAGCATCCCACTCAATTGTCACAACAGCTCTCGGATTATCGCTATACCAATTACGAGCAACCAATTCTTGTTGTACTGTGTACGACTGAGTAAACGATAACCCTCGCGTAGCAGTCAGTACTAGGATTCCCTCATCCTTCTTGTGCCCTGCTAAGATCAACTCATCACTATCATCCGGCTTGTACAACGTGACAATCCTCATCGCCCATCACCTCGAAAATTATGATTTGATTACGTTCAAACCATTACTGCACTAGTTCCGCAGCATCTTTCTTTTTAAAAACTGGACCCATGCAAACATCCATTGATTTTTGAGAGTGTAATTTACGGTTGCAACGTTCGCATAGTTTCATGGCTCCATTACGGTGAAAGGTTTACGCCTGGTAGCAGATTGCTATACTGAAAATCAAAAAGAACAAATAGTTTTGTTAAGATGGTTGTCTGAGAAGATGTAACAGTCGTTGTACCGATTAATTAATTGGAACAGCTAGTATAAATTTTCAGGGTATGCGTATAACTCGATTAATAGAAATTACAATCACATTGAGAAGTAGGTGACACTATGCGATTAGAAGTGAAATTGAAGCAACTAATGAAGGAACGAAATGTTACTCAGGTACAATTAGCGGAAATGACGGGGTTAAGGCAAGCTGCTATTAGCGAATTAGTGAATAATCAACGACAGTCTATACGTAAAGAATACCTCGAAAAAATTTGTGAAGTATTCGGCATTACACGTATTGAGGATATATTAGAACTTGTAGAAGACAAATAACGTTAAATATTGTCTGTTTTTTACTAGTTTTACATCATAGCTTCGGTTGATTTACGTTCTGGCTGGACGCTTTCTAGGGAGCGTTCGATGAGCCGCTCCCGGTTGACATGCAAAAGGACGTCATCTCGACGCCCCTAAGCAAAGCCTTTCAATTCGCTCGATTAACTCATCAACCATGGCCTTATCTATGACCTGGTTCTTTCTTTCCATGCACTCATTTTTAAGATCTGCTATTCGCTCTTCTGGTTTCTGGTACAAAATATTTCCATATCCATCCATAAAATCACCTCATAACAGGTAATTCGGCACAGGTAATAAGAAACCTTTAAATTAACAGAAAAAAAGTTTATTTATTCATACGCTAAAAACTGCACGGGCCATAAACCTCACCTCAATCACCTGCTGCTGAGTGTTCTCTATAATTGCACGCGTACTGTATCCAATATATAAAGCCCCACAATTCCAGTAGTGAGGCTCGAATGTGATTAATATAAGTTTTATACCTAGCGATTTATGCAATCATAAGCAACTCTCTTTTGCGCTAATCGCTCTTTTTACTCGTACATCTGTTTAATTTCACCGTCACATGGGCAAACTGAACTTGCCTTCTTATCAACCATAGAGCAGTCCTTTTTTCGTCTATTTGCTGTTGTTCCATTTCTGTGGGACGGCAGCATTTTTCATATTGTAGGTCAATCCGCATAATATCACCTCTTTCTGTGCATAGAAAAAGCCGTACCCTAATGGATACGACCTTGATATATTAGCAACTTATAGCCCTTTGTTTTTATTGTGGTAAAAACAAGGCTTTCCGAGGTGTCTGGTCTTGCTGTTCGACCTCCCTTTAATTCTAAACTGCAACCTTATTAAATTGCAAATACGTTCTAATTCGTTCAAGGGGTTACATGCAATCTCTAACGGATATACATAGGATTCAAGTTCCATTAAGCCGTGCATTTTGAATACGTTCTCTTGCACCATACAATCAAATTCTTGAGCCGTTCGAATACTTTTCGCATCACTGTATCCTGCTATGCCCTAAGAACTCATGCTTCGGTGCCCGCCGTATAACATCCATTTCAAACAAAAGATTTTTTCCACCAGTTATAGTGACTAATCATATAATCTATACCATGAATTTGCCCATTTGCTCCCCCGCCTGCTATAATCAAGTGTCACCTAAATTAATGCAAGAGCAGGTCGTAGCTTATGCTGCGGCTTTTTATTATGCGTACAATTGTAAACTTTCTAATTCACCTTGTATTTCCGTCAATCGTTTTTTACTCTTACCTTGTTGAACAACATCATTTTGTTGCATCGCACTGAACAAACTAGCAAGCTCATAATCTAGCTCGAGCCATAAGATTTCCTCATACTGCTTTTCTAAGTCCACCAGGCGAATGATTTTAATCATCTGCTTCACATTTCTGTCCTCCTTTCATGTGGTATAATATAGAGGTATGATTTTTCTGACTGAGGTGTACGGACTTCGGTCATTTTTTATGAAGTTTTTTCTGCAAACGATGCATTAACCCGTTCATTTTTTTACAAGTAAAGCCGCTATATTTACAAAAAAATTAATTTAAGTACATAATTTGTTGATTATACTAGATGTAGTAGAGTTTGAGTATATAGAATTCGTTTTATAAAAAGGAGGCTGTTATATGGAGAAATCTAGACTTCAATCATTTTGTCTGACACTACCCGGAACGACACATGATTACCAAGTTGAATGGCAAGCGGATCGTTATCATGTTGGCGGAAAGATGTTTGCGATGATGGGAGGAGACTCTGAAAGAAAGCCTATCATCACTTTAAAATGCGACCCTTCTCGTGCTGAAGAGTTACGAGAAACCTATCAAGGCATTATTCCTGGGTATTATATGAATAAGACACATTGGAACTCTATTTATTTTGATTCAAATCTATCTGACGACCTAGTAGAAAATCTAATTCTGCATTCCTATCACCTTGTTTTTGATAAATTAACAAAAAAAGCCCAGAACCAAATTAATCCTAAGTAATTTTCAACCACACCTTTAGTGCTTTAATGAAAGTACAGTGCCCTTCTTAAGCCATGACTTTAACAACTGGTACTTTACTCAATCATAATGTGAGCAATCAAAAGCTCATTCTCGTTTTTTATCTAAATTTCCGGTCTAAAGAGGGTCCCAGGTATAAGAAAAGGCTAGAAACATTTTTATATCAACGTTTCTAGCCTTATACCACAACAAATTAACTAGTTTGCATGGTAGACAATATGCATTTGGTTTGTCTCCACATAACGAATTTATACTTGTTTTTCACTAATAATCATTAACGTCATCTCTAGCTATACTTTTGTTTGAACGTGATCATTTTGTACCTCTTTAGAAAGCAACTTCACAATGTACATAGCGATGGATATTATATCAAATCCTTATTTTGCAATTCCTTATGCTGTTTATAAAAATGAACCGCTAATTCAGTAGCAATGATCGCTTGATCCCCATCTGCTAGTGTCCCATCTTCTTTGAGTTTCGATTTGAAACCGAGGATCTTTTGTGCGGCATCGTCAAGTAATGCCATTGTCGACTTAGAAGCACGTCGTTTTTCGTACATATTTCTTAATGTTTTCCCTGTGAATTCCAATTCTTGCTGTCCACCTTCCGTAAACCATTCTAAGTTTTTGTTGCCATTTATCAAATTCAAATCGACGTTCCCTTTAATGCCAGTTACCGAACCGCTATCCGTATATTGCCATAAATCGCATGCATATTTGGATTTTGTGGCACTATAACGCGGTATCCAGAGGAAATCATAATTTTTTATGGTGTTCATTCGGTAAGGCTCATAAAAGTGATGCCCCGTGTAAAAGCCCACTTTGATATCAAGGTCTTTTAAATAATCAATGAAAGACTGCGTTGCTTCTACTAACTGGTGAATACTTGAGGTTGTTTGCTCCTCTACATCAACTACGTAAAACAACGGATTGAATGGTTTTGCACGGTTATAGAAATCTTCAGCTTGATTTAATGCTTCTGATTTATTTGTGTATGTTACGTAAATATACACACCAAAAGGGATTCTGTTTTCCTGACAACCTTCTATATTCTGTATGTATTTACGGTCAATGATACTAGTACCATATTGTGTGCGAATTATAGCAAGCGAAACTTCTTTAGCCGCTTTTGCCCAGTCAATATCACCTGCATGATTTTACCCACTTTGTTACCTCCTTGAATGTACAGCCAAAATAACAGCATTTTGAGCTACCCTTAAATTGAAAATCTTTATGCAACTCAAAAGAAACGAAAAGAGCATTCAGTGTCCCCCATGAGCCCCATTTGTTGCCCTCCTGCTAAAGATCCTTTTGTAGATGCGCATAAACAGTTTCATCCATTACCCAATTATTCTATGCATAACAAATACTAATTTATCAAATATGGAGTCTGATTCGCTCCGGATGTTTATTTCCTTAACAAAAATAAAAAGCATGTGTATACATGCTTTTTCCCGTTATGTTTTTAATTAGGGTTGGATAATTTGATATAGATAGAACATTTCATTTTTATTCAGTATTTTAGGTACTGGATACAGTGGGTTTGCTTCAGCTAGTGCACGTTCAACCATTAATGGTACATCTCTATTCACGATGCCTTCTACTTTATCTGGGATATTCATATCTTTGTTTAATTGTTTAATAGCCTCAATAAATTGCTTCGCCTTTTGTTCCTCCGAATCTTGCGGTGCCCGAATACCGACTAAGTCAGCAAGTTCTGCGAGAGGCTTGTAAACCGTTTCACCGTAAAATTCGAGCACATAAGGCAAGATAATAGCATTCGCTAAGCCATGCGGAAACCCATAAAAACCTCCAAGCGTATGAGCAATTGCATGCACATTACCAACATATGCGCGAGTAAAGGCCATACCTGCTAAATAAGCTGCTCGTTGCATATTTTTACGCGCTTCAATGTTATTTCCATCTATATATGCAATAAATAAGTTTTCGAAAATTAGTTTTGTGGCCTCACGACTATATGCGCGTGTTTCGTCCGTATTGCTATGCCCAATATACGCTTCGACTGCATGGGTTAGTGCATCCATTCCAGTTGTAGACGTAATATGTTTTGGCAAGTTCACGGTTAATAATGGATCTAGTACGGCAAAGTGCGGGATTAGGACGGGATCGTTAATCGCATATTTTTCATGTGTCTCACTATTGGACACTACCGCTGCTACCGTCCCCTCACTCCCTGTTCCCGCTGTTGTTGGAATTGCGAAAAACGGAGGAATTTCTTTTCGAATCTTTAATAGACCTTTCATTTGCGGAATTTGCAAATTTGGACGTGCTAAACGTGCAGCTACCCCTTTGGCACAGTCAATTGGTGAGCCACCACCAAAGGCGATAATACCTTCACAGTAATGAATCCGGTACATGTTATAGGCATCTTCAATATTAGTAATCGTTGGGTTTTGTACCGTTTTATCGTAAATGACATATTGAATATTTTCTGTTTCTAGCCCTACTAATAACGGTTCCATTAGCCCAAGTGCGGCAATACCTTGATCTGTCACGACTAACACACGTCTGATGCCTTTCTGTTTCACTAATTCTGGTAATTTGAGTAAACTATTTTCTCCTTCTAATAATTCTGGTTTACGCCAATTTAAAAAGCCTGACGCCAATTTAAATGTTCGCTGATAAGTACGACAATAAGCTTTATACATTATAACCCCCCATTTCTTAGAAAGACATATCTCTATCCAAAATAGTGCGATAGGTTGTCCTTTATCCTGCGGTAAAAAAAGTGGTACTTTCTTTACCACAAAAAATAGTCTCTCTCTTTTTTATAAATGAGCGTGCAAATAAAGTCAAATTATACCAATTATTTGTTGTTAAAAGGAATAGGGCGAGATGATGTCCTATATTCCTTTGAACTTATTCTTCCACCAAAAGCTTGTCTAAAAAAGCTTCGTCCATGGGGCCAGCGATTTCATGCAAAATTTCACCTTGTTCATTTAAAATAAATGTTGTTGGAACGGTAAAAGCACCGTACCTTGTACTTATATCTCCCTCTTCATCGAGTAAAACTGGGAATGTAAGCTGCATGTTCTTTACAAAGCTAGTAATTTTCTCAATGCTATTATCTTTATGCGTTAAATTCACGGCTAAAATTTCGAATTCATCTTGATGGTTAGTATAAAACGCCTGCATATGGGGCATTTCACTTCGACAAGGCTCACACCAAGTTGCCCAAAAGTTTAAAATGACCTTTTTCCCGCGCGTACTTTTCAGTGACATGTCAGGACCGTCTAGCGTGGATAATGAAAAATCAGTAGCGACCATCGTACGTTTGCCTGTTGCATCCATTGCCAGCTCCGTTTTTTGTGGAACAGATTCTTTTGTTCCATAGGAGAAGACAAAGATTCCTACTAGAATGAGGATAATTGCTGGTCCAATCCATTTCTTCATAGTGTTCGCTCCTTATAAAACTGAAGCCATAGTTGCTCCAAATGATTGCAGTTATTTTCATCAAGTAGCTGCTGCACAGACCCTCTTGCAAGTAGCCGCCCCTGGTCAATGAGTACTACCTCATCTGCCAGCTCTTGTGCGAGTGAAAGTAAATGCGTTGAGAATACTATAATTGTACCTCGTGCTTTTTCGACGATTAGCATATCTTTTAATCGTGCAATCCAGTACGGATCCAGCCCATTTGTCGGTTCATCTAATATGAAAAACTTACCATTCCCGAGTAAACTTTGTGCAAGATTTAGACGCTGGCGCATGCCTTTAGAAAAGTGACCGATTTTTAACTTTTTCGCATCCATTAACCCTACCTGTTCTAATACGGCGTCCTGTTCTTCCTGCGTAGCTCCTTTTAAACGTCCGAGCATTTGCAAAATTTCCTGAGCAGTTAAAGTTGGAGGGAACTGCAAATCATCCGGCATGTAGCGGATTTCATTGACATCTTGCCAGTCAATCGCACCACTCGATGGAAAGAGCTGCTTTGTTAATAGCTGAATAAATGTACTTTTCCCTGCCCCGTTTGCCCCAACAAGTGCGGTAATTCGTCCTTCATGAAGCGTAACATCCAGCGAGTGCAACCCGCGTCCGTTTTTATATACTTTTGAAACTTGTTGAACGTGAATCATCGGTTACTACCTCCCTTTTTGCTCAAGTTTAATCGTGCAAACAATAACGGAACTACAATCCATAAAGCTGTGAAGACGACATACAAAATCAACCCGACTGTTGATTGATAGAAGTTTGAAAAATCATAAAATGATGGACCGAGCACAGCTGTTTGATCAGTATATAAAAAATAGCTAAAGCGAATCCATTCCAGTGGATTTAAATGAATGAGTACAATCGTTAATTTTTGTAGCATATGTCCAGCAATGACTGTTCCAACTGCCATAATAATATACGAGAATAATAGTGTCACCACTACCCATACACCTAGTGCGACGGCGAGGGCATGTAAGCGATTTTTTACCATACTTCCGAGCGCAACACTAATGGAGGCAAAAATCAAAATCGTTTCGGTTGTCAGGAATATAAAAACGAGCGGTAACTTCACCCCGCCAATACTGCCCCCAATTAGAAAAACTACACTGAGCGCGAGCACGACCATGAGACTAAATGTAAATAAAATAGCGCTATACTTCGAGCGCACATATTGCGAAACCGTTACTGGATAAGTCATTAATAATCCGAACCAGCCCGTCTCTACGTCACTTGCGACATTCATACTACCAAGTGTTAATAAAAACAGTGGTAGTAAAAATAGCAAGCCGTTTAATAATGCTGCGGTTTGTCTTGAAAAACCTTCAATGTCTGGCATGGCTAGTTGTTGTATGACAATAATAGAGGTAAAAAGTACAGTAAATAATACGCTCACTATTTGAATCCAGCGGCTGCGGAAAAGCTGCTTACATTCGAGCGCTATAAAGCTTTTATTCCTCAATGTACATGAATCCCCCACTTAAATGTTAGCAGGTCTTCATATTGAAGTTTTTGACCTTCACCATGTTCCGCCATGTATGCATCCGCAGCTTGTTCATCACCAAATGCCAAAATCCCATAATTCATCGGAGTCCAGTAGTCTTGTGAGTAAATGTAAGTAGCACTATATACATCCATCCAAACATTAGTATTTGCATCTTTAATGAATGCTTTTCCAATTTCGGCATCCCCGTTGTCAATAATATAGCTCATTAAACAACCGATATCGTCGTACACATCATAATCGCCGTTTTTAAACGCAATTTGACCTGCAAATTCGGAATGGGTAATGCTCATATTACAAATTTTACAAATATCTGTTTCGGGTTTAATATCATGTGGTTCGTATGTTTGCTCACTGCAACCAACTAAGAAGCAGGCTGTCAGTATAAAGAGTAGTTTTTTCATTGAATGTTCTTCCTCCATAAAAACAAAGTCAATAATAACCCGCTAATTCCGACCAATAGCTGCTGAAAATTCAGTTTCCATTGTATACTGCCTGCCTCGGTTATTTTCGGGGTACTGTCAGTTAACGTTTGCTCACTTGTATGATTAATTTGCGCATCTAAAGTGTTTAGTAAGACAACACTTGGTGATTCAATGAAATATTGATACGAAGGCTGACGTATCATCCACTGACCAAAGCTTTGGGCAAGTGCATGTGCTGTATCTCCTATGCCATTTCCATCAAAATCATTGCCCTTGTAATCATCGTAAGTATTCTGTTCAAAAATTGCGCCTTCAGCATCAGAGCGTGCTGATAAAATATTGGCACTAAACGTATTTTCACGAAGTGAGACGCACCCAGATTTCATTGCCTGTACGGCTGTGCCATTTGCGTAAAAGGAATTGGCCGTCATACTACTGTCCACAACTTTCTGTAAAATGAGTCCAATCGTATTTTCACGAATCACATTATTTTGCACATCGACATTCGATACTTCATACAGGAACACCCCATTACTATTTAAGTTGTTTTGCTGCTCAATTGTATTGTGATGAATTGTTAATTGATCCACCATCATTACCATCATGCCGGTTACATTATCCGCGGCTCGGTTATCCATGACTTCTGCATTGTTCGAGTACATAAAGTGGATGCCATAGCGTCCGTTCAGTAATTGGTTGTCTTCAATTGTTAGTGCCTCACTAGACTCCAAATAAATTCCGTCCTGCATCGATTGAATCAAACTATGTGTAACCGTAGCATTTTTGACATTATAAAAGGATATACCATTCCCTTTTTTAGAATAATGTCCGTCCCCACCGATAATTTCTAGCTGCTGGAACACAATATTTTCACTCTCGAATACTTTTACACCTTCATGGCTATTCGGTATATGAAGATTTTGTAATGTAACGTTCGTTGTATTTTTTATTATAATGGCTGTTGTTTCTGCGCGAATTACTGTTTCTTCATCGCCAATAATTTTAATAGGCTTGGTAATCGTCCCAGGTCCATTGTAGGCTTTATTTTCAAGCTGGAGCTGGCCACCGCTAGGAGTAGCATCGATCAATGGCTGTAAAGATTCTGCAAAGCAAGAATTAGCCTTTACTAAAAAGTACAGCAATAATAATAACATTAGTTTAGATTTCATAATGCCTCCAATAGAAAGACACATCGCCCTAAATTAGGTGAATGGTTGTCCTTTCTTATGTGTTTCTTGACCACGAAAAATAAACTAGTGGGTTCACTAGTTTATTTATCTATATTAATGATTATGAGATTCTTCTGAAGCTTCACCGTGCATGTCTGTGTTCATTTCATGCGTTTCGCTACCGTCCATCGCATGTTTTTTCTCATAGCGTGTGATACCTTCTTCACGGATTGTTTCAAGTTCAGCTAACACTGCATCTGAATTTTCAGTTATATAGTTTAGTGCATCTTCTTCATATTTAAAGAAAATATAGCCCCAGTTCATCGGAGATTTTAATGATGTTTTTACACCGTAAGCTTCTTCGACATTGATCCAGTTTAACGTTGTATAATCACGGACGAATTTTTCATTTGTTTCCTTATGTGCATATTCTGCATTTAGTAAGCAACCGATATCATCATAAAAGGCAATCGAGCCGTCCGTTTTCACAGCTTGTGCAGAGAACACGCCCATTTCTTCTTCCTTCATATACACTTTCATATTACACATTTCACAAATCGTGTGTTCATCTGGTTCTTGCAAGCGTTCATCTACTTCCCATTCACGCTCACCTTGTAGTGCAACTTCGGCTTCCGCATGTTCGTTCTCTACTTGTACCGCCTCAGTTGTCGTCGCTTCATCTTTGTTCAAAGCGTCTTCATCTGAGCCACACGCGCCAAGCAAAAAAATTACAGGCACGCTTGCTAATAAAAACTTTTTCATTTCGACTTACCTCCAAATATTTAATCTGTAACTATCATAAATAACAGCTGTGAAATAAGAATGAAGAAAGTGAGAAATATTGGTGAAATAGAAATATTTGTTAAATTCATTCAAAAACATTGCAATAATCGCAAAAAAACAGCCTGCGAATAAACCTCGCAGGCTGTAAAAATCAGTTATTAGTTTTCTTCGATATCTTTACGATTTTTCTTGAATAGTTTTGATAACACTTCGTATACGATTGGTACGATAACAAGTGTCAAAATTGTTGAACTTGTTAAACCGCCAATTACGGTAACTGCAAGACCTTTAGAAATTAGGCCGCCACCACCAGCACCAAATAACATTGGCACTAAAGCACCAATTGTCGCGATCGCCGTCATCAGAATTGGACGTAAACGTGTTGCCCCGGCTTCTAAAATGGCCTCGCGCATTGTCATTCCAGCATGCTCCATTTTGATTATGCGGTCAACAAGTACAATCGCATTCGTGACCACAATACCGATCAACATGAGTAGCCCCATCAGAACCGATACTGAAATCGTTTCGCCTGCAAGTAGTAACCCTACCCAAGATCCGATAACTGTGAACGGTAATGAGAATAGAATCGCAAATGGTGCAAGACCTTCACCGAATGTGACAACTAAGATGAAGTAAACGATCGCAATCGCAGCAAGCATCGCAATTCCAAGTTGTGTAAATGTTTCTGCCATATCTGCAGCAACACCGCCAACACCCATCGTTACGCCTTTTGGTAAATCAAGTTTATCTATTTCTTTATCTGCTGCAGACGTTGCTTTTGAAATATCATCGTCTAAAATTTTTGCTGTTACACTCGCATAGTATTCACCTTTGCTACGAGCTAGTGTGTTTAATGCTGTGTCTTCTTCCACTGTAACAAGTTGTGAAAGTGGCATTGGACCAACTGCTGTTTGAATTTCTGTCGCTAGTAATTCATCTAATGTTTTTGGGATTGATGCTTGTTCTTGCTGTACGATGACTTCAAGTTCATTGCCGTCCTTTACTACAGTTGTTAGTACTTCTTTGATAGCTGTAGTCGATAATGCCATAACAATTTGACCTGTAGTTAAGCCGTATTGTAGCACTTCTTTTTGGTCTACTTTAAAGACGTTTTCTACATAAGCGTTTTCAGCATTTGATTCAATGTCTTCAAGGCCTTCTACTTTCAGTAATGCCTGTTCTGCCTGTTGTACAGTTGTATTTAATTTATCTAAGTCTTCACTATAAAATGTATATGTTACCTCGTTTGATGACATAGACATGGCTGAGAAGTTTTGTGTCTTCCATTCTCCCGATTGCCCAATATTAAATAAATATTCTTCGATTTCTTCACGTGCTGCTGGGAAGTCTTCCATTTCTGGGTCAAAAATTAGGTACATCAATGCACCACCAGCGCCGCCGCCCATCATAGCAGATGCCATATCAACACTGTCGCTATCTGTTACGGATACTTGCACAATATTAATATCTTCGTGTTTTATTAGCTCTTCTTCGATCGCTGCAACATTTTCAAGTGTTTTATCTTTCAGTTCGCCTGTTTTTGGTGTGTACGTTAAGTACATTACTTTTTCTTCCTCAGAACCCATGAAGCTAAAACCAATTAGTGGTGTTAATGCAAGTGAACTACCTAATAGTACTACTGCAATAATTGATGTGATGATTTTATGGTTTAGTACTTTTTCTAAAATACCTTTATACCATAATGCAAGCTTGCCGACTTCTTTATGGTTGCCTGCTGTTTTTTCGCTATATAGTTTTTTGCGGAATAGGAAATGAGATAACGCTGGTACGATTGTAATCGCTACAAGCAGAGACGCGCCTAATGCAAAAGCCATCGTTAAAGCGAATGGCATAAATAACTCACCAACCATACCTCCAACGAATAATAAGGGTGCAAATACAGCCACCGTTACAAGCGTAGACGACATAATTGGTTTAAACATTTCAAGCGTTGCCTCACGAATCAGTGCGCGGCCAGATAATTTTTCTTTTTCTAAATGCATACGACGATAAATATTTTCAACTACGACGATTGAGTCATCAATGACACGACCAATCGCAACGGTAATCGCACCGAGCGTCATAATATTTAACGTAATGTCCATCCAGTTCAATAACAGTAATGCAATAAAGATCGAAACTGGAATTGAAATAATCGAAATAATTGTTGATTTGAAATCACGTAAGAATAGTAGAATAATTAGTACCGCGATTAGTCCACCGAATACCGCTTTCTCGATCATTGTGAAAACGGAATCTTCAATAGGCGCACCTTGGTCTAATGTAACATCAATATGTAGACCGCTAATGCGTTCCTGTTCTTCTTCGATTAGGTCCTTAACAGCATTTACTACCGTTACAGTGTTTGCTTCTTGACCTTTCACGATTTGGATCGCAATTGCATCTTCTCCGTTCGTACGAGAGACGGATTGTACACGACCAACTGTTTCGATAGTAGCGATATCACCTAATGTAACAAATGGTGATGGATTTGCTGCAGAAGGTGTTACCGGAACTAACAAGCCTTTTAAGTCTTTGAGTGTCGTAAATTTACCGTCTATTGAAACAACTTGCTCGCCTGCTTCAAACTCATATAAACCTAGAGACATCGCTAAATCACTTGCTTGGATCATTTGTTTCACTGTTTCTTCAGTTAGCCCAAGTTTAGCCATTTTTTCTTGATTATAAGTGAAGGCTACTTCTTCAATATGCTGCCCAGTAATCGTGGCAGATGCGACACCTTCAATTTTTTCGATTTTTGGCAGTAGCATGTTTTCTACTGTTGATGTTAATTCAACAATATCTTCTTCTGAACTACTAACAGATAACGCAACAACTGGCATCATATTCATGCTAATCGCCATAATTGTCGGCTCTTGTGCACCTTCAGGTAATGTTACTGCATCCAGTGCTGACTCTAACTGACGTTTTTTCTCGTCCATATCAATGCCGTATTCATATTCAACTTGAATACTAGACATGTTCGAGCTCGATGTAGAGTAAACACCTTTAATGTCTTCTAAATTTTCAATTGCTTTTTCTAAAGGTATAGATACACCTTCCATCACTTGCTCTGGAGTTGCCCCAGGATAAATGTCCATAACCATTAAGTAAGGAATCGAAATATCCGGAATGGTTTCCATTTTCATGCGTGTCGCTGAATAAATACCCGAAACAGTAATGATGATTGTTAATAACCATACTGCGAGCTTGTTTTTCAGGACGAAGTTTACTAGAGATCTCACCTGTACACCTTACCTTTCTTGACTTACTTATTACCACAATCTATACTAATGACTAATTAGTCAATTGTCAATTTAAAGGAGCGTCGAAATATTATGACAAAAAAACAATTAATTATTGATTCAGCGATCGAATTGTTTGCTGTAAGAGGCATTGAAGCGACGTCTGTTCAGCAAATCACGGAGCATTGTGGAATATCAAAAGGCGCTTTTTATTTATCCTTCAAATCAAAAGATGAACTCATATTGGCGATGATTGATTACTTTATGAAAAACATCATTGAGCAGATTGACCAAGCAGTCAGTCATATAAAAAATCCACAAGAAAAGCTGTTTTTATATTATGTATCTACGTTTAAGGTGTTGGAGCGTTATGCGGGCTTTGCAGAGCTATTTATAAAAGAACCAGTTCAGACTATAAGTGAGGAATTTCTAGAAAAGGTCACATTTTATGAAAATGTTTCAAATAAAGCGTTACTTCAATTAATTGACGAGTTATATGGTGAACTTGTTGAACAGACAAAGTATGATTTGATGATTATAATAAAAGGATTTATTAAATCCTATGCCCAAGTGCTGTACTCATTAAAGAAGGATTTTAAATTAGAGGAACTATCAAAAAGCTTAGTTGAAAAAACTAATATACTAGCAAACCATTCGAAGCAGACTTTTGTTACGGAGACAATGGTTAAAATGTTTTCTCAAACTGGTACAGTAACAAAGGAAGCTATTTTGGAGGAAATTGAAGAACTGGAAAGCAATCTTACAGATCCAGTAGAGCTTGATTCACTAACAGTTTTAGCCGAGCAGCTACAGCTTGCAACTCCACGACCAGCCATTGTCAATGGGATGCTTGCCAATCTAAAACAAAATCAGCAATGTAATTGGTGTTGTTACCTTATTAAAAATTATATGGATAAGTAAAAATAAGCTACGCACGCCTGCGTAGCTCATTTTTGATTATATTTATACTCGTAATAGCGCTGGCTTAAAATTTCTTGGACTTCGAATTGTGTTGCTGAAAGTTCTTGTGATATGAACGCTCTTAGTTCAACCGGTGCTACATCATAAAGCACTTCAATTTTCTTTGCGAATAAGCACTTTTCCTTTTTAAGTACTTCTGCTAATACAGGAATTGGACGTGCTGTCACAGGAGCACCGAGTAATTTTTCAAGGACAGCCGCATAATCCCCATCGCGGCGTTGCCCAACTAGTTTAAGACGTTTATTATTCTCAACAATCATGACAATGCTCAGGAAACCGCACACGCCCATTTGTTGCTTCAAGCGGAAATCCTCATGTAGGCGCCAAGGATTTCGTATCTCGAATTATTATTATTATCATTATTGAAAGCAGGTAATTTCATTATTGATCTACTAAGCGTTTAATTTGTTTCGTCAATTCAAAAAACTTTGCATCCAATTCTTTGTATTCAGGACTGGTTGGGGATAAGAAACTTAGTTTTCCCAATACTTCTTGTCGTGCGGTTTCAAGTTTTAACCGTAATTCTTCTACTGAATCTAGTATTTCACTTGAAGAACTTATCTTTTTCACAATACGCCCATTTTCGAAAAGCAATTGGTTGTTTGTTATTTTTTCTAAAAAATAGGTATCATGGGATACGACTATAAGTGTCCCATGATATTGTGCTAATGCTATTTCTAATTGCTCCCTGGACGGTAAGTCTAAATGATTGGTCGGTTCATCTAAAATCAGCACATCTTTTTTTTCGAGTATATATAGCATCAGCTTACACTTAATCCGTTCCCCCATACTCATCAGCTCAATTGGTATATCCCAATGGCATGAAGTAAATCCTAAATGTTTCATTAAATTTTGCACTTTGCCTCGTTCTTGAAAAGATGTTCGTTCAAATAATTGTGCGGGGGTTTGTTCTAATGGCAAATCAAAAACTTGTTGCGTTAAATAGCCAATATTTGCAGATGGAGAAATCCAAATTTCACCTTCAGCTTGCTCATTGCTCATCACCATATTTAAAAAAGTTGTTTTTCCACTACCATTTAGACCGATAAGCGCCAATTTTTCACCATATTGAATAGTGAAATTTGTACGTTCAAATAAAAGCCGTTCCCCAAAAGTCTTTTTCAAATTTTTTACTTCTAAAAATCGTTTACCAACCTTTGTATTTGCTTCTAGTGAAAATTGGATAGCCTGATCTTCCTCAACACGGTTAACCTTTGCAACCTCTAATTCTTTTGTAAGACGTTTACGCTTCGATTTCACTTGCGTATCCATTCGTTTCGCTTTTACACGATAATGCTCTTTAAAGCCCTCTTGCTTCGTTGATTGAGCATGTGCTTTTTGTGACCAAGAAGAGAGTTCATTCATTTGATTTTCAATCCGTTCCATGTTCTTTTGTTGTTTTTCATACGCTTTTTGTTGCGTTCGTCTCTTTTGTTCACGAACATTTATATAGTGCGAATAATTTCCTTTTTGTTCAATCAGCTTTTGGTGTTCAATTGACCAAATTTTAGTCACTACTTGATCTAAAAAATAACGATCATGGGAAACGACAACAATTGTTCCTTTATAATCTTTAATTTGGTTCACTAATATTTTTGTACTTTCTATATCTAAATGATTTGTTGGTTCGTCAAGAAGCAAAATATGTGGAACTAATGAAAAACCTTTTGCTAAACGTGTTTTGAGCTTTTCCCCACCACTTAGCTTTTCATATGAAATATCAGGTATATGCCACTTTGCCATAATTGCAACTTCGAGTGCATTAATATGTTCAGCAGTATAATGTTGTATTTCTTGTTCCACTAAATAAACTTCCAATTCATTATTTTTCCATTCAATTTGGCCTTTCTTTGGTTTTACATGTCCGAGTATCAGTTGTAGTAATGTAGATTTACCTTCCCCATTACGTCCAATCAAACCAATTACCTCTCCGTGACTAATTGTTGCATTTGCATTTTCCAATAGCATACGATCTACGTGTTCTAATTTGACGTTATTTAATTTAGCTAATTCTTGCATATTATCGCCCTCTCGATTAGGGGGAACAATAAAATCCCCCCAAAATAAATTTGGAAGGATTAGTCCTATTTTGCCCACCAAATAGAGCTATTTAAACAATAGCTTAAAGAAAAATGGGCAGACTAATCCAATTCTGTACTTTGAAAAATAATTTTCAAATATTACAAATCAGATTAGTTAATCATCGGCCACCCATCTTCCCTTCTGTTATTAGTAGGTGCTGTTAAACATATGATAAGACAAATTTTAGGTAATTTATTTTATAGATAAAACCCATCTAAATGTGTAAAATTGCTACTTAGATGGGGATCTCAATAAATTCATTAATTAACTTATTATTGCAAAATGGTAAGAAGCTATAAATTCGTAAGCTATTCAATCACGGAATTTTCTCTTTGCTCTATTTCATTAAATTTTTCATAAATACGTCTTTTTCGATAAAGCATAATACCTGTTTCGGTAATATCTTGAATCATGCCTTTGTTTGCATATGCGCCGAAAATCATACCCGCTATTGGTACCATTTGAAAGAGCTTTTTCCAACCAAATTGATCACGGTATGTAAAAAATACTTCTTGCCAGCCTTTAAGCTGAGAAATCATATTTTCCGATGCATCTTTATTTTCATTCATGGAAGAAAGTTCGTTCAATATCGATTCCTTCCCGACAATATCAGCCGAAGAGAATTGTAGACATTTGACAATGAAAATACGCTCTTGTATATCATTTGGATCATAGCCGTGAATAATTGCGATCTCTTGAAGTGATTTCAATGCCATCCCTAAAATTACAGGAATATCGATGACCAGTGTAAAGAGTCCACCGAAGCCAGTAGAAGCACCTTGTACAGTTGCTAACTTCACACGATCCTTTTGAAGTTTTTTACTAAGCGTAATCATATCTTCTAAGGGCATTTTCCCGATATCAGGTATCGTATGGATATCTTTATAGGAAGATTCATTACGTATTTTCTGAATCATGGATTGTTCATTGATTAAATATTTTCCACCGGTTTGAATATAACTCCCTAATTCAGCGACCAATACTCCAATTTTATCCTGGATGAAACTCGGTGTCATCTTATCTAATAGCTTAAAAGGTAGGCGGCCTAACTTCTCCCAAAACCATAATCCTTTTTGGTCCTTTTCCCACGCTTCAATTTCTTGCAAATGTGTTGTTAATTGTTCTCTAGTGTCCATTTAATTCATTCCCTTATCCATAGCTTTTTTCTTGCTCTTGATACAAATAGAGAAGAAGACATCTAGCATGCCTTCTTCTCTTAAACGTTAATCTACTAAAACGGTTTCAAGTGTTGCTGGTTTTTCTGCTTTTTTTACTTCTATATATTGTAAAACATGACCATCTTTTTCTTTAATGTGAAACGCATAGCCTTGGAAATTGATCGGTTTCTTTACGTCTAATTCGGTATCTTGTGTGAAATACCAACCGCCGATTGTATCGACTGCATTATTTTTTAAATCGATATTTAACAGCTTAGCTACATCATCTAAAAGTACCTTTGAGTAAATGATGTAATGGTCTTCCCCGACTTTACGAATGTCAGGAATTTCATCTCCATCAAATTCATCACGAATTTCACCAACTAGCTCTTCCAAAATATCTTCAACTGTCACTAATCCTGACGTACCGCCATATTCATCCAATAGAATCGCCATATGGATACGTTCTTTTTGCATTTTTTGAAGTAATACATGTATTGGCGTTGTTTCAATCGTATTAATGACTGGATTTGTAAAGTTTTCTAAAGAGAAGTTTTCCTCTGTGATTCGATTGCTCATTCCTAGTGTTAAAAAGTCTTTAATATTTAAAAATCCGATAATTTGATCACGATCTCCCACATAAATTGGATAACGTGTATAGCGCTCTTCCGAAATGGTCGTAAGCACTTCTTGGAATGACGTGTTCTTCTCAAAACCTACTATTTCTGTGCGTGTCACCATAATTTCACGTGCAATTTTATCGTCAAATTCAAATACATTATTCACGTATTTTAATTCGTTTTTATTGATTTCACCAGATTTAAAGCTTTCTGATAGTAAAAGACGTAGCTCTTCTTCTGTATGAGATAGCTCATGTTCACTTGCAGGCTTCATGCCAAATAAACCTACTAGTACACGTGCAGAACCATTTAAGAACCAAATAAATGGATACAAAATTTTGTAGAAAATCATAATAGGTTTCGCAAATAATAAAGTAACTTGCTCTGCCTTTTGAATTGCAACTGTTTTTGGTGCTAATTCACCTACTACTACATGTAGGAATGTTGCAATTACAAACGCAGCACCTACTGTAAAGAAATGAATATTATCTTTTGGAATACCTATCGTTTCAAATAGCGGGTGTAATATAAATTCAAATGTTGATTCGCCAACCATACCAATACCAAGTGCCGTTACGGTAATTCCTAACTGGCAGGCAGATAAGTATTCATCTAAATGTGTTGTCAGCTGTTTCGCATTGAGTGCGCCTTTTTTTCCTTCCGCAACAAGTTGGTCAATTCGTGACTGTCGTACTTTTACAACGGCAAACTCGGTTGCGACGAAGAAAGCCGTTAAAGCAATTAAAATTGTAAATATAGCTAAATTAATAATGGTCAATAAAGTGTTCTACTCTGGAGTAGAACGTCACCTCCTAAGGTACAAGCAATAATAGTGATTGAATCAGTGCCACACTTTCTGGCGACACCTTTTTTTTCATTTGTTGTATTTGTTTTTCATCCATCTGGCCCATTAACGTGACTACATCTTTTTCAAGCTTCCGCATTTGCAGACGAATTTCTTGAATATCTATTTCTTCTTCAACTAACGTCTCAACTTGAAGCAAAGCCCGAATCTCATCTAATGATTTACCTGTTTTCTTTAGTTTTTCAATCCAATGAATTCGTTCTATCATCTCTTTATCATAATAGCGATAATTTGAGACAGAGCGTTCAACTGTTAGAAGTCCTAGGTTTGTATAATGATCTATCGTCCGCTTTGTGACAGCTGATTGATTGGCTAACTCACCAATTTTTAGTTTCTCGTTCCCAAAGAATCACTCCTAAACTATCACGTTGTGGTTTAAAGTATAACGTATTAGTTATATCGTATGCAAACTTTTTAACTCTGTTAATAAATAGAAGATCAGTTTGCTGATTTTGATTTTCTGAAGCATTCTCGCTTGAGGCCAACTCGATGTTAGTCATTGAAGGGATGTCACATTGAGGTGACGTTTTGCTAGCCACAGATTTAGTGGCTTGCTTGGCGTGAATACGAGTAAAAATCCCCTGAAAAATAGCAACAATGCAATTTATTTTCCCCAAAAATAAAAATAGACGATTTGGACATACAACTTAACCAAAAATAAGTGCCATTTTCACTTAATTTCAAATAAGTTGTATGTCAATTTCGCCGTTTGAGACAAATTGCGATATATTAACAACAATGAAATTTCTATAGTCCAAATAAAAAGCTCAGCATATGCCGAGCTTACTTTAAAAATCCTACAACTGCGTTTACAAAGGCATCTGGATCTTCTAGCATGCCAAGATGACCTGTTTTTGTTATCACTTTCTTAATGTTTGAATTGCCTAATTCAATCGGCTTGACAATTTTATCTTCACTGCCCTGCAACAATAAAATTGGCGTACTAATTTTTTGAAGAAAGTCGCGCTGATCTGGCCTCTCTTTCATAGCTTGTAGCGCTGCAATAAGCCCGTCCTCTGTTCCTGCATAAGCCACTTCCTTGGCGAACTGAATATCTTCTTCACGCGCATCGTCTGCAAAAAATGCTGCTATGACGCGGTCAACGAGTGGTTTCACACCATCTTGGCGAAGATTTTCCTGCTGCTCCGTGCGTTTTTCCTTAGCCTCGTCCGTATCCGAAGCATCCGAAGAATATGCGAGTACCACCTTTGTTATTGGCGCCAAGTTCTTCTCTAGTGCCGCTAGTGTAATATAGCCGCCCATCGAATGCCCGAGCCAGTATGCCTTCTCCACATATTCATGCTTTAGTACTTCTGCTATAGCCTCGGCATAATCATAAACCGAATACTGCACTCGCTCCATCGCACTTTTCCCGTGCCCAGGTAAATCAATACGAATGACGTCAAAGTGTTGCTGAAGTCGTTCAATCACTTTGCTAAAAATGGTATTGCCTCCAAGAAAACCATGAACAAGCACTAATACCTCACCCGCGCCAATTCTTTCGTAATGTAACATAGTAGAACCCTCCTAAGTTAGTGCTACTATATACATTGCCTTGTTTTGAGGAAATGAAACTTTAAGACGTGACTTTTCGCATTTTTTTGCGTATGAACAAAACGATGGGCACTAAAAATGGGATACAGGAAATGAGTGCAAGCGAGACGGTCATATGTTCTTCAATAATGGGTAATTTCCCAAGTAATAACCCCGCCATAAGCCATAATATTACCCAGAATAGAGCTCCAATTGTATTGAATAATAAAAAAGTGCGAAATGTGTAGTTGGTATATCCGGAGATGAAAGGTATTGTCGTGCGCATAAAGGGAACAAACCGGGCAAATAATATGGCATTATGTCCTTGGTGATTGATGAATTGTCTTGCTCTTTCTAAGGTAGCTTTAGGAATAAGAAAACTTTTCTTGTTCAACTTCCTCCCAATTTTCCCAATATAATAGTTCTGACAGTCTCCTAAAATAGTGGCTACTACTAATAACGGGAATAGAATAAAAAGATTTAATTCACCCATTGCAACAAGTGCACCGCTGACAAAAACAATTACATCGCCAGGTAAAAAAGTTAGTACGACAAAAGCGGTTTTCAAAAATATAATCAAAAATAGCAAACTATAAATATATAATCCGTATTCATCTAGAAAATTTTGCAGTGCTACGTCAATCTGCTCCATTTCTAAAAGAAACTGTCGCACCCTTTCACCTCAAATTGGTTTTATTTCACCTGACTTCATTTCAGCTCAGAATGTTTCGATTGCTTGCTTCATAGATTCTTTATCCATGGGTCCAATAATTTTTTGCTGAATAACGCCGTTTTCATCAATAAAAAATGTTGTGGGAATTGTCATAATCTCATACATTTGCCCGACTATGTCTTTTTTGTCCAAAGCAACGGGAAACGTTAATTGATAGTTATCTATAAAATTTTGGATCGTTTTTAGCCCATGATCCAGTTGCGTTAGATTAATCGATAAAATTTCTACCTCATCCTGTCTATTTTCTTCATAGAATGTTTGCAGATGAGGCATCTCCGCTTTACATGGTGGACACCATGTAGTCCAAAAATTTAAAATGACCTTTTTTCCTTTATAGTCCGACAAACGCACCGGTGCACCACCTGCCGTTTCCAATATGAAATCTTGTGCTACATTTTTGAGTAGACTACCCTCGTTAAATGATTCTTCCACTGTGTCATTGGCAATTACTTCGATTTCTTTTTTGACTTGAATATCCGTTTCCTCTCCCTTCGTTAAATTAACAACAGCTATCAATATTAAAATCATAACAATTGTTAGTGAAAAGAGATTTTTTTTCATTTTTTAGCGACTCTCCTTTAATAGCCATAATTAACTTTAATAAATAACGGCTTTGCAAGAAGCATATTGCTTAAATATACAGTTAAAAAACGAGTAATATTACTTCATTCCTTCTCAAAAAGGGGATAATGTTAAGGTTGGGTTATTAAAAAAAACCTGTAAATCTATTGCGATTTACAGGTTTCTTTAAGTTTATTAGATTTATTCAACTGAAACACTAATTATTAAAATTTAAATATTCAGATAATTTAAAGCGTTATGCTTTTGAACTACGAAGTTTACGAACCCAAGCAATGATGACTGCTAAAATTAATACAAAACCAAGATACCCCATTGTTGAATAAACTTTTCCTACAAGTGTTGTAAAGCCGATTAAACTAGCAGCAAACCCAGCTAACCCAATACCAATAATGCTCGGTTTAAAATATTTATGTTCAGGTGCTACAAATCGTACTGCAAATGCATAGAACATCCCAACTGCTGTATTGTACATCATACCTAGTAATGCGACAGACATAAGCATTCCAACTGCTGGATGAATTTGGTTTGCTAATTGTAGCGTTGGCATATCCACTCCACCGACAACATCAATTTTTAATAACATAGCAAAGTTAATTAGTAAAATGAGTAAACCAAGCAAAATACCACCGATAATACCACCGCGACCTGCTACTTTACGATCCTTGACAGTTCCACCCATAACAATTAACATTGCCGCTCCGGCTGCAATATTATAGGACACATAAAGTAGAGCGCCTAATAGCCAGTTTGGAGCAGCGGAGGCTTGTTGCTGCGCAATACTATTTTGCTCAGAAAATGTTAAATCTGCTGTGAAAATCGAATAAGCTAACACGATAAAAATAATGCCCAGTAAGTAAGGTGTAACAACCGCAATAATATTAATAATGTTTTTTACGTTTAACATTAGCGTTAAAATTGTTGCCACGATCATAATCAAGCTACCAATCATCGGGTTTACATTAAACATTTGACTAAATGTCGAACCTGCCCCAGCAAACATGACAACTGCTACGCCGAATAGGAAAAACGTAATTAAAAAATCTAGAATAAACCCAACATAGCGCCCACCGATTAAATAAATTACATCTTTATGTGACGTTGTTTGTAAATCTGTTCCGAGCTGTGCAAGCGTCATGCCGATAAACCCAAAAGCAATTGTTGCGATAAAGGCTCCGACAATTCCCCAAATACCAAAACTCGTAAAATATTGCATGATTTCTTGTCCTGAGGCAAAGCCTGCGCCGACGATTAAGCCGACGAAGGCACCCCCTATTTGTATACTCTGTTTCATAATATCTCCTATTAATTATAAGTTTTTTTGGATACGGTAAATGTATCAATTGTTTCTTTATTTACTGCATAGCCGATACCAGCTTGTTGTGGAACAGTAATGTAACCATCTTCTACGATCACTTCTGGTTCGATTATGTCTTTTTCCCAGTAGCGGTTTGACCCAGCTGTATCCCCTGGCAAAATAAAGTTTGTTAATGTTGTTAATGCAACATTATGTGCACGGCCAATTCCTGACTCTAACATGCCTCCACACCAAACTGGAATACCCTTTTCTTCGCAATAGTCATGAATCTTCTTCGATTCTGTTAAGCCACCGACACGCCCGATTTTAATATTGATAATGCGTGTACTACCTAACTCAATTGCTTTTCGAGCATCTTCTAGTGAATGGATACTTTCATCCAAGCAAATCGGTGTTTGAATTTGTTTTTGTAATGTGGCATGGTCGATAATATCGTCTGATGCTAGAGGCTGCTCAATCATTGTTAAATTAAATGCATCAAGTTGCTTCAAAATGTCGATATCTTCTAAACGGTACGCTGAGTTAGCATCCGCCATGAATGCAACAGTTGGGAATTTTTCACGTAATGTGCGCATCACCTCTACGTCCCAGCCTGGCTTTATTTTAACTTTGATTCGTTTGTAGCCTTCTTTAACGTAGCCATCTACCAGGGTAAGTAGCTTTTCGATTGAGCTTTGGATTCCGATACTAATACCGACTTCAATTTCCTCTTTTTTCCCACCTAAAGCTTGTGCAAGTGATTGATTCGTTTGCTGTGCGTAAATGTCCCACACTGCACCTTCAATTGTCGACTTCGCCATATTATTTTTGCGAATTGCTGAAAACATTTCGTTAATTTCGTCGGGGTGGTTGATTTCTTTATGTAACACCATTGGAATTAAAAAATCTTCGAGCATATGCCAGTTCGTTTTTAATGTTTCTTCGTTATACCATGGTGAATGGAATGCCACGGATTCTCCCCAACCAATTGTGCCATCTACATCACGCGCCTCTAGTAGTAAGAAGTCTTTATTGTCGAATGTTCCGAAACTCGTTGTGAATGGGTCTTTGAGTTTCATTTGTACGTGACGAATTGTAATTTCATTAATTTTCATGTTGTTATGCTCCTTCAAATAAATGTTGTTGTTTTAAAATGAAGATATATTTATTCATCTTTTCATCTTGTTCAAGACGGATTGCCACGTAGTTTTGGGCAAATAATGCTTTAAATAGCTGACGCGTTTTCATACGCCAGTCATATGCTAAATCGGGTTCGATCGTTTTTAAATCTTGAAAGTCTTTTGGAACAGGCACAATATACGCTTGCTCAGTGAATTGATCGACTACTGGCAATGCTGTCAAAATCGGTAGTCCTGCCGCATTCCATGTCACATTTCCTAAATATTTCGCATCACCTAGTTCGATTTGTTGTTTCTTCTTAGCATAGTCCGATGTTAAGTACCAATTTACTTCAAGTCGGTCAGAAGGCAACCCTTTATTGAGCCCGTCTTGCATCTCACCGTAACAATTTTCAACATATGTATCACAGATTGCATGTAGCTTTGTTAAATTTAAATAGCCATTACGTGTTTCGAGTGGATCATAAGTCCAAAGCATCATGGTATATCCTTTTTCAATCGCGATGTCGCGTTGTGCGTATTTTAAAGCTTCTCCAATACCCTTTGAACGATAATTTTCATCAATACCTAACATATGTGAACACAAATAGGATTTACCATGTTTAAACCCACCAAAGCCGTAGCTAAAGCCAATTAACTTATCTTGATCGAATGCACCAACGACGATGCCACCATTTTTGACCGCTGTTAATGTTTGGTGCACGGGAATCGTCGCTGTACCCCAAACAGCCCATTCTAATTGTTGGACTTGCTCAAGTTCTTGAATTGTTTTAATTTCTCGTATCTTCATGTAGTTCGCTTCTTTCATGTTGTAATGCCCGTTCCACGGTATTTGCTAATATAAATGCCCCCGTAATAAGACGCTCTTCATTAAATGTCATATTCGGGTGATGTAATCCCGGCGTTACCCCACAACCGAGCCCTAGCATTGTTGCTTTAATATGGGGACGCTTATATGTGTAATAATGAAAATCTTCGCCGCCCGGTATAATAATCTCAGGGGCTAAAGCAGCTTTACCTGTCACATCCTCAATCGCTTGCGCCATAAAACGAATCGCTTGATCATTTGGTTGTGCGGCGACAATATTTGCCCCGAGCGTTAAGTCAATATGTGCTCCAAATTGCAAGTCTACACTACGAATGACACGCTTTATTCCTTCTTCGAGTTGGGTCAACACTTCATTTGTTTGTGCACGAGCATCGATACTAAACGTTGCTTTTCCTGGAATAATATTGACTGATTCACCACCCGCCTGAAATTGTGTCATTTTGACTGATGACGATACGTTTGGATCCATGTGTAAACTACTCAAACCATTTACAATAGCTGCACCAACTTCAATCGTGTTAATCCCTTGCTCAGGTCTCGCACCGTGCGCCTCTTTCCCGTGAATAACACCTTTAAATAATTTTGCTGCACCGTGATGCAGTGCTGGAGCATACTTGCCATCATCAAGTTCAATGAAAGGGCGTACGTGAACACCGAATAAGTATGATAAATCATCCACAAGTCCTTTTTCGACTAGTGCCAGTGCCCCCTCCCCCTTTTCTTCAGCTGGTTGGAAAAGCAATCGCACTGCTCCTGGTAACGTATCTTTTTGCTCCTTTAGCAATAAAGCTGCACCAATCGCCATCGTCATATGTCCGTCATGTCCGCAAGAATGATTTGCCTGAAACTGCCCGTCTACTTCTTGCCATAAAGCATCCATGTCTGTCCGAAGCCCAACGACCGGAGTACCTTGACCGATATCAACATATAAGCCTGGTATATCATCAAATGTTTGTGGCTCAAGCCCTACTTCCTGTAACAGCTTTACGATATAAGTTGTTGTGTCATGCTCTTGCCAGCTTACCTCGGGATGGTTATGTAAATGTGCAAATATTCCCTGCATCTTTCGTTGTAATTCCGAACGATCATTCATGCTTCTCAACTCCATCTATTTGATATAAAACTGCCATTAAAATCATCATACTTAATACGCTGCTTGTCGTAATAATCTTTGTCTTCAGCAGTCATCGCTGCCACTAACGTATTTAAAAACGAAATCAAGACTGGCATGGCATCGAGTGTCGATGTATTTTCGGACTGTAATATGAAGTTATTTGGCACTATTTGTGTAATAGGTGCTAGGATATGATCTGTAATACCTACGACCATCTGGCATTGCTCTTTCACGGCTTCAGCAAACGCTAGAGGTTCTTTATAATAGCGGTGAAACGACAACACAAAGACTAAGCTATAATTATCAATCTCCTGCAGTGTTCTTAATATTTCACTCGATTCATTATTTACAAGCTTCACATGGGGTCTCAATAAGCTGAGCGTAAAATAAAGCCACTGTGCTGCCATTCCGGAACTCCCTTGCCCTATTACATAAATACTCTTTGCTTTATGCATAGCCGCAGCAACTATTAAAAATTGTTGTTCATCAATTTGCTTTGCTACTTCGACTAATCGTTTAGCATCACGAGATATAGATTGCTCATGAAAACGGCGTTGCGTCAAAAGAGATTGTTTGTCGTGTAAATAATCACCAAGTGTACTTTCATTTTTTTGTAAAAGCTGTGCTGTCAATTCTTTTTGCAATTGTCCATAACCCGTTAGTCCAAGTGCAAAACAAAATCGAATAACAGTCGTTTCACTAACTCCGACTCGTTTTCCAACCTCAGAAGCACTATGCATTGCTACATAATCTAACTGCTCCAACACAAACGAAGCTACTTTCTGTTGCCCTTTTGACAACTGGTGAAAATGCGCTTGTATTTTGTGCTGTACTAAATTTTTTTGCCCCAAACGAAGTTCCTCCTTCATTTATTTTATCTAAAGAAGTTTTGGCTTCATTTAATGTGTTTCATACTAACATGCATTTTTTCAGATTTCAATATGTTTTCTGAAATTTCGTTATATTTGAACTATTCAGTTACTTTATTTGGTAATAAAACGTCACAAACATACTTATCTCTTCTCGCTAACGTGGATTTATGCTAGAAGTTGTTAATTTGGGAATAAAAAAATTTATAACATTAATTGTGTGTGCTGTTCTGAAAATATAGTTTTTTATTGGAGTGTGCTGAAAAGAGGAATTTGAATTTAAAAAAGTTGGTAGGAGGTATAGTCGATAAATAACATATTTTAAGTACAATAATAGGGCGTCCGGAACTCCTCTATTACAACCTAAATATGGTAAAATATTTCGTGAGAATAATCTGAAATTACCGGAGGAGATTGACATGAAACGAAAGAGAGCTCTTTTATCTGTACTTGCAGTTGCAGTTGCCACACCGGTTGCAGTATCACCAATGAATACTAATTATGTAGAGGCTGCAACATATGCTAAAAAATTTACAGATGTAACCGAATCCAATCAGTATTATAAAATCATTCACGAATTAACTGATCTTGGAATTATTACTGGCTATACTGATGGTTCATTTAATCCAAATGCACATATAAGCAGGAAGCATGTAGCGGTGCTTCTCTCAAAAGCATTGCCACTAGAACCTATACGTGAAACTACTAGCTTTAAAGATGTACCTCCATCTCATTCTTATTATAAGGATATTCAAAAGCTTTACCGTGCAGGTATAGTAGATGGTTCTAACGGCTATTTTAATCCCGACCAGCCGCTTACGCGAGCACAAATGGCGAAAATTTTAGCCCTGGCATTAAATTTATCCGCTAAAGGAGATACGACTTTCCCTGATGTTACGAAAGATTTTTGGGCTAAAGAATACATTGAGACAATTTATTCAAACAAAATAACAACCGGAAATAATGGGAACTTCAAACCATTAGAGAACGTATCACGCCAGCATTTCGCTGTATTTCTACACCGTGCACTGAAACTTGTAGCGGAGGAAAACAATATCAACGCTTCATTACAAGGCCAATGGATGGGCAAAATTGAAATTCCGAATAGCACGCTGGAAATTATCATTTCGCTAGATGGCAATGGCGGCACTCTTTCTGTTCCAGTTCAGGGTATAAAAGACTTCCCTGTCAAGTCCGTAAGTTACAATGGGGATTCTTTTGAAATGATGATTAACCTACAAGGCATTCCTGTCGTTATTTCAGGTACATTAAAAGGTGATTCAATTGAAGGAAGCTTTGTTCAAAGTGGCGTGCCATTTCCTATTACGTTCACCCACTATGAAAAAGAGCCAGAAATTGAACTTACTTATGAAACAATTAGCATTCCCGTTAAAGGTGGTACATTAAAAGCAGCCCTTGAACTTCCTACAAAGTCACCTTCTGCTGTTGCAATCATCGTTGCAGGCTCTGGCCCAACGAATAAGGACGGCAATGCAGGTGGTATGACAAGTAATAGCTATAAAATGCTTGCTGAAAGTTTAGCTGCACAGGGCATTGCTACAATCCGTTATGATAAGCGTGGAATTGGTGACAACATTACCTTAGTTAAGGATGTTACTGCATTAAGGATTGATGATTTTGCAAGTGATGTAGCAAGCATTGCAAAATTTGCGAAGGATGACGTACGCTTTAGCTCTGTTCATATTATTGGTCATAGTGAAGGTGCGCTCCTAGCAACACTTGCGGCACAACAGCAAGATGTAAACTCGATCACTTTACTAGCAGGTGCAGGAAGACCAATTGAAGAAGTATTATACGAGCAGTTAAGCGCGCAGCTACCTGCAAATTTACTAGCAGAAAGTAAAACAATAATAGATTCATTGAAAGTTGGAAAAACAGTTGAAAAGATGTCACCAGAGCTTGCTTCTGTTTTTGCCCCTGCTTCTCAGCCCTACTTAATTTCATGGATGAATTATGATCCAGTCGCAGAGTTACAAAAAGTGACTGCAAAAAAATATGTCGTACAAGGCTCCACTGATATTCAAGTTTCAGTAACAGATGCAGAAGCATTACGTAAATCAGCGGATGAAACGATTGTCATTGAGGGCATGAATCATATTTTAAAAGAGGCACCAGCAGATCGGACTGCTAATCTGGCAACGTATAGTCAGCCAAAACTTCCTTTACACGAGAAACTCGTCACAACGCTTAAGCAGTACATTAATAAATAAAAGTCCAAACATTGAGATGTATAACAGTTTCGGTACATTATGATTTGGCAAACTAGAATACTAAATATGAAGACAAAAAGGCGTATTAGGAATGTTCTGATACGCTTTTTATTATTCTATGTTCCCTAGACGTTCATACGGAGTGTCGTAAATGTATTTGACTTTTATACTGTAGTTCTTCTTTTTCAGCCTCATAATTTGAACTAATAATAATATAATTATGAAATGAAGAAATTTAGAGAGGAGATGTTTTGATAAGAGAGTTTGTAGTTTACGAAAGTAAACGTAGGTTGTTATTATTAACGTTTCTCGCACTTGTCATGGTTACAGGTAGTTTATTTGTTTTATCCATAAGTTTTGAAGTTCAAGATAATTTCTCTAATCAAAAGGCTTTTAAAATTATAAATCTATTTCTAGGATTGTTCGGTGCTACTGATATTCAACATGTAGTTAATAGCAGTTTATATTTTGGAATTGGTATATTGGGAACAATAATTTTTGGTTTTGCAATGCTTTATTCGACTAAACAATTGTTTAGTCGTAGAAAATTAGTAATCGTCAATGAAAATGGATTTTATGATTTTTCATCAGCTTTGGCGATTCGTGATTTCATTAAGTGGGAATCCGTTGAAAAAATTGAACTTGTCATTATTAATGGACAACAACTTATTTCGGTGTACTTACTTGAAGGAGATACATTTATAAATACGTTACCTGCTCTAAAAAGAATAGCCATGCGCGGAAATTTAAAATTCGGTTTTGGTCAAGTTACTATTACTGTTCAAACAGCAATAAATGTGACAGGTGAACAACTAAACCATATAATGAATTCCTTTTTTGAAGGTTATAAATTTCGTTTACAATCATCACAATAAAATATACATTAACTGGTATTTGCCAACCCCGTTCATTAGAAAGACACAACTCGCCTAAAATAGGGCGAGTTGATGTCCTTACTTATGTGGATGGGAAAATTATACTTTCTTATCCACCAAAATCAAAACACCGTCTTACGAAAAGACGGTGTTCCTTCCTTCACCTATTAAGCCGTCACATCTCGCTTCATAAATGACCCATAGCTAATAACTAAGAAAATCACCGCGTATATCGCGAGGACCGTCAATGACATTGGCATGGTAATACCTTCTACCATTACGTTGTCGTATGCGTATTGTGTTAAATTGCTATGTGTGAGCCAGATGTATTTGACGAACGCGTATTGGCTTAAAAAGGCGACAATCATTGAGCCCATAAATGAGATGAACATTGTCAGTCCGATTGCAAGTGAACTTGAGCGGAAGACTGAGCCGATTAAGAAGGCAAACAGTGTAGACATAATAAAGTCACCGAATGATAACAGTAATATGTAACTTAAGTTCCCCCAAACGCTCTCCTCTACGACTACCCCGTCCACAAACGATAATGCGATCCCTGAACCTGCTCCATAAACGACGAGGCCGACTAAATATGAAACGATTAGATTGACAACGATTAACAGTATCCCGTATAAAAATACCGTTAGTAGCTTGGATGTTAAAATTTTGGCGCGTGATACAGGACGCGTTAACAGCATTTTAATTGTGCCTGTTGAAAATTCACTGGAAACAATCGTTGCTGCAACAATGACCGTAAACAAAGTGATGAGCATAATTAAATCAATACCGTAAGACACTGTACCTTCCACACTTTTTGAACTGTCGTTGGGGATGTCATTCGCAAGACGATATTTTGAGATAGCAATTTGCTCGTCGATAATACCTGTATTTTCAAGAGGTAGATCGCCGCTCGCAAGTAGTTCTTCATTCGCTGTGATGTTTTGTTCTTCGATTTCCTGCCATGTTCGTTCTTCTGGATTTTTCAACTCATAGTATTTCGTAATCGCTGTTGGAAGAATGATGATGACAATTAGTAGAGCAAGCATTACCCATGACGCTTTTTTTGCCCAAAGTTTCATCCACTCATTTTGTATTAGCTTCAGCAATTTGGCCACCTCCTGTCATTTCTAAAAACTGATCTTCTAATGTTTGTTGCTTTGGCTGAACCGCGTATACGTGAATATTACGATTCACGAGCGTTGTCACGATTGCTGGAATTTGCTGTTTTTCCACATCCAGCTCCAATCCACTGCCGTTTACTTTGTATGAAATGCTTAGCTCGTCTAGTACAGCACTTGCCTCGACAGTTGGTGTTGCCTCTACGTAATAAACGGTCGCCGTGTCTTGATTCATCTCACGTAAATCAATAAGCCTACCGTTTTGAATGATGGCAATACGGTCGCACATTAGTTCAATTTCTGACAGTAAATGACTGGATACAAAAACCGATACGCCTTCATTTTCAGCAATTTGACGTAAGTATTGACGGAATTCACGAATACCAGCTGGGTCCAGACCATTTGTTGGTTCATCTAAAATAAGAAACTTCGGATGATGCAGTAGAGCCTGTGCTAGGCCAAGACGTTGGCGCATACCAAGTGAATAAGTTGAAACCTTTTCGTTAATGCGGTTTTCTAACCCAACCTGGCGAACAACTTCATTAATACGCTCTTTTGAGACGTTTTTATGCATACGCGCGAAATGTAGTAAGTTTTTGTAGCCTGACATAAACTTGTACATTTCCGGGTTTTCTACAATGACACCAACCTTACTAATGGCTTCCTCGTAATGCTCCGTTAGCGATTGTCCGTCAATAATGACCTCCCCGGCAGTTGGATGCATTAGGCCCGTCATCATTCGGATTGTTGTCGTTTTTCCTGCCCCATTTGGACCTAAGAATCCTGTTATTTGACCTGGGTATAAGTCCAGCGTCAATTGATCAATAATTTGCTTGCCCTTAATTGTTTTAGATAAATTTTTAAGTTGTACAATTGGTTCCATTTACCTCACCTCGTTTTTATATAGTGACTTCATCCATTGGACGGCATCTTGCTGCGTGAAATTGCGGATATCCTCGATTTCTTCCTGCGCCGCAATTTCCCCATTAGCTAGTAGTAGAATTTTGTCTAAAATTGGCTCTACTTCTTGTACTTCATGTGTAGATAAGAAAATCGTTTGACTTTCGGCATCACTAAAACGGATTAGCGCTTTAATGAGTGCCTCTCTCGCCATGGGATCTAGACCGCCAAACGGTTCATCTAAAATGTAATACGGAACATTCCTGCCAAGTGTCGCAGCCATTTTCATCTTGCCTCGATTTCCTTTTGACAGATTTTTTAACTTTGTCCGCATCTCAACTTGCAAATCGACTGCAATCATACATGCTTTATCATAATTGAAATCGCTAAACTGCGAAGCATAAAACTGAAAGAGCTCTTCGCCCGTATAGTATTCGTAAAACAAATCAGTATCTGGCATAAATGCGATGGACTTGGCGCTCTTTCGTGTAACAGGTACGCCGTATAGAGTAACGGTCCCAGTAGTTGGTGTAAGGAGCCCCGTTATTATTTTCAGAAGCGTTGATTTCCCACTACCATTTTCGCCCACAAGCCCGATAATTTGTCCGGATGGGATTGTAAGGTCAATCTTACTCAAGACGTCTTTTCCTACATATTTAAAGGATACATTGGATAACTGTAGCATTCTGTTCACCTCTTTATTTGTTTCGTAATACCTCGATGATCTCCTCTTTCGTAAAACCAAATGCTTCAATAGATGCTAAAAAGCTCTGTGCTAGCTGGCGCTTCATCGTCTCACGTAGCTCGGCAATACGTTGTTCATTCATCGTAATAAAGGTTCCTTGCCCACGTTTTGTGTCAGTCATTTCCATCGCTTCAAGCTCCTTATACACGCGTTGTACGGTATTCACATTGACACCTGATTCCAGCGCATATTCTCGAACGGACGGTAAACGGTCCCCTGGCTTCAATTCTCCCTTAATGACTTCTCCACAAAGTCGATCAACTAGCTGACTGTATATAGGTTTGTCCTTGGAGAAATCCACTGTCATTTTAATACCACCTTCTCCGTCCATTTTGCGCCAACTATGAACAGGATAACAAGGAGTAGCAAGGAAACGATTTGTTCAGCCATATAAATGGTGCCAAATGCCATTGTTAATGATGGCGTTATTGGAGAAGGTAAATAACTTAGTAATGGGTTTAGATCAATCTGACCGTAATAAAACAGTACTGCATATAGACTGGTGTTTTCAAAGGTGAATATTGCCCCATTTATTACAAAAAATAAGATTGCGGTAATGAGGATTGCAAAGCGCCCGATGTAACGTTTTAGTGTTAAATAGAGTGCATAAAAAACTATAATAGTTACAAAGAAGACAACTTCCGCTGATAATGCTACTCCAACAATAATGCTTTGCAAAAATAATATTTGTGGGAAACTGCCTTCATATAGATCATTTACTGTATACATACCAAGTGATGTAAACAATACCATATAGACTAAATAACTTACTCCGGTAAATAGCATCTTCACACCTAGTAGTTGCACTATGGAACTCGTTGAATGTAACCAAATATCCTTTTTATGCACATCGCTCCGAATGCTTGATAAAAACTGGATGAGAATAAATAGGCTGCCCATCACTAATGTGGCCATCATTAAACCAAAATGTAACTCATCCGTTATTAATTCTAGATTCCCTTTACTAAGAGCAAACGGCAATAAGTATAAAATCGCCAAGCCCATCATAAAGGCAGCAAATATCCAAAGGCGGTACAGTACCCACTCCTTCTTCAGTAATCCGTTAAATTTCTTCATTCCATCACCTCACGTCATAGTGTACTAGTAACATAATACACTAACATTTAGGAATTATACAATAAAAATTGGAAAAAATTAATAATTGATTTTAAGCTCTTCCCTACTTCGAAATTGGTATATGCGAAAGGAAATTTATGAGGCCTGTTAAATTGGGTTAGCTAAGGTTATTGGGAATGGTTCTACATGAATTGTATTTTTACCCGGAGATATTTTAGTTGTCCGTTTTATTGTCGACGTTTGTGCTGATTAATACATTAGTCGTTCGGACGTGGGGGATTTTCTAGTTTTAGGTATTGTAGCAGTTCAATAACAATAAGGTTAAAGCTTAGTCTGCCAATTAGACTAAGCTTTTTGCATTATATTAACCTATAGTAATTTTTGAATATGTCCCTTCGTCTCCGGCCACTCCGAACAGACAACACTAAACATAGCCGTATTTCGCATTGTGCCATCTTTTCGAATCATATGTTGACGAAGAATGCCTTCAAACTTTGCACCTATTCTAGCAATGGCTAGCTTCGAGCGCATATTTTCATCATCCGTTTTAATTTGCACACGTTTTAGTCCGAGTTCTTCAAAGCAATAGTGCAATAATAAATACTTACAATTCGTATTGATGGCTGTGCGCCAGACGTTAGGTATTAACCATGTGGAGCCAATTTCTAAATGCTTGTGCTGTTCAGAAATATTCATAAATCTTGTTGAGCCGACTAGCTTGCCCGTTTGTTTTTCAATAATAACAAACGGATATTCTGTGTCGGTTATTTGGTTGGTAACTGCTATTTTTACATACTGCTCTACATCTTCGCGTGTTCTAAGTGTTACCGATAAGTACGGCCAAATACGCTCATCTAAGCCAACTAATGCAATGGAATCCACATCATCCATCGTCATTCTACGTAAAAGGACAACATCGTTTTCTAAAATAATATCTTGCTTCATATCATACCACCATCCATATGAAGTAAATGATCCATATTGTAACTTGTCTCGTCTGATGCTAAAAATGCGTAAGCATTATCATGATAATGACCTAGATGAAAACGTGACAAATACTGTAGCATTTTTCCTACAATTTCTCCAAGTATTTTCGCGCCCATTGCTGTTTTCGCAAAGCCAGGTGCAACCTCTAAGCCACGAATGATGTTTAAATCAGCAATAATATCACGTGTGTATTTCCCCATAAAGCTTTGTATAGCTAATAGACTAAAGTTGTTTGATTCTTCTAATGGCATCTTGTGTGCTCCTTTATTAGTAATTCACGTCTGTTATTATTGATTTTCAATAAAATTTGGTGCGAGTGTAAAAAATAAAAAAAGAACACTAAGCGTCGGATAATATGAATTGTATTTGTTTTTTATTAATACTAATTTTCGACAAATAACCGCAATACCCTGTAGTTTCGTCGTGAATAATTATTTTAGGGATTTTAATAGCGAATTGGGCATTTGTATTGTACAATAGAGTCTTAATAATATGAGGGACGTGAATTGTTTTGATTAAAATTGAATTACCAAAACCAGACTTAGTTATTCGCCAACGTGAACAAGTGTTAAAGCCAGGAGATGTAGAAATTACACCTTACCACGGATTTATCGATTTCCATAAAATCACTCGTGAAAATGGTGGTATTTTCTTCTTCTACAACGAAAAAAACGAGCTTTTATTCGTAGGGAAAGCACGTAAAATTCGTCAACGTATTAAAAAGCATTTTGAAGATAATGTTTCTCCAATGGTTAAACACCGTGATGAAATTTTCAAAATCGAAGTATATGAAATCGAAGATCCAATGGAACGTGAAATTTACGAAACATACGCGATCAATACATTACGTGCTAAATACAATTTAGATAAAGTATTTTTCGAACGTTAATTAATAAACAGCCAGGCTATTTTTTACGCCTGGCTGTTTTTATTTTTGTCTTCCTAATCAAAAATTGAAAGATACAACTCACCCAAAATAGGGCTAGTTCATGTCTTTACTTATGTGGATGAGCAAGTTTTACACTAAAAAACGCTCCTCAATAAGAAAGGTGCTTCTCCATTAAAATCCAATCATTTCGCTGATTTTATTCATATCAGCAAGTACATAGTCTTTTTGACGTAAGATGTCTACCACCCATGTCTCAATCGGTTTCACTAAGTTCACATCTGGCTGCTCGTTATGGTGAATCGAATTCACTAGAAAATCAACCATCTTTGTGCGATCCTCGTAAAACTGCGTACGCATATGAAAATCCTTGTTTACTTCTACATTAAATAGCTTACCTAGACGGATTACCCCATTATTCATCATTTGCTCACCATATAGAGAAGATCCAACAAGTGCAAGTTTGTCATTAAATGATAATGGCATTTGCTTAAAATAGCCCTTCATTAATGCGAGTGTTTTTTCTGTTATTAATTGAAGTTGTGCTTTTTGAGCCACTGATAGTTGTTTCGTTTTTTCAACAACCGGAAGAATGGTATACGTTTCATCTAGTAATGCCTTTGCTTCTGAATAACGTATCCCCAAATGGCCCTTTTTAACACGTTGATAAATTGTTTCTGCAACAAAGACGCGTTGTAAATAAGATGTTAATAAAATTATGCCATTATACTGAGTTTTCGGATCGTTATTTGTCATTAGAAATGACCCCCTTTTCTCATCACTCTATCGGTCATTTCAAACCCTTGAGTAGTACTAAAACGATACCATATTTTCCACCTAGCGAAAAGAGAATCCTAATTTGGTATTATTAATTAATAACTTTCCCCAACCTTTCAAATAAGTATTATGGATTCTGTTCAAAATTAAAAACTGCTTGGTCAACACGGTTATATATTGCTGAAAATTTGTATTAGAACATGTTCATCAACTAACCCATCAACCTAGTATTTTACTTTTTACTCTAAATAATAGAATATAAGTAAGCCCTTCTATTTCTCATATTTCTACAGCTCATTTTTGTAAATTGTGTATTATAATAAATAAAAAAGAATACTAAAAGAGGTTTTTATGATTTTGGGTTATCTAGTTTTAGCAAGTGTCACTGTATTTATCGATGAAATTCTTCACTATTACAAACGTTCAAGTAAATTACTTTCATTTTTCAGTAGTATTATCCAGTTATCTTATACACTTGTTCATGAATTTTCTCATGCGATTACGACTGTTCTTACAAGAGGAAAGGTTTTGGAAATGAAATTACATTATAATTTGAGTGGTCATGTACGTAGTAGTTCAAATAATTGGTTTAGCCGCGTTCTAGTTACGTATTCTGGTTACACGCTACCATGCTTAATATCGATTTTCTTCTTTAATCTGATGTATTTAGAAAACTTTCAATGGATTATCATTTCTTATATGATTATGTCCTTCATTTCACTTATTTTCATTCGAAATCTATATGGATTCTGTTGGATTATTGGGTTTATTGGTTTACTTGGTTGGATTCTTTATTTTAATAATCCAATCATTATTACGCATACTGCCATTTTCTTAAGCAGTATACTATTGATCTCAGCGGTTTACTCCGGCTTTCGAATTTTACTTTTCACATTTAAATTTCCTGGTGAGGATAATGATGCAACGTCATTGTCGAAGAATACTTGGATTCCAGCAAAGATTTGGTCTTTTTTATTTTTGATTCAATCTGTACTTACAGGAATTATTAGCGCTTTAATCTTTCTTTAATCTTCAAAAGCGCTTACCACTAAAAAAAACAGATGAAATCGTCATTTTGATTTCATCTGTTTTATTTATTTAATCGAAAACACTAACTTACTAAACTCCGCCCAATTTTTCATGCGCGGCATGGCAACGTTTTGATTGTACGATTGATCAATGACGAATACTTTCGTTGGTACGTTCCTTAATGTTTCAAGTACAGCTGGCTTATCATCAAAATAATAGTCTAGCTCAAGCGTTTTAATCGTGGCAATTTTTTCATCGTCCTGCATTCCACAAAAGAAGTTTTCGTCCTTTACTGGGAAGCCTTGCGCTTTCATCCATTCACGCGTATTCGTGCAATAGTGCTTCGGACGAGATGTTATATAGTATATGTCGTGACCATCACGCTCTAATGCGAGTAACACTTCAAGAGCCCCTTCAAATGCCGGACAGTCTGTAAAATAAATCTCTTCCATACTGTTTACCCACATGTTGCTGCCTTGTTCTTTTGTCAGCCCGAACGGTTCATGAATTTCTACTGTTGGAATGGCGCGGAACACATCCAGTCCGAGTTCCTTAGCTAATTTATTATTATATAAATGAAAGGCGTGCTCTCGTAAATTTATTAATGTATCGTCAATATCAAAACCAAATTTCATGGTATATCCTCCTACTACTTACAACACGATATCAAATTGTGCAGCAAAACCTTGCTCTTTTTCAATTTGGATCGCCTGAATCTTTTCTACCTCTCTTTGCCGTTCTGTTGCGCACAATAATAAATCAAGTTGTGCAAGATAATTTTTATCAATAAGGTTTGACAAAATATCTGCATCTCTCATTGCACTGTTTAAGCCAAATGCACCAGTTGGAGTCATTGTATGCACGGCATCACCTAAAAGCACTACGCCGTCTTTACCCCAATTTTCCGTTGTACTACTAAATACATCAAGCAGCACAAAATCCTGCCATGATTGGATATTTCCATGAACTGTTTCTTGTAACTCTGGAAAAGCCGCAATGAGTTGTTCAATAAACGGTGTAAATGGCTGTTTACGCAAAGTTGAATAGGAACCTTTTTCGATATTCCAACCGATTTGAATAAAGCCTTTTGCCTGTGTAAATAAGGAAATTTGCATCCCCCCAATTAACGCCATTTTAATCGATGGTGACCAATTATTCGGAGTTGGAATTCTTGCCCATAGTAAATCATAGCCATGATTACGAATCGTCACGTCAATATCCGCTTTTTTACGAACCGTTGAAGAACGCCCATCTGCACCAATTATGAGCTCGCTTTCAATAATCACTTCTTCATTACCTTGCAGCGCTTTTACCGCATAATAACGCCCATTTCCATCCTGTAGTAACTCTTTTACGGTCGTATTTAACATATAGTTGAAAGACGGAAACTTCTGTGCAGCATCGGTAATTACTTGTAGTAAATGCGCCTGCGGGACATGGATTCCTAAGTGACCGACGTTTGGATCAGGGGCAATAGTTTTAAATAACTTCCCTTCATGCCAGTATTCAAGCGTTTCCATTCGTAATAAGCCGAGTTTTTCAACCTCATCAAATAACTCATATTTCTTTAAAATCGCTTCGCCTTCTTCATTTAAATGCTCCCCGCGAAATGTTTTTGCTAATTGATTTGTACGTTCTACTAACATAACAGAAACATTTTTCTTCGCTAGTAAATAAGCAAGGAGCGCGCCGCCCGGACCTGCCCCTACAATACATACATCAACTTTCACATTCACTGCGTATCACCTTGTTTTGGGTACGCCGTAATACGCAAGTCATCACCGATTTTTTCGACTTCACCAAATTCAACCAGCTGTGCGGCATCAATTGTTTCAATGTCTTCACCAGTGAACGGTGTAACTGAATTTCTGCCACCTAATACTTTCGGTGCAACATAGACGAAATATTTATCAATAAGGCCTGCACGTAGGAATGATGCATTAACTGCACCACCGCCTTCAACAAGAATATCTGTAACACCTAGTTTATAAAGTTGCATTAGCACTGCCTCTAAATCAAGACCAAGCTCTGTTTGCGGAACGACCATCACTTGTATGCCTTTTTTTTCATAGAAAGCAACAGCTTCCAAATCTGCGTTCTCACTCGTCACAAGAATCGTTTTTGCCTCTGCCGTATTCATCACATTGGCATCAAGTGGCGTTCGCAAATTGCTATCTAAAATAATTCGCACAGGATTTTTGCCGCCGCCCTGTGGTAAGCGCGTCGTAAGGGAAGGATTATCGGCTAGTACTGTGCCTACTCCTACTAAAATGGCGTCTACTTCATGCCGAAGCATATGCACATCTGCGCGCGCTGCTTCACCTGTAATCCACTGTGAATGACCTGTATGCGTAGCAATTTTACCATCTAACGTCATTGCAAACTTAGAAATAACGAACGGACGAGCTGTAATCATATTATGAATAAAGCGTTCATTTAACCGTCTTGCTTCGTCCTCTAACACGCCTACCTCTACTTCAATACCTGCATCACGTAGGAGCTGTATGCCACGCCCCGCCACTTTTGGATTTGGATCTTGCATCGCTACAACAACTCTAGCTACTTCTGATTCCTTTACAAGTTCCGCACAAGGTGGTGTTTTGCCATAATGTGAGCACGGTTCAAGCGTTACATATAGAGTAGCGCCCTTTGCATGCTCACCAGCCATATTAAACGCATGTACCTCAGCATGGGGCTCCCCTGCTTTACGGTGTAGACCAGTGCCAACAATAACACCATTTTTGACAATGACAGCTCCTACAAGTGGATTAGGATTGGTATTCCCCTTAGCACTACTTGCTAAATCAAGTGCAAGCCGCATATACTGTTGATCGGTTTTCATGAGACTTCCCCCTAGACGATTAAAGTTTCTTTTTCTAATATATGACCAGATTTCTTAACTTTCGTTTCTAGGTAGAAGCGGTTCGTATCAGTTAATCCGCCCCATAATGGTACGTTTCCAGCTGCAAGTAAGCCATGTTCTTTTAGCGCAGCGAGTTTTTTGGGATTATTTGTAATGAGCGTTACTGGCTTTTGACGTAGAACCTCTAGCACTTTAATAGCGTCTTCATAAGAGCGAGTATCATCTTCAAAGCCTAATGCATGATTTGCCTCAACTGTATCATGGCCTTCTTCTTGTAATAAATAAGCTAATGATTTTGAGAATAATCCGATACCACGGCCTTCATGATCGGCTAAATAGAAAATGGCACCACAGCCGTGCTCAACAATCATTTTCATCGATTCGTGTAATTGATAACCGCAATCACAACGCTGGCTTCCAAAAATATCACCTGTGTGACAAATGCTATGCATACGGATAAGCGCATCATCTGCGTTTGCAAAATCACCATAGACTAAAACTGACGACTGCTGGCCGAATGCTAAGTTTGATTTTGCTAATGACTGTAGGACATCTTCTTTTGAGTCCGTTGCATTAACCGTTAACCATGAATACCACTGGAACGTTGCTTCAAAATCGCCTTGCTTGATTGGAAGTTTCACGGGTCCTACTACGCTTAAATTTTGTTGATCATTACGCGCAACTAACTGCATTTTGTCACGTAAAATATCCACTGTGTTTTTCATCTATATCACCAATTTCGTTAATTTTTTATTTTAAACTTACTTTATGTAACCTAGTATACGTTAATAAGCCGAGAACGTCAATCCATAGTAACTTAATCTACAAAGTATTAGAAAGATACAGCTCCCCCAAAATAGGGCAAGTGATGTCCTTACTTATCTGGATGGAAAAGTTATCATTTCTTATCCACTAAAAAAGCAGTGTGAAACGTCGCGACGTTCACCTGCTTTCTTTTATTATTAACTCACTAAAAATGATATTCTTGTAAATTTTTCGTTTTTTGTGTGACTAAGCTCACTACTACAAATACAATGAGTGAAATAACAATAGGAAGCGTAACTGTGTGCATACCAAATACATGTGGTGCAAATCGGTCAATGGCAATATAAAGGACTAAACCAACAACCATCGAAGAAACAGCCCCGTATTTATTTGCCTTCTTCCAGTATAGCCCGAAAATGACACTCCATAAAAATGCTGATTCTAGTCCACCGAATGCAAACAGGTTCAACCAAATAAGGAAGTCTGGTGGATTAAGTGCAAATAATACAACGGCCATTCCGATAATCGTTGTAACCCAGAAGCTACGTGACTTAATTTGCTGCTCGGTCGCGTTCGGATTAATAAAATTTAAATATACATCCTTCACAACGGTCGAGCTAACTAAAATAAGCAGCGCATTTACAGTTGACATAATAGCTGCCATAGGAGCAGCAAGTACAACGCCCGCTAGTAATGGAGGTAATACTTCCAACGTCAGAAGCGGCATTACTTTATCGCCAATTTCAATGCCTGGTAAAACAGGACGTGCTAACACACCGATTAAATGCATGCCGAACATGATTGTCCCGATACCCATTGTACCAATAATGATCGCGCGGTGTAAGCTTTTTGAATCCTTATAGCTCATCGCACGTACCGCAATTTGCGGTAGTCCTATGACACCCAGACCAATTAAAATCCAAAACGTGGATACGTACAGCGGCGTCAGTGAACCGTCAGCACCGAATGGAGAAATAAAGTCCGGATTCTCCGCCACTAAGCTATGCATAATGTTTTCAACGCCTCCACCAGCGATAACTGTTCCAACTAGTAAAATGATTGTCCCAATAATCATTACAGAACCTTGCAAAGCATCCGTTAATGCCACAGCTCGGAAACCACCAATAACAACGTACACTAATACAGAAGCCGCAAAAATAAGTAGTGAAGCCGTGTAATTTAATCCAGTTAATGACTCAATTAAACGCGCACCCCCTACCCACTGTGCAGTCATGGACGCAAATAAAAAGACAATAATACTAATAGCTGAAATAATAATGACTGCATTGCTCTCGTAGCGCTTCTTTAAGAAGTCAATTAAAGTAATCGCTTCAAAGCGTCTCGCCACAATGGCAAATTTCTTACCAAGTACTATTAATACAAAATAACCTGCAGGCAACTGTGCCATTGCAAGCAACACCCAGCCGAGTCCTTTATTATAAGCAACACCTGGACCTCCGATGAAGCTTGATGCACTCCCGTAAGTTGCCATCATCGTCATAGCAAGAATAAAACCGCCCATTTCACGTCCGCCAAGGAAATATTCCTGCATAAACGAATCTGACGTACGCACTTTTTTATTTGCCCAAATGCCAATCCCAAATATAGCGATTAAAAAGATTACAAGTGGTATGATAACTTGCCAATGTATCATTGATCATCCTCCTCTTCAAACGGCACTTCTTTGAAAAAGAGCTTCATTGTTAACGAAATAAGCACAATCATGAAAATCGTTCCTGCAATACAGCTATAGAAAAACCATGCAGGGAAACCGAATACATAGCTATATTCGAGCGGGTCACCTGAACCTAAACCATATGCAAAGCCGTACCAAATCGAAAAATTGATCACGACTAACACGACACCCATTAATGCTTCGCGATGTGCAATTTTAAACCGTTTATCTTGCACAAAAATCAATCCTTTCTTACCTTTTTAAAAAGAGACTCCTTTATCATACTTATGAAGCATGAAGAATGGAAGGTTTATCATGCATATTTCTTAAAATCAAAAAACGAAACCGCCGAAACGATTTCGTCCAAATATTATAGAAGTTCTTTGCGTAAATCTGCCGCTGATTTTGGTGATAATAAGCCAAATGGAATATCAAATACCGTTTTTGCACCGCGTGCGCCTTCAGCATTTAGTTTATGTGCAGCACGTGCATACGCTACGAGGACACTTGAAGTAAACATTGGATTGCTTTCAAGTTTAAGTGAGAACTCTAAAATTTGCTTGTCCCCTGCGCCACTTTCTCCTGAACGAATTACAAATCCGCCATGTGGCATACCAGCATGGTTAGCTTTTAACTCTTCTTCAGATATGAAGTTTACTGTTGTGTCATAGTCTGAGAAATAGTTTGGCATGGTAATAATTTCTTGCTCGATTCTTGAAGCATCTGCGCCTTCTTTAAGTACGATGAAGCATTCACGTGCATGTTTTTCGCGTGTTGATAGTTCTGGATTTTCACCACTACGTACACGGTTTACAGCTGCTTCAATTGGTAATGTGTACTGAACACCATTTTTCACGCCTTCAATGCGGCGAACTGCATCAGAGTGACCTTGGCTAAGGCCCTCACCCCAAAATGTATATGTATTTCCTACTGGTAATACTGCTTCACCAAGTAAACGATTCAATGAAAATAGCCCTGGATCCCAACCTACAGAAATAATTGACACCTTACCGTTTTCTGTAGCCACATCGTCTACAGCATCAAAAAATTCCGGGATTTTTGCATGTGTGTCAAAGCTATCGATTGTATTAAACCACTGCGCGAAATGTGGAACCTGTTCTGGTAAATCTGTTGCAGAGCCACCACATAAGATCATGACATCAATTTGACCTTTAAAATCAGGTGCTTCCTCTACTAAATGTACGGCAACACCAGCTGTTTGAATGCTTACTGTAGATGGATCACGACGTGTAAAAACCGCCACAAGCTCCATATCTGGGCTTTGACTGATTGCAGCCTCTACACCACGTCCTAGATTTCCGTAACCGACAATCCCAATTCGAGTTTTACTCATATAATTTCCTCCCATAATAGGCAGGCTAATTCGAAATAATTAACATGATGATGTAAATTCTGAATAGCCTCTAAATTTATAATTCATCATACAATTAAGTATAAAAATACACAACTGTTTTTACAATAAAGCTGAGAATGGTAACAAAACTAGCGGCATCTGTTAATATGAAAAAACTCTCCTAATTGATTAGATCAAAATATAATAACATTTTTTCTTCCTGATATAAGAAAAAATCACGTAAATGCACAAGCATTCCGTACTTATCATTTTTCAGTCTCAGAAAATTTTGATATACTAATAAAGTAAAAGCATACAATCGTTATGTTTAATAAATTTTGGGGGATCAACATGAAACAACTAACAGCAATTTTTTTAGCAATGACATTAATGTTTTCTAGTGTCGGAACAACGTTATTTTTCGGTGATGAACATCAAGTTGAAGCAAAATCTTACAAATCCGGTAAGAAAAGCTACAATAACAACTCAAACACGAATAATAATACAAACATCCAAAATAAAGATACAGACACAACAACAAATCAAAATCCAACAACTACTAATAAAACAACAGATTCAACAAAAACACCTGAAAAATCTAAAGGTGGCTTTAGTGCTGGGGGCTTAATGAAAGGTTTATTAATCGGTGGTATAGCTGGTATGCTTTTCGGTAGCATTTTTGGTGATATGGGCTTAATCGGTTCAATCCTTGGCTTTGCGATTAATGCATTAGCAATTGGTGCCATTATCTTCTTCCTAGTAAAGATCTTTAAAATGGTTACACGTAAAAAAGACAAAGAGGTATCTGACGGTTGGAAAAACTAACATTACTAGAACAAGATATTACGAATGCACTTTGCCTTTTCCATGCACGTTTTAAAAACGTACAGCCCGAAACAGTAGAAATTGAACTAATGTATGATGATGTAGCTGGCTTTTCAGCGGAAGCTTATCTCAATGGTCAAATGGACGTTTACAATACGGTGAACTTTATTACTGCACTTCGTCTTTACATTGATGAGCAGCTTGGACGCGATTCAATGTCTGCGCGTATTATGCTTGATTTGCATGATGAAGAAGGTATTATTGCGAATATTGAATGGTAACCAATCGGCGTCTTCGGGCGTCGATTTTTTTAGTTAAGCAAGTATAACTTTCTAATACAATTTGGTATGATATGGATATGTATAGGAGGTTGTAACATGATTCAATTAAACAAACTTGTACGCGATAAAGTCCCTTCCCTCGTGACAAAAGATGGTGGTAGCTATTCATTAAAGCTATTATCCCCACTTGAGCATCAGCATGAAATTACGAATAAATTATTTGAGGAATTAAGTGAATATAGCACGGCTAGCGGAAAAGTCGAGGCTCTAGAGGAATTAGTAGACATAGTTGAATTAATTTATGCCGCAGTGAAGCTACATGACGTTTCGCTCGAAGAATTCGAAAGTATTCGCTCGGCTAAAAAGAAGCTTAAAGGCGGTTTTGAAAAAGGGATTTTTTTAAACGAAATATCCAATAATGACGAATAAAAAGCACGGGTAGCTAGTTGGCTGCCCGTGCTTATTTTATATCAAGATTAACAAATTCTTTGCGATTCACTTTACGATCTAAAATATAATAGTTTCTCACATTTCCGCTAATGAGCTCTACAAAAAACGTAATTTCCGCTTCCGTATACAAAGGCCATTGTCCAACTGCCCACAAGCCTTCAGGGGTCGGAATTTTATGGAGACATTCAAAAACTTCAAAATCATCAAAATGCAGCAAATAATTTCGACCATCATATAGTGAAGCAAATATTAAAAAACGATCCATTTAACCCCCTCCATTCTATTTTAGTAGATAAGAAAGGACAGTATCTCGCCCTATTTTTGGCAAGATGCGTCTTTCTATTATACTACTATATATTTACATTTATGGCATTGGTTATTTGATATTAATTGAAGCTTGAACGAAATAGGTAAATAGTATAGTCCAATAGAGAAAAGCCGTTTCTATACAGGTTTATATAGAAACAGTTTCTACTTAATAGTCTGGCTAATAGTTAGTTGTTAACTCTTATAGCCGACGAAAATGTCCACTAGTGGACATTTTCGTTCCTAGTGTGAAAAGTATTTTTCCAAAAAAGAGAACTACTCCAAAATTTTGTTTTGGAGTAGTTCCCGGTATACCTTATTTAACTGCAGCGTCTGTAATACGACCTTCTGTAGTTGTTTTAATTTCTGTTAATGATTTTAGCTGATCTCTGAAGTTTTCCCAATCTGACAGACCTAAATCTGTTACACGGCCTTCTTCATATGCCTTTGCAAACATTGAGAATCCGTCTCCACCTTTTGCTGTGAAGGCATTTGTTGCAACTGTATATGTTTCGCCATCTTTCACATCAACATATTTACCAGTTGCTTTATCTAAATATTGTAATGACACAAGACGTTTACCTGACTCTTTTGACGAATCATAAACTACTTTTGCTCCTGAAACATGTAAGAAGCCACCATTTTCAGCTGGTGCATTTTTCACAGATACTTCCATTGCAGCTTTTAGTTCAGCACCTGTTACGTCCATTAAAGCAAGAGTATTTCCATATGGAAGTACTGTAATCACTTGACCTACTGTAACTTTACCTGCTGGAATTGCCTCACGGATACCACCACCGTTTTGTAGAGCCATTACGACTGTTTTCTTTGTGAAGTTTTGTGCTTTCGCTAACATGCCGTCAGTAATAATATTACCTAGTGCTGTTTCGCTATTACGAACGCTTGTCGCATTCGGCTGTGCTTCAGTCGCTCTTGGACTGACAAGGTCTTCTTTAAGCGTGACGCCAATTTCGATTTTTGAAATGCTATCTACTTTTTCTTTATATGGCTTTAACATCGCTGTAGCTGTTTCATCTGCCACATAGTCAGCGATTTTTAATAACTCACCTCCGTATTCAATGGCAGCCCCTTGTTCATCAAATGTTACATCTAATGTACCTAAGTATTTACCGTATTCATTTGCTTGTACAATAATTGTCGCATCCTTCGCTTCACCCACTGTATTTTTATCAACTACAATTGGCTCGTCTAATTGCGTATGTGAGTGGGCACCAACGATAATATCGATGCCAGGTACATTTTTTGCTAGTAGTAAATCATTGTCAACTTTTGAATTGTCGTCATAGCCTAAATGAGTTAAAGCGATAATTTTGTTGACACCCATTCCTTCGAATGCTGCAACTGCTTTTTTCGCTTCTTCAATATAGTTTTCGAATTTCACACTGCCAACGAAGGAGATATCTTTCGTTTCTTCAGTTGTTAAACCAAAAATACCTACTTTTTCGCCGTTAATTTCTTTCACCATACCTGAGTAGATTTTGCCGTTTTCAGGTTCGCTTGAAATCAAGTCCGTAAATAAGCCTGTAAACTTTGCATCTCCAGAGAAATTAACGTTTGACGTAAGAATTGGGAACTTCGCCGCTTTTATGAAATCAACTAATGCTTTGTGTCCTTCTGCTGATCCACCTAAGTCGAATTCATGGTTACCTAACGTCATTGCATCAAATTCCATTGCATTTAGAAACTGGACATCTGCTTGTCCTAAAAACTCATTGAAATAAAGCGTCCCGCTAAATGCGTCACCTGCATGAAGTAATAAAGCATCCGGTTTCTCGGCTTTTTGCTCTTTTACTGCTGTTATTAATTGAGGGAAAGTTTCGACACGTCCGTGCGTATCATTGACATGAAGAATTGATAATTCATAACCTTCAACTTCCTCTTCTTCGCCAGCGAGAAGAATAAGAGCCAGTATACTAGCTAACTCAGCACGTGTCGTATTTTTAGTAGGATTGAATTCAATACCTGATCCAGTTACTAGTGCAAGAGCTTCATCGGTAGTTAGTTCACCAATAGTTGTAAAAATTGCTGCTGCTTCTGCATGTGTAATTGGTGCTGAAGGACGGAATGTATTATCTTCAAATGCTTTCACAAATCCTAAATTTTCAAGTATAGCTATTGCATTGTAATATTGGTTTGATGGCTTAATATCTGCAAAATTTGGATTTGTCACATCTTTAGTATCTAACCCTAACACTCCAACGATCATTTTCGCTGCTTGACCTCTTGTTACTGATGCGTCTGGTTTAAAAGTGCCATCTCTAAAGCCTTTAATAATACCCGCTTTCGTTAAAAGCTCAATGCTTTCAGAATGGATATGTGATTCACTAACATCAGAAAATGATTGCGCTGCCGATACACCTGTTACCCCAACTGCAACTGCTGTAACTGATGATAAAAGTGCTGCAGTATAAAATTTACGAGATTTCTTCATTAAAAATAAACCCCTCTCAGTTATATAATTTTTATCTAACAACTTAATTTTACCTAAATAAACCAAATAACGCCATATCTTTCTAGTTACATTTATGTAAAAAATAAAGCTATGTTCAAAAGTAAGTTTAATAGACTTTGGGAAACAGCTCAGTCGTTCGAATATTCCAGCAGCCACAGTTTATTTCCATTATCTAGTTGGCGGCCATGTCCTGCACATTAAGAAGAGCGTATCCCCCGTTTGCACGCGACAAGCATTGTCGGTATTAGCACGTCCTTGTGCGTCGAGAGTCCGAAGCGAAAGTAAACGATCCAATCCAACACTTTCACCTGAAGGAAGTACGCGACCTCGAGCGTACGGCGCCAATGCCTAGAAATTACATAATAGTACTACTTTCTTATCCACAAAAAAGACCAAAATCCATTAAGGATTTTGGTCTTTTTTAAATAGATATTATTCAGCAGCTTTCGCGCGTAATACCATTTGTAGGATACCACCGTGACGGTAGTAGTCTACTTCTACTTCTGAGTCAAAACGAGCTAAAGCATCGAAAGTAATAACTGTGCCGTCTTCCGATTTAGCAGTTACTGTTAAGATGTCGCGTGGTTTCACGTCATCAGTAATGTTTACAGAGATTTCTTCTTTACCAGTTAAGCCTAAAGATTCAGCAGAATCACCAGCTAAGTATTGTAATGGAAGAACACCCATCATTACTAAGTTAGAACGGTGGATACGTTCGTAGCTTTGCGCAATTACAGTTTTCACTCCAAGTAGGAATGTACCTTTTGCAGCCCAGTCACGAGAAGATCCCATACCGTAGTCGTTACCAGCTAATACTACTAAGCCAGTACCGTTTTCTTGGTATTTCATACATGCGTCATAGATGTACTCTACGTCGCCTGTTGGCCAATAAGTAGTGAATCCACCTTCTGTACCTGGAGCAACTTGGTTACGGATACGGATGTTTGCAAAAGTACCACGCATCATTACTTCATGGTTACCACGACGAGAACCATAAGAGTTGAAGTCACGAATTGCAACGCCATTTTCTTGTAAATATTTCCCTGCAGGTGTATCTTTACCGATTGCACCAGCTGGAGAAATGTGGTCAGTTGTGATTGAATCACCGAACTTCGCGATTACGCGTAAGCCATTTAAGCCTTGAATTGCTTCTGGCTCTTTCGCTAAACCTTGGAAGAATGGTGGGTTTTGGATGTAAGTTGATTTATCATCAAATGTGTATAGAGACTCAGTTGATGTTTCAATTGCATTCCAAGCTTCGTTTGCAGTAAATACTGTTTCATACTCTTTTTGGAATAATTCACGAGTAACTACTTTGTTTAATACTTCGTTCACTTCTTCAGTTGAAGGCCAGATATCAGCGAAGAATACATCGTTGCCATCTTTGTCTTTCCCTAAAGAATCATTTTGTAGATCGATATCAACCGTACCAGCTAATGCATAAGCAACAACAAGTGGTGGTGATGCTAAGAAGTTAGCTTTTACTAATGGGTGAACACGGCCTTCGAAGTTACGGTTACCAGAAAGTACAGAAGTTACAAATAAATCATTTGATTTGATTGCGTCTTCGATTTCTGGAAGTAATGGACCTGAGTTACCGATACATGTTGTACAACCGTAACCAACTGTGTTGAAGCCGATTGCATCAAAGTATTGTTGTAAGCCAGAATCTTCTAAGTAACCAGTTACTACTTTAGAACCTGGTGCTAAAGAAGTTTTAACCCATTTCGCAGGTTTGATTCCTTTTTCTACTGCTTTTTTCGCTACTAAACCAGCAGCTAAAAGAACGTATGGGTTAGATGTATTTGTACATGAAGTGATAGCAGCGATTGCTACTGCACCTGCAGGAATTTCTACATCGCCCTCTGCAAATTTAGCAGTTGAAGTTTTAGTAAATTCATCTTCATTTAAACCGAAACCTTGAGTTCCTTGAGGAGCTACTACAGATTCGCGGTATACTTTTTTCATTTCAGTAAGAGGAATTAAATCTTGTGGACGCTTAGGACCAGAAAGGTTTGCTTCGATGTCTGCAAGGTTAATTTCTAATACATCAGTGTATACAGGCTCTAAAGCTGCATCAAAGAACATGTCGTTGGCTTTTAAGTAAGCTTCTACAACAGCGATGTGCTCTTCGTCACGGCCAGTTAAGCGCATGTAGTTAAGTGATTCTTCATCAACTGCGAAGAAACCACAAGTAGCACCGTATTCAGGCGCCATGTTAGAGATTGTTGCACGGTCAGCAAGTGGTAAATTAGGTACGCCAGGTCCGAAGAACTCAACGAATTTACCAACTACACCTTTAGCACGTAGTACTTGAGTAACTTTTAATGCTAAGTCAGTAGCAGTTGTTCCGTTTGGAAGTTCGCCTACTAATTTAACACCGATTACTTCAGGAATTGGGAAGTATGAAGGCTGTCCAAGCATTCCAGCTTCAGCTTCGATACCACCTACGCCCCATCCAAGTACGCCGATACCGTTAATCATTGTTGTATGTGAGTCAGTACCTACTACTGAGTCTGGGAATGTTTCAAATGTACCGTCAGCATTTTCTTTAACGTGTACGATTGGTGCTAAGTATTCTAAGTTAACTTGGTGTACGATACCAGTTGCTGGTGGTACAGCGCGGAAGTTATCATAAGAAGTTTGAGCCCATTTTAAGAAGTTATAACGCTCAGCGTTACGTTCGAATTCAAGGTCCATATTAGCTTGTAATGCAGCTGCATTACCGTATTTGTCAACTTGTACTGAGTGGTCAATTACAAGGTCAACTGGGATTGCTGGGTTGATTTTATCAGGATCTCCACCCATTTCTTTCATTGCTGAACGTAGAGAAGCTAAGTCAACTACTACTGGTACACCAGTGAAATCTTGTAAAACTACGCGAGATGGTTTGAATGGTACTTCTGCTTCAGTGTTAGCATCTTTACCCCATTTTGCTAATTCATTTACGTGCTCTTCTTTAATAACGTAAGCATCGTATTGACGTAATACAGATTCTAATAATACTTTAATTGAGTAAGGAAGGCGTGAAACGTTTGCAATTCCTGCTTCTTCGATTGCAGCTAAACGGTAGTAGTTATAAGACTTTCCGTTTACGTCAAATGAAGCACGGCTGTTGTGTAAATTCTCTTGTGCCATTTTTATGTTCCCCCTATTTTTTCATATAGAAAAGGTTATGTAGAGCTTCTTTTCTCCAAGATTTATCATAGCGCATTATTAAACATAAGTAAATTGCATTATTATTATCTTTTGCGATAAGTTTTATTTATGACCTATCGGAAATACGTAATTATGCTCGAATAGAAACAAACATCTACAAAATAAATAATACCGTGTTCACGTATTATTTTGTGTGATATAAAAATAATGTTTTTTATCACAGCATTAGTAATACGTTCATGTTTTGACTACTATTTTGTGAGTTTCAAAATTTTTTATCATAAAAACTAAATCATCCTGCCAATTAATACAAATCTAAAATTATAGAAATCTAATATTTCATCCATTTCCCTATAAAGATGGAACAAACACCCCGCAGCTGATTATACTGATTACTAAATTTCAAGGTGAAATATAATGTTTTTATAAAATGTAATGTATTTGTTCGTGCTGCAAAAAATGCGGGTGTATAACCAATTTCATATAAGTGGAGGTCAAGCTTATCAAATATTTGTTCAACCCATTCCACTAGCACCTCTTCTGGGAAATCCATGGCGATCAGCGCTTCAATAACTTTCACAAGGCGTTCATCCTCATCATCTGTATACACGGAGTCCTTCCATAATACCTCCTTCACCCCTTGTAATAACACCGGAGCATCACTTACTTGAAATAGCGGATGATTTACGACAGCAACGGCTAAGTCTGCACCGTGCGCTACCGCATGTGCCCACCCCTGTTCTTCTACAAAACCGCGCACGTCTCGTTCACGCTGCAAATACGGTAATGTCACATTTATCACCTGACGAGCCGTATCGTCAGTTAAAAAATGTAGCTGGCGATCAACTTGTAATAGCCCCGCTAGCCAAAGCGCAGAAAACGAGCGCGTAAACACCGAATCCTTGTCCTGTTCTTCTACCTTATAGTATAGGTAGTTATTCGTAATGAGTACGGTAGCGAGATGTGTCATTTGCTTAGGTGTCCAAAGTTGTGCACTCAGTAGCTCGATAAACACACGGTAATTGAGTTTATCCCGCAGTTCATCGTCAGTAACCCCTATGTTCAGTAGCATTTCCTGTAATAATTCTTCGCCTGATTCATTTATATATTGCTGACGTGCTGCAAAGTCCATTGCAAGCAGTTGCATTAATTTTTCTTTCAAAAAAAAATCCTCCTCCATTGAACAGCCTCTGTTAGTCATTTTACGAGACCAACGCCGTTTAATCTAGAGAAGGATACAAGATTATATAATTTCATTAAATAGAAAACGCGTCATCTGCTTCAAATAAATCATTCACTTCTATGATTTTATCTGAGAACCGTTCAACAATAGTCAAATCTACGGCATTGTATAAATTCGTCAGCAAAATAGCCGTGCATTCAAACTGCTTTGTCTTTTTTATTGTATTAAATTCCTCTATAAACGAAGTCGGTAAAAAGCTGGAACCGTCTGTGACAAATAGTAAATCTGCCTTGCTGAAATTACTTTGCATGAAAATATCAAGTGAGGCACGGAGCGGTTTTTCGTAGTTTGTACCGCCGCCTAAAAAGTTTTCACTAAAATAAATGAGCTCATTAATTGTGGCACGTCCTTTGTGGAAAATTTGCACCTCACCGATATTGCTCGCAAAAGGGATGATGGCAAAATCACGTTTTTGCTTGCGTGCTATCATGAGCAGTGCCATACAAAACGCCTTACTTTGCTCTTTAATGGACGACATCGAGCTGCTTTCATCCATACAAATAATAATAGGCCCTTTGCCGCGGCGATCTTTTCCTTTTATATCAAAAACGAGCGTTTGCTGCTCGCCATAACGTCTTAAAAAATCTAGCTTACGATACGGAGAAATTAAATTAGCAAGCTCTGTTGGCAATAATCGTGAAACTTCCTGACCAAACATGACATTTTTACGCTCCATCGTCATGCGCTGTTTTGTTTTTTGCTTTTTTTGCGCCATTTTCTTAAAGCGCCCTGCCATATCCGCGATTTTTTTTAAAGTTTTTTGCTGACGGATTAGTATTGCCAGCTCAAACTGATCGCTTAGCGGGACCTGCCCCATTTTTCTGCCGTCCATCGTGCCAACCGCAACTATGGCATTCCTCGTATTTTTCACTTTTTTGACACTCAACTGTATCATATCCCCAATATGCTTACCGTCCATTTGTACTACTTGCTGACACAGTGTACGATTCCCCTGTACCATATCCTGTTTTGCTGCTAGTAAGCGCCGCTGAATCATATCTTTCTGCATAGCTACCCGCTCTTTTTCTGCTTGAGTCAAACTGGCGTCTAACATTTTCTTGCGGAGCTCCTGCAATTGCTTACGTGCGTGCTCCATACTTCGCTCCGCAAGCTTTATTTGTGCAGACGCTTGCCGAGCTACCTTATTATCCTGCAATGTTTTTTTCAGTTGTTCTGTAATGGCAATCGCAGTTAAAGCTGATAGTAGCTCGTCACCCTCTGTTAATGTATGCCAGCGAACATAATCATCTGTAGTTATCAAATTCCCAATAAATTTATGCTGCATTTCATCAATTTGCTCTGCATTCGGTATGAGTTCTGGGTATAATGCATAAAATGCAATCCATACATCCCCAATAATATTCGTAAATCCCGGTAATACTTGTTCGCCTTCCTGACAGCTGTCATGTAGCATTTTTGCCATTTTTGCAAGCTCATTAAAGCGCGTTCGTTGCTGGGAAGAAATTTGAAAAATAGACCGACTATACAATACAGCTATATCATTCATCTCCATTTCCCCACTTACTCACAACTTTTCATAGTTAAAATCCAATGACATCTGTTGTCATTTTGAGCAGACGCTTATGAATATCGTTTTTTAATGCTTGTAATTCCTGACGATTTGGTGCTTCACGATTCATCGCCTGCACTTCTAAAAACAGTGTTTTACCTTGCATTAACAGTTCACTTATTCTAGAGCGAGAATTCGGAGCGTTACTTATCATCGCATTTTGCAAGTGAAGTAAAATCAGTTCAAATTCTGGACCAACTCGATTAATAAACGATTCAATCGTATCAAGTGCAATGTCATTAATGATTTCTTCAGTTTTTTCACGTTGTTCAATTGTTTCCCATAGAACGTTCACTAGTAATAATAAATCCGAGCGTGATACTTCCTGCCGATTATCCAAATATGCCTTTGCTTTTAAAATGGATAAAGATTGTTTAAAGCGTCGATCAGATGGGCGAATTCCTTCGTCATGTAGACTTTGACGAATTTTTGCAATAGAGGAGAATACATTATCTGAAATATGCACGTTCTGTACACGCTCCTGATGCTCATACAATTCCTGTAATGTTAGCTTTGGCACAAGTAAGTTTTGATCGTTTTTCAACATCGCAATGAATTCATCCTGCTCACGAATATAATCGACTTCATAACGCAACAGGAAGCGGTCAAATAATGCTTCTAGTCCTTCACCTTCTTCAATATACTCATTCGAAGAACCAACGATCGTCATAAGCGGTGATTGAATTGGTACGCCGTTATTATAAAAAACGCGTTCATTAATTAACGTGAGCAATGAATTTAAAATCGCGGAATTGGCCTTAAAAATTTCATCAATAAATGAAAAATGTGCCTCTGGAAGCATCCCTGTCACATTTCGCTTGTAGACACCCTGTTCTAAATCCTTCAGTGATAGCACGCCGAATAATTCTTCTGGCGTACTAAATGGAGTCAGTAAATGTTGGAAATAATGACTTCCTTCAACCATTTCACCTAGCATTGAAGACAACGCACTTTTGCCGGTTCCAGCTGGTCCAATAAATAAGATGTGCTGTCTTGCAAGAAGAGCCGTCATCAGCGCTTCAATTTCCGCCTCGCGATCGTAAAATTTGCTGTTTAAACTTTGTTGAATTTGCTGTAATCGTGTGAATGACATCGCACGCTCTCCTTTCTTTATGCTTACTCTAACGTTACACCTGGAGCAATAATTTTAAACATTGTGACAACGGTACATATAAATCAGTTGTAAGCACTATATATAAAGTGTTAATAAAAAAACAGTTTGCCATCAAAGCGGTTTTTTATGAAATAATCTATTAACTATTAGACCTATTAAATACCAAAATAAGCTAAATTTGAATTTTTTTTGTTTAACGGATTAAGTTCGTGAAAATAATGTGTAATAGCCTGTTAAATTAGGAGGGTCCGTATGGCGATCATTAAAGTTTCAACCTCTGTTTTTTCTACGATTAAGACGGTTGAACGTGCGGTAGATAAAGCAAATCGAGGCGATGAAATCCAGCTCGCATCGGGTAAATATAAAGAATCATTAACAATTAATCAATACGTAACCATTTATGCAAAAGAACAGGATGATGTGTTATTAGAAGGCATAATTATTATTCCAAAAGATGTAACTGTAAGCTTTAATAATTTGACGATACAACCTACTGTTCAAATATACGTTGAAGGCAAGGCTATCTTTAAAAACTGCACGTTGCATGGCCAGCTAACAAGTGTGATTTTATCGTTAAATGGTGGTTTCGCTAAGCTTTCTGGTTGTACAGTTAAACACGCTACTGACGTTGGGCTTGCGTTATTAAATGACAGCTCAGCTACGATTCGCGACTGCGTGTTCGAGCATAACGGAAAAGCGCATATTTTACTGGAGCAATCAGCGATTACTATGACAGATAGTGAATGTCACCATTCGAAGCATGCATTTTGGATAAAAACTAAGTCTCGCGTTCAAACAGAGAATGTAAAACTTCATCGCCAAACCGGCACGCAAGTAATTGTCCAAAATGAATCGCAATTTTCTGATATTGGTAGCACAATTGAACACGGGTCTGGTAATGGTATTTATGCTACTAAAAATAGTGTTATTACACTGCATGGTACTTCTCTTTCACATCACCAGCTGCCACAATTGTGGATACAGCTAAGCAATTTAGAGGCGAACAACTGCGATATTCAACATGGGATGGAATCGGGTATTATGCTACGTGAGCATGCAGAAGCAGAGCTCAATCACTGTATTATTGCCCATCATAAAATCGCCAATGTGCAGGCAACGGTCGAATCTAGGCTTAATATGACCTATAGCCAAGTGCATAGTTGCGAAGGTGTTGGAGTTCAAGTACGTGAAAAATCCATCGTTAATTTTATTGAAACAACGTTCGCCGCGAATGTTCTGTCACAGCTATTCGTTACTGAGAATTCGATTTGTACACTGAAAGATAGTGTCATTAAAGAAGGTAGACAAGTGGGTATTTTTATTGAAAAATCGGCAACATGTGCCGTCGTGGATTGTATTGTGGCTCATAATGCCAATACTGCAATGACAGCTATTGGTGCAGAGCTGACTGTTGTGAATTGTGAAGTAATAAACAATAAAGGCAACGGCATCTTAGCGGTTAACGATGCGAGCGTAACGGTTGATTTATGCAAGTTTTTTGATAACGGCATGCCGCATATCGCAGGTAAAACGAATGCATTCGTATCACTAAATCAATGTGAGTTCATTCGAGGAAAAAGTATTTACATGCTTGATAACTCTTCCTTATATTTGAACGACAGCAAAATTTCTGACGGTGAGGGTGTGCAAATAGAAGTGGCAGATCGTACAAAAGCGCGCATAAAAAATTGTCAAATTTCAAATGGCACAGGCAATGCCATAAAGGCGCTGCGTGACTCCACACTGCATATTCATGATAGTCAAATTTCAAAGCATCGTATGCCTCAAATTGTCGTCAATGATAGCTCACTCATTTTTAAAAATAGCGAGTTGCTGGAAGGTGATAATAACGGCTTTATTATCGAAAATAATTCAGAGGCGCTTATTCAAGATTCCTTTATTACAAAACACCTCTTTCCGCAAGTTTGGATTGATTTGGAGTCAACAGTGGAGTTAAAATCGACGTTGCTTACAGAAGGTGCGGAATCCGATATTTACGTACAAAACAAATCATCCGTCTATACGAATAATTGCATCATCCGTAATGATAAATTTAACTTCAATGTGCAGGCCGTGAATCATTCGAAAATAGACCTTTACAAAACGACAGTGGAAAATACATTCGGTGAGAAGTTTTATAGTGAAAACAATAGCTTCATTACGCAGACGCTGGATGAAGTTAATTAAACTTAGTCCCGATGCCAGCTTACCCGCTAGCATCGGGATTTTACATAAAACAAAATAAATTTATACCTTTTTCATAATAATAGTAATTAAATAGGCTCATCACCAAAAGTCGGGGATGAAAATTAGAGTAGAATGATTGTTGATTGGAGTGGCGGCTGGCGACTCCGAGGGGATTAGCGTTCTAGATGAGACCCTGGACTGTGGCCAACACGATGTTGGTCACAAAGGCGTTGCCACAGGACGTGGCGTACTTAGCCTTTGTTCCTTTATTTCCCGAAGCGGCTCATCGAACGCCCCCAGGAAAGCGTCCAGCCAGAACGGAAATCAACCCCAAGTTATGGTGTTGAATCATAAAACAACAATATATCGTGATCTCAATTGATATGCTGGGATAGTACTTCTTGGCATTGCAGATGAACATTAATTTTAGAATACTGTTTTCGCGTTAGCTGTAATAGTTTTTTATGTTGATTTACTATTTGCAAGTTTAATAATTTATGAGAAAATGAAGCGTTAGAAAGGAAGATGTACGAAATTATGACCACATTAACGAAAATTACACCTAGCTTTGATCCATGGGAAGCTTATTTAGATGTAGAACAGCACGGCAAACTTACTCTTTCCAATATTGAATTTACAACGACAACACTTTGTAATATGCGCTGCGCTCACTGTGCAGTTGGTTATACATTGCAAAACAAAGATCCAGAGGCGCTACCAATCGATACAATTCTACGCCGCTTAGACGAGATTTCAGACTTAAAAACATTGTCTATTACTGGTGGAGAACCGATGATGAGTAAGAAATCGGTACAAAATTATGTACTACCGATTTTAAAATATGCACATAGCCGCGGCGTTCGTACACAAATGAACTCGAACTTAACGATCGACGGCGCACGTTATCTTGAAATTGCACCCTATTTGGACGTACTACATATTTCACATAACTGGGGAACAATCGAAGAGTTTGTAGAAACAGGATTTGCGATGATGGACCGTAAGCCTACTTTTGACCAGCGTGCTGCCCTCTTCCAACGCATGATTGATAATTCACGTATGCTGGCAGAAAACGGTGTCATGGTATCCGCAGAAACGATGCTCAACAAAAAAACACTGCCTTACCTTGAACAGATCCATAACCAAATCATTCACGAAATGAAGTGTGCACGGCATGAAATTCACCCAATGTACCCATCCGATTTTGCTAGTGCCCTTACTTCCCTATCGCTTGAAGAAACGCGTGAGGCCATTCATCACCTACTTGATATACGTGATGAGGATACGTGGATGCTTTTTGGGACATTGCCGTTCTACCCTTGCAGCATGAACGATGCGGATCAAATGCTTCTAGCGCGTTTACGTGAGACGAAAAACGTCACACTGCGCAATGATCCCGACGGCCGCTCACGCCTAAACATTAATATTTTCACTGGTGAAGTGATTGTGACAGATTTCGGTGATGCACCGGCGCTTGGCAATATTGAACATGACTCCCTTCCGTCTATTTTTGATAAGTGGTTAGAGAGCGATTTAGCAAAAAGCTTAAACTGCCACTGCCCTGCCGTGAAATGCTTAGGACCAAATGTGCTTGTGAAAAATATGTATTATAACGATGCTGCGTTTGTCAGCGGCTCAGTGAAATAATAAACTCATTTAGTTAATAGAAAAAAGAAGAGCCTTACTACAACATATAACATGTGTAGTAAGGCTCTTTCTAGTTGTTTAATTTGGTTTGAGATTTTTGTGGAAAAGCACCTTTAGTTCAATAAGGATTCAATACATTGCTCTTCAATATTATTTAGATTTTCTTAGTCCCAATGGATTCGGTCAGATAGAGTTGACTTTTTGAAGGGTTAAAGCAGAATATACTTAAAATAATTGAAATCATCATCATAACTAATACACCTATAATGACAACAAACTGAATAGATAAAATCTGCGCCATAACACCCATAGTGCCAGTTGCTATTATTACAAGCAATGCTTGCATAAGATTATAGACACTCCCAATTCTCCCCATTATTTCGACTGGAATATTGTTTTGATAAAAAGTTAGAAAACCAGTATTTGCAAAAGCAATAAAAAAAGCTAGGAATAGGAAACCAATTGCAGCGACAAAAAATGAACTTGAAAAAGCATAAACTAAATAGCCTGTAGATACGAGCACAGTACCAAAACCAATTAACACCGATATTCCTATTTGTTTTACTATAAATGTATTAACTAATGCTCCAAGCAAAATCCCTGCACCTGCAATAGTAACCAAAAGCCCATATTCACTATCTGATAATAAAAGAACCTCTTTTGCAAATGCTGTTTCAAGCGAATCTACGGCACTCGCCATAATCACCATCACAAAACTAAATAAAAAATAAATCATCATTATATAACTATATTGGCGACTATACTCAATAACTACAGACCAATCCCTTTTAATTAGTTTCAAAGTCAATTTGTTATTCTTTGAGAAACTGATTGATTCTTTCTCTATATCAGGCATTACTAATGTAATTATCCCTGAAATAAATAACGCCATGGCATTTATATAAATTGCTAAAATCGGGGTCCCAATTAAAAATAATAACCCTGCAATTGCTGGACCAATAAAAAAAGAACCTGATGTAACTAAACTATAAATAGAATTGAATTGTTTTCTTTGTTCGGGTGGAATTAATTTTGAAATATATGTCATTGATGTTGGTCCAAATATAGAACTTGCCATATTTATTATAAATACAACTATGTAAATCAGGATTACAGAAGAAACGAAAGGTAATAAAGCAATAAGCATAGCTCTGAAAATATCAAGATAAACCATTAATTTTCGTTTATTCAAACGATCAATCATACTTCCTGCCCAAAAATTAGTACATAAAGTAGCAAAGGATTTTATTATATACAAAATAGATACTGCAAGAGGTGAGCCAGTTATATCGTAAACGACTAAATTAAGAGCAAGAAAATAAATCCATTCACCGATATTTGAAAATCCAATACCTACTAATAAAATTGATGGGTATTTCCAAGACACAATCACTTTCTTTAAATTCATCACTTTATCCCCCTTTCAATATTAAAAATAAAACTTTAAATAAGGTTAAATAATGATTGAAATAAATAAAAAAATCCCTTCCCCAAGACTCTACAGAAACTAAAGTCTTGGGGACGAGATTTTTAATCGTGGTGCCACCCCATTTTATTAATATGTTGCCATACTAATCTTATCAGGTACAATGTATTTTTATACCTTAGCTCTATAACGGGAGCTCCCGTCATACCATCCCCCCATACTGGTTCCGATATGCTACTCAGAGGCTTGTTTCAATAAATCTTTCTTACTCCCTTTCACCAAGTGGGAGCTCTCTGGCAAGAAATGATTTTATTTACTCTTCTCTTCATCGCATTTGTGTATTATTTATATAATACAAACATTCGAAATTTTTGTAAAATATTTCGTCAATCACTTCTTTACTAACCTTCCCCCTTAGTAGAAGAAGCGACTGCTCTATTGAACAATCGCAATGAGAAAAAGGGACCAGCCATTAGAAATATGATTAGTTCATTACTTGAATCATCTCGCTTTATATCTTCTATAAATCCTAATAACGCAAATAAACTTCTCACTAGAGTTGAGAAAAAATCTTTAGAAACTAATCCATATATTTAATGACTCTACACCAAAATCTGAATTTGACAGCACATTCCACTCCAGGCGGTCGCTTTCCGTTCCATGTGCCTATAAAGTAGTTCACTTTCTTTTAAAGTAAAGGACATGTTTTGGTAAAGACCCTATTTAATCCCATAATATAATTGCAATTAACCATATATTTTTCACAAAACCCCTCACAGATTACTAACTAAAGTACTTAATATTCGAGATGCGAATCTTCATGTAAAGCACCATACTATCAAAAAATCCGCTATCACATTTACTTATTCAAGTTTTTTTAGTAATCTATTATTGGATTTAGCAATTCCTATTACACCTACCATACATATAGCTAAAAAGAATGGAGACCAATTGATTGTTCCATCTAATAAAAGCGTATAGCTAACAGAAATTACGCAATAGCATAACATAATGCTAGCAATAACTATTCCTTTTTTATTCTCCATCTTCGCTACCTCCTGCCCAAGTGTTAAAAATTTGAAATACGAATATCCCTTAAAAACGCCCGGTAATGTATTAAAAAGACTACCTATTATACTTTAGACAACGATCTAAATTTCAGTATTTTTCATGTCGCATTAATAAAAAATCTCCCTTGTGGCGCTTTTATTTCAATAAAATATTTTTCATTTCTCTTCAAACTGTCCAATTTCACGCTAGTGCCATGTAAAATTTGGAATTCGTCCACTATAATATTGCCATTTTCATCTTTTACCCTTATCATGACATCCTGTTCGTTATTCGCGTGATTAGTTATTTCCTTTTCCCAAAAAATGCTGTCGAATATCAGATGATCTTTTTCCAGAAAATTGTTGTCACTAAAGGTGATTCTTTCCCACTCATCAGCTGAACCTACATCGACAATGCCTCTATCCATTGGGGAAAAGAATTGATTCACAACTCCTACATTTTGATAAACTGAATCAGCTACAACCGTGATAAAAAAGGTCGTTAAAAAGGTGATGACAACGGCCTTAATAACTTGGATGCGGCGCTTTTTATTAATTTTTTTAAACGGTGTAATGGCTTTCGCTACTTCTTCTGGCAACTGCCCTACATAAGCCCCTTCCTGCTGCATGGAATTAAAACACGCCTTACATTTTTCACAATACTGTAAATGCTCTTCAACCATTTTTACAGTATCTTTACTACAAATCTCATCAATATAAGATGGCAATAAATCTTTAATAATATTACAATTCATTCCCATCAATCCTTTCTGCTAGTTTCAATTTGGCACGGTAATAGGATACCCGCGCCCAGTTTTCACTTTTATCAAATACTTCACCAATCTCTTTAAAGCTGAGCTGAATGGACGTTCTTAGTAAAAATATTTCGCGGTAAGGTTCTTTTAACAGATGTATTTCTTTATGTATTGAAATAAGCGTATTGCGTCTAACCATCTCAACGTCAGGCTGCTCCTTAGAAGATGGAATATCCACTCCCTTTTGCATCAGATTTTCTACACTAAGATGGTCAGCATTTTTTACCTTTTTTAAATAGTTATAATATGTATGTTTTGCAATCTGACATAACCAAACAGACATCTTGTATTCACCGTTGTACCTGTGAATAGACTTTACCGCCTGATAAAAAGTCTCTTGGGTCAGTTCTTCAGCTAAATCTACATTTGACGTTAAACAAATAAGGAACCGCTTTACTTCATCTGCATAGGATTTGTAGACTTCACTTAAATCCTCCACCAACCTCCTTCCTTCTCACCAAATTTTCATGTATCACCTATATATAGATTTAAAACGTTATTCGTTACATTTATTTTAAATTTTTTTATTACAGAAGAAACCAAACTCCTTCACAACAACAAAATACACACCATATGCATGGACAATTTTTTAGATTTCAATAGGTTCCCCACCACATACTTGCCAATTCCGCAAACATAGACTTATAGAAATTCTTTTTTCAATGCCAATTTCCACATTTATTATATATCCCAACAGTATATAACATACCAATTTTCATATTTTCAGATAAATATAAAATACCCTACAAAGTAGAAACTTTTTGAAAGTATCTACTTTATAGGGTACTTATTTAATAATTTTATGCTTTTTGAACTATTATTGCGCTGTTAAGCCACCATCGATAATGAATTCAGAACCTGTTGAATAGCTTGATTCATCCGACGCAAGGAATAAAACAAGATTTGAAACTTCCTCAGGTTTTGCGATTCTTCTCATTGGAATATGTTTTGAAAATTCTTTAATAACTTCAACAGCATCTCCTTCTGTAACCATTGGTGTTTCAATAACGCCAGGATGTACAGAGTTTACTCGGATACCTAGTGGACCGAATTGAAGAGCAGCTGCTTTAGACATTCCTCGAACAGCGAATTTCGTATCTGTATAGCCAATCGCACCACCTACGATACCGTTCATAGATGAAATGTTAATGATTGAACCATTTCCTGTTTTTTGCATAGAAGGTAGAACAGCTTTCATTCCTAAAAATACAGAAACTTGGTTGATTTCTAGAATTTTACGATATTCTGCTTCCGTCATTTCTGCAATTGTTTTATTCATGCTGATGCCTGCATTGTTAACTAAAATGTTCACAGGACCAAATGTATTTTCAGTTTCATTGATAACAGTTTCCCAATCAGCTGCGTTAGTTACATCTTGCTTCACGAATTTTACATTTTCACCTAATTCTTGTGCTAATGCTAGTCCGCCTTCTTCATTAAGATCCGTGAAAACTACTTTCGCACCTTCACCTACTAACATACGTACATGGGTAGCTCCCATACCACGTGCTCCACCTGTAATAATTGCTACTTTACCTGATAATCTGTTCATATTCGATATCTCCTTTAAAATGTTGGTATAAAAGCGTTTTTAATACTATCTATATGAAAGAAAAATGTCAAACAATCACGATAATGGGTTATCATGTACACTTTGGGTTTGTATAATAATTAGGCTGATTTAAACGGGAAAATAACGTCGCTTTATATAATGTGAAAAACTAAGCGCCCTAAAACATACGATATTCGAATGGTGGGTCTAAATAGTTTTCTATTTCTACTGGCAAGTAACAATCTCTCCAGTTCAAATTAATAATCAATTGACTCGGCTATGTCTACTAAGACTTCTAGAGGTACTGTTATTGAAACTCGCTCATCAATATTTAGCATATACTGCCAATCACCGCACTCGAAAACAAGTACATTGAAACCTGCGACTTTCATATACGTTGCTGCATTCCCATTCTTTAATTCAAAGGCTTTTATGACGTATTTCTCTGGAATAGAAATTTTATATTTAGTCGGACGAACAGTAATTATATAGTGATTTTCTGATAACTTATCATTAATAAATTTCACTTCAAATGAATCATTCATGTCGCCATCTAAATCATTAAACCTACCAAAATGATGTGTAAAGCTTATCGGTGGAACTCTAAGCGGTAACATAAGATGTTGTTTAAAATGTTGTTCAAAATCATCCGATGCTTCTTCAACGGTTTTGTATCCTATTTCAGGATATATTTCTTCATAGGGACGAGGCTTATCGTTTGCAGTTACATAAATCGTCCAGGAAATCATTAAACAAAACGAAAGCAATAAAAGAGAAATCGTTTTGGTCATTTTCATCACCTCAGTGTATCTTTAGGTGTATTATTCCCAACCCGATTAAAAATATTAAATTGACATTGTATGTAAAAAACATTTTTATATTGAATAATAAATCATCACCATCGACTACGAGCAATACATTTCATGAAATAAACAATAGCCTATCCGATGAATCATACATTTCGGATAGGCTATTTCATTTAAGGTGTTAATTTTTCATATGCTTCTTGAATAAAGCGCGTAGAATGTGTTTGTGGAAAATCCTTTACACCATCAACTGCATATAAAATGTCCTGTTTCGCCAACTCTATTTCCCCTTTTTCTAGGTTACAAAGCCCCCGGACACTATACATCACATACAAAACCGATAAATCAATTGGATGATTCAAGTAGGCAGGAAATTCAATCGTCTGTAGCAACGCAAGCGCCTCGTCAAACTCACTAAGTGCCCAGTGTGCAAAAGCCGCTTCAGATTTTAAAAATTGCGTAACATCATAATTATCTTGCTTTTCCAGTGCCAAATAACGTGCAACTTTTTCTTTTACGGCGGTATAATTTTTTTCTATATGATTTAAATATTCTAGTTCAATCGCTAACGCATTAGCTATTGCTAATTCATCTTCGGTAAACTGTGCATGTAATAGTAATTTATCCAAATATCGTTTTGCCTTTACCTGATTTTGCTCACTTATTGACTGACAGACAATTAGGCGATAAAAATCATCAATCCGATAATAAATTTTCTTTTCTTTCGCAATGGTCAGCGCTTCATTTAAAAAACGTTCGGAGCCTACTATATTGCCGACTGCCGTATAGAGCACAGTTAGATGATAAAATAAATCGAGCTTCGTTAAATTATCAAGTAAAAATAATTTTGGTAATACACGCTCATAAGATTCTTCTAAATACGCCAGTGCCCGTTCATAATCTTGTTCAGCGAAAGCAGTCCAGCATAAATAACTATAGCTACTAACGACACGGCTATATGCATGAATTGCTTCATACTGTTGAATCACCTCATATATTTGGGTTAGTGGAAATGAAGGATCTTCAAGACGCTTTAGCACTAAATAAATGTCGAGTAAGCGGATTTCTTCATAATGTGTTCCCTGTAATTTTTGCACGAGTGGCTCAATTAACTGTAGAATTTCTATCCGGTCCTCATGTGTAGAGAGTTCATACACATTCACTAATTTTTGATAGCGCTCTTCCACTTGTAATAAAATGGCACGCGCTTCTTCTATATGACGATCCTGTAAAAGCTCGGATACATCAACACCTAGTTGCTGGGCTATATAGTGTAGGCTTTCCATAGACGGCTGCGCCTTACCATTTTCAATTAAACTAAGCATGCCTTTTGTAAGCTTTGTACCTGCTAATTGTGCAAGGGTCAATTTTTGTTCCTTGCGTAGCTTTTTAATGCGCTCACCTAATTCGTTCATACAAAGCCTCCCTTACTAATTTAATCTAATTAAACTATTAAAACCGAAACAATTCAACAACCCCAGAAAAAGTTTAATAAAATTAAACAAATTAGTTGCTAATATGTAGAATTCTGAATATAATAAGTTTAATAAAATTAAACATTTAGGGGTGGACAATTTGACAGATGCCATGCAACTCAAAAAAGCTACGTATCATTTGTATACATTTTTAATTAGTAAAATGGTCGGCACGCTTGGTTCCAATGTGTATGCGTTCGGGATGAGTATGTACATTTTATCGATGACTGGATCTGCTTTTAGCTTTGCAGCAAATATGATTTTTAGTATTGTACCACGCACGATTTTATCACCGATTGCAGGCGTAATTGGTGATCGTATTCCAAGAAAAGTGCTTGTCATCGCTGGACAGCTTGGTGAAGCGCTTTCGATTAGCGGCCTGCTCGTGTATACCGATCTGTTCGGCTTATCTGTTCCTGCGATTTATTGTACGACGCTCATTTATACAGTGTTTGCAACATTTTCAGGCATTGCCTTCACCGCATCAGTTTCAAATTTAGTAGACACGGAACGAATACAAAAAGCGATGAGCTTTAACCAATTGTCCTATTCTATAGCTGGGATAGGTGGACCTATTGTAGGTGGTATGCTATTTGGCTTTGTTTCAATGTCTATGTTTTTAGTTGTTAATATTATCGCGCTACTTATCACAACAGCACTTGAAGCAACGATGAATTTTAACTTATTCAAAAAAGAAGCTACTGTGCAACAGAAAGAAAGAATGATCGACAGCATGAAGGAAGGCTGGCGCTATGTAAAAACGAAGCCAATTGTAAAAAGTATTTTACTAACGGCACTTTGGGTGAACTTATTCTTTAGTTGTATTAGTGTTGGTGGCAATTTTATATTACTAGAAACATTAAAAATGGCACCGCAACATATTGGGTTTATTGAAGGAGCCGGTGCGGTTGGTATGCTGGTCGCTTCTATCTACTTTGCCACACGTTCAAATGTGAAAAATCCCCTGTTATTTGCGAAGCGCTCTATATTAACGTTGTCTGTACTAATCTCTGTTTTCGCCATACCATTATTTATATCCATGACGTATATGACAAACCTCGTCTATTACACATTAGCGATGACGCTGTTTGGGGCATTTGGCGTCATGACAAACACACCGATTTCCGTACTGTTCCAAACAGCTGTAGACGAAGCGTACCGTGGCCGAGTTATTGGCTTGTTAGAAATGATGGCAATGGGCTTGATGCCGATTGGAATGGTTGTATACGGTTTATTATTTGATTTCGTACCTGCTGAATATTTATTTATTGGCAGCAGTTTACTTCTTATTCCTGTAATAAATATGTGCATAAACCGAAAAGTACTAGATCAAGTAGCAAAGCCAGATTCCCTGCAGCAAGAAGAGCTGAATGAGAAAATGGCATAAAAGACTGTGCTAAAAGTATGATTATCACTTTTTTCACAGCAAATTTTATACTTTTTGCTGGCTAATGCTACTGTTAATTTTTCAACAAGATTCAATCATGCCAATTACCAACATCATGTTATCCTTTCACACAGTTAAATTAGCTAATAAAACAACAGCAGCAACTAAAAACAAATTGTTTTCAGCTACTGCTTTTAGTGTAGTTTTTGGGTAAGATTTTTCATTATGCCTTTTTAATTTTTGCGCACTGTATATCACCTATAATTGTAAAAGCGCATGCACATCTTCAATAAGGTATGTTGGATTTTCGCTTTGAAGATTTTCTTTCGAGTGACTGCCCCAAGTGATCGCACACGTTCTGCAATCCGCTGCTTGTCCCATTTGAATATCGAAAATTGCATCCCCAATCATCACAGCATCCTCGAGCTTGAATTGATGACGTGCGACAAGCTTAAGAATGCCGTCCGGATGGGGTTTGTAATGTTCGACCTGATCCGAGCCGATAAGATCATCGAAAAACTGAGCAATATGTAAGGTTTGTAAGTTGCGGCGTAGCACATCTGATTTTTTGCTCGATACAACATATAGACTTTTATTATGCTCCTTTAATATTCGGAGCACTTTAGGGATATACGGAAATACAGTCAATGTGTCATTTTCCAACTCTTTATACGCTTGTCTAAATGCATTTAATAGCGCTTCAAATGCTACGTCATCCAGTGATGTACTGGCCATTTCTTTAAAAGATTGTTCGATTGGAATACCCATGTAATATTCAATGCATTCTGTAGTCGGTACAGCTAAATCCATCGCTTGAAATGCTTGTTGTGTAGCGAGTACACTGCACTGCTTAGAATCCGCAAGTGTACCGTCAAAATCAAAAATAAATGTTTGCATAAATCAGTTCCTCCTTTACTGCATTTCATAAATATTGCCTTGTGCTTTTTTCATTAACGTTGTCGTATCTTTTATGACAATGCCATTTTTTACTCGTCCGATAATTCCTTTGTCTATAAAATCGTTAATAATGCGATTTTGATGGCGCGTACTTGTCCCAATAAATTCAGCAATTTCTTTTAGCTCACTTTTCGCAATCGTATCTGTCTGCATCCTTCTATACTCATCATGCGTGATAGACAGTAAATAGCTGGCAAAACGCACATCCACTTCATTGAGTAAATGAAAGCTAAGCGTAGTCGATTTTGTACAAAATTTTCTCGTCACGACGTTCAGTAAATATTGCAACAGCCCGATATTTTCTTGCATTCGTTGTCGCAGCAGCGGGATGGAAAGTGCAAATGCATGAACCGTTCCTACTGCTTCTACTGTATTTAACAAATCCATATTTTGTACAAGTTCAATATCTCCAAATAATTCTAATGGAGCATTAAAGGCAACAATAAGCCGTTTCCCCTCCGAAGATGTCGAATAAATCCTCACTTTTCCCTTCACAAGTAAAAACACATAGTGTAACGGCTCCCCTTGCTGGCAAAGGATTTCTTCTTGATTGAACTCATATAACGGCATATTTAATACATCGATCGGCAAAAGTGCAGGTAGATTAAATTGTTTAATATAAGCCGCTCGTAATCCTTCGTCGGAAATCTTCCTCACTTATCCTTACCTCCCACTAAATGGTAGGATCATTGTAGAATAGTAGCTGCACAGCTGTAAAGGACAAATGTCTCATAAGAAAGACAGTGGCTGTCTACTACTGTCTTAATTTAATTTTTGGGGGATTCTCTTTTAAAGAGAATTCACTAAAAAAGTAGCCTATGACAAGCTACTTTTTTATTCGCTATACAATTTTTATCCCTTTTGAAAAAAGCGAATAAGTTTTCCAAGTAACTACTCCATTAAGTCCCTTCTTTATTTTTGCAATATGCTTTTGTAATAGCTAGTATGCCGTTTAGCGATGTCGCATACGTAAATACAGGTATACCCATGACAATCCCGATCAGCACAAACTTTTCCATAACCCTCCTCCTTCTCATTTTCTATACCCGTTAGATTATTCAGCCTGTAAATGTTTCTTTTTGGAGTTATCCATCATTTTTTTGAAAACAATGATGGCAATAAATAGTACGCCAACTGTTGCTGCCATCATCCCAGCAATCGATGTGTTTAAAAATTTTGCTGCATAATACCCAATAACAGCGGATGCGACGCCAAAGCTGACACTCCATATAAACATTTGCTTAATCGTTTGGCTAATTATATAGGCTGTTGCAGCTGGCCCAATCAACATAGCTACAACGAGTATGGCGCCGACGCTATCAAAGGCTGCTACGGTTGTAAAAGAAACTGTCGTCATAAACCCGTAATGCAATAGTACAATCGGCAGGCCAATTGTTGCGGCATACATTGGATCGAACGTGGACAGTTTCATTTCTTTATAAAACAATATGAGAAATGTGACATTTATGAATAACACAATGAGTAGCATCCAAACCGCTTTTGGCATCGTAAGTGATAAAAAAGTCCACCTATCCCAGGGTACAAACGCAATTTCTCCCATTAAAACGTGTTCAACGTCCAGATGTACATCTCCCGCAAATAACGTAATTAATAGTACACCTACTGCAAATAGCGAGGTGAATACGACACCAATTGCTGCATCTTCTTGAATACCTGAGGATTGGAGTAATTGAACTAAATAGGCCGTTAAAATACCGGCACAAGCTGCTCCGATAAGCATCCAAAAACCGTTCAGCGTATGTGTCACAATATACGCCATCACAATACCAAATAAAACGGTATGACTAATGGCATCTGCAATCATTGACATTTTACGTAAAATTAAAAACACACCCGCAATGCCACATGTGATCCCCACTAATATGCCAGTTAAGACAACCCAAAACTCCATCATGGACGATCACCTAACCTTCTAAACTGCACTTTTCTTCGGTACTTGCTAATTTGACCTGCTTGTGGGCTCACTAAATAAGAAATAAAGAACATACCTGCCGCAACAAGCACAATGATTGGTCCCGTCGATAGCCCCGTCCGCAATGAACTTATAAAGGTACCGGCAATTCCAGACAAGCCACCAATCGCACCGCTAACAATAAGCATTGTAGTGAGTTTTTTTGACCATAGTTTTGCACTTGCTGCAGGAATAATCAATAATGCGGACATTAATATGACGCCAACAGCCTGGATGCCGGTCACAATTGTCATGACGATTAGAGCCGTTAAAATCGCTTTTAATGCTTCAATCGGTAGACCAATTCCTTTCGCATAAACAGGGTCAAAAATGAGGAGCTTCCATTCCTTATAACATAAAAGACTGACAGCGATAATAATGGTGGCACTTAAAAAAAGCCACATTAAGTCGTTCTTTGTCATGGTTGCTGCTTTGCCAAAAATGAAATCATTTAAGCCACTTTGATTACCGAGTGGGCTACGATTCACAATCGTTAAAAATACGATTCCTACACCAAAAAAGACGGCTAAGACGATTCCAATGGCTGCGTCTGCTTTTAATTTTGAGTAGCTCGTTATCCACTGAATACAATAAACAGCCAGTGCGGAAGTAATTGCTGCTCCAATCATTAAAATCGGTAATTCCTTTTGTCCTGTGAATAAAAAGGCAAGCGCGATGCCTGGCAATGCAGCATGTGCTGCTGCATCGCCCACTAGGCTTTGTTTCTGCAAAAAGGAAAAAGTGCCCGTAATCCCTGCAGCTACACCAAGTAGCATGGTGCCAATTAGTACCCAAAGCAAGTTCCCACTTATCATGCCTTTTCCCCCTTACAAATCCTTCATCATAAATAATTTCCCGCCGTATGTTTGTTGTAAATAATCAGGAGTAAATACATCCTCAGTCTGACCTGCTGCGATGATTGTTTTATTTAATAATATCGTGTAGTCAAAGTATTCTTTTACCGTTTGTAAATCATGATGAACAACGAAAATACTTTTCCCTTGTGCTTTTAAATTTTTTAGAATATCAATAATCGTTTTTTCGGTTGCTGCATCTACCCCTGCAAACGGTTCATCTAGGAAATATACATCTGCATTTTGAGCAAGTGCACGGGCTAAAAATACACGTTGCTGTTGGCCTCCAGAAAGTTGACCGATAGAGCGATTGGCATAATCTTGCATCCCTACACTTGCGAGCGCTTGTTGTGCAATGACCTTATCTTGTTTTGAAGGTCGTTTAAATAATCCACTATGCCCGTAACGTCCCATTAAAACAATATCTAATGCATTTGTTGGAAAATCCCAATCGACGGCATTTCGTTGAGGCACATACCCGACAACTAGGCTTTTTGGTTGAAAAGAGTGTCCTAAAATTTCGACAGATCCTACCTTATTGTGTAGCTGATTGAGGACGGCCTTTAAAAAGGTAGATTTCCCAGCTCCATTAGGCCCGATAATCGCTGTTAAATGCTTGATCGGGACCGCCACATTGACATTTTCCAACACCGTCTTCTTGTCATACGCGACTGATAAACTATTCACTGTTAATGCGTTCATCTGCTCCACCTACTTTAACGCATCCACAATCGTGTCTACGTTATATTTATACATCCCTATATAAGTTCCTTCATCTGTTCCATCCGCGCCCATCGCATCGGAGAACAACTTACCGCCAATACGTATTTCATGCCCTTTTTGTTTTGCCCCTTCAATAACGGCATTCATCGCTTTGTCAGAAACACTTGACTCTACGAAAATGGCTTTAATCTGATTTGTGACTAAATAATCCACCATATTTTGAACATCTTTAACCCCGTATTCAGTATCTGTACTTAACCCTTGTAAACCACGGACATCAAATCCTTGACTCTTTCCAAAATAATTAAATGCGTCATGCGCAGTTACTAAAATTCGTTGTTTTTCAGGGATTTCTAGCACACGTCCTTTGACATATACTTGCAATTCCTCTAATTCTGTTAAATAAGCAGCTTCATTCGTTTCAAAATCCTCTTTGTATTCCGGATATTCTTTCACCAACGTATCGCCAATACTTTCCACAACGGTTTTCCATATTTCAATATCGAACCAAATATGGGGATCATGTAACGTCACATCTTGTTGATTACCTAATAATTCACCTTGATCTAAAGTCTCACCCACTGCTAATACCGTTTTTTCTTCTGCCATTTGTTCAAAAATATCGAGCATCTTCCCTTCTAAATGCAACCCATTGTAAATAATAAGCTCTGCGTTATCTAGTTTTGATAAATCACTTTGCGTCGCTTTATACAAGTGTGGGTCTACCCCTGGCCCCATTAAATTCATCACCGTTAAATGGTCACCACCAATCACTTTCACCGCATCTGCAAGTTGACCTGTTGTTGCAACAATGATGCCCTCTTTATTTTTTTTACTTGCTTCGTTGTCATCTCCACATGCAGCTAATAAAAACGACAATCCAATAATAGCTAAAAAACGTTTCACTACTTTCCCTCTTTCTCACTGTTTTATCTTCAAATTAATAATTATAGAAGTTGAAACGTGCACAATCTCTACTAATTTTCATTCACTCCGATTTGTTGCCCTTAGGAAAAATATATGCGTGAAAGAAATAATTAGGAACGGTTTTTGAAATAAGTTTTGTAATTTTTTTAATCCAAAAAAAAAATTTCTATTTTAACAAAAAGAAAAAAACCCGAATAGCTCCACTTTATTTAAAGTGTCCGCTATTCGGGGCTTGGTTCAGACCGGTATTACGTTTCATATATTAATTTCTAGGAAGCTTAAGTTACAAGAATGGAAAAGATAAATAATAGTAGGTTGTCTAACAATGTCTACCCCCTCTCCCAATAGCAAATGCAAGATGCACATGCCACCTTGTTCATTTTGTACGATTAAGCAATTTCTTCAATTTCAATGATTGCAGGTAATTCAGGTAAATCCGAAACAACATCAGCCTCGGTTAAGCTTAGTCCGGACAGCTTGTAACTCGTTTCAAAATCAAGCTGTGCTGTTAGATCAAGATCATTGAATGTTAAACGTGTATACAAGCCTTCATGTGTTAAGTCTACTGCACAAATACAGTCAATCGTATTGCGTACATGAGTCTTCTCCGAATCTGTTAATGGCAGCGAATTACTTAGTAAATACGGTTTCAATGCATCACGTACAAAACCTTGCGCCTCAATGATGCAATTAAATTCCGCTAACTTATTGGCATTTGATTTTAGAATGATGCGCTCACGCTTGCGTTGGACGTTTAGTTCGCCTACTTGCATTAAAATTGTTTTCATTCGTTTCATCGCTAAATCGTTTAAATGATTTTGGATGGCATATAAATCTTCTAACATTTGCTTTTCGTATTTTTGAATGAACTCCAACTTTTCAGCACAAATGGCCTGTTGGTTGTTGAGACTTGCGATGCGGTCCTTTACATAGTCATTTTCCTCATCTACTTCGACGGTGGCTTTCAAACCTTTACCGTGAAGCTTTTTATGCTGCTTCTCATAGCGCGCATATTCATGTTCATATTCGCTATGTAGCTTGCGGTATTCACGAACGGCTTGCTGATAGCGAATGGCACGCTCCTCGAAGCGCTCTACTTCTAAATCACGTAAATACAACTCGCCTGCTAGTACTTGGAGTAGCTGGTATAATGTTTGGACAGGCTTGAACACTTCACTTACATGGCGATATTCATCCTCATATGCCGAAATAATGGCCATATCCCGTTGCTGACGTGAAAACTCAAAATTCGTATCCGCGCTATACTGCTCAATGCTTTCATAAGCCGATAAATACGGCTCACGTGCAGGAATCAACTCGATTTCCTTGCGTAGTCGCTCAAGCCAATTCATGAAACGCTCCGTAATATGACGTGTCTTTTTAGATTGATTATTTACAATTCGGTGAATTAGCTGGGTCAATTCTGTATAATGCGAATCAATTAACAACTGTGTATTATTACTTTTTCTCGCCTCAATTGCCTGTAACGCGGAAACACCTAGCATGTCCTCAATTTGTGAACCGTATCGACTTTTCTCTGATTCAATAAAGGTCGTCACACTACCTTCAAAGCAGTCAATCGCATTAACGATGAAATGGGGCTTAATGCCACGCACATTTAATTTATGTAAAAAGTTCAGCTCCGCCTCTGTCGCAATAGATCCACTACGAAGCACCCAAAAAATTTCATCTACGCGGTTAATTAGAGCCTGTGAAAAATAAGCGGAATTGTCTGCCCCTACTTCAAGTGCAGTTGAATCTACAATTGTTACTTCCTTCAGTAAGTCATGCTTTATATACACCTCTAAATAGTCCAGGTGCTCTCGAATGATTTGGGCACTAAAGTTATCAGACGTTGTTAGAAGCTCCACTTTGGCAATATCAAATGTTGCAATCATACCATCTAAAAATACTGCTTTAATGCATTCTTCCTCACCGTAGCGAATAAATGTATTGGCACTTGTCGGGTTCGTGTTACTTGCAGAAAGTAGCTCACGCCCAAGCAGACCATTAATCATCGTCGTTTTTCCGACGCGTTCTTTCCCTAAAATTAATAACATCGTTTGATTTTGTGCATCTTCAATAATGCGGGTTAAACGACGTGTTGTATCTCTAACATATGAATTTTGCGCTAACATAACACTCAACGGCTTTACACGCTCGATTAATTGCAGTAATGGATTTGATGCGGGCGGTTGTATTGTACTAACCTGTTCATTGATTTTCTCAGTCATTCGTCCAAACCCCTTTTATTTCTGTCATTATTTACTATTATAATAGTTTATCCATCTCCTTGAATATGGAAATGTAAGCCTATTTATAAATTGAGCATACTTCCTTATAATGTTTTGTAACAAATAGGTACTAGTACATGTCGCACTGCACTAGATGCAGTAATTTTATTTAAATGTTGAGTTTGCTGTCGAACTAATGCTCAGTTCTTGTAAGTTTGTTTTCAATGCTAATGAAAGATGATATGATAATTGAAGATTTTTTGTAGAAGAAGGAGTTTTTCCATGCAAAGTTTACGTGAGCAATGGTTTGGAAATGTTCGAGGCGATATTTTAGCTGGACTTGTTGTCGCACTCGCACTTATTCCAGAGGCAATTGCTTTTTCTATTTTAGCTGGCGTTGACCCCATGGTAGGGTTGTATGCGTCGTTTGTTATTGCGGTGACGATTAGCTTTGTCGGTGGTCGCCCTGCTATGATTTCAGCTGCAACGGGTGCAATGGCACTTGTTATCGTGTCGCTTGTAAAAGATCACGGGCTACAATATTTACTAGCCGCAACAATTTTAACGGGAATTATTCAAGTATTATTTGGTGTTTTCAAAATTGCCCGCTTGATGAAATTCATTCCGAATGCCGTCATGATTGGCTTTGTGAATTCATTAGCAATTTTAGTATTTATGGCGCAAACGCCGCACTTCTTCGGCGGAAGCCTTATGACATGGATCTTTTTACTGGCAACAATCGCATTTGTTTACGGAATCCCTTATGTTATTAAAGGCATACCTGCGCCACTCATTGCAGTTGTTATTTTATCGGTGGTGGCTGTGTATGCGGGGTTTGATTTAAATACGGTTGGCGATATGGGATCGATTACACAAAGCTTGCCTTCATTCTTTATTCCGGACGTGCCATTTAACTTAGAGACGTTATCCATTATTTTTCCGTATTCGATTGCCCTAGCGATTGTTGGGTTAATGGAATCACTGTTAACGGCGTCGATTTTAGATGATATGACGGATTCTGATAGTGATAAAAATAAAGAAGCGCGTGGACAAGGGATTGCCAATGTCATAAACGGATTCTTCGGTGGGATGGCAGGCTGTGCAATGATTGGCCAATCTGTTATTAATGTGAAGTCAGGTGCACGTGGTCGACTTTCTACGTTTGTTGCAGGCGCATTTTTAATTTTTTTAATATTAGTACTTGGCGATTATGTCGTGCAAATTCCAATGCCAGTGCTTGCTGGTGTGATGGTCGTTGTGTGTATAACACAGTTTGACTGGAGCACATTTAAATATGCGATCACAGCACCGAAAAAAGATGTATTCGTTATGCTATTAACAGTGGGTGTTGTAATTTATACACATAATTTAGCAGTCGGTGTTGTTGCAGGTGTGCTTGTGAGTGCGATGTTCTTTGTTGCTGAAATTTCACGCGTGGATATTATCGAAGATAGTGATATGTTTACGGTGAAAGGCCAGTTATTTTTCGCTTCAACAGAAGGATTTATGAATTATTTCAAGAATAAAGGATTAACTGAGCAAGAAGTAACGATTGATTTCTCAGATAGCCGTATCTGGGATGATTCAGCGGTTGGGGCATTATTAAAAATAAATGATTTACTCGAAGCAAACGGCAATACGGTTCATTTCTGCAGTTTTGACGGATCGAGCGCAACACTCATAGCAAAAATAACGGGGAAATCCTTACCTCTATAAGGAGTGAGAGCAATATATCAACATATTTTACTTGCAGCGGACGGCTCAAACAACGCACTGCGGGCCGCAACAGAAGCCTCAAAAATTGCGAAGTTAGCAAAGGATTCACACGTAACCATTGTGTATGTGGCTGATTTTGAAAAAGCAAAAACAGAAAATCTGCATGCGTCCTCTGCCGAAAGCCTGTATGTAGAGCGTCGTCAAAAATTAGCGAACATTGAAGCTATTTTTAGAGAAGCTGCCGTTGCTTACAAACTTGAAATTTTACGAGGCAATCCAGGTCCAGAGATCATTAAGTTTGCCAATGACAAAGCAGTCGATTTAGTTGTAGTCGGAAGCCGCGGTCTTAACAGCTTGCAAGAAATGGTGCTTGGCAGTGTGTCACATAAAGTGATGAAGCACGTTAATTGTCCTGCACTTGTGGTGAAATAAAGGGTGCACTTCACCTTATTAATTCATTAAATAGCATGTGAAATCAGAAATGGTTTCATATGCTGTTTTTGTTTTAACATTGAATAATAGCATAATGTCTCCCGTATTGCCGGATAAGTAGTGATTTGCTAAAACGGGTTGGAAAAAAATGTAGAATTCAATAGATAGCATCTTTATGCAAGAATAGAGCGGACATTGGTAACTACTTTTTGGTAAAAGCTCGATCTCGGGCCTACTTTACCAATGACCACAGCATTTCTCGCATTAAGGTCAAGTGACTTGGCTTGATCGGTAAGGACGACTCCACTCAGTTCTGTAAATGGGACTCTTGGATGGGCCGTGTTAATACCCTTAGGAACCTTTACCTCAAAAGGATATTCCTTTATTTGTGTCGTAACAGGAACAATCATAGCAAAGTTTGTATTATTCGGATCAATTAGTCCGTCTGAAAGAACGATTGCAGCACGCCAACCGTTTTGTTCATGCCCTTTTGTTGGATACATGTTCAACCATATTACGCTACCTCGCTCAACATTCCCTGTAATCCCCATTAGATTATCTCATCCCCCATAGGTTCATCTTTAATCTCCTCGTGAGTAGGCATACCTTGCTTGCATTTCGCACGAATCGACAGAAAATGTTTACGAAGGTCTTCTTGATCATCAGCAGCCGGATATATTGGACGGAGCAGGATTTCTTGGTCCTCATTTACGTACATCTCAATTTCAACTCCATCAGTAAACTTTACTTTCTCAGAAACATCCTGAGGAATACGGACAGCTAGACTATTGCCCCACTTTCGAACTGTTGCAGTTGTCATAAATATCCACCCCTTTCCATCTTCTTGATTCAAGAATAACACTCCCTTACACAATTGTATACACTCAGTATATACATAGAATGAAGATGTTATGCACAATAATAGATTACGGAAATTGTCTATAACTACATAACTACTGCATTGAATTGCTCATTTAATTCCTCGTAATTAAAAAAAATAGCAGGAGCGAGTTCAATCTAATCGCCCTGCTATTTTTCTACTAAACTATTTTTAATTCACACGGCCAAAGCCTACAAGATATTTTTCCCACCAGTCTAGTGATTCAATGACAACACCTGAGTTTTGTGCATCGATCATTTTTCCATCGCCGAGATAAATACCAACATGTGCAATACCTGAGCCGTAGCTAAAGAATACGAGATCCCCTGCCTTAGCATCACTGCGACTTATTTTTGTCGTCGCTAAATATTGTTCGCCTGAAGTACGTGGCACTGAAATGCCTGCTTGCGCAAATGACCACTGTACAAGGCCCGAACAGTCAAAGCTTGTACTTGGTGTACTACCGCCCCATTTATATGGCATACCTATATATTTCTTCGCTTCACTTATGGCTGCTGTTACACCTTGCGTCATGCTTGGTGCTTTCGTAGTCACATTTGAATCCTCGTTTGTTGCCTCATTTTTTTTGATGCTGCCCTGTAAATTGCGCAGTGACTGTGCTTCGTTTTCAGCTGCAATACGTTCTTCTTGTAAACGCTCACGCTCTGTGACGTCTGCAATTTGTTCTTTTAAACGAAGTGACTTCGCTTTATTTTCCGAAATAACAATTTGAAGCTCAGTTTCCTTCTCCTGCATGCGTTGGAAACGTTGCTGTTGCTGTTCTTTCGTGTCTTGTAATTGTTGTTTTGTTTCCTGCAGTTGCAAATAGTCGTCATTTTGTTCATCAATTAAAGCTTGATCCGCTTCGAGTATAGTTTTAACTGTAGTCACACGGCTAAATAAATCTGTTATACTACTAGAACCAAAAATAGCATCTATGTATAAAGATAAATTTGAATCTTGTATTTGATAGGCTGTTAAACGATCTGATATTATCGTAGTTCGGTCTTTAATACGCTTCTCAATCTCTAGGATTTCAGCGTCTGTTTTTGCGATTGCCTTTGTCGTTGCTTCAAATTGCTCCATTTCCTTTTGGAGTTCTGTTTGAAGTGTTTCGACCTCCATGTTTAATTGTTCAGTTTTGGCATCCACTGTTGCCTTTTTTTCAGTAAGCTCGGTTGCTGTATCTGCAAAAGCTTGTCCGCTCGTTACATACACTCCTCCGCAAGCTAATAATAATGTTAATGCAATCTTATGATGTAATGATGTGCGAGTATTCACGCACAATCAACTCCTCTCAGATGTAAAAGTATTCTAGTTAAATTACGAGTATCTCTAAAAATAGTATACTGGTCTTTCTACCTACTTTCAAATTACATTATGATGACAAACATTACATCCACCATCTTCTGAGCAATCATCAATATATTGTAAATCCATTGGTACAACGGATTTTAATCCATACAGCAATCACTATATTAGAACGAAACATTTCGCCCAAAATAGGGCGAGATGCTGTCCTTTCTTATCTACCAAGAAAAATCTAGTTCATAAACATTCTCAAAAATTTATTATTTTTATTATCTATAAGATAGGATTTTCATTGCCACCCTTGAAGCAAGAAAAAATAGTTTCGAGTGCATAAGAAAAATGAACTGCGTGTAAAGTATATTATAAGTGCTTTATATTAGTGCAATTAGAATATATTGGTTTAAGCACCGTAACTTGGGGTTGATTTCCGTTCTGGCTGGACGCTTTCCAGGGGGCGTTCGATGAGCCGCTTAGGGGTAACAAAGGTACAAAGGCTAAGTACGCCACGTCCTGTGGCAACGCCTTTGTGACCAACATCGTGTTGGCCTCATTGTTATTAGACAACAAGTTTGTATGATTGCTAGCAAAAGTAATACTAAGGAGCGATTATATAATGAGTTTTGAAATCAAGTATTTTGTCGAACAAATCCGGACTTATTTGATGGCTGATTTAGCTATTAGAAATGAATCTAATTTATTCGATATTGCCGTAAATCTAATTAAACGCCATGACCCTACTCATTTCGAGCATATTTGTCAGGCTTATGAAGTAGTAAAGCATGAGTTAATCGGTTAATAAAACAGCGAACCCGACTTTGAAGTAATCCATCAAAGTCGGGCTCATTTCGGTTTATTTAATTAGTAAGCAACGCGCTTTGCTTCGTACGCCGCAATATACTCTTCATATTGAATCGTTAGGGCAATTTCATCCCAACCATTGATTAGTGTTTCTTTATAGTACGGATCGATTGAGAAGTTGTATACTGCTCCGTCTTCCCCTGTTACCGTTTGTGCTTCTAGGCTTACTTCCACGTTGTACGGGTTTGTTAAGCCTTTTGATAAAATCTCGTCACACTCTGCTTCAGTTAATTTAATTGGCAGGATGCCGTTTTTGTAGCAATTATTGTGGAAAATATCGGCGAAACTTGGAGCGATGACTACGTTAAAGCCGTAGTCTAAAATTGCCCAAGGTGCGTGCTCACGTGATGAACCACAGCCGAAGTTGTCCTGTGCTACAATAATTTTAGAGCCTTTAAATTCTGGTTTGTTTAGCACGAAGTCTGAAATTTCATTGCCTTCTGCGTCAAAACGCCAGTGGTAAAATAAAAATTGGCCGAATCCTGTGCGCTCAATGCGTTTTAAGAATTCCTTTGAAATGATTTGATCTGTATCCACATTTTTACGATCAAGTGGTGTGATAACACTGTTTATGATATTAATTGGTTCCATTTTATTTCACCTCTTAAACTGTTTCCTTAACAAATTCACGAACATCAACGAAGTGGCCAGCAATTGCTGCAGCTGCTGCCATTTGAGGCGACACTAAGTGCGTGCGTGCGCCTGTGCCTTGACGACCTTCGAAGTTACGGTTAGATGTTGATGCACAACGTTCCCCAGCTGGTACTACGTCATCATTCATCGCTAGGCACATTGAACAGCCAGACTCGCGCCATTCAAAGCCTGCTTCAAGAAAGATTTTATTTAAACCTTCCGCTTCCGCTTGTTGTTTTGTTGTAAATGAACCTGGTACAACGATGGCTGTTACGTTTTCATTTACTTTACGACCTTGGATTACTTGTGCAGCTGCACGTAAATCCGATAGACGTGAATTTGTACATGAGCCGATAAATACGTGCTGTACGTCAATTGAAGTTAGCGGTTGGCCTTCTTCTAACCCCATGTACTCCAGCGCTTGGCGAAGTGCCGCTTTATCTGACTCATCTGTGTAGTCATTCTGCGTTGGGACATTTTGTGAAACACCAGAGCCCATTGATGGGTTTGTACCCCATGTTACGATTGGCTCAATTTCTTCTGCATTAATGATACGTACTTCGTCATACGTAGCATCTGTGTCAGAAGCAAGGCTTAACCAGTAAGCTGCTGCCTCTTCGAATGTTTCGTCTTTTGGTGCATAACGACGACCTCGGATGTATTCCACTGTAATGTCATCTGGTGACACAAGGCCTGCTTTAGCGCCAGCTTCAATTGACATATTACAAATTGTCATACGTTCTTCCATTGATAGTTTGTGGATCGCTTCTCCAGTGAATTCCACAATATGACCCGTTCCTACACCAATACCGAATTTAGAAATGATCGCTAGAATAATATCTTTTGCAGCAACGCCTACTGGAAGCTCACCTTCTACGCGGATTTCCATTGTTTTCGGTTTGTTTTGCCATAGTGTTTGTGTACTCATTACGTGCTCAACTTCAGATGTACCGATACCGAATGCAATCGCACCGAATGCACCATGTGTTGATGTATGCGAGTCACCACAAACGATTGTTTTACCAGGTTGTGTTAGCCCAAGCTCTGGACCGATAACGTGTACAATCCCTTGGTCTGGGTGGCCGATATCTGCCAGTTCAATGCCAAATTCTTGCGCATTTTTTGCAAGTGTTTCGATTTGATTGCGTGCGATTGGGTCATTAATTGTAGGTAAATTTTTTGTTGGTACGTTATGATCCATTGTCGCAAAGCAAAGATCCGGACGACGCACTTTACGATTGTTAATGCGCAAACCTTCAAACGCTTGTGGGCTCGTTACTTCATGAATTAAATGAAGGTCAATATACAGTAAATCAGGTTTACCTGGTTCCTCATATACAACGTGTGTATCCCAAATTTTTTCAATTATGTTTTTCCCCATGTTCTTCACCAATCCCTTAAATATATGAAATCATAATGCTGTCTGATACGAAGCTTGTATCAATTTCGTTAATGACTTTGTCTGTCCATTCGTCTGTTGATAAAATACGACCGCCTTGTTGAGCAAGGTCCGCAGTGAAGTAACCATCTTCGAATACTGCGTTAACCGCGCGTTCGATTTCAGCTGCTTCTTCTTTCAAGCCAAATGAATACTGAAGCATCATCGCCACTGAAAGAATCGTTGCTGCAGGATTTGCTACACCTTGACCTGCAAGTTCAGGTGCTGAACCATGAACTGGCTCATAAAGACCGAAGCTATCGCCGCGAATTGATGCAGAAGGTAATACACCAAGTGAGCCCGTAATGACAGAAGCTTCATCACTTAAAATGTCGCCAAATAAATTTTCCGTTACAACAACATCGTAATGGCCTGGGTTTGTAATTAATTTCATTGCCACAGAATCCACTAAGTTATGCTCAGTTTCTACATCTGGGTACTGCTTTTTCTTTTCTTCCACGATTTCTCGCCATAATCTTGACGTATCTAGTACGTTAGCTTTGTCTACTGAACATAACTTTCCGCGACGCAGTCTTGCTAGTTCATAAGCATTGTCCACGATGCGTTCGATTTCCTCGCGTGAATACACACATGTATCAATAGCACTTGTTTCTGTTTTCATGCGTGGCTCTCCGAAGTAAAGGCCCCCTGTTAGTTCACGTACGATCATTAAATCAACGTTTTCTGCGACTTCACGCTTTAATGGAGAAGATGCAAGTAAGCTTGGGAACGCTTTAACTGGACGAAGGTTTGCGAATAAATCAAAGTGTTTACGGATTTTTAATAAACCTTTTTCCGGACGTAATTCTGGTGGGTTATTGTCCCATTTAGGACCGCCTACCGCACCGAGTAGTACTGCGTCACTTTCTTCACACATTGCAATCGTTTCTTCTGGTAGTGGGTTATTATGTTGGTCGATTGCCGCTCCACCGATTGTAGCGTAGCCTAAGTGGAATGTATGGTTAAATCGTTTGCCGATTACTTGTAATACTTTTACTGCTGAAGCGATAACTTCAGGACCAATCCCGTCGCCAGGCAGTACTGTAATTTTCTTTTCCATTTGAAAACACCTTTCCTTCTCACGTGTATGGACGTACCATTTTGCGCTATTTTAGTGAAACGCCATCAAACAAGTTGTCTGATGGCGCTCATTGTTATACTAGCACCGGCTGTTGTGCGCGGATGCTTTCTTGAATAAGTTGGCGATTGATTGCGTTTAAATATGCTTTTGCAGATGCCTCAAGTACGTCTAGTGCTGCGTCACGACCAGTTGATGTGTAGCCGTTGTAGCTTAGGTTAATAACAGCTTCTCCTAATGCATCACGGCCTTTGCCAACTGATTTTACACGGTAATCTAAAATATTTACTGTGCCGTTGACTAATTGTTCAAGAGTGTTGAAAATGGCCTCTACTGAACCTGAACCTGTTGAAGCGAGCGTTTTCGTTTCGCCTTCAGGAGTAATGACAGATGCTGTTGCGGTTGGAATATTTTCCGTTCCGTACTGCACTTGCACACTTTTTAGTTCAAATAGTGCTACATCTTCAACTGATACTTGTTGTTCCGTTAAAATTGTAACTAAATCTTCTTCGGTTACTTCTTTTTTACGGTCTGCTAAGCGTTTAAATTCTTGGAACGCCTTGTTTAATTTTTCATCTGATAGCTCGTAGCCCATTGTTTCCGCACGGTCACGGAAAGCTGCGCGGCCTGAGTGTTTACCTAATACTAATGGTATATCATCTTCTCCAATTAATGCTGGTGAGATGATTTCGTATGTTTCAGGATTTTTTAGCACACCGTCTTGGTGGATGCCTGATTCATGAGCAAAGGCATTTTTCCCAACAACCGCTTTGTTTGGCTGGATCACAACACCTGTTAGGCGGCTTACCAGTTGTGATGAACGTTTAATTTCTTTTAAGTTCAGACCTGTCTCTACTTGGTAAAGGTCTTTACGAATATGCATGGCCACACCAATTTCTTCTAGCGCTGCATTCCCCGCACGCTCACCGATCCCGTTAATTGTACATTCCACTTGGTCTGCACCGTTTTGGATCGCCGCAATTGAGTTTGCTACCGCCATTCCTAAATCGTCATGGCAGTGTGCTGAAAATTTCACTGTGTCTGCACCACGCGCATTTTCACGTAAGTATTTGAATAGCTCACCGTATTCATTTGGTGATGCATAGCCTACTGTGTCTGGAATATTAATCGTTGTTGCACCAGCAGCAATAACTTCTCCGATAATTTCCGCTAAAAATTCACGATCCGATCGGAACCCGTCTTCAGCCGACCATTGTACTAGTGGGAAAAACTTCTTCGCATATTTTACTGCTTCTACGGCTTGTTCCATTACTTGTTCTGGAGATTTTTTTAATTTGTACTCCATATGGATTGGGCTTGTTGCTAGGAAAATATGAATATGTGGTTGTTCTGCGACTTTAATCGCTTCCCACGTTGTATCAATATCTTTTTGGATACAGCGCGCAAGACCTGTTACGATCGAGTTTTTCACTGTTCCTGCAATACGATTAACTGCTTCAAAATCACCAGGTGATGAAGCGGGGAATCCCGCTTCAATAATTGTGACACCTAGGCGCTCTAACTGTTTTGCGATTTCTATTTTTTCCGCCGTGTTTAAGTTAATTCCTGCTGATTGTTCTCCGTCACGAAGGGTTGTATCAAAAATATCAATCTTGCGCATTACTTAACTGTAACCTTTTGTTTACCTTGGTTAATGAAAGGCATCATTGCACGAAGTTTTGCTCCAACTTCTTCAATTTGGTGGTTTGCACCAGCTTCTTTGAATTTTGTATATTCTGGACGACCAGTTTCATTTTCTTCGATCCAACGTTTTGCAAATGTACCGTCTTGGATATCAGTTAATACGTCTTTCATACGCGCTTTTACTGAAGCGTCGATTAAACGTGGACCTGATACATAGTCCCCCCACTCAGCTGTATCTGAGATTGAGTAGCGCATTGTTGCCATACCGCCTTCGAACATTAGGTCAACGATAAGTTTTAGTTCGTGTAGTGTTTCGAAGTAAGCTAGTTCTGGTTGGTAACCTGCTTCAACTAATGTTTCGAAACCTGCTTTAACAAGTTCAGTTGCGCCACCGCAAAGTACTGCTTGCTCACCGAATAGATCCGTTACTGTTTCTTCAGCGAATGTCGTTTCAAGTAACCCACCACGAGCTGAACCAATTCCTTTACCGTATGCAAGAGCTAAATCACGAGCTTGGCCTGTAGCGTCTTGGTGGATTGCGAATAATCCTGGTACGCCAGCGCCTTCAGTGAATTGACGACGTACTAAATGTCCTGGGCCTTTTGGAGCTACTAAGAATACGTCAACGTCTGCTGGAGGTACGATTTGTCCGAAATGCACGTTGAAACCGTGTGCGAACATTAAAGCTTTACCTGCTATTAAATGTGGTGCGATTTCCGCTTCGTAAACTGCTTTTTGACGCTCATCCGGAAGTAAAATTTGAATTACATCTGCTTCAGCCGCTGCTTCTGCTACTGTTTTCACATCTAAGCCATCTTCTTTTGCCGCGTCATATGATTTACCTGGACGGATACCTACTACTACGTCAAAACCTGATTCTTTTAAGTTAAGAGCGTGTGCGTGCCCTTGAGAGCCGTAACCGATAATTGCGATTTTTTTCCCTTTTAGTACTTCTTCGTTGATTTGATTTTCATAATACATTGTAGCCATTTGTAAAGCCTCCATTTGTTTTGTTTTATTTTTTGAGCGAATGACCGGTATACGATCACTCAGCTTTATATGCAAACTATTTTGTTATTTCAAAATAGATAGCTGCGGACCTTCTGTTTTTTGTGCTTCACGCACCGATGCAGTAGCACCAGTACGCGTTAATTCTTTTATGCCATATGGACGAATTAGTTCGATAAAGGCATCAATTTTTTCCGGATGACCTACCACTTGATACGTTACAACATTTTTCGCTGTGTCAATCACTTGTGGACGGAACGGTTCGATAATTGCATTCATTTCAAGTCGAACATTTGGTGGTGAAATAACTTTCACTAATGCTAACTCACGGAGCACAATTGATTTATCCGAAATATCATTTACTTTTAGCACGTCGATTTGTTTTGATAGTTGTTTGATCAACTGTTCAATTTTACTTTCATCTTCTACATGTACGACGAATGTCATTTTTGAGAAGTTTGGCTGTTCAGTATGGCCAACTGTAATTGATTCAATATTGAATTGGCGCTTCATTAAAAGCCCTGTTACACGGTTAAGTACACCGCTTTGATTAATAACTGTTACTGTAATGACACGTTTCACCCCTTCTTCACCCCGATCATTTCGTGTAGTCCTTTTCCTGGTGCAACCATTGGATAAACGTTTTCTAGCTGCTTCACGCGGCAATCAATGACAACTGGCTCATCTGAGTTAATTGCTTCTGTGAGAATTGCCTCCGCTTCTGCTAAAGTATTAATGCGGTATCCTTTAACCCCATATGCATCTGCTAGTTTTACGAAATCCGGTTGTACTGGAATAAGTGATGATGAATAGCGTTCGTCATAGAATGTTTCTTGCCATTGGCGAACCATTCCCAAGCACTGATTGTTTAAAATCACAACTTTTACTGGTAAATTGAATTCTTTTAATAACGCCAATTCTTGGTTTGTCATTTGGAATCCTGCGTCCCCAACAATCGAGATAACTTTCTTGTCTGGTTTCGCAAATTGTGCGCCAATTGCAGCTGGAAAGCCGAAGCCCATTGTCCCAAGACCACCTGACGTTACCCAGCCATGGTCGTTGTTTAAGCGGTAATACTGCGCAGTCCACATTTGGTGTTGGCCTACGTCGGTTGTAACAATTGCATCACCGTTCGTAATTTTATGAATGAGTTCAAGTGCTTGCTGTGGTAATGTTTCAACACCATCAGCTTCGTACCATAACGGATACTCTTTTTTACTTTCATTTAAATACTCCAACCAAGCTGTTGTATCCGGTGCGTCAAATTCTTTTTTCAGTAGTGCTTTTAATGCTTCTTTAGCATCTGCGACGATTGGGATATCAGTAGGTACATTTTTACCGATTTCCGCAGGATCAATATCGATGTGCACGATTGTTGCATTCGGGGCAAAGGTAGCTAAGCTCCCTGTTAAACGGTCATCAAAGCGTGCACCGATATTAATAAGTAAGTCTGCTTTTGTAATCGCATTATTCGCTGTTACTGTACCGTGCATTCCCGCCATACCGTAAAACTGCTCGTGTTCGCCGTGAATGCTACCAAGTCCAAGCAATGTGTTAATGACAGGTAATTTGTACTTTTCGACAAATTCAGTCAATTCTCCACGCGCATCGGCAAATAACACACCTGCACCTGCTAATACTAACGGCTTCTTCGCTAACGAAATAGCTTGAATTGCTTTTTGAATTTGTAAGTAGTTCGGTTTAGAATTGGGTTGATAGCCTGGTAAGTAAATTTCTTCCGGTGTCGTTGGAATATTTTCATTAAATATTGATTGAGACACGTTTTTCGGGAAGTCAATTAATACTGGACCTTTACGACCTGTATTCGCAATATGGAACGCTTCATTAATGATACGTGGGATATCTTTCACGTCTTGCACTTGGTAGTTGTGCTTAGTAATAGGTGTTGTAATCCCCATAATGTCCGCCTCTTGGAATGCATCCGTACCGATTACTGACGTCGCAACCTGCCCTGTGAAAATAACAAGGGGAATCGAGTCTATCATCGCATCAGCAATACCTGTGACAAGGTTCGTTGCGCCTGGTCCAGATGTGGCAATAACAACGCCTGGTTTGTTTGTTACACGTGCGTAACCTTCAGCAGCGTGAATCGCACCTTGTTCGTGACGAGTTAAAATGTGACGAATTGGGTTGCGATACATTGCATCATAAATTTGTAATACCGCTCCGCCCGGATAGCCGAAAATTATATCAACGCCTTGATCATGTAATGACTGAATTAAAATATCAGCACCATCTCGCGGCTTCTTCACTTCTTGTGCTTCTGAACTTACATCAAGTTGTTCATTTACTGAAACATTTGCACTCATATTGTGTTCTCCTCCCTATTCAAGAATAACTAGAAAACAAAAAGCCCTTTTCTCCGCACGCAAAATAAACCTTGCGTAGGGATGAAAAAGACTTTTCATGGTACCACCCTTGTTCATAGCTAAAAGCTACCTCGCGAATAGTGGAAATTATTTCACTTTCGCTAAATTCCAAATACACAGAAAATTTAGCGTGCAACAAAGCGTAATACACTATTCATTAATAACGAGCACTTCGACTATGCCCGGAACTATCTAATAGCAAAGAATGCGTTTAATAGCTCACTCCGAGGGGATGTCGGTACTAGTTGTATCATCGGCTTCCAGCAATACCGACTCTCTGGTAAATACAATGCTCTAGTACCTTTAACCTCATCAACGATTTATATTATTCAAGTAAAATAAATTAGATTTTCATAACGCCGCCTTGAGAAGCATTCGTTACTAATGCTGAGTAACGGGCTAACCAACCGCGTTTAATTTTCGGTTCAAAAACAGGTAATTTTGTGCGACGTTCTGCAAGTAACTCTTCAGATACTTCTAGATTAATCGTACGGTTTGGTAAATCGATCGCAATTGTATCACCGTTTTCAATCAAAGCGATTGGACCGCCTTCTGCTGCTTCAGGTGAAATATGACCAATTGAAATTCCTCGAGATGCACCAGAGAAACGTCCGTCTGTAATAAGTGCGACTTTCGTTCCTAACCCGCGACCTTGAATTGCTGAAGTCGGAGCAAGCATTTCTGGCATTCCTGGACCACCTTTTGGCCCTTCGTAGCGAATAACAACCACATGGCCTTCGCGTACAATGCCTTGATCAATCGCTTCTTGTGCTTCCTCTTGTGATTCAAACACAATTGCTTCGCCGATAAACTGTTTAATCGAAGGATCAACAGCACCAACTTTAATAACAGAGCCTTCCGGTGCGATGTTGCCAAATAATACAGACAAACCACCAACAGGAGAATATGGATTATCTTTCGTACGAATGATTTTGTCATCAGTAATGTGATAATCTTTCACAAGCTCACGCATCGTCACGCCCGAAATAGTTGGACGGTCAGGATGGATAGCACCAGGAATTTTCGTTAATTCATTAATAATCGCTTGGACACCGCCTGCTTTGCAAATATCATCCATAGATATGTCAGAAGCTGGCATAATTTTCGCTAAATACGGAACGCGTTCAGCGACTTTATTAATGTCTTCGATTTTATAATCAATTTCTGCCTCGTTTGCGATTGCTAATGTGTGGAGTACAGTATTTGTCGATCCACCCATAGCCATATCTAGTGCAAATGCGTCATCAATCGCTTCTTTTGTAATAATATCGCGCGGTTTAACATCTTCTTTAATCATACGAACTAAATGTTTTGCTGCCTCTTTAATTAGTTGGTGACGCTCATCACTCGTTGCGACAATTGTGCCGTTACCTGGTAGTGCAACACCTAACATCTCCATTAAGCAGTTCATCGAGTTCGCTGTGAACATGCCTGAGCAAGAACCACATGTTGGACATGCATTGTTCTCAATATCAAGTAGCTCCTCAGCTGTCATGTTCCCTGCTTTATGTGCGCCGACGCCTTCAAATACACTTGTTAATGATAATTGCTTACCGTTTGCAGATGTACCTGCTTCCATCGGGCCACCTGATACGAAAACAGATGGTACGTTTGTACGTACAGCTGCCATCAGCATCCCTGGTGTAATTTTATCGCAGTTCGGGATGTAAAATACACCGTCGAACCAGTGCGCGTTAATAACTGTTTCAGCTGAGTCTGCAATAATTTCACGTGATGGCAATGAATAACGCATGCCAATGTGACCCATTGCAATTCCATCATCAACACCAATTGTATTGAACTCAAATGGAATACCGCCTGCTTCAATAATAGCTTCCTTGACAACTTCCGCAAACTCGCGTAAGTGGACATGTCCTGGAATAATATCAATATACGAGTTACATACACCGATGAATGGCTTCTCTAAATCTCTTGCCTTCACTTTCCCTGTAGCATAAAGAAGGCTACGGTGTGGAGCACGGTCTACCCCAAGCTTAATCATATCGCTTCTCATTTACTAAACGCCCCTCACGTAATGCTTGTTCCATATTTAATGCTATTTTAGCGTAAATATCTATTGTTTAACTATTACTGCGCTACGTGTGATGTTCCGCCCACTTGAACGGCATCACTTTTTTATGGAACTTCTGTGAAAGCAGGAATTCCTTTAAATACGGTCGTTGTACTTTCAAAAACTAGATTGTCATAAAGACGTTTGAAGTATGCAACGTGTGTACTAAATTGTTGTTATCATAGTACGAATCAAGGCGAACCGTCAACACTATTTTTAGAATTATTTATACAATTCAAAAAAATCAACCATTTTGAAACCGCTTTCACTCTTTATCTTGCATGTTTTTTGCTGTTTTGGTTTAGTTTTTTTATAATTTTGTATATTTTTAATTATTCTAATTTTTTCTTTTATTATTGCTCCGAAACCGTTAAAACCTTTAAATTACTAAGAATATTTTCTTGTTTTAAGTCATTAAAAATACATCTTCCGGATCGTATTGCTTCCAAACTGCATTAAATTTTTGTGCTTGTGGATAAAATGATTGGATATTTTCCGCATTATTTGTGTTCAATTCCCCCGTATTTCTTTCTTTTTAACTAAATCCGGAAAATTAGGAACAAACAACTCGTCCAAAATAGGGCTAGTTGATGTCCTAATTTATGTGGATGGAAAAGCTATACTATTTTATCCACAAAAAAAGTCTAGCAGTATTTTGCTAGACTTTGAGAAAGTATAATTACTATATTAATAATAGTTCAACAGCCAAATTTAAAAAGATAATAGTGTGTAACGCGGCGAATGCTAATCCTTGACGATTTAATTTTCTCATGACAGCTAGATCCATAAACATCACCCCATAGATTATTTTTTATTACTATACTACAAATCAATACCTTTTTGCAAAAGTTTTCGAAACTTTTGTGAACTTTTTTTCTGCCACTTCTGCTTAGATAATGTCATAATAAAGCAAACTCATAGTTAGGGGGCTTTTTTATGAAACGAGCATTACTTGTAATTGACTATACGGTGGATTTTGTTGCACCAGACGGGAAATTAACTTGTGGCGAACCTGGTCAAGCATTAGAAGGAAAAATCGTATCAATAATCGAGGAATTTATTGCGAGTGGCGATCTGGTTGTCTTTGCAAATGATGTCCATTATGAGGGAGATACGCTTCACCCTGAAACAAAATTATTCCCTCCGCATAATCTATATAGAACAGCTGGACGCGATTTATATGGCAAAGTAAAGACGGCTTACGAAAAGAATAAGGACGTCTGCATTTTTTTAGATAAAACTCGTTATAGTGCATTTGCTGGTACCAAATTGGGTATTCTATTAGCAGAACGTCGTATTATGGATGTTCATTTAGTCGGCGTGTGTACGGATATTTGCGTGCTGCATACTGCAGTAGACGCTTATAACAGCGGCTATTCCATTACAGTACATGCGGACGCTGTGGCAAGCTTTAACGCGCAAGGACATGACTGGGCACTAGGTCATTTTAAAGGGTCGCTTGGGGCAAATGTGATTTAATCAGTATTTTTTACACTTAATGTGTAAAGAATATGTTTGAAAGTAGGAGGATACGGTAATAATTATGATCAGCTATCATATCTACATTAAAAGGAGATGACCACATAATGAGTTTTATTTGGTTCCTAATTATTGGAGGAGTGCTCGGTTGGCTAGCCGGTGTCATTTTAGGCAAGGATATTCCTGGAGGCGTTATTGGTAATATTGTTGCGGGGATTATCGGTTCTTGGATTGGTAGTACTTTACTCGGCAATTGGGGTTGGAAAGTTTCAGACTTTTATGTATTCCCTGCATTAATTGGGGCCGTTGTCTTAATTTTTATCGTAAGTTTTATTTTAAAAGCAATGCGCAAAGCAACGTAACTTTACTTTCAACAGAGTGTGACTGTATATTTGTCGCACTCTGTTTTTATTTTTCGTTATTGTTCTAGGGCAATTTGTTTTAATTGATTATCGTAATCTCGATACATCTTATAGTAGTGCAAAACATCTTCTACATATTCATCACTATGATTGTATTGGAAGATTGCTTTTTTTAGCTCGCCCTTCGCAACACCGGCTTTGGATAGAAAATTAGCCGCAGAATATACGGCATCCTCAATATTAAATGGATCGGCCTTCCCGTCCCCATTCGCATCGATCCCGTAGCCACCGTATTTTTTTATCATAGCTGGATTCATTTTTTCTCCATCAGCAATTTCTCCTTCGCCAAGACCTTTGCAGGACGGATGTTTCCAACCAACAAACGTACATGGCATAAACTGCATATGTCCTTCTGCACCTACTGGAGAAATAAGCGTTCTCGTCGTTGAAAAACGTGTTTCAATACGATGATGTGCAGCAAGTAGTGTCCAAGGAACTTGATATTTTTCTTCCGCTGCCACATAGATTGGAATATATTCGAGAGGAATTGCTAAATCGAAATTTTCTTGAATTTGCTCGTAAACTGAACGCTCGCCAAACCCTTCAAAGATGGAGAGCTTCCGTAAATCATCCCACGCTAAATATGCCAAAAAATAGACTGTAATCGAAACTGGAATGAGTAATACAATTAAAAACAGCTTCATACTAGGCGAAATGAGTGGTTTCTTCTTCTTGTTATTTGCCATACATGCCACCTATCTTATTTTCTAATCATTATATTATATCGTTGTTGTGTACCATTTTCATAGTTGAAAATATTTTTATTAACAACTAAAATAGAATATTAACAATATTTACATTAAAGGAGCTATATCCCCTATGTGGAAAGATTTTAAAGAATTCGCGATGCGCGGAAATGTAATGGATCTTGCAATCGCTGTTGTAATCGGTGGTGCATTCGGAAAAATCGTTACTTCATTAGTAGAAAATATAATTACACCATTGATCGGTGTATTAACTGGTGGTATTGATTTCAATGATAACTTCATTTGGAAAGTAGGCGACGCGAAAGTCCAATTTGGGGCATTTATTCAATCGATTATTGACTTCCTTATTATCGCCTTTGCAATCTTCATGGCACTTCGACTTTTGAGCAAGCTAAACCGAAAGAAGGAAGAGGTTGTCGCGGAAAAACCTGTAACTGTAATTGATACAAAAGAAGAATTACTAAAAGAAATCCGTGATTTACTAAAAAAAGAGCAAGCCTAACCCTTTCGTCGACTAAAAAAGTCGGCATTTTTTTATTTGGCTACTTTTCCTATCGTATTTACATACTTTTCACAAAACAATGTAATCTCGTATTGTAGCAAGCATAAGAAAGTGTTAAATTGAGTAAATAATCGATACATTCTTAATGTTTCGTAAATTAACAAAGAAAGAGTGATTTCATGTCAGATCGTAAAATTGAAACGAAATTAGTACAACTAGGTAATTTAAGCGATGCCAAAACAGGTGCAGTCAACCCACCGATTTATATGTCAACAGCTTACAAGCATGCAGGAATTGGCCAATCAACTGGCTATGACTACACACGTACCAAAAACCCGACGCGTGATATTTTAGAAAACGGGATTGCCGAGCTTGAAGGCGGCGATGCTGGTTTTGCCTGTAGTTCAGGTATGGCAGCTGTTCAATTAGTGCTTTCTTTATTTAAACCAAATGACGAATTAATCGTGCCTGATGATCTATACGGCGGGACTTACCGCCTGTTTAAAACATTCGCAGAAACGTACAATATTAACCCCGTTTACAACACATTTACATCAGTTGATGAAGTAGCAGCGCTTATTAACGACAATACGAAAGCATTATTTATCGAAACACCTACAAACCCGTTAATGCAGGAAATCGATTTAGTTGCTTATGCGGAGCTAGCAAAAGCGCATAACCTACTATTAATTGTTGACAATACATTTTATACTCCATACTTCCAACGCCCAATTGAGCTTGGAGCAGACATCGTATTACATAGCGCAACAAAATACATCGGCGGACATAATGACGTACTCGCAGGGCTTGTTGTTGCAAAAGGTGCTGAGCTAGTAGAAAAACTAGCATTTGCTCATAACGGTATGGGCTTAGTACTTGCGCCAATGGATTCTTGGTTAATTATTCGGGGCTTGAAAACACTGCACCTTCGCTTAAAACAGCATGATGCAAATGCGAAAAAGGTAGCGGCTTATTTAGAGAGCGAGCCACTTGTGAAAAACGTCCTGTATACAGGTAAAGGCGGTATGCTATCATTCCGTATACAAGAACCTGAAATGGTCAACCCTTTCCTACAAAATATGAAACTAATTACGTTTGCTGAAAGTCTTGGTGGGGTTGAGAGCTTCATTACCTACCCTGCGACACAAACACATGCGGATATGCCGTATGAGGAACGTGTGGCGCGCGGTGTATGTGATCGCCTACTTCGCTTCTCTGTCGGTATTGAAGAAGCCGATGATATTATTGCAGATTTACAACAAGTATTTGAAAGCTTACGAGGTGAATTCGCATGTCAGAACGCATAGAAACAGCGCTAATTCACGGCGCAATTCGTGAAGGCTATGCCGATAAAAAAGGTGCGGTCAACGTGCCAATGTATTTATCGTCCACATTCCACCAAGAATCAATCGATGAGTTCGGTGAGTATGATTATGCACGTTCAGGTAACCCAACACGTGCAGCACTTGAAAAAGCAATCGCTGAACTTGAAGGCGGCGAGCGTGGATTCGCGTTTGCAACTGGAATGGCTGCAGTGTCTGCTTGCTTTATGATTTTATCTGCTGGCGACCATATTGTTATTACCGAAGATGTGTACGGTGGTTCGTACCGTTTTGTCACAAAAGTTCTACCGCGCTTTGGCATTACACATACATTTGTCGATTTTACAGATGTAGATGCAGTACGTGCGGCTGTTCGGCCTGAAACAAAATTAATCTACATGGAAACACCGTCAAATCCAACATTAGGTATTACTGATATACGCGCAATTGTTGAAATTGCACGTGAAACTGGCGCCCTAACATTCCTTGATAATACATTCATGACACCACTGCATCAGCGCCCACTCGAATTAGGTGTAGATGTGGTCATTCATTCAGCGACGAAGTTTTTATCAGGTCACTCTGATATTGTAGCGGGTCTTGTTGTAACGAAGGATGCCGAGCTTGGCGACCGAATTTACTTCGTCCAAAACTCATTTGGCTCGGTACTCGGTGTACAAGATTCCTATACACTGATCCAAAACATGAAAACGACGGCAGTTCGCTTTAACGAGGAAACACGAGTAGCAGAACGTATTGCTAAATTCCTTGAAGTACATCCACTTGTTGAAAAAGTATACTATCCTGGCCTTGCAAGTCACCCAGGACACGACATTCACGCGTCACAATCAACATCAAATGGTGCCGTGCTATCCTTTAGTCTTCCAAGCTATTCGGTTGCAAAAGCGTTTGTTTCTGCGATGAAAATTCCAGTATTTGCGGTAAGTCTCGGTGGTGTGGAATCAATCTTAAGCTACCCTGCCAAAATGAGTCATGCGGCAATGGAGCCAGAAGAACGCGCAAAACGTGGCATTACAGACGGGCTACTTCGCTTCTCTGTTGGGCTTGAAAATGAAGATGATTTACTAGAAGACTTTGCGCAGGCATTAAAAGCTGCCGCTGAGGTTGCAACAGTTTAATTCAGTCGAACGGCGCATGTAAAACAAAAATAGCCTGCTAAATCATTTGTGATTTAGTAGGCATCATTTGAGTTGGACTCAAAATATGTAAATCAACAACTCTCCGCAACATTAACTTTATAATGCAATTCAATAAATTGATTAAACTGTTGTGTACCAATTAAAGTAAGCGATTTTTGTTGGGCAAGTCCTACAAAGAGCGGTACACCTTTCCCTAAAATTACAGGTGCTATTGTGACAATGATTTCATCGATTACATTCGCTTCAAGACAAGCACGCAGTATTTCACCACCACCTACTACCCAAATGGTACGACCTAATTCAGTCTTTAGTGGTTTAATAAAGGATCCTATGTCTTCTTGGATAAATGTTACATGTTGCGTTTGCTCCTGGGGGGTACGGCTAAACACGTAGCACGTTTGATCTTTGTATGGGAATTCGTTTGGTGATTCTCGCCTAATCCAATCATATGTTTTACGACCAATTAGCACACAATCTACCTGTTCCATAAATTTGCCGTAGCCATTATCCCCTTCACCTTCTACTGAATAAAGCCAATCCAATTGCTCGTCTTCCGTCGCGATAAAACCATCCAAACTCATTGCGATAAACATTTTTACCCTTCTCATCACTACACCTCATTTTTAGGATTGCCTGCTTTCAAATAAAGGCTCTGTTCAATGCGAGGGCACTGAAAAACCCCGAAACAGTATTTTTTCATAGTAATTTTATGCTTCTGCTTTATTTTATTCAGAAAGCATTGGTGCGGCGGCGCGAGACTCCTGCGGGAAAAGCAGTACAGATGAGACCCCGCAGGAGCTTTTAGGAACGAAGGCTAAGAACGCCACGTCCTGTGGCAACGCCTTTGTGACCAACATCGTGTTGGCCCGAGGAGGCTCGCCACCGCCCGCGGAAAGCGAGTGCCAGAGCACCAATGACCTATCACTATTTAGCATATACATATTAGAATTTTCAGTAGAAATCAACTTTTTCAGTGCCCTAGTTCAATGCTCAGGTTGATATACTCAAAAAAGTTTAGGGAAATCCTGTTATTAAGAATTCTTTCTCGTTGTTCAACAAACACTTACCTCTGTTATCCAAATTAAGGTTAACTCCCCCAATATTCAATTGTCACTTCTGAATGTTCATCTTCCCAAATAATAAAACCGATATTGATTTTTTCAGAAATAACAATTACATCATCATTCTTTTCAGACATCAACTTGATAATAATGCTCTTACATTCAATCAAAGGCATAGTGAATGCAATTGGATACTCAAGATAAAGGTGATTGCAATCACTAATAGGAAATCTACTTGTTTCTGGGTAAAGTAAAATCTTTTCTTTCTCGTATTTTTTGTAGTAATCAAATAGGAAATCAATCGTCACATTAAGTGTTTCTTCACTATAAGGAAACTTAAAACATTTTATGTCTTCTACTTCTATTTTTTCATATATCGTCTGAAATTCTTTCTCACATACTCGGTAATCAGCAAATTCTTTATCCGAAAGATCTGTGTTATGGCATTTCAATAATTTTTCAATAAGTTGTATTCTTGCTTGTTTTATTTTGTTTTCCCTGAGTAACATCTTTAATTTAATTTCACTTGTATTTGACATAGGATCACCTTCATTTTAACCTTTTATCGCAATAGATGTTCTAAATTCTCTGGCGGCAAAAACACAAACTTGTTCGAAACTAATTCTGCTTTGATTAGACTTACCATTATTCCTAAGAGGATGCTAAACGCCTTGCTCCAAGTTACACTTTAAAATATTTGTACTTATTTTAATAATACCAAGTATCCTTTTAATTCGAACCTAACTAAAAAAAGGCATTTCCCCATATAATAATGGAAAACATACCTTTAAAGATTATGCAAATATTCCCGGGAAAATCGGTAACTTCGTCAACCATCAGCTAATAATTTTTCTACTTTTTTTTGCGAAAAATTCAGTAACCAATGCGTATGCTCGGTTGCTTGAGTGCATCGTATACGTTGGTGCGTATACATCCGCGAAGCCGTGACTTCCAGCGATTCGCACAACTTCTACTTGCTTGCGGGTAAGCGCGGGTATCATTGAATCGACGTTAACCGAAGCCTCGTAGCGCGCGAAAAGGAGTAACGTACGACACTCGGGTGTAATGTCTAAGTAGTCACGAATACGCGTGCCGGAGTACCCGACAATACCACTAATCCCCTCTTGTTCACTACACAGCCAAGCAACTGTAGCCCCAATGCTAAAGCCGACTAGATACACTTCTTTATATTGTGTTTGCAAAGACTGTATGAGGTCTTTCATTTCAGCTGCCGCTCGTTCAAAGCCAACTTCTGTCATAAAATATTGATACGCCTCTGCTTGTTGTTCATAACTAAAAACATTGCCCCCTAATAAGTCTGGACAGACGACATCCATACCATCTTGTGAAAGTCGATTCGCAAAATGATGTATATACTTATTAACGCCGTAAATTTCGTGCAAAAGAATCGTCACTCGTTCGTTTTTTTCACTAATTGTATACATATTGCCTCCAGTAGGCGTGCTACAATCGCACTTGCACTCATCTTAGTATACCTCATTTAACTAAATTCGTCTTCATACGAAGGTCTCAACACGAAAAGTATTAACAAAAAACAGATTAGCAACAGCATTTATTTCATTTCAGTAAATGTACCGAATGTCACGTCACGTAAATCCATTTCCGCATAAATATTTTTGTCCTGATCCATAATGATGACGGTAGGATGCATAAATGTAGTTGGGATGCTTGATTTCTTGCCGTCCGTTGCATGGAACGCCAAAATCTCCTCAAGTGTCGCATCTTCCGGATATGTGAAGCCTCCGAATACATTATTCCAGTGTAATGCAACTGGTCGAACAGTTGGTAAATAATAAAATTCTCGGTCCGTCATAATTTCACCGTTAAATGTGACGTCTCCATCACTGGTCACACTGTAGCGACTATCATTTATATAATTCGTGGCCGTATTATCAGTAATCATAACGCCTTCATAGTCATAATAATAGCGGTATGTCTCCGATTTCGGTGTGCGCACAATTTTGCCGTCCACACGCTTCATAACATAGCCAGTAAACGTATGCTCAAAAATCGGGGTGCTACGCTGATTAAAATTAATGAACACACCGTTATCATCATAATACGGCGTTGAATAGCTAAACTGCTGTCCGGTTTTCGTATTCGTCCACACTTCCTCTGTATAGGCATGCATGAGGAAGAGCGTAACCGATAGTGAACCATGCTCACCCGGACGATACTCAGGGATGATACTTAGTTCTCTATTATTAAGGAACGTATTCACTAGCCTCATTGATGATTCATGAGGTCGTCCAAATAAATCCGTTCCAGTAATTAAAATGTCTTCTTTAATTTGTTCATCACCATTGAATTTCGTATATAAAGACAATGCTTGCTCATCAAACGTAACGGTATATCGTGAACCTTCTATCGTTTTAACAGTCTCGATCCGTGAAAATCCAAGCTCCTCCGCGGTACGTTCGAAGTACAGCACTTGACGATCAAGTTCAATGAGCTCGATCGTTTTCATTAAAAAGGATGCAAAATGAACGCGCTTAACCGTATCTTTTGGCTTAAACTCCGGCACTGTTGAGATTTGCAGTGCATTAAGCGCCTCAATAAAAGGACGTGCCTCTACCTTCGCATTGGTTAAGTCCGTTACATTAGCAGGTAAATCGTATGCGTAATCAATCAGTGAATATTCACGTAAGCTGGATACAAGTCGTTCCAGTACGAGCGCCATATTTTCACGCGTCATCAGTTCATTTGGCTTTAATTTGCCACGTTGCCCTTCGAATACACCCATATCATGTAATAGCGCAGAGTATTTACGGAGCTCACGATCTGGTGTTTCTCTTAGCACGTCATTAAATCGGTCGCCCTGTTCCCAGTTTGTCGGTACTTGCATGAGACCACTTGCTTCTACATAACGCCCCATCATCTTCACTACTTGACCACGCGTGATATTGGCGTTCGGTGAAAAGGTTGTGGCAGACGTTCCTTTAATAATATTACGCGCAGCTAAATTGAATACTTGCGCTTGTGTATCTGTTGCATAGCCTTGTATATCAGCAAACTTCTGTGCATGCGCAGTTGTCGCTACAATATTTGATACAAAAAGTGCCATTAATACTAGTACAATCTTACTCTTCATTCTTTCAATACCTCTTCTACTTTGACAATGGCACAATCATATCACGAACGATATATATTTAATATAATTTACGGATAATAGCATATTTTAACAATTTCATTTCTCGGGATGACTCACTTCAACTTTAAAAGTGTTCGGATCCAAATTGAATTTGCTAATCATCTCGTGATAAATCTGATTTACTTCCTCTTGTTTTTGTTCCGTCACTTCTTCGGTACGTGGAATAATCATTTGAATTCGAATATCCTCTTTCGAATAGATCATTCCAACAGTTTGAAAGTTGTTGTAGCCTACTTTTTTCAACTCTTCCCCGACTTGGTCAAAGAAACCGTCTTCTTCTTGAAGAAGTGATAGAAAATCATCTATTTCTCTTTGTTGCTCTTGAGAGATTTGAGGTACACTAGCTTTTTCTACACCCTGCACATATATAAAAACTGTCGTTAGTAATAACAGGACAACTGTTAAACTGATTAGTTTCCCTTTTATCAATCGCACACCTCCAATTCAAGGTATGAGAAAGTAAACGTAGAAATAACCTAGTTAAGGCATCCGGTTATAAGCAATGACGCCGCCACAGATTGTCATTACCACATCCCATGCTTCATTTACAATCGTCATGTCCGCATCATAGCCCTGCGCAAGTACGCCCTTTGATGCAAAGTTTAATTGCTTTGCGGCATTATACGAGGTCATTTGAATTAACTCTTGCTCGCTACAGTTCGTAATTGTCCGCATATTTTTCGCAGCCTGTTCCATTGTGACAATACTTCCTGCAAGTACCCCTGTTTCCAGCCGTGCAGCATTATCCTTAACAATCACCTTTTGTCCAACTAATTCATAATCCCCAGCCAGTAATCCTTTTGCGCGGATCGCATCTGTAATAAGGATGATGCGACTTGCCCCCTTACAGCGATAAGCCAACTGTACGGCCTGCTCGCTTGAATGAATGCGGTCGACAATAAGTTCTGTTGTCAGAGCATCTTCAATGAGAGCAGCACCAATTGCATGTACGTCGCGGTGATGGAGAGGGCTCATTTGATTATATAAATGAGTGACTTGCTTGGCGCCCGCTTTAATTGCCACGTTCATTTGTTCATAAGTCGCATCCGTGTGCCCGAGCGAGATAATGACTCCCTGCTTTGAAAAGTGCTTAGTAAATTCTAAGCCTCCCTCTTGTTCCGGCGCTATTGTTGTAACAAGGATTTTATTGCCACTTTGGTGTTGCCACGCCTCCATTAATTGAATGGACGGTAGCTGAATATGTTCAATTGGCTGGGCGCCTGCTCTTTTTGGTGACACAAATGGTCCCTCTAGGTGCACACCGAGTAAACTTGCCTCACCGATTTCTTGTTCGAATTTTGCTACTGCTTTTAGCGCTTCACCAATTGCATTAGGTGAGTGTGTCATCGTCGTGGCAAGAAAGCTTGTCGTTCCTTCCTGCGGTAACACCTTCGCCATTCCGTGTAGTGCTTCTTGCGTCGAATCCATGACATCATGTCCGTTCGCTCCATGTATATGAATATCAATAAAGCCTGGCACAGCTAGCAGTTCTTTATCCGAAAAGTCAATTTCCATATGCGCTAATCGTTGTAATTGATGCCCACATTCACTGATTTTCCCGTCTTCTATATATACATCTTGTCGCAACGCTGCCTGAAATGCATTACCTACAACGATATTTTTTAGCAATAAGGTTGACATCGATGTGCCCTCCACTCCATTTTTTGTTATAGTGAATTTACAAATAATTGTAAACTATTTCTAAGTTAGGTTGTGAATAAATATGTATGCATTGCAATCCCTATTTCCATCCTTACGTATATTTCCAAACTTTCCGACTGAACATGAAGCTTGCTATATCTTTTTCAATGCCGCACAACATGTATGGATTACCATATCGAAACAAGAAGTGACTGAACGAGATTTCCAGCTTTTATCGTCTGTTTGGGACGTGCAATCGAAAAAGAACTATTCGCCTTGGGAAGCATTTTTGTTAGGTGAGAAAGCGGCGCCTATTGCCATCACAGAACAAATCCGCGTCCTCCAAATTTTTACACAGCAGCCAGTCAATGTAGCGGAACTGCAACAAGCGACAGCGGCTTTCTTTGAAAATGCACTTACCTTTGTGTCATTATCTCCTAGCTTTAATGTACTTATTGAACGTGACAGCGCACAAATAAGCGACCAAGAGTTAGAGGCTTTCCTATTAGTCCTAGAGGGTGATTTTTTTATCCATGCCACGCTTTATATCGGCAAATTTCATACTTGTGATGCAACATTTGCACAGCGTTTTGCACGCGAGCATCGCTGGTATCGTGAAGCGAATATCGTTTCTACTGCTAAACGACTTGTGACAATGGAATTTTTACTTGCGTCGCATTTAACCTCTCAAATGACCGACGATACAAAAGAACTATTACAGTCAGAAATTCTACAAAAAATTCAGGAGGATGATACATTATTACATACCGTTCGAACATTTTTTGAGCAAGGCTTGAATGCGAGTACAACTGCTAAAGCACTTCATTTACATCGCAATACACTGCTATACCGCCTTGCAAAATTTCAAGAGCTAACAGGCATTAATATTCGCCAATTTGATGGAGCACTCGCTGTTTATATGGCGAGCTCGCTATCAAAGTAATTTGCACAATGATGAAGCTTAAGTTTTATGCAATATGCCCATTTTTCCCAATTACTAGTTATGGTACGCTCTTTTAAAAGGGAGATGGTAAAAGTGAATATGCTAGAATTTGACCATTTATATAAAACGTATCCAGACGGTTATGTTGCCGTAACGGATTTTCATTTAGAAGTAGCACCGGAGGAATTTATCGTTCTTGTTGGGCCTTCGGGTTGCGGAAAGTCTACTACACTGCGTATGGTTGCAGGCCTCGAAGATATATCTCAAGGCGAACTCCGGATCGAAGGAATACGTGTCAATGATGTGCAACCGAAAGACCGTGATATTGCGATGGTTTTTCAAAACTATGCCTTATACCCCCATATGAACGTCTATGATAATATGGCATTCGGTTTAAAGCTTCGCAAACTGTCAAAAGATGCAATTGACCAGCGCGTTCGGAACGCAGCAGACATTTTAGGATTACAAGATTTACTGACGAAAAAGCCAAAATCATTATCTGGTGGGCAACGTCAGCGTGTAGCTTTAGGCCGTGCAATTGTCCGTGACGCAAAGCTTTTTTTAATGGACGAGCCTCTATCTAACTTAGATGCGAAATTACGTGTCCAAATGCGTTCTGAAATTACGAAACTACATCAACGATTAAAAACAACAACGCTCTATGTGACGCATGACCAAACAGAAGCGATGACAATGGCAACACGCCTTGTTGTCATGAAAGATGGCTATATTCAACAAATTGGTTCACCCCGCGAAGTTTATGATTTCCCTGAAAATGTATTTGTTGGTGGCTTTATCGGGTCCCCTGCCATGAACTTCTTTAAGGGGATTGTCCAAGGTGAATCGATTGAAATCGGCTCATCTAAAATTCAAATCCCTCCTGCGAAATTGCCGCTGCTTAAGGAGCAAAACTACATCGGGAAAGAGATTATTTTCGGCATCCGTCCGGAAAATATCTCAAATGACGCAGAAGCATTTACGCTGTTTCCACAGGCAGTTGTCGATGTAAAGGTGCAAGTTGCCGAATTAACAGGTGCAGAAATTATGATTTACACTGCACTCGATGACCAATCCTTCGTTGCAAAAATCAATGCGGACTCTACTGCAAAACCAGGTGACAATATTCAATTAGTGTTTGATTTAACGAAAGCGCATTTCTTTGATCCTGAAACGGAAAAACGGATTCGATAAAAGAACAATAGACTTGGATCTACTGTAATTAGTAGAACTAAGTCTTTTTTTGAGGGGAATATGAAGTGCTATATTTTTTGCGATTACCTTAATTGTTTAATTATATAAAATATTGAATCCTATCAGTATTTTTTATTTCCATATTTGGTTGAAAAACCTCGGACACGATTTTCAAAAAAGCTTGTAATGTATTAGTTTTATAACTGTTTTTCTTTACAACTAAGCCAATTTTCCAAGGGATATACTGACTACCAATCTCTTTTACACTTAGATGCTGTATATACATTTCAGTTAGCGGTCTTGGTACAATAGCAACTCCTAGCTCATCACGAACTAATGCCATTAGCAAGTCCCACTGCGTCGTACTATATGCAATATTCGGTACAAAGTTCTCCCTACGACAGCTATCAATAACGATCTGGCGCAAGGCAAATGTAGCATCAAATAAAATCCATTCGTCATGTTGTAGCTGTGCTAATGTAATTTGGTGTTCATCTTTTAAGAAGTGTTTTTTGGGCAAGCACGCAACAAACGGCGCTTCAAAAATCAACTGTTCCTCTAGTTCCTTACTTTGTGTAGGTATTACGACAAAAGCTACATCGACTTCACCCTTTTCAACGAGTTTTTCGACACGCAAACCACCTTCTTCGACGATTTCAAGAGTAACTTCCTTAAACTCAAAGAGAAAGCTTTCGCCACTTGTGGAAAGAAAAAGGTACCAATAATTTGAGGAAGGCCGACTTTTAGATGCCCTTTAACATGTTCATTCATATCTTTAAGCTCGATTTTTAACTCCTTCATTTGTTGTAACATTGTGACCGCTTTTTCATAGACAAGTTGACCTTCATTAGTTATTCGAACGATCCGATTTGATCGCTCAAAAAGAGTTGCGCCAATTTTTTTCTCCAGCCTTTGAATTGTTTTCGATAATGCTGGTTGTGCGATAAATAGCTGCTCACTTGCCATTGAAAAGCTTCCACATTCGACAATTATTTTAATTACTTCTAACTCTCTTAAATTCATCGTATTCCCCCATTATTCCTTTTTGGCATATTCAATATGGCTATCATATATTTTACATTATAAATGATTAAACTTACAATTTTATGAAAAGGAGGGATTTAGTTGTCAATATGCAAAGTTGCTGTAGTTCAGGCAGGTTCAATCGTGATGAATAAAGAAAAATGTATCGAGAAAGCAATCTCTTTAATCCAAGAAGCCGGGGAGCAAGGGGCAAATATTATTGTTTTTCCTGAAAGTTTTATCCCAGCATATCCACGCGGAATGAGCTTTGGAGCAGTGGTAGGGAGTCGCTCTCCTGAAGGTCGCAATGATTTTTTACGTTACGCAAAGAATTCCATTTTAGTTCCAGGTCCAGAAACCGATCAATTAGGAAAAGCAGTGAAAAAAGCAGGGGCCTATACAGTCATTGGTGTCATTGAACGAGATCAAGAAACAAGTGGTGGCACATTGTATTGTACCGCTATTTTCTTTGGACCAGATGGCACATTGCTTGGTAAGCATCGCAAATTAAAACCAACAGGTAGTGAGCGACTTATTTGGGGTGAAGGGGATGGCAGTACACTCCCTGTTTTTGACACACCTTATGGCAAAATCGGTTCTCTCATTTGTTGGGAAAACTATATGCCACTAGCACGTGCTGCTATGTATGAAAAAGGCATTCAAATTTATATCGCACCAACTGCTGATGCACGCGAAACCTGGTTTTCTACTATGCGCCATATTGCAATTGAAGGTCGTTGCTTTGTATTATCGTGCAACCAGTATAGTACGAAAGAAATGTACGAGGAAGATTTATTGGAAACAGAAGACATGCAAAAAATGCCTTTTGAAATTACGCGCGGCGGCAGTTGCATTGTCAATCCACTTGGCGAATTTTTAGTAGAGCCTGTATTTGGAAAAGAAGACATTCTATATGCCACGTTGAATTTAGACGACATCACACGTGGACATTTCGATTTTGATGTAGTGGGACATTATAATCGCAAAGATGTATTTCAATTAATCGTTAATGAAGAACCGCAATAGATCGCCTTTATGAATACTCGTCTATATACTGTTTACTTATAGCATGTGCACCGGGTACCGACATCGAAGTAAAAAGCCAGTTCTTGAACGATACATCGTTCAAGAACTGGCTTTACTACTTTATCGACTTTTTCAGTACCCTCACCTTTTACAATTGATCTTCGTAGTAACTACGCCAAATACGCATCTCTTATTTCACTATTTTCGATGAGATCTGAACCTTTTCCACTTAAGACGATCTCACCATTTTGAATAACGTAACCCCTATGTGCAATACTTAATGCTTGGTACGCATTTTGCTCAACTAATAGTATCGTCATTCCGTCCTTATTTAACTTCGTAATAATGTCGAAAATTTGTTCAACAATGATTGGAGCTAATCCCATTGATGGTTCGTCAAGCATTAATAGTTCCGGATTCATCATTAAAGCACGTCCAATGGCGAGCATTTGTTGTTCACCGCCGCTCATTGTTCCTCCCTTTTGATCAATCCGACTCTTAAGTATAGGAAAATATTCGAAAACCATTTCCATACGCTGGTCAATTAAATTCTTTTTATTAACAGAAAAAGCACCCATTAATAAATTCTCTTTTACAGTCAAGGTAGAAAAAATCTTTCTTCCTTCTGGGACATGTGCCATTCCTAACAATGTTGTTGTATGAGCTGGTTTATTTGTTATGGCCTTATCTTTATACAGAATAGAGCCCGATTTGACTTTTGCCAAACCACTAATAGATTTCAAAGTTGTGGATTTCCCCGCACCGTTACTCCCTATTAAAGTAACAATCTCGCCTTGGTTTACATTAATACTGATTCCTCTTAATGCTTGTATTCCACCATAGAACGTTTCTATATTATTCACTTGTAGTATCGACATCTATTATTCACTCCCTTAGACCAATTGAGCAGAACTTTGAGCTTGAACAGCACCTGAACCTAAATAGGCTTCAATTACTTTCGGATTCGTTCTGATCGCTTCTGGGTTTCCTTCTGCAATTTTTTCTCCATGATCTAGCACAATAATATGCTCAGATATTTCCATTACTAATTTCATATCATGCTCAATTAACAAAATCGATACATTAAATTCTTTGCCCATTTGCTTAATGATTGTGGTTAATTCAACTGTTTCTTTAGGATTCATCCCAGCAGCAGGCTCATCTAATAATATTAATTTCGGCTCTGTAGCGAGTGCACGTGCAATTTCGAGTTTACGTTGTGCACCATAACTTAAATTACATGCCTTTTCATTCAATAAATGCGCAAGGTCGAAATACTCCAATAAACGATACGCTTCCTTTTCAGCTTCTAATTCTTCTTTTTTCGTACCCGGAAAATTTAATAGAATACCTAGTAAATTCGTTTTTAAATGTGTATGCATCCCTACAAGTACATTTTCAAGAACTGACATCTCCCCAAATAGTCGTATGTTTTGAAATGTCCTAGCAATGCCTTTTTTGGATACTTCGTCAGGTTTTAGTCCGACCACTGACTTTCCCTCTAATTTAATGTCACCAGATGTTGGCTGATAAACACCTGTAATCATATTAAAGAATGTCGTTTTACCAGCTCCATTGGGTCCAATAACGGCCGTAATAGAGCCTTCTTCAACACTCATCGTAACATCTTGATTGGCTGTCAGGCCTCCGAATTTTTTCGTTAAATTAGTTACCTCTAAAATCGGCATATCCATCACCCTTACCATTGGATTTTTTCTAATCAGTCCTTACTGAGTTCTTTTGAGGTGTTTCACTTTTCAATTTACTTGCATCAAAGATTTTATTTTTCGCGGGAATTAACCCCTTAGGTCGATACAACGCAAACGCTACAAGTATAGCTCCGAAAATGAATTTTTGCATTTTTGATGGAGACAATGCTTGAGGAATGGAGATGATACCGGTATTCGTCAACTGATTTACCCAGTTCGTTAATTCTGTGAGTACTTGCAAGTTTAATATCGTAACTACAGCTGCACCTAGAATTACTCCAGGTACACTTCCCATCCCCCCAAGTACAACCATAACCAAAATCGTAAACGACTCCATTAATGTGAAACTTGTTGGGTCAATGAATGCTTGTTTCGCAGCGAATACTACGCCCATTACACCCGAGAAAGAAGCACCTAGCGCAAAGGCCATTAACTTCGTTTTAACGAGTGGAATCCCCATTGCTTGCGCGGCAATTTCATTTTCACGAACAGCCTTCCATGAACGCCCTAACTTCGACTGCTCTAATCGATTGACCGCAAAAAGAGTAAATAATAAAATAACGAGCGTCACAAAATAAAAATGATTCGGAAAAACAAGTTCAAATCCAAAAATTTTCGGTGGAGCAATAGATGAAATCCCCATTGCACCTCCTGTAAAATTGACTGGTCTATCCGCATTGTTAAATAAAATCCGAATAATCTCACCGAATCCTAATGTTACAATCGCTAAATAATCCCCTTTTACTCGAAGTACGGGAATACCAATCAACACGCCGGCTATGGCAGCAACGATACCACCGATGATTAAGAACATCCAAAAACTTTCTCCACCGAGAGGGTAGGTTCCAAAAGGCATGAAATTTGAAGCTTGGGATGTTGCAAAAATACTATATGAATAAGCGCCAACTGCGAAGAAAGCAACAAATCCTAAATCAAGCAACCCTGCCATCCCGACAACGATATTCAGTCCCAATGCCATCGATACATAGATACCAACCATCGTTGCAACTTCCATATAGGAGTGGAAAGCTGGACCACCACTAGACGCGAATGGAATCAAGATAAACAGTAATGCTGCAGCCATTATCCATTTCGTTAAGTTTTTTAAATTCATATAATGAAGGATCAATAACGAAGATAATAATAATAAAAATGCAATTACCGATTTTTTAGAAAAATACAAAGCGGATGATGTCACGACAATAAATAAAGTAAATAATATTAATTGTGACCATTTTTGCTGTAAAAATAATGTCCATTTCCCCTTCATAACAGCCACCTACACTTTCTCGGCCACAGGTTTACCTAATAAACCTTCTGGCTTGAAAATAAGTACTAATATTAATATCGAGAAGGCGAAAACATCTTTATATTCAGCCCCAAATACACCACCTGTTAATAGGGATAAGTTAGAAGAAGCAAACATTTCTAGAACCCCCAATAACAGACCACCAAACATCGCACCGCGAATGTTTCCAATACCGCCTAAAACAGCCGCAATAAATGCTTTCATCCCTAAAATAAAGCCGATAAATGGGTCAATTGTTCCGTATTGAACCGCAAATAATACACCTGTCGCTCCACCTAAAGCGGAACCAATAAAGAACGTAATAGAAATTACTTTATTTACATTAATAGACATCAATGCCGCTGTGTCCCGATCTAAAGCGACTGCTCGCATCGCAGTTCCCCATTTTGTTTTGTTTACAAAGTAATCAAGAGAAAGCATTAAGATAACGGCAATCACAAGTACAATTAAAAATGAAGTCTTAAAACTAGCATCATTAAATACACTTGAAATAGAAGATGCTTTAAATGTGATTTGATCTCTAAACATTGATGGACCTGTCACAATATAATTTCCATATGATAATTCAGCAATAAAACGAACAACATCTTGTAAAACAAACGAAATACCAATTGCTGTAATCAGAGGAATTAACCTCGGCGCACTTCGAAGTGGGCGGTACGCAACTCGCTCAATTCCCATTCCAAGAACACCTGTTATACACGCTGTCACAACTAGTACTAAAATCAGAACGATAATCTGAGGAATTGCCGATGCCCAGCTCATGCCCATTATTAAAATAAATAACGCCGTACCAATAAAGGCACCTGACATAAAAATTTCCCCATGCGCAAAATTTATTAACTGTAAAATACCATATACCATCGTATAACCAAGGGCTACAACAGCATACACAGCACCCAATGTCAGTCCGTCAATTAGTACTTGAGGTAGACTTTGTACCATTTCTAGAAACATAATACCCCTCCTGACTCATCTGATAGAAATAATGCGTAGTTCTCAAAATCGAAAGAAATCCTATACTTTCTATCTAGTAAAAATAAAGGTGTTGAGATAAGACAGCCTCCCAACACCTTTGAGGATTATTAATTAGAAACTAACTTCCCCTTCTAACACACCTGGATACACAGGCTCATCAAATTTAAATAAATAAATTTTCGCGTTTACGTTGTCCCCTTTTTCATCAAACGTAACATTTGCAAGTGCACCTTGGTAATCCTTTGTTGCACGAATTTTTTCAGCTACCTGTTCTCTTGTAGGAAGTCCGCCATCATTTTCTTCAATAGCTTGTTCAACGGCATTTAAAATAACACCCATTGTGTCATACCCATATACTGAGAACGCTTCTACCTTTTTGTTGTAAGTAGATTCATACTTTTCAACAAATTTTAGACCAGATTCTGATGATGCAGTCGAACCGGCAACTGATGTAATAAATGTATTTACGACGGCATCACCCGCAATATCTACTAAACCAGAAGAATCTAGTGCGTCTGCCCCCATAAACGGTATAGTAATCCCTTTTTCACGTGCTTGTTTTAAAATAATTCCAGCTTCAGAATATAACCCACCGAAATAAATTAAATCAGGTTTTTTAGAAAGCACTTGGTTTATTACCCCGTTAAAATCTTTCTCTCCAACTGTAATTCCTTCAAATGCTAAAATTTCAGCACCTAATTGTTCCGCAGCACCTTTGAATGCCTCTGCAACACCCGTACCAAATGCTGTTTTATCCTGAATAATAAAGATTTTCTTAGCCCCTAAAGTTTCTATAGCATATTTCGCAGCAGCAGGTCCTTGGGCATCATCACGACCGACAATTCGGTTAACAGTTTTCAATCCACGATCGGTTACATCAGTCGCCGTGGCACCTGGCGTCAACATCGCAAGGTTGTATTTGTCATATACTTCAGAAGATGGAATCGCAACACCTGAGTTGTAATGACCGACAATGGCTAAGATTGATTCATCTGCGCCAATTATGTTCGCATTGGATACACCTTTTTTAGGATCCGATTGATCATCATATGTTTCAAATTGGAGTGTATAGCCTAACTCTTTGAACTTCTCAATTTCTTCATCTAACTTCAATTGCGCACCAAGTCGTAAAGATTCGCCAGTAACTGACACACCACCTGATAATGGTAATTGTCCAGCAATTTTAATTACCTTTGTATCCTCTGTTGCTCCACTACCATTCGAACCTCCTGAGCTTGAAGTTCCACTTGAATCAGAAGAACAAGCCGCCAATATCCCCATACTTAGTAAGCCAGCTGAAAGTAAGGAAAAAGATTTTTTTAGTCTCATAGTATACCCCCTATTTTTTCTCTTTCTAGTTTAGCAACTAGATTTAATTAGTATAATTTTGAATCTAAAAATAATCAGCAATGTTGTCAGATGTTCTCACACACTTTTTATTTCGACATTATTCCAGTCGATAAATGTCGAATTACACCGATTTCTTTGTAAGGAATATTAACATACTATTCCATAATATTGTTGCATCACAAATATATTAAATGTAAAATATATGAAAAGAATACATTATCAGATTTATCGGAAAGTTGGGTGATTTGAAGATGACTCGAAGTGATTATTCATATAAGGATAAAAAGGTAATTACGATTGGAATCGTTAGTGAATTAACAGGACTATCCGAAAGACAAATACGCTATTATGAAACACGTAAACTATTGTTCCCAGAAAGATCTAAAACAGGAATAAGAAAGTACTCTTTTGAGGATATTGAAATATTAATCGAAATCGCCAATCAACTTGAAGACGGTATTTGGACAAGTGAAATAAGGAAAGAACTACAACGCCGAGAACAAAATTTAAACAAAGCAGCATTATGAAAAGGTGACTCCCTAGACTTACTACAGACAAAAAGACCAACTTTTTTTACAGTTGGTCTTAAATCCGTGCATCCTCAAGCTCGCATCTTTTTCTTTCCAAAATTACCCTGCCTACTATACAGTAGATAATACAGGACAACACATATTAGTATAACAACTACCATATTCGAAAAAATACCTCTATATCCAATTAGCGGCTCTAAAAACCCTAGTAAAAAAGGACCGGCCCCCATCCCCAAATCACACAATATTAAATACGTCGAAGTGGCAACACCTATTCTAGCATGCGGCGTTTGCATAATAACAAAGGCCTGCGAGACTGAATTAAAATTACCAAATCCAACTCCGATACAAGCAGCAGACAATAAAAAGATAAAAGAAGACTGTGCTGTACTAAATAAAAACATCCCGAACGCAAAAATAACTAAGCTAGGATAAATGACAATGCTTGCACCAGCTCTGTCAAATAACTTCCCTATATATGGCCTTGTTAAAATAACTGCTAGGGCATACACCAAAAAGAAATAACTGCCTGCTACGACAAGATTAATAGATTCAGTATATAACGTCAAAAAAGACATAACACCTGAAAAACTAAAGCCAATTAATAAGGCAATACAAGCCATTGGTATAACATTTAGCTCCACATAATTAGACAGTCGAAATCGTTTACTAGCAGAAACGATTGGTCTATTACTTCTACTTTTCCCTAGTAATAAACATGATCCTAAACAAATCAATGCGAGTAGCACATTCACTTTAAAAATTAGGTTGAAATCTGTCGAAAGTTGAGTAAGGAAAATTCCTAGAAACGGTCCAATAGCAGTCCCAATAATACCCCCTAATGAAAAATAACCAATGCCTTCCCCTTTGCGATGAGAAGGTAACGTTTCAAAAACAAGCGTACCTGCTGCTGTCCCTGTAATCCCCATCGCAAAACCTTGCCAAAAACGAATGATCATTAAACTGAAAAGAGCTACCTGGATAAAATATAAAGCAGTGGTCACACATAAAAAAACAAGCCCGATTATCATCACTTTCTTACTACTCATTAATGTAAGTAAACGACCTGCAATGAGCCTCCCAACTAAACTGCCAATTACAAAAATCCCCGACACAAGCCCAGCTACACTTATCGAAACTTCATAATGGATAATCGCGTATTGACCGATTGTTACTAGAAGCAAATAAAAAATAACGGTAATAATGAAATGAATGATCCAAATAACGAAAAAATCCTTTGTCCATATTTTGTCAACCTTCATTTAGCACACCTTTACTCTTAAACTTGGGATTCTTTAAATACTACGATCTGCGTTTCTATAGAGATATATACGTTTCATTAATTAAATAAATACTAATCAAAAAGATTTGGATTCCGTCCTGTTTGTAACTGTACGCTCGACACCCGCTCCAATTTGAGACTAAATGCAAACTATCCAAACTGACAATTAAACACATTTTGGTAATAAAAGATGAATTGTTCATTAAGAATAAAATCTTCTATTGTGAGCACATTAAACACTAGGAGGTGAACATCCATGGGTAATAAAAACAACAAAAAGACAATGAATGTAAGAACTCATAACCCTTTTAATCTCTACCAAAGCAAAGACCTTGACGATACCAATAGCAATAACAATAACCCCAATGACAATTTAAACGAAGAATTTTCCGCTGAATGGGATGCTAAAGCAAAAAACAAAGATAATAAAACCAATCATGACAAAGATCAACAATCCAACAAAAATAAATAAAAACTGTACATGAAAGGTGAGAGCTATTTGGACTCACCTTTTTCAATTTAATTAAAGATTGTGTTAAATATCATTGTGATTATGTAAGTAAAGATTAGTATTGAAAACTTATTTCAACCGCACCGTGCCCTGTATAGTAATTCATTCAATAATAAAAAGCATCTTTCACCAGTGGCGGTTACGCTTTCCACCTGTTTGAAGATGCTTAATTTTCCGTTTATATTCCCCTACTTGCCGCTCCAATTAACCCCGCATTTCCTTTAAAAATACTTGCTTCAACGCGGTTTTCTTTGCCATGTAGTAGTGGTGTTGTTAAATAATCCCCAAGTTTTCGTTGTACAACCTGAACAAGTTTTGGATGATGATTAAAAACGCCGCCGCCTAGTACAATGACATGTGGATCTAGTAAGATGAGCACGTTATGGAGCTGACGGGCTATATGATCGACTGCTTCCGCTATAATCGGTAAAACAATTTCATCATTACGATAATACTTTTCCATAATGGTACTTAATGGCTCCTGTTTGCCTGTTTGCTTATTAATACGGGCTTCTAATGCCGGACCAGCTACGTATTGTTCTAGCATCAGAGAAGTATCTGTTAAGCTGAAACCAATTTCCCCAGCCATCCCAACACCACGTAAAAATTGGCCATTCGCAATCGTACAACAGGCAATCCCTGTACTCAACGTGACATACACAAATGTTTCGGTCGTGAATTCACGTGCCTGATACTCCCCAGACGCCGCCATATAAACATCATTATCCATGATGATCTTTGAATTCGGAAACCTTTCTAACAGGCGCTCGACTAACGGAAAACCGGACCATGGTAAATTATTTTGATACAAAACAACCCCCTTAGCAAGGTTTAACACACCTGGCAATCCAACCGAAACGACTTCAATTTTCTCCTTTTGAACGTGATTGGCTGTATATAGCTGCTCAAACCCATTTATTAGCTGATCAAATAGCGCTTGTTCCTCCTGGCTACTTGGCTGCTCTTGTTGTGCAATCATCCGTAAAGGTTTTCCATGTTCAAAAATGGCGGTTGCAAGCTTTGTACCGCCAATATCCGCTACTAAAATATAGCCCAATTTAGTCACCTACTTCAGCCATCGTTTTTAAATAAATGCCGTATGATTTCCACACATTAAAGTCGAGCTTTTCATAAAACTCGACTAAAAACGTCCAGTCAATAATGATTGTCTCCACGCTACGCTGCTGTAAATACGCCATGCCTGCTTGCACAATTCCAAGGCCGTATCCTTGCTTTTGCTCGTTTTGATCAACCCCGAGCGGACCAATACCACCTACTTCCCCATCAATTAGCTGGCGCCAGTACATATTTTGGGCAATCATCGGGGATTGGTCGTCATTAATTCGACAAAACCCAATAATTTCCCCTTCTTTTTTCAGCACAACGAATTCTCGGCCCGTACCACCCATTTCAAAATATTTCATCGCCTCGTACTCCCAGCGGCCAGGGAAACAGCGCTGTAAAAAGGCAATTAACTGCGGTGCTTCTTCTTGTTTCAATAGTACGTATTCAACATTCGGATGCGCGGGCATTACATAGTCTTTTGCAAGCTCATTCACTAAGTCATACGTATCAATTCGCTTCACATAGCCATGCTTTTCTGCTAGCTTTATTGTTTCCAGCTGATTTAGCGGAATCCCGCATAAATAATGAAATGGATCACCGCCTAGTTGAATTTCTTTAATACCTACATTAGTTAGCGCCTGCTCTGCCTTTTTTAAAAGCATTGTCCCAAGCCCATTGTGACGGGCATCACTACATACAAGTAGCGTTTGAATCCAGCCGCGTCTTTTGTCCATTGCGACGTCCATTTTCTCTTGCCACGTTTTACTCACAACAAACCCGATTACTTGGCCATTGTCATCTAGCGCAATAAAGCTACCTTCTTCAAAAACATTGACGTCGTAAAAACTATTTTGTAGAAATAATTCCTTGCGCATTGGAAATTCTGTATCTAATTCCGCATTCCATAACGTAACAAGCCCATCAATATAATCAATAGACCATGGTTGAAATTGCATATTCTTCATTCCCCCTTATACTTTGCCAAACGTTTCTTTCATACGGGCTAGTGGGTCATCTTGTATGGACGTGTCCCAGTCAAGCACTTGCCCTGCCTGTTCGAGCAGTGCGCGCAAACGGGCATACGAAACTTGTTGAACCGCACAGTTATTGTCTAGTGCAAGTGCTGCCGCCATACCCGCTGATTGCCCAATAATCATAAAGACAGGCTCCATGCGAATCGAACCGTACGCAATATGAGAAGCAGAAAGGCAAACTGGGACAAGTAAGTTTTCGCATTCTTCCCGTTTCGGACGAATCGCTTGATAAGAAATGGCAAATGGACTTACTGCTACTTGTACATCCCCTTCATTTACCACACGTCCATCTACTACCATGCGGCGGCAATTATGGGAATCCATATGAAATGAAGCTAACCCAATAGAATCGTGAACAAATTTCTGCTGTAATGGGTAGTGATCCGTCATGATAACATCGGAAATCATGCGACGTGCTTCACGTATATACAGTTGATGTGGCCAGTGATGCGTATCTTTAAATTCATCCAGTGGTAACCCGTATTTACTCACTTGTTGGCGAATAAATAGGGGGACACGGTTATCATTCGTTAAAAAGTACAACAGCCCCATTACATATGATAAATGTGCTTGGAAAATTTCTTCACGGCGACGGTAGCTTCCGTCCGGCCAGTCATAATTCATGCCGATGTAATCCGTTGAAAACGCTCCGTAATTATTTAAATCTGTTTTGTCATTCGGTAATGGCGTATGGAGCTTCAATGCATCCCACACTCCAGACTGGATATATCGCAGAAGCAATTCATATTTTGTTGCATCGTAATTTGGCGGCTTCGGAAATGCTAGCTTATTTGGTACAGTCGTTAAACAAATACGGAAATTATACGCTTGAATGCGGTGATCACCTTGCCCTTGAAAGCCGAGCTGCTGCGAGCTATCTTCTGTAATGCCATGAAGTAAACCACTGCTCGTATCTCCTTCAATTACATACGGATCAATCCACTTTTCAAACTTATGATGTGGGGCACCAAACTGAATGCCGTTATATATTTCTTTATACGTCGAATTAGCTTCGCGCCCTACTTTGTACGAAACGCCCGCCATCGCCATTAAATCGCCTTCATAGCTACAATCTAACCATACTTTCGCTTCGAAACGTGTGCCGTCTTCCATAGAAATAGCTGTAATAACGCCACTATTAGTATATACCTGTTGTAAATGTTGCTCGGTGTAGACCGGAATATCGGCTTCGGTTAACCACTTTGTGAAAATGCGCTGCGCAACATGCGGTTCAAAAGTAAACTGCTTTTCTACGCCGTAATGTCCCGCCACCTCTTTGTAAAACTGCCTTGCGTATCCACCTACAGCTGGCTCTGCGCCTAAATCCGTTGCACCAAGTCCGCTCGCACTTATCCCGCCAATATGTCGGCTAAACTCTGCGATAATGACGGCGTATCCCCGGCTTTTCAGTTGCAATGCCGCTGTAATGCCTGCTGGTGTAGCACCATAAACTACAGCATCAGCTTGCACCGTCCTCGGATTCACTGCTTTACTTTTCTTGTAATAATAAAGCGACTCAAACACTCGCTTCACCTACCTTTTGTGCCCAGGCCTCTGCATAAAGCTTCGTCAGCCTTTGCATTATAAAGAAGTAGGAATCCATCTTTTCCTGAACCGTTTGTGGATGAAGGGGTTCTTCTGTAAAATCCTTCACTACTTCATGTGCACGGTGAAGTTGCTGTGAGATGATTGCTGCATACTCACTACTATCAATCTTTTTAACATCCACAACACGCGACGGAAATAGCGGGAAATTCCAGTTCGTATGACGCGCTAGCTCCGTCTCTAACGTATCTAGTAATTGTTTATAGCGTACAGCGTCGTTAAATTGCGCGAACATTTGCTGCTCAATGACAGCAAAGTCCTCTCCCCATGCCAGGCGCGAATAAAACGCATTATTCCAGTGCTGATTCCATTGATAATTGTAAGACGACATATGTGGTTCCGCTGCCGTTTGTTTATGCAAAGGCACGATTAAGTTTAAAATCCCCTCACATTGTAGCTGTTCGTACTGTGCGATATCTTGTGCAATACGATTATGCAGTGGCGGGAATAATTCACTCAACATAAAATGATCGCTGTAATATTCAAAAATTGTTACCTCTTTAGTAGATGACGCTTTCCAGTGTTGCAGCGCTGATAATGCTCGTTGTCCAGCGTTCCCGCTATCCGCAAGACCCCTACTATAATCACGACCCCAATAGGCAAATAATATATCGGATTGCTCTGACGGCTTGTGGTCTGCCCGCTCTAACATATGCCACGCCAATCCTGCATTATAGACGATATGCTCTACCTCAACAGACAATCCCTTATCTAAGAGTGCAAGTTTCAACTGATCCGTAAACGCAATATACTGCGTTAAAAACTGCTCACTTTGCTCTGCATCAATGCCGATATCTTCCGGCCAAAGTGAAATGCGCGTGATCATTGGTGCATCCTGACAAATGGCCACAATATCTTTAATGACACGCTGTTGCAGTGGATTATTCGGTGTAAAAAATTGACCATTTTCGATAGTAAACTGTTGTGTAAACGCAGTTTTTTCCCCAACTAAATCGCCAACTGCTCCGTCAATTGCCTGACTGCTTAAACGCTGCTCGTTCTCCAGTTTCGCAAGCAAATAACGCAAGCTATGGCCACCTAATGTAACGTTGACGCCGCGCTTTGCAAGTTCCGGCTCCAGAACATCTTTGACCTCGTCCCATAGGAAAAAGGTAAAGAAATACTCGTTATGACCATTTTTCACACCCCAATCAACTAAATGTTGTAAAAATTCGACATCATTTAATGTTTCAAGTACGTTGCCGCGGCGTCGAAATTTAGGTTTTTGTGTAATGACACGTCGAGTAGCTACTTCAAGTGTATTGTCGCCTACTTTTATAGCTAGCTCATCATAATAAAGTGCCACAACCCCTAACACATGTTGCCAAAAACCGTACACCCCGTATAGTAGCGCGCGCGGTGTATTGCCGGTAATATAATAGCGATGATTTTCTTGAATAATTGTATATTCATCAACTGAAAGCGTGATTGGCTCTCCTGCAAAATATGCTACATACTCCTTCATCGTTAGTAAAAAGATTTCTGTATGTTCTGTTTCCTGCACCTTTCCCCATTGCTCAAGTGGCACAATACGTTCTTGTTGCAGCTGACTTGCCAATTCGTTGACCGCAAACACCACTACTGGATCGCGCGAAGTATAATAAATCGTTTTCATATCATTTATCCCCCCTCACTTGAAATGAAAAGGGCACTCAATTGGAGTACCCTGTCGTTTATAAAGGTATTGGTTGTTTCTTTTTGCTAGATTCGTAGGCAGCTAAAGCAACTTCTAAAGATTTCAAGCCATCATAACCAGTAATTGCCGGTGCTTTATTTTGCTGCACGCTTTTTAGAAAATCGATAATTAAATCAAAATCCGTATCATTGCCGCAGTACATATGGGTTAGCGAACGCTCTTCTTTGCCATACAAACGGAACTGCTCCTTAAACACATCCACTTTCCGGGTGTCCTTCGTGCCGATTACTTCAATCATGACGTCGCCCCAAGTAGGAAATTGCGGGAAACGAGACCAGCTCGCATCATGTGAGGCAATCACCCCACCCCCAAATTGTAGTGTCATAATTCCCGCATCATCTGTATGAATATCCGTAAAGTAGCGATCTGCAAATGCTGTCACTTCAACAACTTCATCACTTAAATACCAACGCATAATATCAACCATATGCACGGTATGATCAAGGACTGCACCACCTCCAGATAAGTTAGCATCAATAAACCACCCGCCTGGATTTTGCCCACGATTTGTTGTACGAATGGCAACAATTTCACCGAGCTCCCTATTATCTATCGCTTTTTTTAGCTCGATGATCGGCTGGCTATAACGAACCGGGTAGGCAATTTGTAGCATAACCCCGTTTATCTCACAACTACGAATCATTTCTTCCGCATCTGCTAGCGTTGTCGCAATCGGCTTTTCACATAAAATATGCTTTTTTGCGTTCGCAGCGGCAACGGCCATCTGTTTATGTAGCACATTTTCACTACAAATTACTACCGCCTCAATATCTGTTTGTAAAAAGGAAGCTTCACTATTGTAAAACGTCGCACCAAACTGAGCAGCCGCCTCTTTTCCCCGTTCCACGTCTGTATCATAAATAGCTGTTAATGTCACCCCTGGGATGCGGCGAATCGCAGTTGCATAACTTGTCGCGTGAATATGTGCAAAACTCATAATGCCAATGTTCATATAACCACACCTCCCAGTAACTGTTCAATTGCTTGTAATTCTTGCTTTAGCTCGTCCGTAATTTCCACAGCTGTTTCTGTTATTGCATCAACGGTATACATTAGCGGTAGCTTCGTTTTTGTTGTTGGTAGCACTGGTCGCATCTCATCACTATCAAATTCAATAATTTGTTGCGGACTGCTGTATTCGAACTCCAGACGTTCATTACCACCTGTCGTGAATTCGATATGTGCCATAATCGATTGCCCAAATTTTAATAACACGATGATATGTGCTTTTCGTTCAATCTCACGTATCTTTACATGTGTTTGACTCGGCTTTCCGAATAATTTCGAAAGTACATAAATGTCCCCGACTAATTTACTTTCCAAACCTGTGCGACGGAATCGTACAACTCCGCTCTTTTCCTGATCTCCCACAGCATTCTTCACTCCGGCAAAAAACGGATATAGCGCTAAATCAAAATACACGTATTTCGCTCGTGCTTCGTTAAGTATTTCAGCAGGCACATATAAGTCCAATTCATCCCCCGCTGAAAAAAAAACCTGAGCAACATAGGTTAACTCTGCATTAGGATCAATTGGCGTCTCATCAACACCAATCCGATGAGGTTGAAATGTTTGTGCGCTATTTACTTTATCGATGTTTGCGATCACGAATTTCGGCATCCATGACACCCCTTTTATAAGATAATTTCCTTACCTGTATTAGCGGATTCGTATACTGCACATAACATTTTCATGACCGCCACACCGTCTGCAACCGGTGCTAGGCTTTCTTTACCTGTTAAGCAACACGCTACAAAATGATTAATTTCATTCGCAAAGGCACCGGCAAAATCAAAAGCTAAGTCATCAATTTGCGGCGTCATATTGATGACTGTATTATGCTTTTCGCCAACAATTGCAAGCGCTGGTTCCACTTCGGCACCTCCTTTTTCACCGTATAGTTTCACACTAACCTCATCTTGCTTAGCTTGTAATGTAAAACTTACGTCAACAAATAATGAAGCCCCATTGTCAAAACGTATTAACGCATTCGCTAAATCTTCTACGTCATTGTGCTGTGCATCATAATCTGCTGCCTTATAAAAGGATAACTTTTCGATGTGCTTGCGATTGCCAAGTCTTGTATATGTATTGCCACTAACAGAAACCGGCTTTGGCTTGCCCATCAAATACCAGCAAATATCAATCATATGGACGCCTAAATCCATTAATGGACCACCGCCTGATTTTGCGATATCACTAAACCAACCTCCAGGATTTCCCAAGCGACGGAGACATGACGCTTTTGCGTAATAAATCTCGCCCAGATCTCCCGCATCAATAAACTTCTTAAGCACGTGAATATTCGATGCATGGCGACGTACATAGCCAACTTGTAATAGCTTGCCTGAACGCTGTACTGCTTGTTCCACCGCAAGCGCTTCCTCAACTGTCATGCTAAGTGGCTTCTCAAGTAACACATGCTTGCCCGCATTGAGCGCCTGAATCGCAATCTCTGCATGCGTATTATTCCACGTACAAATACTGACGGCATCCACGTCCGGATTAGCAAGAAGATCCTTGTACGCTGTATATAAATTCGTCACCCCGTACTCCTCGCCCATTTTTGCTAGACGTACCTCGTTTCGGTCGCATAACGCAATAAGTTGCACCTGATCATTTGCCAAATATGGTTTAATATGAAATTCCGAAATCGAGCCCCCACCAATTACCCCTACTTTTAACATCACTGTTCTCTCCTTTAGCTAAAAACGAATAATTTTCGTCAATTCCTCAGGTTGTTTTAGCAAGTCATCATAAATCGTTGCCGCATCCTTAATATCCACAATACTTTTAATAAACGGCGTGATATCGATGCGATTTTGTGCAAGTAAACGGATAAACTCCTTCACATTCCGTCCTTCCGTCCAGCGTACATAGCCATATGGGTAATCCACCGCCATTTTTTCATAAAGTGGGTCATAACGACCAGGCCCCCCTGCACGTGAAATAAGGATTGCGGCTTCTTTCCCGAACATTTTCTCACGCGGAAAAACAGGCTCCACGTCTCCAACAATCACGATTTTCCCCTGCTTACGAACCCAATCTAAACTTTGCGCCGTTGTTTCAGAATGCTTCCCACCTGTACAAAGGAGTACAGCATCTGCACCATGTCCCTCTGTCATCTGATCTAAAAAATGCGCCATCTTTGATAAAGATGAAAATGCATGAATCGAGCCTTCGCCGTTAATCATGTTGGCGCGCGCTTCTATAGGCTCATAGGCAATCACTTCATACGCTGCCGCACTACAAATTTTCGCAATCATTTGGCCAAGTACACCTAAGCCAACAATGATGACGGTTTCGCCGAACTGCAAATGTGCCTTGCGAATTGCATGTATAGCAATGGCCCCATGCGCTGCAAACGACGCATGAATTGTTGGAACATGCGAAGGCACTTTGGAAATGAGCGTTTTTGGTACAACTAATTCACTTGAATGGCTCACATAAGGTGCACCGTAGCACGCCACGATATCTCCTACCGAGTAGTTGTTAACACCTTCTCCGAGCTCAATAATTTCACCCACTGCACTATAGCCTAATCGGCGGTCACCACTTGCACTGCTACCAATTAGTAAGCGTTCTGTTCCTGGTGAAACAGCCGTAAAATGTGTTTTTACACGCACATGTTGTGGAAGTAATTCAGGTACTTCCAGCTCCACAACTTGCGCCATACCATCAATCGCCATTAACGATTTCATAACTGATCACCCGACTTCCATTTCCCTAAATTCGCTGCAACGAATACATCATCATGAAGATGTGGATAGCTTTCATACACACGCGTAATTTCCTCTGCTTGATTTGGACTAAGTTTTTCATGATCCATTAAGCACCAATTGCCCTGAAGCAGCCCTTGACGTGCGAGTACTTCGTTAATGCCCGCAATACTCCCTTTAAAATCATGCTGGGGATCAAAAAATGCCGCATTCGCATCGGTAATTTCAAGCCCTCGTGTTAATAATTCTGTCGGGATGAGCCGACCATTCCGCACGCGCTTTATATCTTCAAAGTACGCTACAGCCGTTTTCACCCAAACAGACCAGTGTCCGAGTAATCCGCCAATAATTTGCTTGTGCACGGTTTTATCACCAACACGTACTTTATACGTGGATAATAAATCCGCGACAATATTATCATCATTGCCTGTATAGATAGCGATTTCCTCATTGCGACTAGATTGACAAACAGCACGCACAACATCGAATGTTTGGTAACGATTAAACGGCGCTACTTTAATGGCGTAAACATTTTCGATATCAGCTAGCTCACACCAAAATTCATAAGATAGCTTGCGACCGCCGACGGATGTTTGTAAGTAAAATCCTACGACCGGAATAACGGCAGCTACTACACGCGTACGCTCAAGTAGCTGCGCCTCTGAATAATCTAAACCACCCATACTTAAAAGGGCTAGATTATATCCAGTGTCCTTTAAAAACTGCGCTTCCTTCACTGCTTGCTCTGTTGGCCCACAAACACCGCCAATTTTTATAAAGTCCTCGCCAACATGTGCACGTTTCATTTCTTCCATAGCAAGCGTAAGAACACGCTCATATAAATTGAACTGCGGATTGCGAATTTCAAACTGCGTCGTATGGACACCTACTGCAAGTCCGCCAACACCCGCCTCAATATAATAGCGCGTTAATGCACGCTGACTTAATTCATCTAATGTACGGTCCTCGTTTAATGCTAATGGGTGCGCAGGGATAAATGCGCCGTCAAACAAGCTTTTCTTCACTGTTGGCTGCAACATTAAAACGCCCCTTTTCGTTCTTGGAAATGGGTTGGCTTATTGTATGTTTCGCCACCTTCACGAATCCAAGATACTGTTCGATCAATCATTTCTTGCAATGTGACAGACGGATAGCCAAATAATTGATGTGCCTGTGACGCTGTATTGAGTAGTGCGGTTGTTTGCTCATTCCCTTCAAAAACGGGCTGCTTATCGAAGCGGTTGCCGAATTCTTTTGCTAACCAGCGCACCGAAATCGTTTCCGGTCCTGTCACATTTAAAATTTTCGGTGGTGACGAACAAAGTAGCAGTGAGCGCAGTGCATATTCATTCGCATCTCCTTGCCAAATAACGTTCACACTACCTGTCGTTAAATCAATCGCACGTTCTTCGTGTACCGCCTTTGCCACTTCAAGTAATACACCGTAGCGCATATCAATTGCATAATTTAGGCGGAATAAAACAAGCGGTGTATGATTGCGAATCGAAAAATTCGTAAGCACGCGCTCACGCCCTAAGCAAGACTGTGCATACTCCCCAATCGGACTAGGCACGATATCCTCTGAGCAATTGCCCTTTGTCACTTCTGAAAAGGGATAAATATTGCCCGATGAAAAGGCGACAATACGCGAATTTTTATATTTCTCTGCAACACGGCCAGGTAAATACGCATTCATTGCCCATGTGAAATGTTCATTACCCGTCGTTCCAAATTTATTTCCCGCCATGAAAATAACGTTTTTCACATCGGGTAGCCCCTGTAGTTGGTCTTCATTTAATAAATCTGCTGCGATCGTTTCAATACCGGCATCCTCTAGTTCTTGCTGCAATGCACCAGCTGAAAAACGCGATACACCAATTACACGCTTCTGTAGCCCTGCTTCATCAATGGCACGCTTTGTCATCTTTGCGAGTGTCGGCCCCATTTTCCCGCCAATGCCTAATATTAAAATATCACCGTCAATCTGTTTTAGATCTTCTATTAATGCTGATGACGGCTTTGTCATGAATTGTTCTAATTGCGCCACGCGATTCATTGCGACCACTCCTCGAATTGTATTTACAAACATTTATTGAATATTTTGACATTATCTCGATAACTAGTTTACTATAATAGTAGATTTAACGTATTTTCGGTTGTAGGAGGTTTCATATGAGCAAGCAACTAAATCAAAACATCCCAGAAATTCATATCGCAATAATTACGACCACATCTGTAGTGCAACAACTAAAAGAAGTTATCCTTGCTTTCCCCAATTTCAAACCGTTTTTCCATATAATAGATAAACAACACAATTTCATTGAAGCCATTGAAACGTTAATGACCCATGTTGAAGTGATGATGTTTACGGATTCGTTCAGTTACTTACAAGCACAACAGCATTGTACGTTTACAATTCCAGTTCATCATATGCCGGGGCTGACAACAGGTTTGTATCGATCACTTTTTCTTGTTTGCCAAACATTAAAACCCGCTAAACTGTCTGTCGATACAATTGAAGAAAAGTATTTAAACAAACTATTAAATGAGCTCGAGCATAGTTGCGAACTTCAATTGTTCGAGTTAAACAAATCCGTGCCGCCGATTGAGGATATTATTGAATTTCACACTATCAACTATTATGACGGTGCTGCCATCATTACGTGTATTCCACAAGTGGCAACCCATCTTGTTGCACGTGCTATCCCTTTTGAACTGGTCACACCAACAAAGCAAGATATGTCGGTCGCATTTGAACGGTCATTGCTGTCCACCACTTCTCGGCGCAATAAAGAAACGCAAATTGTGTACGGCTTACTACACTGCCATAATATCGAGGACATTATGGCAAAGTCTTCTTCCCCACATTTACTAAAGCAAAAAATTGAACAAGCTTTTGCGCAATACGTACAGTCGCTTGATGGGCATGGTATCCATTTAGTGAACAATCAGTATGCTTTTATGACGACACGTGGTATTTTTGAGCGCGAAACAAGGGGCTATAAATTTATCCCACTGTTAAAAATACTAAAAGAAAACTTCCACCTTACAACAAGCCTGGGCGTGGGCTTCGGGCGAACTGCTGCCGAATCTGGTGGGCACGCAATCCAAGCACTTCACCAATCGATGGAGCTGAACGATGATGTATGCTATATTGTGCGTGAAGATCAAAGTGTCATTGGTCCCGTTGATTTAGCGATGCAGACGAATTATGAGTGTTACCAGCTCGTTGTCACCGATCGCGACATTTTGCACCGGGCTGAAAAAGCCGGTATGTCCGCATCTTATATGTCTAAGCTAATGGCACGGATTGCGAAGCATAATAAAATGGATTACACTGCACAAGAGCTCGCCACTACTTTAAACATTACACTACGAAGTGCCAATCGCATTCTCCTGAAATGGACAGATGCGGGTCTTGTAACAATTGTGGGCGAAGAAAAAGTTTCCTATAAAGGACGCCCACGCCGGATTTTTCATTTGAATTTTTGTGAGGAGGAGTTCAGTACGCATTAAAGTGCGACTGCTCGTCCTTGTTTTTTACTTGTCTGAATCGCTTCCATGAACTTGATTATTTCGAGCGTTTCTTCTATTTCTATTGATGACTGATGCGTCCGATGTATCAACACCGATAATTCCAATTTTCAGCAATTTTCTGTCACCTCTTTATTTAATACCTGACATTTGAATTCCTTCTGTAAAATAACGTTGGAAGAACAAGAAAATTAAGAATGTTGGTACGAACGAAATTGCGGAACCGGCCATTTCTAATCCGAAGTTCCCCTCCTTGCCGAGCATCGATGCTAACCCAAGCGTTACCGGGTACATTTTTTCATTCGTTAAATAAATTAACGGCTGGAACAAATCATTCCAGTTCGAAATGAATGAAAATGTACCGACTGTCGCAATAACTGGGAAAGATAGTGGCAACATGATTTTAAAGAAGATTTGTACATCATTCGCTCCGTCAATATAAGCTGCTTCCTCTAGATCATTTGGAATGCCTTGTAAAAACTGACGTACTAAAAATACTCCCATAATGCCCCAAAGTTCTGGAACAATAAGCGCCCAGTAGGTATTAATCCAACCAAAATCCACAAACATAATGTATTTTGGAATAATTAATAATTGTTGCGGAACCATAATGACCGCCATAAATGTCCAGAAAATAACCTCTTTGCCGAGAAACTGCTTTTTCGCAAAAATATAGCCGAGTACTGCACAAATGAGCATTTGAGTAATAACCGGAATGACTGTGATGACGACAGAGTTAAAAATCCAACGTACGAAAATACCATTATTAAAGATTTTCACGAAGTTTTGAATCGATGGATCGGTTGGAATCCAAAATAACGGATCGATTTGTGCATATTCCACGACTTTTAACGAACCTAAAATCATAATGGTAAAGGGTAAGACGAAGCAAAAACTTAAAATAATCAAAGCTGAATACGAGATGATTTTTTTCACTATAGTTGAGCTCCTTCCTCGCAAGCAGCGACTAGTAATGGTTTGACTCTTGTCCAATATATTTACGCTGAACAAGGGAAATCGCCAAAATAATAAAGAATAAAATATACGATAAAACAGCTGCATAGCTTAAATTCAACCCGGTAAAGCCTGTATAATATAGGTAGTACACGATTGTTGTAGTGGCGTAATTCGGTCCACCGGCTGTTAAAAGGTACGCAGAATCGAAAATTTGGAATGAACCGATCGTCGTTGTAATCGCTACATAAAAGTGAATTGGTTTTAGTAACGGGAACGTCACCTTCCAGAAAATCTTCCAAGAAGAAGCCCCGTCAATACGTGCTGCCTCATAAAGCTGTTTATCAACTGACTGCAGTCCCGCATAGTAGTAAATCATCGTACTACCCGCTACCTTGAAAATACTAAGCCCCGCAAGTACAAGTAATGCTTGGCTAGAGCTCGATAAAAACAGTTGCGGATTAATTCCAACAAAACCAATAAGATAATTAATTAATCCGTCTTCTGTACCACGGAATACCCAGCCCCAAATCCCTGCAATAATGACGAATGACGTCACAACCGGTAAGAAGAAAAGCCCTTTAAAAAATACTGCAAACTTAATGCCCGAATTAATAATTAAGGCAAGAATAAGACCTAAAGCCATCGTCGGCACTATATAATAGATGGAAAACTTAACTGTATTCCATATTGCTTTCCACGCAACTTTATCCTCGAAAAAATACTTCCAATGTTTCAGTCCGACAAATTCCGGATCCCCAATAATCTTCCAGTCCATAAACGTTAAATAAAAGCTTAATACAAATGGATATACTTGAAACACAATAAAATGAATTAGAACAGGTATTAATACGACATATACTAAAAAGTTTTTATTAAATTCACGCTTCATACGCTCGGATAAAGGCAATTTCTTTTTGCCTGTAGCAAGTGTGTTACTCAGATTAATCACCCTTTCATCACGGGATAATAGAGAGAGAGTCTGATCTAATTGACCAAACTCTCTTTGCAGTTGTTATTGAACCTTGCCCTTAATTGCTTCTGCAGCTTTATCCGCTGCTTCTTGTGGCGTTTGGTTACCTTCAAGCATTGATTGCATTTCAGCTTGAATTAATGGCATGATGTTACGACCTTCTGGGTGAATAACACCAGGTAGGGCATATTGTGTGTAGCTAGCGATTTGCGCTAAATACGGCTGGTCTTTGAAAATGTCTTTCGCAGACTCACGTGTTGGTACGTATTGCGTTAGCCCATTGAACGCACGTTGGCTATCTGTATTTGTTACAAATTTGATAAACTCTGCCGCTCCTGCTGGGTTATCTGTGTTAATTGGTGAAACGAACATACCTGTTGTTCCATACGTTAATTGCTCTTTATTTTTTAATGGTTCAGATAATACGAATTCGAATTGGCCTGCATCTAGCATACGGCTCACTGAAATACCAGAACCTAACACGGCTAGCATTTTACCACTATCCCATAAAGCATCATGATCAAGCGCTGTAATTGCATCTTGTGGAATATAACCATTTTTGTACATCTCATTAATGTACGTAAATGCTTCTACACCCGCTTCGTTATTAATTAATACTTCGTTTGACTCTGTTACAACTTGCCCGCCTGCTTGCCAGATGAATGGATATAATGTTCCGTTCATTGAACCGCCACCTGCAAAGCTAAATGCTGTGTAGCCCTTTTCTTTTGCTTTAGCAGACCAAGCTGTGAAATCTTCCCATGTTTTTGGCAAGTTATCTACACTCTCACCAATCGCATTGATGACATCTACGTTATAAATCATTGTGTAAGCTTCCTGTAAAATTGGTAATCCGTATAATTTATCTCTCCAAGTTGTTGACACTAAAGCGGTATCAACGAAATCTTCTAGATCGGCAGTATCAACGTATTGATTTAGCTCCAGAAGCATTCCTTCGTTTGCATATTGTGGCATTTGGTCAGGAATTACATAGAATACGTCCGGACCATTATTTGCAACTAATGCTGTTAAGATTTTTTGGTCACGGTTTGCCCAAGGAATTTGCTCAAACGTAACTTTTACCCCTGTTTCAGCCTCGTAATTTTTAATTATTTCATCCCACATGGCTTTTTCAGTTTCAGCATTTTGTGTAAATGGATGTGCCCACACAGTAATTTCGCCCGATAATTCACTTCCAGATTCTTCAGCAGTCCCCTCATCTGTTGTTTCTGTTGAAGGTTTGTCAACTTGAGTTGTCGTATCATCCGTTTCGCTACACGCTGCCATCATGACACTAATTAATAAAACTAACATAAACCAGCTAATTTTCTTCATTTTTCGAACCCCTTTCATGAAATGATTGACGTGCTCATTTTTCTGCCCATTGCCCCTTCTTGACTGTAATCAAGAAGTTGTAAAATAGTTGTAAATTAACTAAATATTGCAACTATTGTTCTTTCAGCTTATAATAATTCAAATTGTTACTCAAGTCTATTAACTGTCTTTAATTAGAATAGTAAGAAAATATTTCATTGGTATTGTTATAATGGAATGAAGAAGGTGGTGTTGCGGGTGAATTATTGGGAAGGTTTTAACCAACTAACGACGAAAATGGTACAGCTCATTTACATAAATTTTTTATGGCTATTTTTCACATTGGTTGGGCTAGGAGTTTTCGGTTTATTTCCAGCGACGACAGCGATGTTTACCGTTATTCGCAAAATTCATTTGAGAGAAGACATTAAAATCTCACGTGTATTCTGGCAAAGTTACAAGTCTGAATTTTTAAAAGCGAACCGTTTTGCGGCCGTAATTGTATTGTTTTTATTGATTTTGTATGTAGATTTTTATTTCGTTATTCAAGTGGGTGGTCCATTGGAATGGCTATTCCCTGTTTTTGTGTTTCTCTTAATTGCAGCAGCTGTTGTGATAGCATTTTTCTTTCCGGTATATGTACATTTCAATTTAAAATTTCTTCAATATTTTAAACAGGCATTTTTTATTGGAATGAAATCGCCACTAGAATTATTTGCTATGGGGGTTATCTTGGTGTGCATGTACGGGGTATATAATGTCTTCCCGGGAGCGATTCCTTTATTTGCTGGAAGTATTTTTGCGTACGTAATGACAGCACTTAGTATCCGTGCCTTTAATCGAATTGAACGAAAAAAAGGAGGTGCCGCGACAGAATGAATTTTTTGCAGGCATTACATCCAGATTTAGTAAAAGTATTTGATGATGTTACGCCGTCACCTTCTATCGAAACGCTTGTAAAAAATCGGCAGCTTGTTCACTATTCTGAGCTTTCATTGCCAACATCCGTGCAGGTGGAAGAACAATTCATTAAGACGCCTCATAATGATGCACTGCGCTTAGTCATTATGCGACCTGTCGTAAAGCACAGCAAACGTTGCTTCATTTTTTATCACGGGGGCGGGATGGTGCTTGGTTGTCCAGATGCGAGCTTGCCCTTTTTAACGGATGTTGTTCTTGAAACGGGATGTTCAGTCATTTTGCCACAATATCGTCTGGCACCAGAGCATCCTTTTCCGGCAGCTATGCATGATTGCTACGATACATTGTGCTGGGCCTATGAACAGGCGGGAAAAATTGATATTGACGAAAAACTAATTGCCATTGGTGGGGCGAGTGCTGGAGGAGGATTATGTGCAGCAGTAAGTTTGTATACACGCGATCACGGGGGGCCACCGATTTTATTTCAATCACCGCTTTATCCCATGCTTGATTATCGGAATGATTCCCCTTCATCTCACGCGATTACTTCCCCTTTTGTATGGAACCGAGAGAAAAATGTGGCGAGTTGGGCATATTATTTAAATGGGATGGAGCCGGTTTCTTCGTATGCTTCGTCACTGCTTGCTACGGATTTCCATCAGTTGCCACCGACGTATACGTATGTCGGAACGCTCGATTTATTTCGTGATGAGACACTTAGTTATGTAACTCACCTTACTGCCGCAAATGTACCAGTAGAGTTTCATTTATATGCTGGCTGCTATCATGGCTTTGATCTGGAGCAGAGTGTTCCCGTTTCGAAGCGTGCGAAACAGCAGTGGCTTGGTGCATTAAGCGCTTTTTTTGAACAATATGGTGCATAATTTGAAAGACAAAAGACTTGTTCAGATTTGAGCAAGTCTTTTGTTATAAATCCTTTATTCAACTATTGCTTTTACTTTTCAGATTCGCCTATTCATCTAACTGAATGTTTACTTGCGCTGACCCCTTTAAAAAGTTCGGGAAACTATTGATATATAACTTTACTGGATTCTTAATACTTTGCACGTCATATTTCGAATTCGTTTCAAAATAACCGTCACCTCCAGAGAAATTCCCACCGTTCCCTTCCACCTTATTACCGTTTGCATCGATTCCTTCACCAAGCACTTGGCGGTGAAAATTTGGGGTATCCGGTAAATACGTAATATCTACTTCATCCGCTCGAACTGCCGTTACTTTTAAATTCGGTAAGTCTGGCATGTAGAGCACTTTGCCTTTTTCAAAATCAACTTCAATATAATCCTGCCCTTTTTCGAGAGCTTCCACTTCACTAATGACTAACGTTAATGCTTTTGGCTCCCTAAAATAATTACTTTGTAAAAAGTACGACATCTCTCCTTCAATTTCAGAGCCAAAACCACTTATACCATTCGTGATGCGGCTCCATTCCTCACCGTTTTCATCGAGTAGCTGTAGCGAACCAATTGTTAAAATACGCTTCGGATTATTCGGGGCAAATGCCACCCTCACTTCGACACGAAGCGGTGAAATATGAACAGACTTAACCGTTAATTTTTGCCCGTCTATTTCGATTTCTTCATTTACAACATAATCTTTCGTTTTCACAATTTCCTGCGTAACAGTAAATGGAACGACAATGACTTCCTCCTCGCTAAAATGAAAACGCACTTCAAAATCAGAATGTGTGTAATCCATTTCCTTCCATGCCCTTACTTCAATCTTATCTTCTACGCGATTTGTTGGCTCTGTGGAAAACCAGCTATACGTATAACTCGCTTCTACTGGCTCTCCGTGTTGAAAAATTTCGATTTGCCTTGTTTCTAAATTCGATATATCAAAAGGTGCCTCGACTGTATAAGCTATAATCATGCCGGATTCGTCGGCTATGACATGGTCAATGATAATTGTAATGTTATTTTCCGTCACAGTGACTCCAAGCTTTTCGTAATAGTCATTTTGTAAAATATCTTCTACCCCTTTATCATAGGCAATCATATCGACAAGCGGGGCTAAACCTGGGATTTTTGCAATCGCGCTAGCAACTGTAGGTGACATGCGAACAGATGTTACAAATAACGCGAGCATAATAGCTATAAGGGCTACGGTTTTAATCTTGCGATGACGTTTTTTTTCTTCTAATCGTTTTTGCTGGAGTGCTTTTATTCGCGCCTCATGAAGTGCTTGTTTTGGTACAGGTAGTTGTTCTAGTTGTTCAAATAATTCCTTTTCCATTTACATGCCACCCCTTTCGCCCATTAGTCCACGTAGCTTCCGTAATGTAGTGTGTAGTCTTGACTTCACTGTTCCCTCAGGTATTTGCTGTATTTGTGCGATTTCACTATTTTTTAAGTCCTTAAAAAACTTTAAATAAATGAGTTCTTGTTGCGCTCGTGGCAGTTCGGCAATGATGTCTGCTATTTCAAGCTGCGGAATAGTCGTGCACTCTATTTCAACTGATTCTTTTAACTCTATGTTTACCTGTTTTTTGCGCATATTATGGCACACATTTAGTAGAACACGCATAAGCCATGTTTGTATAAAGGCTGGCTCTTTTACGGTATGTATTTTTTTCAAACAGCGATACGTCATTTCTTGTATTGCTTCAATTGCATCGTGTTCATTTTTCATATAGGCAAATGCTGTACGATAATAAGCATCTTCATAAAAAGCTAATAATGCTAATAGCGCCTCTTCATTCCCTTGAATCGCCCGCTTTGCTAAATCGAGTTCTACCATTCATGCCCCCCCTTTATTGATTAGACTGCCGGCATTGGCTAATCGTTCATTTATTTTTAAGAATTTATAAATATTTCACTTTCGATTTAAAAGAAATCCAATTAAGTTGGTATACTTAAAAGGAGATGTCTCAAAACTTTCGAGACATCTCCTTTTTTTATGCAAGCGATGTATAAGGGTATAGAACATTTGCTGGATAGTGTATACCCTCTTTGCATTTCACGAATAACGCACCTTCATCATAAAACGGTGATTTCTCGTATTTTGATTCATCATCTGGTGTGAAGCAAATTGAAATGGTTTTAACTTCTTCTGGCATGATTGCAGCTAAAACCGTTTGTAACGGCAATGGCTGCTCATGAATGACATCATAAATAACTATTGTTTCCCCTTCGATACGGTAAAAAACTATCGTTTGCAATGCCTCAATAAAATACATATTTTGACGATAGTTGACGAGGCAATGAAATAACGTCAAATCATCCGCATACTTCGTCGAAAACGTTTGCCGCATATGACGATTTTTGATCGTTTGTTCGATTAATAAACGGTCTGCTACATTATCTATATGCAGCTGTCTTTGTTCTAACGGCTTTCGCTCAATTGAACTTGTAGCTAACGAATAAGCACTTTGCGAAACTGTTGTAAAGCCAAACTTCGGATAAAACGAAAGCACGGATTTATTGGCAAATAAATAATAAATATCAATTGTTTCCGCGTAAGTAGCGAGCACTTCATTCATCAACTGCTTGGATAAACCTCGTCCTTGATACTGAGGATTCGTCATCACTGTGCCGATTTGAAGTGCAGTATATTGCTTCCCTTCAATGACTAAATCCAGCTCCGTTACACTTACATTTGCGACGATTTTGTTTTGATCTACAACGGAAAAACATTTATAGCGGTCTCCCCAATAGCCTTTTTCATACCATTCCTCAAATTGCAGTCCAAATGTTTCCTTTGCTAGTTGGAAAAAACTCGTTCTGTAATGATCTTGATCTCGGTAGTCCGTTATAAGCTGCAATGCGTTCATCAGTGGCCTCCTCGTTTCTTTTTTGTCATTTAATAAGTAACATAAACTAACATCGGCAATCCTTTTGATTTATCCATAAATACCTAGTAAAACAACATTTTTATCTTTATCGTCAACAAATAAGATGATTTGTTTTGCGAATGTTATAAAAGTACGAATTGTTATTGAATTTTGTAATTCATCTTCTAACTTCCATCCTGTTGGTTGGAGTAAGATTGACCCATTGTCAGCAAAAAAGGAACTTTCAAAAAATTGTCGTATCTCCTCTGTCCCTTCTATATGTAATGGATTAACCAAATCTTGATTTACTAAATAATATTTCAATTCTCTTGGTTCAGTCGCTAAATTTATATTTTTTGAGCGATAGATATCAGGAATAACAGGATAAACACGGTCTAAAAGAATCTCCGCCACCATTTCTTTAGAGTCTTTTTACAGGCATCTAACATTAATTTCTTTCAGTTCGCCATTGATAAAAATCTTCTTTACATCTTCGTAATGAGGTGCGATTTCATTCATAATCGTAGTAAGTGAATCTTCAGTTGGCGTTGGGAAACTTGTTAGACCGTCATTTCCAGTAATCGCATCTATTGAAGCAAAAAATTGGCAAACTACACTCATTTTATTTAAAGCAGTTGCCGACTCGATTCTTTCAATTTTTAATTGCCCATCTTCATCATTTAAAGAGAATTGTGGTTCTTTTATTTCAATAATCCAGTCAAACAAAATTCTCACCCCTCATCCGTTAAGGCGCATCTACAGTATAAAGCTGCCTAGATTTTTTTACTATTTCCCTTTTCTTTCTCAACTATCACGCGCCATGTTATGTCTTACCAGAAAGATAATATTTCGCATTAATATAAAAGGCAGTGCCTAATGTAAAAATCACTAATGAAATCCACAGTGCAATCCCAGAGTATTCACCATCCAAAATCGTTTCACTAATTAAATTTATAACTATGATTAACACCATACTCGCATATAAGCTATGAACAAATTTCATTTCAAATCTCCCTCCCCGGCATTTTACTGCCCATTTAATATTATGATCCTAGGTTCATTAATCTTCATCTGAAAAAGTATATAGATCAGTATTAAATTCATCGTTACTTAATTTCTAAAAAGTTTGAACCCTTAACTTCTCGATTCAACAATCCCCCTTAAAAACTAGTACCTTTATTTTTAATAGATTTTTTATTAATGACGAATATTTTTTGTTTAGCAAGACACAACCCACAAAAAATAGGACGAGTTAATATTGTTACTTATGTGGACGGGAAAGTACTACTTTATTTCCCTCTGAAAAGCTAAAATAGAGACTTTAAGATACAACTTATCCGCAAATAAGTGTCATTGGCACTTAATTTCTAATAAGTTGTATGTCCATTTCGACAAATGAGACAAATCGAGTTTAAAAAATACAAAATCAAATTTATAAAAGCCAAATATTAATAGAATTTTTTAATCTGACCTTTTTTATCTTGAGCATTCGGTTTTTAACAAACACCATATAATCTATACGATTCAAAGTAAAATTAGTTCCACAATTCAGAATATTAATTAAGGACATCCACAAGAAAGAATCAGCTCGCTCAAAATAGGGCGAGTTGATGTCTTTACTTATATGGACGGGAAAGTTATTCTTTCGTATCAAAAATAAAAGAGCACCCCAGTCCGGAGTGCTCTTTACATATTATTTACCTAAACGTTCTTCAATTAATGATTCCATATCAACAGCAATTGTATCAAATGGTACGCCGTCATCTGTTTGAGAATAGCCTGTGTAGTTTTTCACAGCGACGCCTTGCTCATCTACTAAAAAAAATGTATTGGCATGCATCACTTGGTCGTCCCCTTCGATCGCTCTGACAAGGGATTTGAATGATTTAACAGAGAATTGCTCAATAAATTTTTGGTCATAGCCCGTTAGTAAATGCCATTTTGACTCATCTGGCACTGTATAGCGGCTTAAATACTCTGTTAACACTTCAGGCGTATCGTTTGCTGGGTCAACTGAGAACGCAACAATATTGTAGTCCTCAACATCACGGTCGATTAGTTCCTTTTGAATTTCCGTCATATTGTACGTCATCGGTGAGCAGATTGTTGTACAATTTGTGAAAATAAACATCGCCAGCCAAGGTTTGCCCTTTAAACTCTCCAGGGAAACTTCCTCACCACGATGATCTGTAACCGTAAAATCTTGAATTTCATATGAAGTAGTAGGCTTAAATTGATAATTGCTACACGCACTTAGTACAATGGCCATTAGCATAAGCACAATGAGCCCCACAGATTTTTTTCTCATTTTTCTCTCTCCCACTCTTTACAACGTTCCCTTCATCTTATCGAATTGAACGGATGAATACAATAGCATGTTTTATGAAAGCTTTCTGACAAATTTGTGAAACATACTCTTCACAATTTATTACTCGTCTACCAGTCCTTAACGACACTTACTTTTATGACTAGCTGCAAAACTTGTGCCACCAAAAAGGGACATTCCTAATGAAATAAATTCGAAAACCTTTTATAATAAGACAGAGAGAGAGTAAAGAGGTGAATGTAGTGGACTTAGAAGGTTGGTTTTTATGGTTTATTTTATTTTGGGTAGTAGTTTTAGTTGTATTAATGGGCATTGGTGGATTTTTCATGTTCCGCAAGTTTTTAAAATCCCTTCCGAAAAGTGACGGTAAGTCGGATTTGGACTGGCAGAACATTTATTTAGATAAAACGATTCATCTGTGGGGCGAGGATGCCAAGTCATTATTGGGCGAGCTTGTGAGTCCTGTTCCGGAGCTTTTTCGTCAAGTAGCGAAGGAGAAAATCGCGGGGAAAATTGGCGAAATTGCCTTGGAAGAACATGCAACAGCAATTGATAATGACTTAATTATTCGTGGCTATATTCAAGCAACTCCGAAGCGCGATCATAAATTTTTACGTAAAAAGCTAGAGCAAATGCAAATCGATGTAACACCATATGAGCATTTGTTTGACTAAACTAGTTTATATTTGGAGAGATTCTATTAAAAATGGAGTCTCTCTTTTTTTTATCGGTAATAAGAAACGGTTCACTTGTTATTTTACAATAAACCTTATTATCCCTCCCCTACTAATTTGAGAATGATCTATCCATTTTTAACAGCTACATTATGGAGAAATTATATAATTTCCTTGACAATAAAAAAGAGAAAAGGAATTAGATATTTTGTCTAATTCCTTTTCTTTTTTAACTCGTTAAATGGGCTTTTTTAATTTTTTGATATTGGATGAGCATTGCAATACGCCACGGGCCAAGCATGGAGAATGCTAAAATCCAGAACATACCACCCAGTTCACCAACATCTAAACTATTTGAGAATACTAATTTTAAAATAATACGAAACACAAGCAAGCCAACTAAAATAAATGGAAATGCTTTTGAGGCTTTCATATAAATATCATTTTCACGAATCTCAAATTTAGAAGTAGCAATTAATAAGGTTGAGAACAATAAACCTAAAGCGGTTGCCTCCAAAATTTGCATCGGTGCAACACGAAACTCTTCAAAAATAAACATCAGTGCTCCCGTTGACATCGCCACAGGAGGAATGATAATCTTCTTTGCACTAACAGGCTTTTTTTGCGAACGCATACGCATTACCATGACAAATGAACCCATGACAATGGCCATCACTGTCGAGCCAATTAATAAATACTGAGAAGGTATTGCGTCAAACATCGAACCCCTCCTCTTCGTTGACTACTCTACTTCAATACCTAAAACATTATACACTACTTCCTTCAGCTTATAGGGCTGAAAAGGCTTTGTAATAAAGTCTTTTGCACCGCTTTCAATCGCATCAACAATAATACGTTGTTGTCCTAGGGCTGTAATCATTACGATTTTCGCTGCCGGATATTCGGGAATAATTTTCTTTACCGCATCTAAGCCTGACATAACTGGCATTGTTAAATCCATCGTAACGATATCTGGTTGATGCTCTTTATATAGAGCTATCGCTTCACGCCCATTGGCAGCCTCTGCAACAACATTAAATCCCCACTCTTTAAACATATTTCCTATCGCAACACGCATAAAAAGCGCGTCATCAACGACTAATACTGTTGGCATAACAAAACTCCTTCACTATCCACAAATTATAGCATGCAATAGATTTAGTGTAACTACTAGAAGCCCGTAAATCCACCAAAAATCGGGGAAAGTAAACGAATAATATAATCTAAACCGTCAAAGAATAATAAAACACCGACACCAATCATAATATAACCGCCAATTTTGACGATTTTTTGGCTGTTTCTACGAATCCAACCCATTCTGGAAACAAAGAAGGACAGCACAAAGAACGGAATCGCAAAGCCAAGGAAGTAAGCAAACATATACAACATCGCAGAATCTGGATTTGTTCCACCTAAGGCAATAATCGACATTAAAATTGGCCCTGTACAAGGTGTCCAACCTGCTGCAAATGCGATCCCAATCAATACAGACCCGAAATACCCGCTTGGACGATTTTTAAATTGGAATTTACGATCCTTCATTAAGAAGTCGATTTGTAATAACCCGACGATCATTAAACCAAATACTACAATTAAAATCGCACCAACTTGGCGTAGCAGGTCTTGGTATTGTATGAAAAAATCTTTTGCAAGCGACGTGCTAAAGCCAATCGCAATAAAGATAATCGAAAAACCTAGAAGGAAACATAACGTATGTATAATAGCTCGCTTTTGTAACATTCCCTTTTCTGTTTTAAGTTCATCTAACGTCATTCCTGTAATATACGACAGGAACGCTGGAAATAGCGGTAGTGTACAAGGCGAGATAAAGCTTAAAAAGCCTGCACCAAACGCTAAGAAGACATTAATATCATTAGTCATGATGTCTGTTCGCTCCTTCACATTAATGTTTCCATCGTACCAAATTTCGGGTAACAATGTGCAGAATTCATCTGTGAACATTTCGTGGCGAAGCTGTGTAATAAATGTGAAGTGCGTAAATTAGATGAACTCTACATATTGTAGCGAAAACACGCATACAAACCATTATCGAATATAGTCAATTATGAGTAGTAGCGTGTAGATAATGGATGTAAAAATAATGACGACAAAAAACGCCATAGACTGAAAGCAAAGAAACCACTTCCACAAACTTTCATGTGGGTGCTGCTCCAACCATTTTTTTGCGGCCCGAAAGCTAATAAACCAGCAATGAAGTGTAACAAAAAGTGATGGAAATACAAATAATACCAACACGAAAAACAGCTGCAATGGAAAGATTGGAGTGTAATAGCCATAGTTAAAAATAAAAAACGGCAAAATAAACCAAAACACAGATGTAACAGCAAGAACGGTCGTAAAAATGGCATGTAACCACAAATATTCACGATGTATTTGTCCGTAATATTTAAACGCTGCTCTCATTCAATTCACCTACTTACGTATTACCTCAGATTATTCCCGTAATAGGTGAATTAAAACCTTTTCAAATAAAAAGTAGGTGTCTCATCAAGCTTTGAGACACCACTAAAGATACGACAGGTTTTACCAACAACAAAAAGCCTAAATCGCATCGTTTTATTAAATTGAAGGCGCTGTTAAACGCTACTGTTATTTTATTAGCTACTAATCTTTGTTTTTATCAAAAACAACAATGTTATTTACATAGCCTAATTGAAAGAGAGTTTAATAGTTGCTCAAATATTCCATCTTATCTTTACTTGTACGTAAATTCCATTCCGGCTCAAACCGCTTAATAATCGCATTTTTTAAGCGATTCATCTCTTTCTTATCATTCATTGGACAAATAGAAAAATACACTTTACATGTATCGATTTTTTTCGTAATTTGCGCATTAATATGGCAGTGCGTAGCTGTCCCATCCCTAAAACAGCCTTTTGCAGAAATATTGCCGATGTGCTGATTAAAGCGCTCGCGGAAAGACCTTGCACAAACACCCGAAAATACAAGTTCATTTCCTACAATGATAATGTAAACACCATTTTTCTGAAGAAGCTCTTCATTCCCTCTTACCACAAATTTCGAATACTTCATATCCCCATAGTTATTCAAAAACTGTTTGTAATATGGATCTCCCATGTCCTTCATTATTTGTACAGCTTGTCCAGCAGCTTTGTCGAGTAGCTGCGGGTGCAAAGTTTCGGTATCAATTTTTAAATGCTCGTACTTCTTTTGCGTAATAAGTTGTGCAAGTGTCATTTTATCAAATTTTGCGAATGCATTTTCAATCCCTGACTCTTGAACGTCAACATCAATTTTACTAAAATCAAACCGATTTCCCCCGATTGTAACAAACATTCAGTTTCCCCCTTTGTCGTTCTATGTATAATATTCTCTATAATGTCGATAATCCCTTCAAACAGCCAAAAAAAAGTAAGTTGTACTAGTACAACTTACCAATTTCTAATGCTGAACTGACGCAATATGATGACGCCTTCTTGTTTCTACTACTTTTGATACGGAGAAAATAACTAACGCCATCCAAATGAAGCTAAATGCAATAAACTCAACCTGTGTAAATGGCTCTTTATATAGTAAGATGCCTAGGAATAACACGATTGTTGGCGATAAATACTGGATAAAGCCCATTAAATATAACGGAATACGCTGTGCCCCTTTCGCGAACAACACAAGCGGAATTGCTGTAACAATACCACTTACTATTAAGAGCATGTCCGTTTTTGTACTGACATGAAGAAAGGACATATTGCCTTTTGTCAGTATATACATATAGTAGCTTAGTGCAAAAGGAAGAATAAATAATGTTTCAATTGCTAAGCCTCTCGTTGCATCAAGCTGAATTTTCTTTTTCAATACGCCATAAACCGCGAACGATAGCGCGAGTAGTAATGCCACCCACGGGATCGAGCCAGAACTAAATGTGAGTACAGCTACACCGAATGCTGCAATACACACCGATACAATCGTCGCACGCGATAGCTTTTCTTTAAAAAACATCATTCCAAATAATACGGAAATTAACGGATTAATATAGTAGCCTAAGCTTGACTGCAGTACATGATTATTCATTACAGCCCAAATATAAACATACCAATTCATTGTAATAACTACAGATGCCCCGGCTAGTGACCAAAACTGCAATTTATTGCTCCATAAAAATTTTAAATCAGCTATTAAATTTTTGCGTTGCCCTATGAGTACAATGAATATTGTCGTAAAGACAAACGACCAAATAACACGGCCCAGTAGGACTTCCATGCTGTTTACATGCTCAAGCATTTTCCAATACAACGGGAAGATACCCCAAATGACGTATGCTCCTACAGCATTTAGTATCCCTTTTTTCTCTTCGTTCATGAATCCACCTCTTAGTAAGTTTGCGTAAAGACCAAATACACCTCGGCATATTTGGACGCCTGCTGTATAAAGTTACACCAATTATAGAGGTCGAAATTTTACTTGTAAATACACAACTTGTCAAAATACTTCGATTTCAGAAACTTCGCTCCCAGTTGTAGTTAGCAAGCAAATTTCCACACACAAAAGACGACCGGTATTTTTTTCTAAAAATTCAAACTAATTCTCTAATTATGCTTTATAATAAAGCTATTCTATTTGAAAAAGAGGTCTTAATAATGGATTTAGGATTACAACAAAAAGTGGCACTTATTACAGGTGCAAGTAAAGGAATCGGCTTATATACAGCCATACAATTTGTAAAAGAAGGCGCTCAAGTTGCCATTGCAGCGCGTGGTGAGGAAAGCTTAGCTGTAGCAAAAGTGTTTATTAAAGAACAAACAGGTGTTGAAGTACTAACACTTGCAGCGGACGTATCAAAAGAGGACGAATGCAGACGTATCGTAGAGGAGACAGTAGCGCATTACGGAAAATTAAATATTGTCATTAATAATGCGGGAACATCTTCAGCTAATTCGTTCGAAGACGTGGATAGCGCACTTTGGCAATCGGATTTAGATTTAAAACTATTCGGTGCCATTAACTGTTCGAAACAGGCCCTCCCTCATTTAAAAGCACAAGGTGGAGGCGCGATTGTGAACTTATCAGCTGTACTTGCGAAAACACCACCTGCAGGAAGTTTGCCGACAACAGTTAGCCGCTCTGCAGGGCTTGCACTTACAAAAGCGATGAGCAATGATTTAGGCAAATATAATATCCGCGTGAACGCAGTATGCATCGGCCTAATCCGAAGCAGTCAAATTGAAGCACGCTGGCAAACAGCGATGCCAAACGAACCATGGGAAACATATTCTAAAGAAATCGGCAGAAACATTCCACTAGGTCGTATAGGTGAAACAGAAGAAGCCGCTAATGCAATTGTCTTCTTAGCATCTGAAGCTGCTTCTTACATTACAGGTACAGCACTCAATATTGATGGTGGCTCGGGCGGCACATTGTAATTTTCACATCTAAAAATAAGCAGGCGAAATCCGGTATGATTTCATCTGCTTCTTTCTTTTTTCCGATCTTTCCGTTACTCATTTAACCGCTACTGGTGCATTTATTAGCCAAAATACGCATAACTTATGTAACACGCAAATAACAATATAAAGACAGTTTGTTAAAATACCCCAAAACTAATTAACACAAAAAATAAAGGGAGGAACTTATAAATGACCGCTTCGAAACAAGCATTATCGTATTTACAACCACCTAACCGCGATGAAGTGCCTGTGGAATTCCAGGCTACGCTTGATACAATGATTGCCGAACAAGAAGCTAAGCAAGGTTTTTCCAATGCACTCCTACATGTGCTGCCACTCAACCCACATGAGCATAAAGGTTTTTTAGACTTTAAAAATTCACTTTTCAACGAGGAACATACTTATTTATCAATCATTGATAAAGAAATGATTGGTTTAGTCGTCTCTTCTACAAATATGTGCAACTACTGCTTAACGACGCATAGTGATGTACTACGTGGTCTGACAAAAGACCCCGTTTGGGTGGATCGCCTGACATACAATTACCGCTCGGCAAAACTATCATTAAAGCAGCTCGCTCTTTGTGAGTATGCGTTCCGCGCAACGAAAAAACCTGATGAGCTTTCTACAAAGGAAGTCGATTTACTCCGTGAAGCGGGTTTTAATGATCACGAAATTCTTGAAGCCGCGTATGTCGTTGGCTTTTTCAACTACACAAATCGTTGGGTGAGTACAATTGGCGCCATTGCCAATCCGGGGCATCATTCGAATAATCGATAAGAAAAGCGCATTCGCGCCCGTTTGCACGCGACAAGCACTGGAGAGCCCGAAGCGAAAGTAAACGCTCCACCACTTTCGCCAGAGGAATCGAAGCGACCTCGAGCGTGCGGCGCGAATGCCTAGACATTATCAAAAAGTTATACTTCCTATCTAATAAATAAGGCTACGTCAAAAGGAAAAATTCACTTTTGACGTAGCCTTTTTACGAGATTAATTGTTTAATACTATAGATATTTACTCGCCTCTCTAATACTTAAAGGAGCAAGTTTTTCGCGGTATCTTTCTATAAAATCCGTCACCCATTGTGGATTGGTTTTACTATAATCTCGTAAACTCCAGCCAATTGCTTTGTTGATGAAAAATTCTGTTTGCCCTAAATTGTTTTTAATAATCGCTTCTAGTAAGTCTGTGTTCGTTTTTGCTTTTCGTGAAAGCTGATGGTCAATCGCCATCCTTCTCACCCAAAAGTTCTCGTCTGTGCTCCATGCTAACATCATTTCGTTTACTTCTGGATAAGACAATGCAATTTCTCCAACAACCCCGTCCAGTCCGTCAACCGTATCCCACCATGATTTAGAAATAACTAATTCCTTAATTTTAGCAACATCTGAAACGGTTAAACACTTTTTCTTAAGCAATAAATAATCTGTCGCTACATATTGATATTCTCTATATTCTTGCTTCCAACAATCATGGACAAATGACCAATCTACTAGTGGTTCTTTTTTTGCCTCTTTGAAAAAATCCTTGTATATCGCTTTACGCTTTGGTGATGGTGTTCCCAAAAATGAAAATTGGTCACGCATATACGCACTCATTTTCATTGCTTGTTCATTGTCCCTACTATTCTCTAGAGCGACAAATAAATTATAATAATCCATAATTCTCCCTTTCTGAACAAAAAATTAGTCAATTTATTATAAGCCTAAATTCGGTAAATGAAAAAGGGACATGCCATAGCACATCCCTAAAATACTAATTATAACTTCCAAAACGGCGATCAAAGACCCGGTTAAATCTTGTTACCCCGTAACCGTAGAAGAACACTTGTAAAATAATCATATTGACTGCTCCGAAAATAATGCCCGACTCCACATTTCCCTGATATAAATAAATAAGTGGCACAGCCGGTAAAATAGCTAGAAATAGAGACGCGACTATCAATAATGTTTTTGCATTCTGTGAGCCTTTATCCTCTTTTACGAGTACATAAAATAGCAATAGGTTAAGCCCAGGAAGCCAAGCCCAAAGTTTCTTTCCTTCCATGCCGAGCCCATCAACAAGCTTGCTGTAAATTAAACCGAAAATAAGGTGCTGTAGTAGCGTAAACACTGTGAAAATAAGAACGATCAACCCAACATTTACCTGCAAACTATTTGTTGCTACGAATGAATCCATTTCCAAGCCCCCTTTGTTGATATGTAAAAAATTTGAACCTAACTCTATTATAATTATAATGGTAATATTATACAATTTTATTTAAATATAATTTTATCGTCGTTTATCATGTTTATTATTGCAAAAGAACATCATTTTCACATGGAAGTGCCAAAAAAAAGGCCTCGCTATTGTGCGAGACCAATTTCATTCTTCAACAATACCATTTTGTAGTAAATACATTTTATGATATAGCCCTTTTTGTGCAAGTAGCGCCTGATGTGTACCACGCTCTATAATTTCCCCCTGGTGTAGTACTAAAATTAGCTCTGCGTCCTGAATTGTTGAGAGTCGGTGAGCTATCGCAATCGTGGTACGCCCTTTTCTCATTTTCTCAAGCGAACCTTGAATCGCCACTTCCGTTTCTGTATCAATTGCAGCCGTTGCCTCGTCTAAAACGAGCACTTTAGGATTTGTCGCTATAGTCCGCGCAAATGCAATAAGCTGGCGCTGGCCACTAGAAAACGTAGAGCCGCGTTCGGAAACCTTGTGCGCATACTGATCTGGCAACGTATTAATAAAGTCGTCCGCTTGCACAAACTTAGCCGCCTCACGCACATCCACATCCGTTAACTCCTGATTGTTTAAACGAATATTGGATGCAATCGTACCGTAGAATAAAAACGGATCCTGTAGCACGAGTCCTAGCTTTCGGCGGAGCTCCGTTTGGCTATAAGCTTTAATCGACTCCGCGTCTATGAAAATATCACCGTGTTTAAACTCGTAAAAACGCATAAGTAAGTTAATAATCGAGCTTTTCCCGCTTCCCGTATGCCCAACAAGTGCAACCGTCTCCCCTGGGTTCACGGCAAACGAAATATTTTTCAGCACGTCCTTTTCTCCGTCATAACTAAACGACACGTCTTTAAATTCAATACGCCCCTCGTTAATTTCCAGCGAATGGTTCGCCTGCTCTGGCTCTAACTCTTCCTCATCAAGTAGCGCAAATACGCGAGAAGCCGCAACAGTCGCCTGCTGGAATAGCGCAAGACTTTCCATCATTTGATTAATTGGCTCAAAGAAGCGGTTTATATACGTAATAAATGCATAGACAACACCGACTTCAACTGCAGCCTCTAGTGACGTTTGCCCAAAATAGAATAGTAATAAAATAATAGCAGTAAAGTATACTAGATCAATTACAGGACGTAGTAGTAAACTATTAAGCTTCGTATTATTCATCATTGCCCTATAATGCTGCTCGTTAATCTCATCAAACTCATCATTAAAACGTTTTTCTTGGCGGAATACTTGAATAATACTCATACCAGATAAAGATTCCGCAAGCTTCGCATTAAGCTCACTTAATTTCTCACGCATTTCCATATAAACAGTGGAGCTTAGCTTTCGGTATAAATAAATGATGTAAATGATAATTGGTAGCAATGCGAGCGCAAACATCGCAAGCACCGGATTTAGCAAAAACATCGCCACATATACCCCAAGAATTAGGAATGCCGCCTGTACAAAGCTAATTAATACACTAACAAACATATCCTTAATCGCCTCTGTATCATTCGTTGCACGTGAGACGATTGATCCCGCAGGTACTTTATCAAAATAACGCATGCCAAGCTGATGAATTTTTGAAAATACATCTATGCGTAGCTGCTGAATGATTTTCAGTGCGATTTCCTGGAACTTTAGCTGTTGGAAATAGCTAATGACAACATTTAGCACTTGAATTGTCATATACGTCACTGCAAGAAAAATGATTGGCTCCTGGTCAAAATTACCGACTGCTAAATGATCATCTATAAATAGTTTAATTAAATACGGACCGAGCACATCTCCCGTGACGGTTAACACGAGTAGAAAAAGTGCAACGATAACTGCCCTTTTATGCGGGACTAAATACATAAATAGACGCTTTAGTACTTGTCGTTGCTGTTGTTGTGAAAAGGTGGGTTGCTTACTCATTTGTCTCGCCTCCCTTTTCAACCAGCTGCTCCAATTGCTGCAATTCATACATTTCATAATAACGACCACGCAAGGCCATAAGCTCCTCATGCGAGCCCTTTTCTACAATCGTTCCTTCCTGTAGCACTAAAATGATGTGTGCATGCTGAATGGCACTCAGGCGATGTGACGTAATAATCGTTGTCGCATCACGGCGTGCATCCTTTAACGACTGCAAAATGGCTTCCTCCGTTTTTGCATCAACAGCAGACAAGGAATCATCTAATATAAGCAACTCGGGCTTCATCATGAGTGCACGCGCAATAGAAATTCTCTGCTTTTGTCCACCCGATAATGACACACCACGTTCGCCTACAATTGTTTGATACCCATTTGTAAATCTACAAATATCGTCATTAATCTGCGCTAATTTAGCAGCTTGCTCCACTTGCTCTCGCGTAGCACTAGGATTCGTAAAAGCAATATTCGAATAAATCGAAGCCGAGAATAGGAAGTGGTCTTGTGGTACATAGCCAATTGCCTCCCGTAGACGTAGCTTTTGGAAATGATCAATTGCTTTCCCACCGTACGTAATTTTTCCATCATAGCCTTCAAACTCACGTAGTAATAATTTCAAAATAGCTGTTTTTCCAGCACCTGTTTTCCCTACAATGCCGAGCGTCTCGCCACGTTTTAATTGAAACGCTACATTTTGTAATGCCACCTTGTCATCTCCTGGGAATTTGAATTCACGGATATTGACATGTAAATCACCTTCCGGACGTTCATTAAGCGCGCCAAACTTGTCGTCAATTTCAAGAGGTACATTGAGCAAGGCTTCTATGCGGTCATAGGATGCCGAGCCGCGCTCCACAATATTAAAGAGCATCCCAATTGCGAGCATTGGCCATATGAGCAGTCCCAAAAATGTATTAAAGGCAACTAAATCACCAATCGTCATCGCACCTTCCACAATAAACTTCGCACCAAATGCCATACTAAGAAGGAAACTTACCCCAATAACTAAGCTAATCGTTGGATCAAATAATGAATCTACTTTCGCCACATGCATATTTTTTTCAACGACTTGATTAGAAAGCTTTGTGAAATCCTCCACATCATCTTGCTGCTGACCGAAAGTTTTAATGACTTTCATGCCGGTAATGCTTTCCTGCGTTTTATCGTTTAAATCCGAAAATGCCGCCTGGGCACGACCGAAGCGCTGGTGCAGTAGCTTGCCATAATAACTCGTGATTAGTGCCATAATCGGCATCGGAATAAGGGCAATAAGTGTCAGGCGCCAGTCAATGGTAATGGCCATTGCGAGCATGACGAAACTTCCCGTCGTAATGGAGTCAAATAATGTTAGCACCCCGAACCCTGCAGTTTGCTGTACGGCATTCACATCATTCGTAGCGTGCGCCATTAAATCCCCCACACGGCGCTGCTGATAAAAGGAAGGTGACATTTTTGTAAAATGGCGGAATAATTTTTCACGTAGTGCACGTGCTAAATAGTTTGACGAGCCGAAAATCATTTGGCGCCAAAAATAACGTAAAATATACATCAGTATTGCTACTCCGGCAATTACACCGAGCCATTTTAAGAGCGAGCCCTTCGTTAATGTACCCGCTCCAATTTCATCAATTGTATAGCCAATTATTTTAGGGGGAATAAGTTGTAGCATGGCAACCATTGTCAGCATTGTTAGCCCAAAAAAATATTCACGTTTTCGCTCGTTAAAAAACCAAGCAAGTTTAATAAACACCTTCATTTGTTCACCTTCTTTTCTATTCACGTCTGCCTATTTTAGCAAACTTTAGGAATCGAGTGAATAAAATATAGAAATTTATCCATAAAATTGAATGAAGTACATTCAGTGGGCTAAGCTCAAATAGTCAAAAAACGAACCGCTAATTATAGAAATTAGCGGTTCGCCGTTTAAGTCGTTACTTTGAAAACTGTTTTGATTTTACTAATAATGCCGCCAGATGAATACGTTAGCACACTTCGTTTATAAAACGATAAGCTCAGTTTATATAGTATGAGTACTGTCGCAACCAAAATAGCTAATGATACCAGCGGCTCCAAGGGACTAATATCCGTCGCACCAATACGCAGTGGCATGACCATACCGGACGTAAATGGGATATAGGAGAATACTTTAATAAGCATCGTATCCGGATTGGACATACCCGTAACCAACACATAGAAGCCGACAATCGTAATTAAGATTGCTGGCATCATTACTTGCGATGCTTCCTCTACCTTTGATACAAGGGAGCCAAAAAATGCCCCAATTATTAAAAACAAGAACAATGTACCGAACAAGAAAGCTAAGACATAAGAAAAATAAGAAAGCGAAATGGTCGTGAAAACTTCTGACACCATTTCCCACTTCTCTCCGCCTTTCGTGAATCTTAGTAAGACAAAAAGGAAGCCAAGCAACACGGTAAACTGCGTAATTGCTAATAATAATACACCGACAAGCTTCGAACGGAAATGCGTTTCTGGCTTTACACTAACAAGAAGCATTTCTAGTGCACGCGAGCCTTTTTCAGAGGCTACATCCGTCGTAATCATGGATAAAAACGTATTAATAAAGAGATAAATTAAAAATCCAACACCGTATGAAATTAAAATTCCCGCTTGTTTTTCATCGGTTGTTTTGCCATCTTTCGCTTCAGTATTTAATGTCATTGTCGTTACGATAGGCTCCGAATCGAGTAAAGTTGATGCCTGTTCATCAGTTAAATCCAGTTTCCCCATCGCATAAAATTGTCCAGCATTATTAATTTCTTGATACAGCATTTGCTGATCATTTAGCTGTAGCGGGTCATACGATTGAATGTCAGCCGCAAGCTTCGGGCCGGCTTCCGTTAGGGTAATGGCCGCTAAATACGAGCCGTCCTCTAGCTTCTGATCCAGTTCCTCGTCCGCAGCCTCTAAAAACACCCATTTCGTTTCATCACCCGAAACAAAAACCGACTGCATGTCATAGTCTGTTTTGTTAATAAGCGCAATTTCAGTTTGTTCACTATTTACAAAAACTTCCTTAATATCTGACCAGAAAACAATTGCACTAATAATTACAATATATAATCCTAGCATTAATAGGAAAGGTTTTGAACGGATTTTCTGTTTATATAATTGTTTAACTAAAATCATAAATTTAGACATGGCTACCACCTACCTGATCCTTGAAAATTTCATCCAGCGACAAATAATCAAGGCTAAATTTTTCAATATACTCGCCATTACTAACTCGCTCGAAAATTTTGCGTGCGTAGGATTCGTCTTGTAGCGTTAACACGAACTGGTCGCGCTCCTCACGCACTTGCTTCACCCCTTCCAAGCGTTCTAACACTTCAAGAGGTAAATGAGTTCGCAACGTGAGCTTTATTTTACCGTATTGTTTTTTTAGATCAAGGAGTGACCCCGAAAATAAAGATACACCTCGTTTTAATAAACATAGATGATCACAAAGCTCCTCCACATTGTCCATTTGGTGACTGGAGAATAAAATTGTCATGCCCTGCTCTTTTAATAGTAATATCGCATTTTTTAGTAATTCCATATTCACCGGGTCCAACCCGCTAAATGGCTCATCTAAAATAAGAAATTGCGGAAGGTGCAGGAAGCTAGCAATAAGCTGAACTTTTTGTTGATTTCCTTTTGATAATGTTTCCGCTTTTTGTTGGCGCTTTTCCTCTAGGTCAAAGCGTTCAATCCAAAAATCAATTTCGCGTTTTAGTACGTCATGCTTCATACCACGTAATTCGCCGAAAAAAATTAGTTGCTCTTCTACCTTCATTTGTGGAAAGATCCCACGCTCCTCCGGTAAATAGCCGAGCAAATCACGATTTAACTTATTCACTGGCATGCCGTCCCATGTAATTGTTCCGCTCGTCGTTTCCTGCAAATCTAAAATCATGCGGAATGTCGTCGTTTTACCCGCGCCATTTTGGCCAATGAGTCCGAATATTTCACCCTTATCAATCGTGAAATTCAAATCTTGAACCGCGGTAAAATCTTTATAACGCTTTGTTACTTTTTGTAATGTTAATGTCATCGTTTGCCTCCTAATTTCCGAAAATATGAAGTTATTGTTTTAGCGCTTTCCACGTTTTTGATAGCGTACTAACATGAAGCCAAGCAATATACATGCTATGACAATCAATATTGAAATAACACCTTTCAATTTTACTGATTCATCATCAAAGTAGAGGCTTATGTTCAAAATTACTGCCCTAGCATTAATCCATTTCTCTTATTTCATCTCTGCAATAATAGGCTCTACACCAAAATCTGTACTTGACAGCACATTCCACTCCAGGCGGACGCTTTCCGCGGGCGTGGCTTGAGCCTCCTCGGGCCAACACGATGTTGGTCACGAAGGCGTTGCCACAGGACGTGGCGTTCTTAGCCTTCGTTCCTAAACGCTTCGTGCGGGGTCTCAAGGCTCACGCTCTTCCCGCAGGAGTCGCCGCCTTCCGTTCCATGTGCCTATAAAGTAGTACACTTTCTTTTAAAGTAAAGCACATGTTTTGGTAAAGACCCCAATAATAAATAGTATTTTTTCATTTCTATACCCTCTCTTTCTACGAATGCTTTACCAAAAAGGTTTCAAAATTTCCAAATATTTAAAGATTTATTCCACCCATTTTCATAAAGCTCGTGGAATCCATTAATTTTGTATTTGACTACTTCTTTACTTTGCTTCGTAGTTAGGTATTCATTTTTTCGGGCATTACCGTCTAACACAGCGATCCAACCTTTATCCTGAAACGTCTTTAGTACTCTTCTCTCTATCGTATGTCGATGTAATTTGTAAATATTTGAGAATTAAATGTATTATATTAGTTATAACAGCATAATTAACTACAAGGAAAAAAAGGAGGATTCATATGGTACATGTTATGTTAGTTCCACACGACTTAAAATATGCGGAGAGAATGTCACAGCTATCATCTGCCCCTCAAGTAAAAGACGCGATTGCCCTAACTGATGAACAAGCCTCACTAGAAGGAACAATTAGCTACATTAAATTTATTATTGTTCAAGAAAGGCAAGGAAAGTCCTATTCACGTGTCATATTAAATGAGGAAGGTCAGTTAATTGGGGTCATTACTTTGAAGGACATTAATTACACACATAAAACTTGTCATATCGGGACATGGATCGGTCATAACTATTGGGGGCTAGGCTATAATGAACTGGCAAAGGTGAAAATTTTACATACAGCCTTTACAGAACTGGGCATGTACTATGTGTTCGCCGGTGCTAATCATATCAATATTCGCTCAAGAAAAGCTCAAGAAAAGCTCCCTTACATATCGTTACATGTTGAGGATGAGTTCCCGCTTGAACTAAAAAAATTAGAGCACCAAGTAAAGGCCCCCTGCGTATTACATGTCATTCGGAAAAATGATTTTTTAAAATTGTAGACCAGCTTTACTTGCGAAAAAAAAACACGAGAAACCGTGATGATTTCTCGTGTTACTATTATTGTTTTGAATAATAATCTACTATTCCATTATAGATCGACTGTGCGAAGATTTCCACGTACTTATCCGCTGTCATTTTGTTGCGATCCTCTGAGTTTGAAATAAAGCCAAGCTCTATAAGAACTGAAGGAATCATCATATTTTTTATAACATAATAATTTGCTGTTTTTACGCCACGGTTTTTCATCGAAGCATTTTTCACGATTTCAGTATTAATAAATGTGGCTAAATCCTTATCTTCTAAGTATTGGTCACCTATCGATACATTATAATATGTCTCTGTACCAGAGGCAGATGAAGATGTCGCAGAATTCACATGGACACTGACATTAATCTCACCGTAATTATTTTTCGTAAAAGCTACGCGCTCCTCAAGTGTCGGATACGTATCACCCGTACGTGTCATATGAACGGTTGCACCTGCCGCTTCAAGTTTTTTCTTTACCAACGTCGAGACTTTTAACGTAATACTTTTTTCAGTCGCACTTTCACTCATCGCTCCTGGGTCTTTCCCCCCGTGTCCTGGATCAAGAATAATGACACGGTTTTTTACAACGCTGCCACCTTGATTTAATAGCTTAATATAGGACTTATGCACATAACCAGAAATACCGTTATAGCTCATTTTTACCCAGTAGCCGGAAATGGACTGCACTTTAATTGACGCACCTATTTTTAAGGAGCCAAGCGATGAAGAAGAACCACTTGCTGTTGAACGGATTGTTAAGTTGTCCACGGTTACGCGTGCAAGTATCCCTGTTGTTGTTGGATTATCGTTCTCATCTGAAAACTGGACATAGGATTTACTGACATACGCATAGGCACCTTGATACGAAATTTTTAGCCAGTTTCCTTCAACGGCATAAACAGATAATTTCTCACCTTTGTTTACTTGACTAACAATATTACTACTGCTCGATGCATCTGGCGTTGAACGTATATTTAAGCCATTTGTCGTCACAGTCCCGATACCAATTATTTGCGTTTCATCTATTTCTTCTTCAACTGGTGGAAGAGGTAGACGATATGTATCACTTTTCCCACGCGCTACGAATGAAGCAAACTGTGCACGGGTTACTGAACTTTTCGGCATAAAATTGCCATTGTTGCCTTTTGTAATGCCGTTATAATAAATTGCCTTAATGTAAGAGGCATATGTATTAGAATTTGAGACATCCGGGAAAACCATTTTAGCATTGCTGTATTTGCTTGGATTTAAGTTAAATGCTTTCGTGATTACATAACTCATTTCCTCACGAGATAACGGTGTGTTCGGTGAAAACTTGTTTGATGTTTTTTTAAAAAACCCAAGCTGCACTGCACGTTCAACATACGTTGATAATTCGGTATTTATCGCTACATCTGTAAATGAAGATGTGCTGACTTTTAAAGGTGTGTTACCAGAGGAGATAACGACCATTTTTGCTGCCTGTCCTCTTGTGACCGTTGCATTTGGTTTGTAATATGTTTTGCCATTTTCTGTGTAACCTTTAATAGCTCCGAGGCTAATTAAGTACTGTATTTCTTTGTACGTGTCGTCCTTTGCCGATACATCTGCAAATGTAACACTAGCCGAAGCGGGCTCCGTTGCGAGTGTGAACATTAGCAGGAGAGCGGCAAAGAAGCCAATAATTTTTTGATTCATTGTATTCATGCCCTTTCTTTTACTGTACCTTGTATATTTTAACAAAATACGACAAAAAACATATAGGCCAAATGTTCTGTGATGTCAAAAAAATAATAATCCCACTACTTGAAAACCAAGCCTTTTTAATTACTTCACGAATTACGAACTTCCTCCAATTCCAACATTTCTCTACCATGACAGGAACATGCTTTTTCCCCAATGAAATTTACATAATAAAAACCCGTCTCCACAATAGAGACGAGCTGTTTGTCATTTATATTTGAAAATCCATATTTTTTTGCTGGCTATTACTAATTTTCGGCGATGGTGGTGAATTGTAGACGCGTGAATACGGTGGTACTGATTCTGTTAGCCAGATATTACTACCGAGTACGGTATCGTGCCCAATTTTCGTTTTTCCGCCTAAAATGGTCGCGCCGGCATAAATGACTACATTGTCCTCAATATCAGGGTGACGTTTAATACCTTTAATCGGTTTCCCATTTTCATCCAACGGGAAGCTTAACGCACCTAATGTCACTCCTTGATAGATTTTTACGTTTTTTCCGATTGTACATGTCTCACCGATTACTACGCCCGTACCGTGGTCGATGAAGAACGACTCGCCAATAGACGCACCTGGGTGAATGTCAATGCCTGTCATTTGATGCGCATATTCTGACATAATTCGCGGAATAATTTTCACATCCAATTTATAGAGTTCATGGGCAATTCTATGAATGCATACTGCTATAATTGACGGGTAGCTTAGTAAAATTTCTTCGTTTGAAAGTGCTGCTGGGTCCCCATCATACGCTGCTTGAATATCTGTTTGAATGATTTTACGAATCGTTGGGAACAGATTAATGAGCGCCATGACCATGCCATCTGCTTGTTCGCGGCACGCTTCTGCATCACAGCCACAATCCGATGTATTTTGATGATAAATTAACACCTTTTCAATAATGTCTCGTAAATCTAACGCAGAAGCGCGTAAGTCATTGCTCGTTTCAACATTCAAACGCGTATCATCTATCGGCTTGCCTTCATATATACCAGGAAATAAAATAGCTTGGAATTGATGAAGAATTTTGTAAATCGTATCTTTCCCTGAAAAGCCAATCGAATTTTCTATATCAAAATGCTGCTGATTAATTTCGTTTAGGGAATTTGCAATATTCGGAATTTCATTGTTTAACCAATCATTTAATTTCATAATTTTTGATTACCCCTTTTAGTCAGTTTCTTTTCTCCCTGAATCAAATTATTTCAAGGATCGTTCAATACAATCAGATTCTATTATTTATATTTAATAGTTTATTACAATGATGAGCCTTCTGTCTATGTAAACAAAAACACTCTACCCCTTCTTCATAGTAACTCTCCAACCCATTACCTAACAAACTAAACAATTGGTTATACAAAAAAAAAGCCGTATTATTATAGAGTATTATCTATCTGCTTCAATAAAAAAAGCAATATGAGTAAATTTCATTCTCACATTGCTTTTCACATGAAGATACCCGTTGCTTTGTGCGCTTATCCGGGTGTTTTTGAATAAATGATTAGGTATTTTATTCGCTATCTGTTCTTTACTTTTAGAGGACAACCCTCAAAATATCGTACATATGCATTCTTTAAATCATCAATATTTCACGTATATCTTCTTCCGATAAAGTAGTCGAAACTTTATCTTCAGATTGGATAATGTCTGCAATGAGATCTCTCTTTTTTTCTTGGAGCTCATTCATTTTCTCCTCTATAGTCCCACGAGAAATGAGCTTAATAATCTGTACAACGTTTTTCTGACCCATTCGATGTGCACGACCTGCCGCTTGTTCCTCGACCGCCGGATTCCACCAAAGATCGTATAAGATGACCGTGTCTGCACCTGTTAAGTTTAGCCCTGTTCCACCTGCTTTTAATGAAATCAAAAACACCTCTCGCTCGCCTTCATTAAATCGATTGCATAGATCTACTCGTTCCTCTGAAGGGGTTTGTCCATCCAGATAGAAATACGTTTGCCCTCGCATTGTAATCGCTCGCCCAATTAGATCAAGCATTTTCGTGAATTGAGAAAAAATCAACACTCTTCTGCCAGAGAGTCTTGATTCCTCTAGTATCAGGAGCAACTGCTCAAATTTTGCTGAACTACCCTTGTAGCCTTCAACAAACAAAGCAGGATGGCAACAAATTTGGCGCAATCTCGTCAAGCCCGCTAAAATTCGAATACGATTTTTCCGAAAGGTCTTTTTGTCGAGATGCTTAAATGTATCATGGCGAAGCTTCGCTAAGTAAGCTGTATAAAGTTGTTTTTGTTCAGGTAGTAATTCTGATGATTCAAGTGTTTCGTTTTTATCAGGTAACTCGGAAAGCACATCTTCTTTTATTCGACGGAGTAAAAATGGACGAACCCTGCGAGCAATTGCTTTTCTTGTTAAATGGCTGTATTCCTGTAATCCTTGGAATAGTTGCGGGAAAACAACATGATATATGGACCAAAGCTCTTCCACACTATTTTCTACAGGTGTTCCTGTAAGTCCAAAACGGGTATCTGCTTTGATCTTTTTAACAGCCCGTGCCGTTTGGGTCACTGGATTTTTAAACGCCTGTGCCTCATCAAAGAAAACCGTATGAAATGTTTGGTTTTCGTACCACGTAATATCACGGCGAAGTAACGGATAAGAGGTAATGATGACGTCTATATTTTGGAGATCCTGATGTAGCTCTTTTCGCTCCGCTTTATCCCCATCTATTACAATTGCTTGAAGTTCAGGAGCAAATGTCATCATTTCATGTAACCAGTTATAGGTTACAGACGAGGGGCAAACAATGAGAACTGGCTGCTTCCTAGCTCGAATGTTTGATAGTTCCGAAACAATGAACGTAATACTTTGCACTGTCTTCCCTAGTCCCATATCATCGGCTAAAACACCACCAAATCCGTAACTTGCTAATGCTTTCAACCACTTAAATCCTTGCTTTTGGTAGTCTCTTAATATGCCATCTAAAGTTTGTGGTACTTCAAAATCCAACTGCTCGGGATGGAGTAATTGATCTAGAAACTGACGAAACGATTCCTCTGGGGTAAACAATAGACTATCATCAATCAAATCAAGAAATTTCAGGCTTTGCAGGATGGGCATATTTAATGTCGCTTCAAAATGATCATCTTGAACTGGCCCCGCATGTAGAAAATGGCGAATTTCTTCCATTTCCTTTGTTTCCAACGATAGCAGTGACCCATTCGGAAGGCGATAATATTTCTGCTTTACTTCCAGTGCTTCTAAAATTCCCTTAATTTGTTTATCTGCAATACCGTCCATCTCAAATTTAAATTCCAACCAATTCGTACGTTCTTTTTGAACCTTCACTCTAATTTTAGGAAATGCATTATTTCTTACGATGCGATTTCGAACAGATGTAGTCGCATATATTTGTGCAACTTGTTGAATCTTAGGAACGACATAAGTTAAAAAGTCATACTCCAATTCTTCATTTTGCATAAAATAACCGCCTTCTGTTATCGTAAATCCGCTCTCCTCCATAAGCTCAAGGATTTCCTCTTCTTTCTCAATATCCCTTATAATCACCTGGCCTGCTTTCGGATCTCGACTTTCCAATGGTTGAATCACAACATGTTCATAATGGAACTCTAGACCTGCAAGCAGTCTATTTTTCAAACGATCCAAGTAAAGCTTGACTACAAGTGGTGTTTTCAACATTTCCTCAGTTAATCTTTTAGACAGCTTAACATCGCCTATTTTTCTCAAACCTGGTACTACGTTTTTTAGGAAAAAATCAATTTTCCCAGCTGGAATGGGCACGAGATTCGTACTTGGCGAGACAAGCATTTGTTTTAGTTCAAATAATCGTTCACAGTCCTGTCCTTCTAACTGAAATACTTTTCCGTCACATAACACGGAATTATAAGCATTTAAAAGCAGCATTCGTTCAAAACCCTTAATCGTCAATTGATAATTGTTTTCGATATCTTCTAATGTAAACTGTAAAGGTGGCGCTCCCTCTACAATGCGTAAGGTCTGATATACATGTCTATCCTGTGCAAGCGTTATGAATGGAACTTGTGCAAGTAAAGGCATGAGCACTCCCCAAGCAGATGGTTGAATGAGTAATACTTCATTTCTGACTGGGTAGTTAGTGTCTTGTGGTAAAGCTTCTATAAATGCCTTCTCATCACTGGCAACTCGGATAAGTTGATGAAGGATCGCGTCTACTTCGTTAACAAAGCAATGCAAATTCGGATCAAAGTAAAATGAAGAAGATAATTTACTAGCTCTCCCCATCTTTACACTTTGTAAAAATTCTCGAATATTTGATAGCTTAATTTGATCAATGTCTACTTCTACTCCAAGTAAGTACTGCCCTTCCCCAATTGAAAACGGTTTAAGCGTAAAGTGAACATCCAATACCTGTCTTTTTTCAAAATGAAGTTGATGTCTGCTTGTTCGAGTCGGTCTGTCCTGGAAGAGTGCCATGAAGTCTTCTGATAGTTCTCGATCATTCGATTGTTTGGATTGTTCAGATGGAAAATCGTCTAGTCGTTGGCGTTCATAAACTGCGATTAATACAGCCGCAACATGTTGGCAACACTTACTGAAATCTAGAAGTGCAGAACAGCTACAAGTCGTCTGAATACGCCCTACCATATCTTTTTTAATTGTGACATGGAAGTCTTCAGTTCCGTTAACCGTAGCGACGCAAATATCAGATTCATACTGTTCAAATGTTACTTTATTTGCCCGAAAAAAAGAGTCTCCTCTTTTGAAGGAGACGGTACCACACATTTCTTTGATGATTTTATGGTTGACTTTGATATTCATGTATCCCGCTCCCTCCTTTTTATTTTTGCACTATATATTTTAATTCCGTTCAGTTTTCTTCACTATTCCCTATTTTATCACGTATTTTAATTTGTAATCTTAATTTGGTTGTTGCAACTTTATTATGATTTCCTAAACATTTCCCTCATCGTTTATTAAATGCTTTTTCAACCCACTCGCTGCAAATGGACCCTTTGTCAACATTTGAAACATCATCGTTGCGATTTCCTCTGGCGTTTGTTGCATGTTTGAATTTAACCAATATCGCACTACACCAATTTGTGCAGAAGAAATAAATTGAGTTACCACTTCTATTGGTATCGTAAGGTTAGATAAATGTACGATGTTAGATGCATTTTTAAATATAGTCTCAATGAGAACTTTTCTTACTTTCTCTTCAAAAGCTGGATCCCCATTCGGTCCTAATACAGCTCTTAAAAATGACGCGTTCTCTTTGAAATATTCAAATATATTTACTATAAATGGATGTGGCCGGCCAGTTATGTATAACTGTGTCAAATTTGATGGATTCATATTTTTAGCCATTTCCTGCAGCTTTTGAAATATTTCTTCTTCACATTTCTCGAGTAAATCATATTTATCCAAATAATGTAGATAAAACGTACCTCGATTTAAATTAGCTCGCGTTGTAATATCCCGAATTGTAATGGCAGTAAAGCCTTTTTCATCTAATAATTCCGTAAAAGCTTCCTTAATCTCTTTTTTTGTATGCATTGTTTTTCTCTCATATTTGCCTTTTTCCAACACTCAATTCCCCCTTTACGTTAAAAACTGAACATTCGATTTTAATTTGTTGAAAATTCAACATTATTAAAGATATTGATTATCGAAGCTATTTTTCTTATAACATATAATAAAAACGAATCAAAAATCAACACGATGTCAAATTTTAATAAGGGGGAAATAGAATGAAAAAGAATAAATTTTTAATGATTCCTTTTGTTGCTGTACTTGTCTTATTATTTATTTTTGTTTCCACTCAAATTCCAGGTGCTCACCAATCAGTTAAAAACCTCCCAATAGCCTTTGTAATCGAGGATAATGGAGAAATGAGCAACTCATTTGTTAAAACTGTTCAGGAAAATTCAAAAGCAATGCAAGCCGGCGATGAGCCAATGATTAAATGGATTATATTAAATAGTCAACAAGAGATGAAAAAGGAGATGGCAAACCAAAATTTATACGGGGCAATTGTCATTCCTGCAGATTTTACAGAGAAGTATTTATCTTTACAGACAACAACACCATCTTCTCCTGAATTACAGGTAACTATTAATCAAGGAAAAAATTCAACTGTTGCAACTGTTGTCAGTCAAACTTTATCTAGTATAGTTACGCAAATGAATCATGTGATCAGTAACCAACTATTATCGACGATGGAGCAAAATAAGGTACCATTAACAGTTGAACAAGCACGCATTTATGCAGCTCCGATTAAAAGCACGACAACAATGCTGCATGAAACAGGTACATTAGGCAATGCACCATTATCATTATTCCAGCCATTATGGATAGCTAGTATTGCTAGTGCTGTTATGTTATGGCTTGCAGGTAAAAACCGAGTTTTCACAACACTAGCTGAAAAATTAAAATTTAAACTTGTACAAATACTAGTTGCCATTGCTCTCGGTTTTGTAGCTGGATTTAGCTTAACATGGTATACAACGTTCATACTAGATTATGAATATACAAGCTTTGTTACAATAGCCATATTCTTAGCCATTGCTTGCATAAGCTTTATCTTATTAATCTCTGCCTTCCTATCATGGATTGGGATTGCATCAATTACTGTATTCGTTTTATTAATGTTCTTTGGATTGCCTTTACTTCAGTTAGCACCGGAAATGCTTCCTGATTTTTATAGAGATTGGATTTATCCTTGGCTTCCTATGCGCTTTCTGTTTGATGGTGTGCGTGAAATACTGTTTTACAACGGAGCAATGTGGAATGGTGCTGCTATTGTGCTATTTTGGATTGCTGTTGTTAGTAGTTTCATTCATTTGGCAAAAGCATTGGTTCCAACGAAGCAAGAAGTATCTGAAATTTAACGTTATTTAGTCCGTCTCTTTCTTAGGAGACGGGTTTTATTTATTCCATACCTATCGTAATTAATATTAGAAAGACACATCTCGCCCAATATGGGGCGAGATGATGTCCTTACTTATGTAGATAAGAAAGTTATGCTTTCTTTTCTACAAATAAAAAGCGCTAATCATATGCGGATTAACGCTACTTTCCTTATAGAATAGTAACTAGCCATATTCGTCCGCTATTCTTCTTGCACAAATTTCACCTCATCATGACCGCACTGATTACAAATCATTAAATGAGGACAAATTTGATCTTTCGCTGTAAAGGGATAGCCATCTCCCATTTTTACTGTTTCTTCGTCATTATAATGTCCATATGGGTCTAAATAATCGGATACCTTGCCTGAATCATTTAATCGTGTACTACATTTAGGGCAATAGATTTCTACTTCTTTTAGCGAATTACATAAAGGACAAATAGCCATCAGGATCACTCCTTTTACTGTTAATACCTATTTTTTCATCAATACTATGTAACAAAGCGTTACGCTTGACGGAATATCCATACTCGTTAAATATCATGTGTGTTTATTATCCGATTTATTCAATTTCTCCATGCTAGCTCACTTACCGTCATCCTGCCAACCCAGGGGAAGCACACACTCTCGCCATCACTACAAATTTCTTCGAATCATTCCCCTTAAAATTTCACAATATATAGCAAGTGTCCGGGTTCAGAATCGAACTCAACTCTGTATTTTTAAAATTTCCTTAACAAAAATAAAAGGCTTGAGCCCCGTACAATACCGGACTCAAGTCTTTCGATGTTATTTGTTTTCTAGTAGTTGTAAAGCGAATTCGTACGGTACATAGGTTTTATTTGTCTCTAATAATGCTGGTGCCTCTACGAACTGGCCTAGTGCTTTATTATAGCCGTATGTTTTTTCCCCGCGCGTAATTGTATAAGATAGCGCTCCTTTTGATAGGATTGCACCTTTCCCTGTTGTCGTGACTTTATAGCCAAGTTCCTCTGCGATTACACGTAGCGGAACCATTTTAGTACCATTCACATCTTTAAAATCTGTACCAATAATTTTGTCAATCATCGGTTCATCTGTTGTTGATGCACTTTGCTCTTGAGGAAGCAGCACTACTTTTGAAGGTGTTGTTTGCGCTGGAATACTCATTGTTGTAATTGTGTAGAAAACAACTGCATTGTTCCCCGCAAGATCTCCCGCTGTCACTGTTTCTCCTGCTACATTTACAAGCTCAGTCTTGTCCCAAAGATTAAGTTTCAGAGATAACGAGGCATCTAGTAGTTCCTCATCAAATGTTCCTACAGCAGCAGTACCCACTGCATCTGTTTGTACTATGACCACTTCTGGATTATATCTTGGCGGATAGATGAGGATCATAGGTTTATTCGCATACATATAGGATGTTACTTCATCCCCTTTTTTCAGCTCAACCTTTTTCCCTGTATTGTCAAAAACGAGCGTTTCATCCGTTACGACTAAGAAATGCGGATTGTTTTCTTGTTTCATTTCATAGTAAGTGATGTTGTCACGCACTTCTACATTTTCAACCGTACCTGTTACTTTAATAAAAACCGGTTGTACTTCCTTTTCTTTTGTAGCTACGATTGTTGCTGGGCCTTCTGCAAAAGCAGCAGTGCCACCCATTAAAAGTGCTGTCATTGCTAATGGTGCGATTTTTGACATCTTCATAAAACCATTCCTCTCTAGTTGAAATCGTTAATTAGTCGTATGAAGCCCAAAAAGGTTACACTATTTTGGTAAAAAGAGAAAAATATTCTTAAAAAATCCCAAAAAATTGTTTTGAAAAGCAAAATAGAAATCGCATTATTAAATTTCCCGACAAAAAAAGCCGCTTCTCACGTGAGTAATTCACTTAGCGAACAGCTATTTTTGCATTTGAGTTGTTAATTCCTGTCTACTCCGATCCCGCCTCTAGTTGCTTTACTTAATATGGTCAACAAGATTTTTCCGAAATTGATGCGGGGTTTGTTCGTACTGAGCCGCAAATTTTTCAATAAAATAACTCGTGCTACCAAAGCCAACTTGTAGTGCGATTTCCGTGACGGACAACTCACTATGCTGGAGCAGTCGAATACTTTGGTCTAGACGATAAGCCGTAACGTACTGAATCGGTGTTTGCTGTAGCCATTTTCTAAAGTAACGACAGCATTCCGCACGACTTATATGGCCTGCCTGCGCAATCTCCTCGAGCAATATTTTTTCGTGCGCATGCGCTTGAATAAACAAGAGCATGGCCTTCATGCGATCATTTGGTTGTATGTGTAACACTTTTTCAGCCGGCTGTTCACTGTGCACGACATACTGCCAGCACTGCTGAACAAGTTGTGCAATTTCGAGCATATGTAACTCTGTACACTGTTCGTACAATGTATAGATTTGTGTAATCCTTTGTAATTGCACCATATGCTCCGCGGACTTCTCCCAGTGGACATACGCAGTGGCCGAATGAATGAGCGGTATTACAAATTTCAGCTGTAACGGTGCGGGTGCGAGTAATTCCTTGCCAACATTTATACAAATATACACACTCCGGTTATGTTCGACGGCTCTTGTAATATGAAGCGCGCCAGAATTAATAAAAAGCCCGTCCCCTTCTTTTAGCAAACATGGCCGACCATTAATTTGCAGCGCCACCTCACCTTCTACGACAAGCATAAACTGAATTTCCTCATGCCAATGAAGTGGGATATGACCATGAATATTTTTGCGCACATCCGTCCGGTAACAAGCAAGTGGGAATTCAGGACTACCATGTTTCCTCGCCTCTTGGAGTGACGGGGTTAGAGAAATTTCATATATTTGCATGACCTCACCTCAATATTGTTATATTTTTAAGCAAAAATTCGGTAGTTTTTAACAGTTTCTTTCGTTACAATAATACTATCACAATATTTTAAGAGGGCTAATATGAAAAATGATCGTTTCAAAGGTTTATTACTTGTTATTTCCGGCTGCTTCTTTTGGGGCATTGGCGGTACCGTTTCGCAGCAACTCTTCCAAAATGAAGGGATTGAAGTTGGTTGGCTCGTATCCGTTCGCCTATTAATTGCTGGGATACTGCTGCTACTGGCACAGTTTTTATTTAAAGATAAGGAACAAATATTAGACGTTTGGAAGCATAAATTCACTGCTACTCGTTTAATTATTTTCGCATTGGTAGGGATGCTGGCAGTTCAATACACATATATGGCATCAATTGAGACTGGAAATGCTGCGGTTGCTACATTACTGCAATACTTAGCTCCTGTCATGATTATTATTTATGTTGTACTTCGTGGTCAATCACGCTTTACACCGCGAGATGCGGTAACTGTCATACTCGCACTAAGCGGAAGTTTTTTCTTACTAACAAATGGCTCGCTATCCGCACTTGCTGTTCCAATGCCCTCCATTATTTGGGGTCTCCTATCCGGTGTGACGCTCGCGTTTTACACAATTTATGCAATACCACTCTTGAAACTTTACGACTCGCTCGTAATTGTCGGTTGGGCAATGGTTGTTGCAGGGATTACGATGAGCTTCTTCCACGCACCGTGGGATGTGGATGTAAGTACCTGGACCGGAATGACGGTTTTCTATTTAGTTATTGTCGTCATTTTCGGGACAATGCTATCTTTTTGGTTTTATATCGAGAGCCTGCAAACATTAACTGCTAAAGAAGCAAGTCTGCTCGGCAATATTGAGCCGCTAACAGCTGTTTTGGCAACCGTTATTTGGCTAAAAGAGCCGTTCGGGACGTTTCAGTGGTTTGGTGCAGGATTGATCTTGCTTATGATGATTTACTTGGCTTTGAAGAAGGAAGAATTGGTTTTATCAAGTGAGAGTTAAGCTAGTGGTTGGGTGAATTTGTATAAAAAATAGGAGCTAAGATCTGCTCTGTTTGTCTGGAAGTTCTAGTGACTTATTCGGAAGTTCAACAAATTTATTAAAGCACTCTGATTTTTGATCAGAGTGCTTTAATAGTTGGTGAAGCAGATTCGAGTTTTTCTACAACACCAATTCACAATCTGTCACTGCTTCTAAGCTATGTGCTTCACTAGGTTCCATGACTAAAATCGACTGTTCATTTACTAGTTGTTCTACCCCTTCTACCTAGAATTTAACTGTCCCTTTACGACAAATTACCACTGCTTCAAATGGTGTGATATGCTCTAGAACCGTCTCTTGTGCATTTAAATGAATACCTAGAATTTCTACATTAGTCCCTGTCAATAATTTATCAATCGATTTTTATTTATCGTTAATTAGGGGTGAAACTTGTGTCAGTTGCAAAGTTGTTCCTTCGTTCTATTTTCGTAGTAATTTCAGAAAAGCAGCCACTTATTTTTAGTGCATCATGCCGTCATTTAATTTTCCAGTAATATTTTCGATTTGGACTTCGAATAACTCAATCTTTGGAAGAACCGGGTATCCTTCTCGTTCGAATTTCCAATCAGGATTTCCGTATTTTTCAAGCAAACGATCGAAGAACCATTCTTTCCTCGCATCTCCTTCAATTCGCGTAATTGTTCCGAATAGAACAACACTTGTATAAACAAGAGCTGATTGACAGGCATATTTTTTCCCAGGCAGTAAATCGCCCATTTCGCTTATTTCAATACTCACTTTTGGATTTTGCTTAATATTCTCCCAAAAATGACTTTCACGAATATTTCCAATATGAAGATACAATTTTTCTTCCCCTTCATAAACGTAAACAAACGGGATTACATATGGATAGCCATCTGCACTAACTGTTGCGACGTGAGCAACTTTCGCTGTTTTAAGAAATTGGTACGCTTCATCCTGTGTGATTTCTACACGCTTGTTTTGGATAACCCCTTTCATTTACATCACTCTCCCATCGATTATTTTAGAAAAAATTGGTATAAACTAGATAGTAGTAGTGTATCAAATACACCTTTTAAATAGCAATTAGAAAAGATGTATATAAAATACATATTTATGTCCAAATTATTAAAGATGTATTTTTAATATTGCTTTTAATTGTTCTGAGGCGTATATTGTGTTTTGAAAGGACGTGTTCAGCATGTTAGATCAACATACAATTGACGTTATTAAATCAACAGTACCAGTATTAGAGGTTCATGGCTTAGCAATTACTAAAACTTTTTACAGCAATTTATTCAAAGATAATCCATCCTTATTAAATATTTTTAACCACACAAACCAAGAACAAGGACGTCAACAAAACGCCTTAGCAAATACTGTATACGCAGCAGCTAAACATATTGACAACTTAGAACCAATCGTACCAGTTGTGGTACAAATTGCACACAAACACCGTAGCCTAGGTATTTTACCTGAGCACTATCCAATTGTAGGTCAATACTTATTAGCAGCAATTAAAGAAGTATTAGGCGATGCAGCAACAGATGAAATTCTTGATGCATGGGGCAAAGCTTACGGAGTCATTGCGGATATCTTCATCCAAGTAGAAGAAGATTTATATAAAGCAACAGAGTCAAATGGTGGATGGCGCTCATTTAAATCATTTAAAATCTCACGTAAAGTAGTAGAAAGTGACTTAGTTACTTCATTTTACTTAACACCAGTAGATGGTAGTAATTTACCAACCTACAAACCTGGTCAATATGTATCCGTTCGCGTTTCATCACCAGAATCTGAATACTTATTAAACCGTCAATACACATTATCTCAACCAAGTAATTCAAACGAATTCCGTATTTCAGTGAAACGCGAAAATGGAAGCGTAGTAAATGGTGCCGTATCAAACTTCTTACATGATGCAGCAGAAGGTACATTAATCGAAGTCAGTGCGCCAGCGGGTGTGTTTACTTATGAACCAACAACAGCGCCAGTATTATTCATTAGCGGTGGTATTGGTGTTACACCACTTAACACAATGCTGCAATCAATAAAAAATAAAGAAAACGTAACATTTATTCAATGCGCACGTAATGAAAAAGTACTCGCATTCCGTGAAGCAATTGCTAAAAAAATGGACGAGTTAAATCCACCTAAAGGATTTAATAAATTATTATCTTCATTCAAAAAAGATAAAAACCCGAATCATAAAGTACTTTTCTCTGATCAAAATGTATATGTAAACGCTGAGGTGTTACGTTCATTGGTATTTGCCGATACACAAGTATATATTTGTGGTCCAACGCCATTTATGGAAGCAGCAGTGAACGAATTACGTGAGTTAAATATTCCTAATAGCCAAATTCATTACGAATTTTTCGGTCCAGCATTACAACTTGGTACAAAATAAACTAGCTATTAAAATCCTCGTGAGCTTTTTACGGGGATTTTCTATTTCTACGGACTTTAGCATTCTGATCATTACAAGAAAAAACGTGAAAAAACCTCCACGAACTATTAAGAGGAGGTTTCAATAATCAATAAGCTTTTTAGTCAGTTGAGACGCTATTCATAGATAAAATACAGCTACTAGCCAAAAGGATATTGTTTTACTTTATCAACGGCTTCAAGTAATTTTTCTGTAACCAAGTCAGATTCTTCAATATGACTCATTAAAATGGTATTTGTTTCGTCGAATAGTTTTGTTGTCGCGGTAAATTTGTGTATGACATCCTCACTAGAAACTTTTTGATTGTTAATGTTGATGAGTAGATGGTTTACTTCTTGTTGTATATTTTTGCTCAATGATAATAAGTAGGCAATTTTTTTGCTTGTTAAATTTCCAACAATAATTCCATTATCAACTAGTGTTTGATTGTGCTGAATATTATCATACACTTTATGAATTTGTTCTTGTGTTTGGGTAGTTAATCGGGAAATATGCTCTGTACTCGTCTTCGTATTTTCTGCAAGTTTTCGTACTTCTTCTGCAACGACAGCAAATCCTTTTCCATGTTCCCCTGCTCTTGCCGCTTCAATTGATGCATTCAATGCCAGTAAGTTCGTTTGATTAGAAATATCATGAATAACTTTAACAATGGATTCAATTTGTTTTGAACCTTCATTTAAAACATGCATATTTTGTGATGTTTCATTTGATTGGTCACCAAGGTCATTAATAATACTCTGTAGTTTTGACACAGAAGCTTGGTTGTCCAGTGCAGCGTCCGCAACTTGCGTAGTAGCTTCAATAAGTATTTGACCTTCTGATAACATATTTTGCGAAATATCGTTAGAGGCAATCGTACTTTTCTCTACATGTTGAAACTCTTGTAATATTTGCGTAACCATTTTGCCAAGTACAGTATGCTGATTGTTTACTTTATCGTGTTGTTCAATTGTTGAAATCAGTTCTTTATGTAAATTATTTAAAAATATTTGGAACGCATGATCTTTCTCATCCAGCGTCTTGTTCAATTCATCAATTTTAAATTTAAAAAGCTCGATCTCTTCTTTTTTATTGTGAAAAATTGTTAGCATAGCATGACACCCCTTACTAAATTTTAAAGATGTATTTAAAATACATTTTTAAAATAATACCACATTTTCTAATATTTTACGAATGAATGAAGGTAATCGTGTTAAATGTTAATTGTCGATCTCATTCATCATTATGAAACCTGTTTTATATTTTCCCAAAAATAAAAATTGTAGCAACCTTCTAATTCACATTTTTTTGTCGTGACTACTACTTTTGATGGTACGAGCTACTTCTTAGCAAAAGGGATCGGTATGATAAAATTTGTCAGTGGTCAGAAAGCATCGTATGCGAATTAATTTCTGTTAAAAAAATCTCCGGGGAGTTTAAAAACATCCAGGAAATCGCCAATTTCATCTAGCTTGTCTACAATCTAAAACGAGGGAGAATTCAAAAATATTCAAGATTCCCCTCATTTTTTTGGCATTTTACCACGCGTTATTTACGTTCTAGTGCGTTCGCAAAAGAATTAGAAAGAAATAAAAAATACTTAAATTTGTTTGGAAGGTTATTTGATTTTGTTGCAAATTTATTAAATTCAATCCATTCATTCTTCCTACATTTTGTTATATTAGTTTGATTGCACGCTACTGCTTCATTATAAAAACAGAAGGAAAATCACAAGCGTTATCGTTATAATAATGACCTTCACCGCTTCAAATTTATAAGCAACGTAGGACTGTACACTCCGCTTTGTGGCAATCCATATGGCCGCACCGTAAAGTAATGCAAAAATAACGAGCAGTGGCTTATACAAAGGATCATCGAAGATTCCCCATACAATAATAATAAGGAACACAATCATGAATATATATAGCCACCAATTCCCTTTAAACGGATTGACTTGTTCTAGCTTGCGACGCTTATAAAAAATTGAAGAATATAGACCGACTCCAATTACAACGATTGGTAGCAAAATACTACCCCAAGAGCTTCCCGATGAAGAATACAGTCGAGAAAAGACTTCTTCATACATGTCAGAATCACTACTATAAAATTTCCCCGTATCCACATGTAACATACCCTCGTCTGACACTTGGTAGCGCTCCTCTTTACCATCTCGCATGACAATTACATCCGTAATATACGGTCCAAGTTTACCATCCGCCTCTTGCACGTACTGCGGCAAATTATTAAAGAAATGATAAACGATTTGATCCTCTACTTTATCGATAGAAGTATAGAGACTGGAACTCCGCGCTGAAAACTCGCCCTCTTCCCCACCAAAATAACGATATATTTCTTGAACAGAAGGACCGCTCGCTGTCTGGTTATTCGGCACACTTTCTGGCACAATGACTAAAAATAACGCAATGACCGCGACTGCAATCAATAAGCAAGCTTCCTTCCACATCGTAAATCCGGGCTTCTTCTGTGGTTGGTGAATGCCTTCATAAATACGCGCCTTTAACGCCTTCTCTTCTGGCAAATTATTTAGATCCTTTAAACGATTGTGTAAATCCATACTCGTCACCTCCCAGTATTCTTTCTAATGCCTTCATTGCACTGCGCTGTGTGTTCGCTACTTTCATGGCGGACCAGCCTAAAATTTCACATGTCTCCTCTAACGAAAGCTCTTCAATTTTCCGGTAAATTAGGACCTCGCGATGTTCTGTTTTTAACGATTGCAGCGCTTCATACAGTAGACGACGATCCTCAGATTGAAGAATCCAATCATGTGGCACAAAATGTTCGGCCTTTCCCTCATGCTTTTTCTGAAACGGCAACCATTTAATGAGTGCTTTTTTGCGATAATGATCATACACTAAATTCCGTGCAATTTGCCGAATATATGTAGACATCGCCGCCTCTTGCCTAAACTTCCCCTTATACACCCGTAAAAATGTTTCCTGTGTTAAGTCCTCAGCCAAGCCTGCATCCGACACCATGTAATAGATATATTGATAAATCCTTTGAAAATGCGCTTCATATAGCTCATTAAAGTCCATTGCCTTCACCTCTCTTACTATATTAGACGAATGAACACCCAAAATTTGTATGTTCGGCGTAAATAAATTTAAAATAAAACAAAATGCAGTAGAAGGATTAAATTATAAATCCCCCTACTGCATATTATAATTCGTTATTTAAGAGCTCTTCTAATTCTTTTAAGCAATCCATTTGCAAAGTGAACTGTTGCTTAATATTTTTATACGTTAAGTTATAAAATGGATTGTTTTGCTTTAAATGCTTTTGTTTTTCTTCCAAACCTATTACTAAATTAGCAAATTGCTTTTCTAAATTTTCTCTTTGAAGAACAACATTGTTCAAAATATCTTTTTTCTTTAAGTCAGGATTTGGCAAGCTAAGCATCGAAAGCCCCGTATATAAACTTGTTGGCAGCATAATTGAAGATGTAGAAAAAGATTCAAGAAGTAATGTATAGTACTCTTTATCACCATTCTCTGTTATTTCATAGATGGCCTTTGAACGATTACCTGTTGACTCAATTGAAGCAATTTTAACTAAGCCTTCCGTATTCATTTTCTTTAGTGCATGATAAATCGAACCAGGGAGAATACCCGCCCATTGATCACTTTGATTCGTATGAAGAATTTGTTGAATTTCATATCCAGACATTGGTTTTAAACGCAATAGCCCTAGTACCATTAATCTTGTCATGTGCTTACCTCAACTTTGAACATATAAGTTTGACTATTTATTTACTGTATCATATGTTATTTTTCGAAAGCAACTTTTCTCTGTGAATAAATGGATTTTTGTTTACCGAGGTAAATAAAGTAAGTATAAAAAACAATATTGTAAAGCCTAAAATAATTGTAATAGCTATTAATACTGAACCATCTTGGACCCCAATAGCTGCTCGAAATGATGTTATAACGTAATGAAATGGGAGGCACTTTCCAATAGCATTGATCCAGTTAGGTACCGATTGGAGAGAATAAAATGCTTCAGTGCAGAAAATCATTGGTAGAAATAAAATATTACTAAATGCATTAATTTGACCTTCATTTTTCGCAACGTTGCTTATGAAGAAGCCGATTGCTGAGAAACATAGAGATGACGCAAGTATAATCCCTGCACATTGAATGACGGACATAGCCGTAAAGTTAATATTAAAGAAATAGAATCCTCCTACTAAAAGTAGTATGTTAATTACAAAGGCGACGAGCGTTCTAACAATCATCATAATCGCGATGAATTCAGTTAATTTCATCGGTGTAATTTTTAATAGCTGATAAACACCTTTACTTTTTTGACGATAAATTTGAAAAGCTAAACCTTGCATACTCCAAAACAAAATACTCATACTTATTATCCCAGTTAGAAGGAACGGCAAATAGTCTTGAGAATCAACGAAATAGCTAATCCCGGCCATCATTCCTAAAGGAAATAAAATCGCGTAAAAAAGCGAGATTTTATCGGATAAAGTATGCTTCAACATCAATGTAAAAATCGTTGTCAATTCAATTCCTCCTTCGTTAAAAACATATACAGCTCCTCTAAATTGTTCATGTCATATTTGTCGAATAGTTCATCAATCGAGCCTTCCGCAATAATGGCTCCTTTATAAAAGAACAGCACGCGATCTGCTAGTTTACTTGCCTCATCCATATCATGAGATGTTAAAACAACCGTTTTCCCTTCGTTTTTAATGTTTACTATTGTTTGATGAATTTCCTGTCTTGAGCGTGGATCAAGCGCGGCTGTTGGTTCATCCAGAAAAATAAGCGATGGCTGGTGCACGATTGCTAAAGCGATAGAAAGCCTCTTTTGTTGCCCACCCGAAAGCTTCGTTACTTCCGTATTCTGAACATCCGCTAGTGAACATAACTGAAAGAGTGCCGTTATTTCTTCTTTAGTTAATTTTTTCCGATAAAAGCAAGCAAATAGTTGTAAATTTTCCTTTGCGGTTAAATCGGGGAAAAATGGTGTAGATTGAAGCTGCACACCGATTAACGATTTGTAGTGTTCAGTCCAGAAATTAATTTCACCTGTTGTTTTCTGCTCTAATCCTAAAATCATATTCAGTGTAGTTGTTTTCCCTGCACCGTTCGGACCAATAATTACAACGACTTCTCCTTCATAAATTTGAAATGAAATATTGTCGACAGCTTTTTTAGCACCGAAACTTTTTTCTAGATCCTTCACATGAATTAAACAATTCCTCAATTTCCTACCCCCTATTTGATTAACGTTATATATTCAACATTGATTATTGGTGTAAAAAATAAAACACTCTAAATACGAGATGTTTTCAACAGCCTTCACTTACTCAATATTATATACTTAACGTTGAGTATATGTGCATAGGAAAATTTAGTCAACCACTTTTTTCAGTTAATTAAAATTCATAATTTCATAGGATGTCAGAATTTATAATTGTTAGGCGATTACAGCAGGAAATACAACTCTGCGTTAACGAATTTTTTATCTTCAAAACATTGGTAAATAACCTTCTAACTCCACATCACTTCGAAGGATTGCAATCATTTTTCCAACAAATTCCGAAGACAATTGCTTTTTTTCATTGAAATGAGTTGCATATGTGGCTGCTATCATTTTTATTTTTTCATCAGCATGTTGCAGAAGGTCCAGTAAGCCGTGTTCAACAACAGGTGAATAGTCATTAATATTTGGATTGGCATAGAGATAGTTAAAAGCTCTAATAATCTTTTCATTATCGTTTGATGATAATGCTATCTCAACTTCTTCTTGAGTCCATTCCCTTTCAACATAAACTTCGCCATTCTCTTCAACAATTTCTGCTGCTACATATAAGCCTTGCAAAAATTCATCAAAAGAGTTTGCTAACTTTACTTGTTGATTCGCTTCACAATCAATGTAAATCACTTGAGGATTTTCATTGGTTTTTCGATAATCTAAAGCAATCCATGAATGCCCATCACCAGATAGTAAGACTATATTTCTCGGTAACTCCCATTCTTGTATGAGATACTCGCTTTCTAATATGCTGTTTTTTTCACCTATGCCTAAATTATGATTTATGTGAACATGGTCATCCGCCCACGAGGTTGGAACTGTAGATGGGTAAGCATCATATTTAATACAACCACCGTTCTGTTGTTTAAGAATCTTTATGTATGAATTAGGTAATTTCACATTCAGTTTTTCTTCTGCACTAGCTACCATTGCATTTAATAACGGTTCCAGCTTGTAATAATCATTGTCTTCTTGCCAAATACTTTTCATGATATGCCCTCCAAAATATTAATCTTCTTGACGTTATTATTGTAGTAAAATGCCCTTGCTCTTAAGTTAAAAATACACATTCCATATTTTAAAACTCCATTTCCTTACATATCTACACTATGAATTGTGTTAGCCAGGCAATATACTTTGCGCCTGGGATAAATAATGCTTGAGCTAATAGCGTTCCCAACAAACGCGACGTCACCATCATAATAGAGGCACTTTTTAGACTAAAGTAGCTCCCCTTTTGATTGATCACATCATCGGCAAGTATTGAGAGCTTAGGATCTATAAAAATAATTAATAATATTGTAGCAATCCCATTCACTAATCCTGACGCCATCACAGCGGTTGTTGCTCTTTCTGGTACCAACAAGGCTGCATAGATCGCGGCTAAAACACCAATTGTATAAATAGCTGTAATTAGTATATTAATGCAGAATAATTTTACTGGTATATCTCTCCAACTCATATCCTTTAAATACGAAAGTCTCGGCAAATGAATATGCTTCTTCGCACGTTTTATATATTCCCATGTAAACCCTTTTTTCACTAATGCAGGAATAGAGCCGCGTTCTTCTGATAAATGAATAATCGCCCTCGAAAAAATAGCAATAAAAGTTGGGAGTAACAGTAACCCAAGCACTGTTCCCAATGTAGCTGATCCAATTAAAATTCGATACTGGTTTTCTACAAATTCCAATGCGTTTTCTTTTGGCGCATTATCAATTAAACTGCCGGTAAAAGGCTGCTGCATCATATTCGCCAGCCTCGAAATCATGACCATCAAATTAAACAATGACAAGGCTGAAGCTAATAATTTCACTCGCGCCCCAGATAGTCTTACGGAATAAGCTAGAGTTTCAATGGAATGTATGATTAGTATGAATAATGCAATCACCAATAATTGACCTGTAAAAAATCCCAAAATGGCATGACCTACTTTATTTTTATTTTAATAGTACTTATTACTACGAAATAACTTGGTTAAAAGTTCCAATTATTAGTATAACCCATAAAAATTACCGATTAGAGCATTGTTTTGTAGTTCAGTTAAGTTGAGCTATTGAATAAATTTCAATGGTGCATTTTAACGGGCTACAAAAAACAAAAAAAGCCAGTTCTTAAACGACACATCGCCCAAGAACTGGCTAAACTACTTAATAGAATTTTTCAGTGCCCTCGTTTTAAGAGCCATTTTGTTAAACCAAATATGACACTACCTAAAATTGTACCAATAAGGATGAAAAGACCCATTATGCCATATCCCATTCCAGTCCAACCACCAATAAATAAGCTAACAACAATCGTACCTATACTAAACAACAATAACCCAATTATCACTCTACTAATGTATTTCCCATATTTATTTCTTTCCAAAAGCATCAAAATTAGAACTAAAAATACAGCAACTATCAAGCTAATAAAAATGGGAATTTCAAATCCTTCCATTTTGTCCCCTTTCTACTACTGCCCTAGAACTGTTATTATATCGGAACGTAAATATATTTTCACCTTGATGGAATTTCCAATCATCAACTAAAACTTCTCTAATAGTAAAGCTCCCAACCGATAATTAAAGCTACAAGGAGTAGTGCCGAAACACAAGAAAGTACAGTACCGAATTTCTGTCTACGCGTAGTCTTTGTTTTCTTCCATTGCACCATAATCGCAAAAAGACTAATTACCACTACGGCGATATAAGCGTAATTCACCCAAAAATGAATTTTAAGCGTTGCATAGGAAGCATAATTTAATGTTCTGTTAGCAAGCATGATGAAATTAACAAGCGGAACGAGACCAGCTAAAGTAAAAAGCATTTGCCACTCCTTCATCACAGTAATATCAACTTTTTTGAACCGATTTTTTATAGCATTTATTAACATGATTAGTAAAGTAATTAAAGTATACAGGACACTTATAGACAACGCGATTACACTAAGAACGCTAAAGATGCTCGTATTCCTTGATACAGGTAGAAGATCACTTGTCGGCATTGATACCATCTCCGCTTTACTGTCATTCATTATAAAATGAAGGTATAAATTATATTCATTCGAAGATTGATAAATGTAAGGGGAGACTTGTTCAAAAGTCATCCCAAAAACATTAAAAGCATTAGAATCTTCTGCTTGAATTTTCCACATCGTCAGCAAACCGTACAACTTTGTGAAACCTTTATATGTTTGTCTTGCTACACTGTAATTCCCTTCAATCACCTGCGTATCTGGAAGCACTTGATTGCCATTCGGTGTTGTATACTCACCATACAAAAGTGTTGGTAATCCATAACTTAACCCTGCTTCGCCCATTTGATTTGTCATCACAATAACGCCCAAATTCTCATCCACTGAAAAAGTAAAGTTACTTGAAAAACTATCCGTATTCCCTGCATGTTCTAACACATCTACTGCATACATACCTTCCCAAAATCCATGCGCATTTCGTGGCAAGCCATTCCCGTAGAAATCACTAGTAGTGAGCATTTCATCTAAGGTGCTTTTGTTTTGAAATAAAGGGCTCTTTGTACCCGCTTCCGGCATTAGTGCCAACATAAATTTTGACGCATCTTCTATTGTACTGATGGCACTACCTGCAGGATACAAACCAATATAAGCACGTTCATTTTTCGAAACGCTAAATTCCTCCTTGCTATCGACACGATACCCATAAATTTCTTCTCTTTTGGTGGCTACTTTAATATTATCTTTTTGTGAAGGATGAATCGTTGTATCCGTCATCTCCAAAACATTAAATATATGTTTATTTACATAGTCATAATACGGTTGACCCGAGAGCTGTTCCACAATATACCCTGCTAGTGCCACCCCATAGTTCGAATAGGCGACAACCTCTCCTGGTTCGTGTACCTGATACGGTTCGGCAATATGCAGCATTTCCTCCAAAGGTTTTAAATCCTCCGCTGATAAATAGAATAAGTCTGTATATTTATCCTCCCAACCAGCATTGTGGTGCATGAGGTTTAGCATGGTAATGGGCTTATCATAGTGCAATTTTGTGAAAAATCCATCTGGTAAATAGGCGCGAATATCTTCCTCTAAATCTAGTTTCCCTTGCTCGACAAGCTGCATCACACTCGTCCAGACAAGGAGCTTCGTGACAGAACCCCATTCAAAAACTGTTTCGGGTGTAATTTTCACTTTATTTTCGACATCCGCATAGCCATAGGACGTATTCAAAATAATTTCTCCATCTTTCACCATCAATACTGATGCTCCAGCTGTTGTTGTACCAATATATTTGGCTGCATATTCATCCACATGCTCTATTAGTTCAGTATAAGGAATCCCTGAAGGTGTCCTTGCCTGCATGGCCAAAACAGCTGGTACATTGCAAAACAACATCACAAATAACATAATGAACGTTATTTTTCTCATATAATCTCTCCCTCATATTTCGAGCAAAATTCACCGTTTTGACAGGCCTTTACTTTTTCATGTTGTTTAATTCTTGCGTAATAATATCCTTTAGATGCTTATTACCAATGACCCCAGTGTGAAAGGTATTCGTATCCGCCCAGTATAGCTGTCTAAACGTCACTCCGTTGTGTAGCTCAAACGCTAGAAATACACGTGTTCCTTCGAGTTGTCCCTTGTTAATTAACTCTTCACGGTCTTCTAGTGCTAATTCATCCCATGCATCTATAAATTGCTCTTTCGCACTTTCCGGGAATGTAAAAATTCGGCTACCGTCCTCTAAGCTTTGGAAATATATATTACTTACAAGGTTTTTGAAGGGATATAAGTCACTAGCCGATTCAGCATTCTGATTGTGCGTAGCTACATAAACTTTGTTATTTGCTGATACAAGTAAACTTGCTGGGTAGCCGTTCACCTCAAAAATTGGTGTACCTTCTGTTAAAAACGTAGCGTCTCCGTTTTTCATCTTGTGATTACTACATGCACGATCCGCCATTCGATATGTCACACGGCCGATTTCATTCCCCGCTTCTATCACTACTGGTGCTGCTTCATCCGCTCTGTCAGGATAATGATGCTCATACTGGATTTCACCAATCATTAACACATCCACCCAATCTATTTCTGCATCTGGGCAGCTCTTCAATACGTTCGTCATTTTTTCAGAACAGCCAACAAGAAAAAACAACATACATGCAAAGAGAAAGAATTTTTTCATGTAATAACAACTCCCTTATTGTCATTATACCGATTTTTGGAAATTAATTGTAAATTACACTTGATTCCTAAACACTTCCAATGTAAAGTTAACTACACGTAAAGCTAACTTTACTTTTAGTAGGTGATAAATTGAAAAATAATATTAAAGACTTACGCGCGAAGTACGATTTTACGCAGGATGAACTTGCGGAACACCTCGGGGTATCACGGCAAACGATCATTTCATTGGAGAAGGGACGCTACAATCCGTCGATTCAGCTGGCGTTTAAATTAGCGCTTGTTTTTCATTGCACAATTGAAGATATTTTTATTTATGAGGGAGAGTAGCATGACAAAGAAGCGTTCAACTGAAGCCCAAACAAACCGGTTTATCTATGTATTTTCAGGGATTATTTGCACAGCCATTGCAATTTATACAATAAGTTCGGATGTGATGGCGGGCAGATATCCACATTCCATTATGCTACTTGCATTGGGCCTAAACCAATTAATGTTTGCCTATTTAGCTCCACATCTTTTTCCGAAAGATGAGCGGTCAAAAACGATTATTTATAAAGCGATGTTCATTAATTATTTCGTTTTGTTTGCAACGATATTGGTATTAATTAGCTTTAATTTTTCATTTATCGGATTTGTTTTAACGTCCTTCCAAACAGTCATTGTTATTGGGAGTGTCATTACGATTTCGTTACCAATAACCATGATCATATACGCCAAAATCATTTAATATGACTTTGGCGTTTTTTTCAGAAATATTTACTATAATGTCTAACGCTAAGATCCATCTCCATGTCCATTTTTTCATAGAGCTTTTGTGCACTAATATTCGTTTCCGCTGTTTCTAGTGTAATATAGCGGGCATTGTTCTCCTCACAGTATGAATAGCACTGCTCAATTAATGCATGTGCCACCCCTTGCTTGCGGGCATCCTGAGCGACAAAGAGATCATTTAAAATAAACGCGCGTTGCATGCCCACTGAAGAAAATGTCGGATAGAGCTGGACAAAACCAAGTGGTCGCTCATCCTCCATCGCTACATAAATGACCGATTCCTTTTTTTCCATACGCGCCAAAATTAATGCCTCTGCTGCCTCCAGATCACTTTTCTGCTCATAAAACTGGCGGTAATCATTGAATAATGTTGCTACTACAGTAAGATCGGCCGCTGTTGCTTGTTTAATTTTCATAGTCTGAACTCCTCCTAGTTAATATCCAAATTTTAGAACTCACAATAATTATAAACTTCCATTCTATGTATTGAATGAAAGAATCAATACTATTAAAACGGAAAGTCTGAAGAACCATGATACAAATATTTTGGAATCGCATAAGAAATTTAATTCCAAGCTATTTCTTATGTAATTTTTCGTTTGGTTTTATGGAATCATCAATCCACCAGCTGATGAAAAGCACCGGAAATTTCGAATGCCTTCTCTTCTTCCCCATTCCTTGTAAAGCCGGCAAAGGTAACTATAGTGTTATTTAAATCTAGTGGGGCATTTCCACTCGTTGGGATGTACACAATAAATGCATTTGAATCGCCTTTCTTTAACACTGGCAGGATGATTGTGAGGACTAACGGGACAGTCTTTTACAATATCGTATTTTTCTGTCCAGACAGTACAATGTTTGTAGATGGGGTGCCGTATAGCATAGATTGATCAATAAAATTTTCTAAAGTTTCAACAGATTGCGTTGCTACCTTTGCGATATAGCTAATTTCACCTGCAACTCGGTAGCATTCAAGTACATCAGGGTGATTGTAACAAAATTCCGCCAATTTTCTACAGTCATTTGATTTAAATAGCACAAGTGCAACAATTGAACGATCGAGCTTTCTTAGGTCAATCAGAGTTTTATAGCCCGTAATAATTTGTTGTTCTTCGAGTTTTTTTATTCGTTCAGCCACAGCAGGTGCAGATAGATGTACATGTGCAGCGACTTCTTTTGTCGTCATTTTAGCATTTTGCTCTAGTTGTTTTAAAATTTCAAAATCAATTTTATCCATAATTTCTCCTTATTAAATTAAGTCTTTATATGAATTATCCATAAAAACGAAAGTAAATTCAATGAAATACGAGTTTCACGCCATTCATCAAGTTATAAAAATTCATTAAACTTAAGCTAAATAAAGAAATAAGGGGAATCACCTATGAAGAAAATTTTATTATTACTGGCAAATGGTTTTGAAGCATACGAGGCAAGTGTTTTTACTGACGTTCTCGGATGGAATCAGATAGAAGGTGATGGTTCTACCGCAGTCATTTCAGTTGGACTTCATCCACAGCTACAAGCCACTTGGAATTTTACAGTCACACCAGAAATGCAATTTAAAGATATTGATTTAAATAAGTTTGATGCATTAGCGATTCCTGGTGGATTTGAAGAGGCGAACTTTTATCAAGATGCATTTAGCAAAGAATTTCAAGAAATAATCCAACATTTCAATACACATAAAAAGCCAATCGCTTCAATTTGTGTAGCTTCTTTAGCTCTCGCACATAGCGGTATATTAGCCAATCGCAAGGCAACTACGTATAATCATCCAACAAGTAAAAGATTAGCGCAATTAGCGACGTATGGGGTACGGGTTTCAACTAATAGGATTGTTGTGGATGAAAATGTGATTACGTCATCGAATCCTGGCACAGCGATGGAAGTTGTATTCATGTTTTTAGAGATGCTGACTTCTAAAACGAATGCAGAGAAAGTCAAAGATGTAATGGGGTATTAATTGTTCTAAAGGAAAGGTGCAACACTATATAAATCCGAAAAACATAATCGTTATAAAAATTCTACATTCCCATAAATTATAGTTTTGTGGCAGAATCTATCACATATTCAGTTACATTTTGCTATTTCACTTTCCCCTCAAAAACAAAGCCATTTCGCACATTTTATGATGCGAAATGGCTGCGCTTCTATATGGTTAATTAATAAAACGGCGCAACATTGTATCCATTCTTTTCTAAATGATAACGGATACTTTTTTCGATTAAGAAGTGGCCAGCTCCTACGACAACGAAGTACGTGCCTTCTTTATCCTTTAATAATGAAATAATTTTCTGTGCCATTTGTTCATCTCGTAAACCAAAGAGCATTTCATTAAATTCTGAAGCTTCCCCTTCCATCTCTTGGAAACTCTCAGCAAAAGCTACTATGTCGCCCTTCTTCCAACTGCTAAACCAATCCTGCATCAGATCATATTCATTTTCTGCAGATGGCTCTAAAATGCTATCTATCACATCTACTAAAGACTGTTCTTGTGCTTCAGGTGATAATGATTCAAACATATCCACTTGAGCTTTTATTCCTTCTAATTCAATGACCGGTTTTTCTTGAAGCATTGCATTTAATAAAAAGTACATATCAATGCCATGCATCGACATTTCCTCTGCAGTCATGCCAAAGGAATCGTCCATTGCTAGCAATGATAAAACATTTGATAGCATCCATGGTTTTTGCATTACTAATTGATCCATTGGTAGCTTGTATAGTTCTGCAACCTTTTTAATTTTTGCATAGGTTTCTGCGCTAACTGCGTCTTGCAGTGTTGTTTTGTCTACATACATCGCTTTTTTGGCAAAGTATTCAAGACCTTCTTGATCAAGCATATTCGCCTCTACTAATAGCGCATCCGATTCGTCAAACGCTGTTAATAATTTTTCATTGAACGGATATAGGTCCGGTGTTCCAATGTGAATGGATCCTAATAAGTAAACCAGTGTATCATCATCTTTTACAACCCAAGCCACACCTTTAGAACCTTGCCCTACTTGTTCGTATGTATCCTTAATGAATCGAACAGCTAAGACGACTGCATGTTGCGTTGTTGCCTTCTTTTCTAATTCCAATCGATTGCTAGAACCTCTTAAGATGTTTCGTTCTGTCATATAGGCTACTGCATCGTTGCCTACAGGTAAATCATAGCGTGCAACAATATTGTACAGTCGATTGACGATATCGCCTCTTGTTGTGTCCTTTTTTACACTTACTGGCTTGTATTCTTTGTTTTCTTGAAGTTGTAATGCCGCAATTTTCTGCTCTGTTAAGTCTATTAGTTCATTTACTCTTTCAATCGACACTTCACTTCTGAATCCTTCATAATACCATTGAATTGGGAAAATACCGTATTTTTCACCTTCGTTTAGCGTCTCGATTGCCCAGCCGCTAATATCTGGTGTGCTAGTTTCTGCTTGGATTGTCGGAACAACCGTTGACAACATCAGCAGCATCCCGAGCATTGCAGCAATCATCTGTTTATATATTCTTTTCATCATTCATTCCCCTTTCGATATTTCGTTACAAATAACTGTGATACAGATTTTGGAGCTTTACTTTAGCACAAAGACCTGTGATTCCGCTTAAAAGTAAAAAAACGATAATTATTATGCAACTACTATTTTCTAAGTGTTCCTTTCCGTAGATAAATATTGACTTCTTCAAAATTCCCTCCACTCCCACTTGATAGCAATCAAAAAACAATGCTAGAGCACCTACCAACGAAACCCATGGCCACTAGCACATTACATAGATAGAGAAAAACGTAAGGGCATTTCCATTTTTCTACATAATTAACTGGGTGTATACTAAATTATAAATCTTATGAGACCGAATTCGCCTTAGTGGAATACCGAAAAAAACATTTCGGTATTCCTTACAATACGCACATTCACGAACATCTTAATATCCTTTTTTTCATTAAAATGAGATCTTGGTGGGGTTCTTTTCCTATAATTATATTTTCATCATGCATCGGCTAAAATTACCCTCTCTCAAAAATAACTGTATAGTCTTTTAATGGGGAGGTTTCAATTACACTTTTTGCAATGGACGCCATATCCTTTTTTACAGAATTAAAATATTCTTCATCTCCTTCAACTTGTAACACCAATTCTTTCTTTAAAGTTGTTTTTACATCAACCCCCACGAATTTCTCATGAAGTTTTTCTTTCAATTTAGCGATACTTTGCTCTTCTTTAGTAACTAGAGGTTCATGTTTCTCTTTATTTACATCAGCAGTATTAACTTCTAAAGGCTTATTTAACAGGCTAAATGAGACTTTTCCGACTATAAGTATTCCTGCAGTAATCAATATCCTTTTTAACATATAATCCCCTCCGTTAAGAAGGTATGACCTATATCCCCCCAAAAATGCAAAGAAAACATATTGTTACCGCCTTTCATCTAAAATACTCTTTGATCACGTTAAAGAAAATCAATTGTTGCATATTCATCAAAAATGCTGACGTTATTTAAATAAATGACTGCTCTATTGAACTATAGCTTACGTTAGTTTAGGTGCAATGTTTCACAAATGAGAGAAAATAGATTATACTGGACTAATAATCATATTCAATAAGGAGGAATTTCCTATGAACGAGAATAACCAATCCGCACCACAAAAAAAGAAAATCAGCCTGCAAGAGGCAGTAAAGCAGCAGCTTGAAAGCAAAAAGAACCTGTCCTCAACTAATAAAGGAAAAAAGAATGCTGACCTTTCAACAAAAAAAATGAAAAGCCAACAAACGAAAAAAACAAGCAATACCCATAGAAAAATGGGTGTCTAATAAACGGACACAATCGGGAATCCATCCCCAAGGTAACGTAGTCCGTCTAACAGATGAACGATTACGGAAATTCACTCTAAATAAATGAAGTAAAAAAGCACTTAGGGAACAGTTCCTTTAATGCATTTTTATAATTTCTTATTTTTTTATACTGGCGGTTCTTGTGAACTGGAATTTCTTTAATATCCGTGTAGTAGTGGATAAGGACATCAACTCGCCCTATTTTAGGCGAGTTATATAGTTCTAATTTATTCTAATTTGCACAAAAGGAAATTCTGATTGCTCAAAAAATAATATGTATGAAAAATAATATTTGATCTATACTAGTAAAGATTTCACTTTGAATCCAATGTGACTAGGAGGGTTAACCCGATGAGTGCGAATGATCAATAGCTCTGAAGGACCGTCAATACTGAATAAAGCTAACGTACGGTTGTCTTAGGTAAATCTTAAGATCCAATGCGGAAGCGAGGCAGTGTGTCATGGAGGAATAAATGCAAGTGGTAATCAAACCCGGAATCTTATTTCCGGGTTTTTTTGCTTTGCTACTACTATACATAAATAGGAAATCCAGTTGAAAAAAGGGTTCTATACTAAATGTTGGGGTATGACTACAATTTGAGGGTAAAAAAAGACACGTAACACCCAAATGTCTTATACTTTAGTTGCTGAACAAAAGATAAGATGGGGGTTACGTGTACATGCATTCTAACATAAGTTTACCAGGATTTGAAGACGCGATTATTTTAAAGACAGAGGTGCGTGGAGGGCAGTATCTGATTCATTTTGAAATGCCCATAACGACGCAGGTTTGTCCAAACTGTGGAGAAGATACACGCCGTGTGCACGATTATCGTTGGACTAAGGTAAAACATTTAAAAATGGCAGAACGAATGACGACTTTATTTTATCGTAAACGCCGTTATGCTTGTACGTGCGGGAAGCGTTTTGCGGAGAAGAATCAAGTTGTTTCGCCCTATCAACGCTATTCTAATGAGTGGAATCAAATGGCTCAAATCCGTTCAGTGAAAGCCAAAACCTTCACTGAGATTGCGCACCAATATGGGGCATCGGTTAGTACCATCATTCGCAGATTTGATCGGATTGTTCCTGGAAAAATTAAGGGAGAAACAGCCTTGCCAAAGGTGATTGCCATTGATGAATTCAAAGGCAATGCAGGTGGGGAAAAGTTTCAACTAATTATTGCCGATGCAGTGACAAAAGAACCTATTGATATTTTACCGGACCGGAAAAAAGAAACCATTAAAGCCTATTTGCGTGAGCATGGGGCAAATGTTGAAATGGTCGTTATGGATATGAGTCATTCATTTAAAGCAGCAGTTCAAGAAGCGCTGGATAACCCAATTATCATTGCGGATCGCTTTCACTTTGTTCGCTATATTTATTGGGCAATCGATCGTGTTCGAGTACGTATTCAGAAGGAATGGAATGATTACGATCGTAAGAAAGTAAAGAAGAAGCGTCATGTATTTTTTAAGAAACCTAAGGATGTAACTGAGAAAGACCAGTGGTATTTAAAACGCTATTTCAGCTTTTCAGCAGAATTAAAATTGGCTTATCAGTTAAAGGAACAGTTTCGAGAATGGTTTGAACTGGCGAAAGAGAATGGTGCAGAGAAACTAAAGGAAACGAAGGAATTCCTTCTGAAGTTTTATGAAGCGGTAGAAGAAGCTGATATTCCGGAGTTTCAACGCAGTGTGAAAACCCTTCAAAATTGGCAAACAGAAATCCTCAACTCTTTTACATTTAACTATTCAAATGGCTTCGTAGAAGGTTTAAATAATTTAACAAAAGTAATTAAACGCAATGCTTTTGGCTACCGTCGATTTGATCGATTACGCGCCAAAATTTTATTAACACATCAATACAAAACAGTCGGCAATGAAATAGGATAAGGGTGGAGAATTGTATCCCCACCCCAACTATTGACAAAGAACCGAAAAAAGTAAGCGTCAAATACAACACACCTTCTACTAAATCAAATGACATGAGACAATCATGACAATTAATTTAGTCGGAGGTTTTTTAATGAAACGATCAGAACGCCACCTTTTATGGCAGTCTCGTATTCAAGCTTTTCAAACGAGTGGTGAATCGAACGTTGCCACTTGGTGCGCTAAACAGGATGTCCCTGTTCACAGTATGTATCAGTGGTTACGTAAATCACGAACGCAAACAACACAGCCAGTACAATGGTTACCTGTTGACCTTCAAGAAACGGCTGCGCCCAAGACCGTTCCCATTATGATAAAACTGAATGGTATTTCCATTGAATGTCCGTCTGACTTTGAAGAAGCTGCTTTGCGTAAAATTCTTCAGGTCGTGCCGCTACAAGTAAGTCGTTTATGTGGTTATACCGGACGGGAAGAGATGTGCCAGGAATTGTCTTGTATGATTATCAAACGACACGTGCCGGGAAACATCCAAAGGCATTTCTAAATGGATTTTCTGGTTACCTTCATGTCGATGGTTATACAGGCTACCATAATTTACAGAAGGTAGAACTGGTGGGGTGCTGGGCGCATGCGCGTAGAAAATTCAATGAGGCACTGAAATCATTGCCGGAAAACCTCCAAAATACAGAGCAACCCTGTGCCGCTAAAAACGGTCTACAATTCTGTAATCAATTATTTGCGCTGGATAAAAAAATCAATAAAATGGATGAATGTACACCAGAAATTCGTTATCAAGAACATCTTGACCACAGTAAACCTGTACTTGATACTTTTTTAGTATGGTTAAAAACAGAAAAGGCTCGCGTGGCACCTAAAACGAAGTTAGGTGAAGCCATCACCTATTGTTTAAATCAATGGAAGAAACTCGAGGTATTTTTAAAAGATGGTCGTCTAGAGCTAGATAACAACCGAGGGGAACGTTCCATTAAACCGTTTTTGATGGGAAGAAATTATGTGCTGACACTGTTTATGTTGTGAAATACATTCTTCACTATTTATTCCAGTAATAATCGAATAAATTCAGCACTTAACTTAAATCTTCAGTCCCTTTAGAATACATATATAAGCAAGTTCTAATGTGATGGAATTTAGAAATCAAGTTCAATTCATTTGAAAAATAACATGAATCCCTTTATTATGGGCAAATTTAAACATGTGAAATTCGGTTACAAATACTGTCTTTATATTGTTTATGTGCTGAAAAACAAAAGAAAACTCAAGCTATATAACAAGAATATTCAATAGTGAGAACATAACTCACTTCAGCACATAATTACGATTATGTACTTAAACACATAACCGAAAAGCTTGGATGTTTTCAACTTTTTCAAGAGGCGCTAAAGCGAGCGCTATTATTTACAGTATCGTTGAAACAGCCAAAGAAAATCAGCTAGATGCGCTTATGCCTTTGTCGGACGAAATTCCGATCAGCTGCCATATTCCTAAAAAAACTATATAGAAACTATAACAATAGCGCCCCCTGAATGAACAGGTGGGCGCTATTTGACGCTTACGTTCAATTGAAGCATTGTTTTTATTTTCGTTTGCCATTCTTCTTCACCTCCATAAATTATGATTGCCAAAACAGCGCTTATCATAAGTAGCAAATGTTGGAGTCAACTGAATTAAGTTTTTTAACACATGTAGTGATCAAAATAGGGATATTTAACAAGAGTTCCCCCCGTTCAATATCCCTAGTCCTTTAAATGATTGTTATGTAAACCATAATTACCCAATAATAAACCAGAACATTTCCTACCTTACAGCTACAAGATTTAAAGAAAACACAATAAGTTAGTATCAATAAATATTACTCTTACTGTTTAAGTTCATTTAGAGTTTTGCAAGTCCAGTTATCAATAGATGTTTTCCAATCCTTTTCCTTGGTGGCTAGGATGAACATATAAGGACTCTAAGAACACTTTCTTATCAGATAAATTTCCTGAGAAAAAAGCATATCCCATAATCTCTTCGTTATTTTCAGCAACCATATTTAGAGAGGATTTAAAGTGTTTATTCATCTCCTCATTAGAGGAAGCATCCTTTAAAACTTTATCCTGTATACCTTTTGGAATAAAACTACTATATATATCTCTCCAGGTAGGAAGTGAAATAGCCCTGACCAAAAACCGTGTCAATTAACACAGCCGAATGTCCATCTATTAAGGTGCATATTTTTTCAAATCTACATTCTCTATATATAATAGAGTTTCTATCTGTATGTTTTTAGCCACATGGTAAGGCTTATCTATAGATTTTTCAAAATAATCATCTATTCGTTTCTTTCTATTTCGTTCTTTTTCGTTCTTTTTCGTATTGCATATACGACTACCAACAAAAGAGGTAAAAAAAGTCCGATTGATAATGTTAAGGAATTACCCGTTGTACTGTCCCAATGTTGTTGGTAGATGACATTAGGATAAATCACGAGAGATAGGACAACGGCAATCATGCCTAACGGTAATGTTAAAGGGCGGTAATCTTTCAAATTCAGAATTTGTGCCATCCCTAAAACGGAAGCGTAAAAATAAAGGGTCGTCTTAAAATAGAGGGTGATAATCCAAAGTGAAGCCATTAATCCCTCAATACGCTGTACAAAATTCCCGATATTTATCCTTTTGGTCAATTCATAGCTTGGATAAATCTCTCCTGCAGTTTTCTCAACACCTAATACCGTAACACTCAAAAATGTAATAACGATGATGACGATGCCGCCTATTAAGTTTCCAATTAAAAAAGATTTTTTAACTTGTTTCATTTTGTTAATAAAGGAAGGAAAAATCATTAGTAAAAATACAGAATTTACTGAAGATACTATGACATAAAAAAAGGATGATTGAACGATCTTTTTTGTCCCCATCTCATATACTGGCTGTATGTTTTCAAACTTTATTTCAGGTGAAATAAACACCACTAAAATGAAAAAAATGACGAAGAAAACGACAACTAAGATTTCTGCAGTACGAGCGAAGGTTTCCAAACCAAGACGGACTCCCATCACCACAATTCCCGCCAAAAGAAGATTAAGGACTACCATTGGAGTACTTGGCATCATATGGATGTTTAGGAATAGCCCAAAATAATACAAAAGTTCTGAAGCATAAAGAAGAGCCGTGAGTACAAACAAAGCAGAAAAGGCTTTACCTACCCATTTTCCCAATAGTTTTTCAATGATTTGGACATAGGTGAGGTGAGGGAACCAAAGAGCTATAGTGATTAATAGCCATACGACCAATAACCCGATTCCCGTACCAATTATAGCGGCAATCCAGGCGTCTTGCTTCGCTTCGGCTGCTAATCCTGATGGTACAGTTAAGATGCTCGTACCAATCGTAAATAAAATAACTAAAACTAGAAATTGGTATGAATTTATTTTAACGTCTTGCATCATTTCATATCATACCTTCCCCTCTACACTGTTCTTTTATTTCAACAAAAGAGTAATAACGTCATCAAGCGGTTTAAAAATAAAAGTGAGTAAATCAAATGGATTTGGAATAGGTTTTTTAAATCCAAGTGTAATACTTAGACCTACCCCAATTGCAAGAAGAATTGAAAACACAAGTAACTCTTTTTTATATTTTTTTTCCAAGAGAGGTGGAACTTCAATCCACAGAATGGCTGCTGCAATTAGGAGTATTCCTATACTTTTTATCATGATTATTCAACCCCTATATCTTCTAAGAAGGAATTACCTACTGAACCCGTATGCGAAATTTTTACGTCTACTTTAACATTCGCTGTCATCTCAGGGAATTCCTCATCCCACCGCTCTTTAATCTTTTTCCATTCTTTCGGATTAGATCGATGAATGGCTTCACCAAATCCAAATATGTCTGACTTATATTGTTTTTGTACCGTTTCAATGCTCAGATTAATGGTCTCTTCCATCTTTTTTTCAGTATTCTTCTCTAGCTCAACAATTGTTTCTTGGTCATCAAGATTAATTTGACACTCTACTTCCCCAACATTTGCTTTTACTTTAATATTGACATCCACTTCAGGCTTACCTTTGTTTATTTTGCCTTTCATTTTAGAATCAAAATGAATAATCTCTATAGTGGCTTTCCCCTCTTCAGGACAAGATATAGCAATTACAGCATTTTGCACTTCGTTGACGATGTAATTATACCCTTTGCTTTCTCGTTCAGTTAACCAGCCCACCAGTTTATCTTTTTTAAATAACGCTAATTCATCATATACAATTCGCGCAGATGGAGTAATCGATTCCACATTCTGTTTGCTTGATCCTATTTCTTGTTCCCCTGTTACTAGAACCCCTGTTAATACGGCTTCCTTTCCATCTCTTGTAAGATCGGCTATTAACTCATCTAATACAACGCCGTTCGTTGAAGCCCAGGAAGCTTCTGACGTTTTAAGCGTGTTAAACATTTTAGTGGCGGGTATATTTTCAATCGTTGTTCTGACATTTAGGACTTCCCCTGCGGTCATATCCTTAGCAATAACAACATAGAAATCAGTTCGAAATTCCCAATCTCTTGACAGAAAATCTAAGGATTCGGCTATGCCTTCTTCAGCTAAATCCTCACCAAGCACAAGCATTTGAAGATGTCCAGGATATATTTTTCGAGGCGAGTTCTTTGTAATTTTTCGTAAGGCTTCATATATTGTTTCTCCTTTCTCCTGAAACAGGGTGACTGGTGTACGCCCAGTACTTGTTTTCGAGGTTATTTCCGCAGGTACAACCACTTGAGCAGTTAATTGGTATTCATCTTCTACTTTATCGATTCCTATTGCCAGCATAATGCCAAGCTCATTTAATTCCCTTCGGTCCCAACACCCCGTAAGAAAGGGGCTGAGAATCAGGAGAACAAACATGCACTTTTTCATCGTTTAAACCCCTTCATACTCCTTATTTTTTTGATGGTTCTGGTTTTGCAGAGGCTGAATCTTGTTGCCTAACGATATTTTGTTGATTGATTAGACGAGGTCGAGTAAACATTTTCCATCTAGGCAAGCGAATAAACGTATCCTTTTGATCAGAAAGATTAAATGGAGCTATCGGAGACATATAAGGCACTCCAAAAGAACGCAAACTGCATAAATGCAGAAGTAGAGCAATTAAACCAATCGTTATTCCTACTAAACCAAAAGCAGCAGCTATTGCCATAAACCCAAAGCGTAGTATCCTGGCAGAGATAGCTAAGTCGTAAGTTGGAGAAACGAAACTAGAAATGGCGGTTATTGAAACCACGATTACCATCGCAGCAGAGATCATGCCTGCTTCTACCGCTGCTGTTCCAATTACAAATGCCCCTACAATAGACATGGCTGAACCGATGCTTCGTGGCATTCTTAAGCCTGCTTCACGCAAGATTTCAAAGGTGACTTCCATTACGATTGCTTCAACAAATGCCGGAAATGGGACACCTTCTCGTTGGGCTGCCAGACTAATAAGGAGTGCAGGAGGTAGCATTACATGATTAATAGTTGTGACCGCAATAAATAAGGCAGGTGCAAGCAAGGCAATCGTGAATGCAAAAAACCGAAGAAGTCGAACCAGACTCGCAATACCCGCACGTTGATAGTAATCTTCTGAAGATTGAAAAAATTGAACAAATAATGTTGGAACAATTAGGACAAATGGTGTTCCATCTACCAAAATGGCTATGCGTCCTTCCAATAATGCTGCAGCTACTACATCCGAACGTTCCGTATTGAATATGGTTGGAAAAGGTGAATATGGTGCATCCTCAATCAATTCCTCGATATTTCCACTTTCAAGAATTCCATCAATATCTATTTTATCCAAACGCAAACGGACTTCTTTCACTATTTTGTCATTTGCAATTCCGTTGATATACATAATGACAACATTCGTTTTCGTGCGTTTTCCAATAACTTTTGATTCCATCCAAAGATTTGGGTCTTTCAGTCTTCTACGAACTAAGGCGGTATTTACACGCAAATTTTCGGAGAATCCTTCGCGGGGTCCTCTTACTACCACCTGGGCTGTTGCTTCCGTTACTCCACGCTCAACCCAATGCCTATTGGAAATGATTAAACCTTGGGCATATCCATCGATTAAAATAATCGTATCCCCAGATAAAAGTCCAGTAAAAAGCACTTCAAAATTAGTTAGTTCTTTAATTTCTCCTACTGTCATGGCAAAATCTTTTAATACGCTAATAAGATTTTGTTCAGGAGATAGCTTTTTCTGTAATTCGGTCCCTTTGATATCTAGCATGAGCGTTTCCAAAATGAAATTTTGTAATGAGGTTGTATCGGTTAATCCATCTGTATAGATAATACCGGCTTTAATAGTTTCTTCTTTTCCAATTCGAATTTCTCGAATGATAATATCCGAGCTTTTTCCAAGGGAATCTTTTATTATTTGTAAATTTTCTTGAAGATTTGTTTTTAATTCAATTGTTGAACTTGTCTTCATCATTTGGCTAGTTGAAATAGAATTGGAATGTATTTTAGAATTACTTTTCTTTTTAAAAAAACCCATAGACTACCTCACTTACTGTTTGTTTTTTTTTTGCGTACTTATATATAATTTTGTTTATTACTTTGCCAATTAGGAAAATATCGCTTGATCCGTTAACGTCTCTATTAAGCATGTTGATGAGATATAGATTCTCATTTTCTTTAGCATGAGGAAACTCCTTTTAACAAAAAAGTCTGAAAACACATACAATTTGTTCTGATTTAATAAATCACACTATACATACGGCGATAAATATTTATTGTTTCAGACAAAGATTCTCTACCGTAATCTCAGGCATTTTATTGATCTGGCGAATAAATTCCTAAACCACTTTACGTATTTGTTGAACGTTATGAAAAAATACATTTCGAATAACTGTTGCCTTCAGCTATTTCCATAAAGCCTCAATTATATTCAAATCCGGGCTATACGGAGGCAGGAACATCAGTGTCAAGACATCTCGATACGCGTCTAGAAACGGCTGAAGCAGCTTCGCATGATGAATACGGGCATTATCTAATACCATCTCAATCCGTTCGCCGGGTATTTCGCCACAATTTTTTTAAGAAAGGCTAGGAATTCAACGGCTGTATACTGTTCCTCCTGTATGCAAAATACTTCGCCTGTTTCATAATCTAGTACACCAATCAGTTTCACGCCTTGATGACGACCGTATGTAGGAATCTTTTTTGTTTTCCTTTCGCAAACCAAGTGTTCGAAATCGCTTGATAATCGCGAATCATGGACTCATCTTCAAACAAAATTCGGTCTAACTGTCCGTTAAGGGGCTTTTTTTACTGTTTCAAATGCTTCTTTGAACGCTTCCTGTTTGGCTACATCGGTTTTTTCTAGTGTATAGGTTGGTCTCGTATAGCTTATTAGGCGATAGAGTAAATCACGTGTACCGCGGTCGGAGTACTTGACTTGAAACGTTTGTTGAATCCATTTGCAAACTAACGGTGCTGTCCAATTCATTTCCGTGGGAAAACCAACATCCACAGGCTTGAGTTCGACAACTGTTTGATATACCTGTTGCTCTTGTTCAGGTGTTAAAAACTTCGGACGACCCGTGGCAACGTTCGATTCACCACTCGTTTGCAAAGCTTGAATACGAGACTGCCATAAAAGGCGGCGTTCTGATCGTTTCATAAAAAAACCTTCTACTAAATTAATTGTCATGATTGTCTCATGTCATTTGATTTAGTAGAAGGTGTGTTGTATTTGGCGCTTACGAAAAAAATCGAATCTTTTTAGTTTTAACAAATGAAATTGTTATGAAAAGCAGTAAAGTCAGTAATAATAGATTTTTTCTTCTTATGGTATTCTAAATATGCCAAAATACTTTTCGCATCATCTGTTGTTACTTGTCTTAAAACCAATCTATCAGTTTCAAGTACAAGGAAGTCACTTACTTCTACCACAATTATCATCTCCTTAATATTATTAGTGTCGCATTCCTTAAATTTGATAAGAATTTTTTATTTAAACCAACCTTTTCTCTTAAACCAAAGAACCATTGAAACCCCAATTGTCGCCATCAATCCTAAAGACATAAAATACCCGTATTTCCACGATAATTCAGGCATATTTTCAAAGTTCATTCCATAAATCCCTGCAATAAAAGTTAAAGGGACAAAAACAGAAGTTATTATTGTAAGGATTTTCATAACATTATTTGTTTGATGTGAATTTAATGAGAGATAACTATCCCTTATGTCAGCAGTTACTTCTCTATTTGACATGACCATTTCTGACAGCTTTAAAAGGTGATCGTAAATATTAGAAAAATACTCTCTTCTCTCAACTATACGATTTAAATTTAAATTATGTGAATTTAACATTCGATAAAGCAGATCACGCATTGGATTAATTGTATGCAAGAGTTTTAATAACATATTTCTAATTTCAAATAATTCGTTCATTAGATGATTCATTGAATTTTTCTGAGTATTCGCTTCGATTTTATCTAATTCATCCTCAATTTTATAAATTAGCGGAAAATAGTTATCTACAACTTCGTCCAAAATTTGATAAAACACATAAAAGGTATCCCATTTCTCCATGCTTTTCTGAGACAAAAAACTATTCCAAACTTTAGTTATTTCTATTGCTGGAACGCTATGGAAAGTAACTAAAAAATTTTCTCCCACAAAAAAATTTAGTTCTTCTTTAATAATTTCTTTTTTTACTTCTTGAATAATATGTGTAACAAAAAAAGTATGATCAGAGTAATAGTCCAACTTTGGACGTTGAAGTTTCTGTAAACAATCTTCAATAGCAAGCGGATGAAATTGAAAAGTATCAACTAAATGTTTTACCTCTTCATCTGTTGGTTCATTAAAATCAACCCAGAACCATTTGTATGAAGAAAAATCTACATTATTTATGGAAATATCTTTTTCTAAACGATTTTCATTTGTAATTCCAATGAAATTTATCATAGTATTTACACCTTCTTAATAGTTACTTCTATAATGATTATACGCTATCTTTTATGTCTAATCTGCAGCGTTAGTTAAAGAAGTTCAACGAAAAGAAGCATTAATCATTGTTAGATCGATGCACACCGTTAGCCTTCCATGATGCGCAAAAATCAGCGCTTCTCCACAGAGAATGAAAGGTTTCTTCGTTCTTTCATGATAGCTGAACAACCTCTCTATTAGATGTTACGCAACTAATTTTAAAGAAACCAATTTTCTTCAACTCATCCATAAATACTTTGAATCGTTGGGACTATTTCTTATGCAAAAGATTTAAAACAATTTTTATAAACTCCTCATATGAAAAAAAATACTTACTCCGCTGGTTATACCACTTTCGAGTCGTTTCTACCAACCAAAATGGAACAGAATTCCCATCTATTAAAGGATAGTATTCTTCATATCCCTTTTTAAGATGCTCCCATCGAAAATCATTACCTGGCAGTGAGTATTCCGAGACATCAAGTATTTTTGCTCTTCCGTTTTGTAGTAAAATATTTTTCAAATGGATATCACGTGGATTGAGTCCCTTGCTTCGAACATATTCTCTTGCATCTTCCACGTCCTTTACAACCTGTTCAGGAATGTGAATACCTTGTAGTATGCAGTCAAAGAGCGTTTTCCCTTCCTCATAGCTTAAAACGAGATATTCGTCATATGAAGCAAAACAAGTTGAAAAGAAAGGTGAATCTCCTAATACATGATAAACATTTGCTTCAACTTGTACTTTAGCTACTTTGTCCTTAGCAAATATTTTAAATGCATAAGCCGGAGCGTTAAGAAATTGAAAAACGGCCGCATCTGTCCCCATACCTATACACTTCAAATCATCAGCGTCACCACTAATCGTTACAGGCTCGTTATTTGGATTTGAAAAAACAGTAATTTTAGAAAGAGAATCAAGAGCTACTTCCCAGTCGTTTTCCATATTAGCTCTCCCTTCTTCATCGTTGAGTAAAACCAAATTATTTCACAAGTACTAGAAACATCTCTTATTTCTAATGTTAATTGTTTGGCTTTAAGGTACTTTTTCCTTTAGTCTCTTTTTTGAGTACTTTTTACCTGTAAGTAGAACTTGTAGAAAGAAACCGTTAATTGATTGTCAAAATCTTAAATTTTACCCTAGTATTAAAGATTTGAGATCTGAATCTTCCCCCATAACGCTACTTGCCTTAATACGTTATTTCACAAATATTAGCTTCTTGTTTATAAAATGCTTGAAATGATATTAATCCCAATAGTTAAATACAATGTCCCCAACCGTTTTAGGGCGCCAATATTTTATGTTATAAAATTCTGCTTCACTTAATTGATGGTTGTTTTCTACAAAATTTGTGTCCTTCACTTCCTTTATCACTAACAATTCATTTAACTCATCTGCACGGAGAACATGATAATGCAAACTAAATCCCTTCCATAACTGCTCATGATCAATATAATCTAGGCCGCCTGGTGCAGCTGAAGAAGAAATAGCAATAAATGGATACATCGCATTGAGCAGGATATACAAACACTCATCGAAAACCTTTACTTGCACATAGTAATAATTTCGGCCTACTTCTAGCTCATTCCAAGTTAAAACCTCACCACCTAGATTATCGATAATTGAATAGCAATGTTTTTTACATTCAGCACCAATAACTTCTAGGTCGGTATCAAAAGCTGCATTACCAATAAACCCACTGACACCATTTAAAAGTATCATATTGTATTCCTTCCGTTAGCACAAAATGAAAAAGGACATTTCCAAATACACGCTCTTTTTGTAAAAATAGTTCACATCAGTTTTCACCAAAAAACATATCTGTCTAATATACTATCTCATCGTCTTTCCTAATAATAGAAACAACCCCCAACGCCCTTTGGAATACGTTTGCTTTTTTTTTAATGATTAGCAAAGTTACCTATTAACTGCTTAAATTTCAAGGACAGGACTTTGAAGGAGAATAAACAATTTTTTCTCAATGAAGTGTTCATTTTCTTTCGGGTTTTCATAGAGATAGTTCAAGTAAGTATAATTTCTTGTTGGGTAATGGTTCTAATCTGTAATAATTTACTTATTTTCCCGAATTTTGTTTCCCGCATAAATTACTTCATAAAACTTGAGTTGAATTATTCCAATAAATCTTTTTCCGAAATTTCTCCGTCAACCAATGTCCACTACTATTTATATACTCTACTTTAGTAATTTCAGGGTTATTCTCGATTATTTTTTCCTTCGCATTATTTAGCTTACTATGTGCATATACGATAATTGAAAAATAACCTACCAAAAATATAGCTATAGGGATAATGACTATAATTAAAATTTTCTTCAACTATATAGCCCCAATAAAGTCAATTCTTCTTTCATCAACAAGCCCTTTAGCGAAAAAGTACGCTTTTTTTAATAAAATTCACTAACGGTTTATCCAGTGTTTCAATTAAATTAGCAGCTTTAATCCAAATAAAATTATGTCAACCCCTATAAGCACCAAACTATTCTGTTCCTTTTCTTTGAAGATTTTTCTTCTTCCAACGCGGATGGAGATTTCCAAATTATCAAAGCAATTGCTATTGTAGTTAAGAAACTACATATCCTCAATATCATTTCCATTATGTATCACCACTTGTAATAAATTATTTATACATCCTTCTAATCTATTACTAAACTGCTCTAGTATTAAAGATTCGAAAACCAAACGAAGCGGCTCATCGAACTCCCCCTGAAAAGCGTCCAGCCAGAACGGAAATCAACCCCTAGTTATAAATTGGACCTTTTGGATAACGCTTCCAAAGAATCCTTTTTGGTTTTATGAAAGATAAGACGGAGTGTAAATCATGTAGAACATTTGAAAAGGTTAAACAAGAACTATAAAGTTTTATGACATACATTATTCATTATAGTGGGCAATAAAATCAAAAAAAGAATGACTCCTGTGAAATACGAGGGCACTGAAAAACCCCGCAACCGTATTTTTTCATCGTATTTTTATGCTTCTACGTTATTATATTCAGCAACCAATAGTGCTGCGGCCGCGCGACACTAATGCGGAAAAAGCGATACCGGTGAGACCCTTCCGAATAGGCTCGCCACCGTCCGCGGAAAACGAGTGCCAGAGCACCAATAACCTATCACTATTTAGCCTATGCTTTGCAGAATTCTTAGTAGAAATCAACTATTTAAGTGCCCATTGGAAAAATGCAAGAAACAACTACGGATTATTTAACGCCACCAATTTTCCTTATTTTAGCCACAAGTAATAGCAATAATGGAAGAAAAAGACCGAAAGTAGTAACTAAAGGGAACCAAGTCTCCTTGTTATATATGTCCAAATGGATTATTTCAGGATGAACAAATTGAGCTAGAAGAATTAATATAAATCCAAGAGGCAATGTAAGAACACGATTATTTTTTACTTTTAGTAACCTCGATAAGCCAATGACCGATGCATAAAAATATAATAGCGTTTTGAAAAATATAGTAATTATCCACATAAAAGCCATAATAACCTCAATCCGCTCTATAAAATTTCCGATTGAAATGAGCTTAGCTATGTCGTAACCTGGGTATCTAGAGTTTGCTGTGTATTTTGGGTTTAACACTAAAATACATAAAGTTACAATGATTGTTAATATTCCCCCACCTATTATTGTACCTATATAAAATCCCTTTTCCGCTTCCTTTCGTTCCCTAATTGAAACAGGGAATATCATTAACAATGAAACCATGGGGAGTGAACAAATACTTAAAAAAAGTAAGCTACTAAACAGCATAGACTTTGGCCCATGCTCTAATACAGGTTGGATGTTTTCAACCCTTATTTGGGGAGAAATTAATAGAATAAATGCAACAAACAAAAAAATAAATACAACAAACAAAATTTCTGCTGAACGAGCAAAGGTTTCTAATCCTAAACTGATCGCCATGATAACAACTAATCCAAAAAGTATACTAAATGGATACGCAGGTGAATCATGCATGATTTCTATATTCATAAAACTACTGACAAACGATACAAGCTCTCCGGCTGTAATGAAGGTGAAAAAAATAAAAGTGACAGATACAAAACTTCCTAGCCACTTCCCTAATACCTTTTCATTTATCTCAACTAGGGACATATTTGGTGCTATATTCCCTACTGCGATATACAATTTTACTAGTAGTAAACTTATTAGTACTGATAATATACAAGTTATCCAAGCATCCTGCATAACCACACCCACAACAAGCGCAGGAATGAATAATAGACTTGTACCAACTGTGAAGAAAACTACAAGTATTGTGAATTGCCTAGCGCTAATAACAATATTATTCACTGTTTCCTCACCTCTTTCGCTGTAATATTATCCCAACTAACTGATTTTCTACATAAAAGTTCGAATGAATAAATCGCTTAATGGTCTATAAATAAAGGAAATCCAATCTGTTGGGTTAGGTATTTTAAGTTGAAGAGTAACCGCTAAACCTAGTCCCGTAGAAAATAGCATTAAACTCCAAAAAATGAACATATCTTTCCTGTTATTCTCTGCGCGAAGATTGGGGAGTTCTATAAGGAGGATGGAAATAGAGACGACTAATACTCCTAAAATTCCTATCATAATCTACTCCTTCTCCTCATGTAAGATGGAATTTACTTTTGTCCCAGTTCCAGTTGTTTTTACATCCACAGAAACATTTACCTCCACATTTGGAAATAATTCTACCCACTCCTCCTTCATTTTATTCCATGCTTTATGATCGGCTCGACGAATAGCTTCCCCAAACCCCAATACATCGATTTGATAGTCATTTTGAAAGGTAACAAGCGTTTCCTCTATATTTTTTTTGATTTGTTCTGTTGTCTTATTATTGATATAGTCTCTCGTCTTCTTTTTTGTAAGGTCAATCGAGCAATTTACTTCTCCGACATTTTGTTCCACCCTAATTTTTACATCAATCGATGGGAATCCATTTTTCACTTTTCCCTTCAGTTTAGTTTTAACACTTGAAATTTCCATTGCTAACTCTCCTTCTTCAGGACAGGAAATTACCGCTACTGTGCTTTTTACATTATTTTTTAAATAGTTATAGCCTTTGCTTTCGTCTTCAGTCAGTATGCCGGCTAATTTATCCTGTTTAATTACCGCTAATCCCGTGTATTTTAATTTTGCTGGAGGTTCAATTTTTTCTACGTTACTCTGATTCATTCCTAGTGCAGCATCCCCCAATATACTAATATTAGGTAAAATTGAATTTTTTTCTTTTGTACTAAGTTCATTTACTAAGTCATGTACATGAACAGATGTAGAAGGTGCCCATGACTTTCCCGAAACTTCAAGAGAGCTAAACAGTTTGTTTGCGGGAATTTTTTCTAAAGGGGTAAATATGCCCAAAACCTCTCTTGCAGTCGTTTCATCCGATACAATTACAAAAAAATCACTTCGAAGCTCATTGTCTCTTAAAAAAAAGTCGAGGGATTCGCTAATTCCTTCCTTCGCTAATTCTTCCCCCAAAATAAGGATTTGAATATGAGCGAAGTAGGGTTTTCTTGGAGTAATTGTAGTCGAGCGTCTTATTGCTTCAAATATACTTTTACCTTTCGCATAATAGGTAACAACCGGTGCTCGCCCACTACCTCCTTGCTTGGAAGAGACTTCATTTGGATTTACAACTTGCAGTGATACTTCATAACCTTCTTCTACCTTATCAATCCCCATGGCAAGAACAATAGCGAGCTCGTTTAATTCACGCTTGCTCCCACATCCACAAATAAATAAAGTAAACGTAAGAAATGAAACTAGTACCATTTTTTTTTTCAGATGAAGCCCTCCTTTTAGGAAGCAAATTTGATTAGAAAGATACAACTCGCAAAAATTGGGCGAGTTAATGTCCTTACTTATGTGGATGAGAAAGTTATACTTTCTTATCCACTAAAACATCATTTTCTTGCTTTTGTTGGTTTATCTAACGGGTTATGTCCTCGTGTCGTATTATTTGGAGCGATTAAACGAGAGCGACTTAGTAAAGCCCAACGTGGAAAACGAAGAATTGAATCCTTTTGCTCCGATGGAATAAGCGGTGCAAACGGGCTCATATACGGTACGCCAAACGTACGAAGGCTACAAAGATGAAGGATCAAGGCTATTAATCCAATCATGACACCAAATAAACCGAACATAGCTGCTAAGCCCATTAATGGAAACCGCAATAGCCTAAACGTATTCGAGAGTGCATAAGATGGAAACAAAAAACTACAAATAGCGGTTAGCGAGACGACGATAACCATAACAGCAGAAACCATTCCAGCCTCTACTGCTGCCTGTCCAATAACTAAGGTTCCTACAATGGAAACTGCTGGACCAATCGTCCTAGGCATCCGAAGACCAGCTTCTCTTAAAATTTCAAAGGCAATTTCCATTATTAAAGCTTCTGCGATTGCTGGGAATGGTACCCCTTCACGTTGAGATGCAAGACTAATCAGCATGGATGTTGGCAGCATTTCCTGATGGAAAGTAGTAATTGCTACATAAAATGAAGGCCCTAATAAGGCAATGCCAATGCCCGTGTAACGCATGATTCGAATAAGACTACTCACATCGGAACGTTGATAATGATCTTCTGCCGCTTGTATGAATGAAGAAAATGGAGCAGGTACTATGAGAACAAACGGTGTACCATCTACTAAGATAGCTACTTTTCCTTCCAATAATTCTGCGGCAATAACATCTGGGCGTTCCGTGTTATAGACAGTTGGGAAAGGTGTGAATGTAGTGTCTTGTATTAGTTCTTCTATATAACCGCTCTCTAGTATTCCATCAATGTCAATTCGATCGAGACGTGTCATAACTTCTTTAACGATTTTGTCGTTTGCAACTCCATTAATATACATAATACAAACATCAGTTTTTGTATATCTTCCAATAACTTTCGATTTCATCCAAAGGTTAGGGTTTTTTATTTTACGACGAATTAAAGCTGTATTCGTCCGTAATGTTTCAGTAAATGATTCCCGAGGTCCGCGAATAACTGTTTCAGTAGTGGGATCGGTAATAGCTCTATCCTTGGAATGTTGAGTGCTAGCAGATATACCCTTTGTGTTTCCCTCAAGCAAGATGACCGTTTCACCACTGAAAATAGAACTGTATAAAACGTTGAAGTCCGTTATATCTATGACGTCTCCAACTGTTAAGCAGTAGTCTTTTAAAAACTCAAGGGCCTGTTGTGAGCTGTTGGTGGAGGAGCTTTCTATATCTAGCACCAAAGAATCCATGATAAAATCCGTTATTACTGACTTGTCTGCTAAACCATCAGTGTAAATAATTCCAATTAATTGTTCTTTTGATTTACCGATATTCAACATTCTGATAATGACATCATTACTATTACCGACTGTTTTTTTTATTTCTTGAAGATTTTCTTGAAGACTTGTATGCAATAATAGAGCATTTTTTTGATCGCTAGAATCTGCGTTTAATTTTTTGGTATTACTCATTGTAACGTCACCTCAATTTTTTATTGCTCTAACAGAAGTATGCATCAATTTTCAAAAATTAAACGTAGGTTGTATATGCAAGTATATTAGTCTACTTTAAATAAAATAGAACGATAAAAAAATTTTATACGGACTATTCGAACCAATTAAAATATCAAAAAAGTCATTCACTAAAAAACAATAAGAAAAGCTCCGATGCAACCCTTATGTAAATGCTCTTAGTGAAAAAGCAACTACGCATACAGATGAATTTAAACGTTTTGTATTGAGGAAAGTGAACGTGGGAAAATACAACGTCTAATGTTTGAGGAGGTTAGACAGAAAGTACAGAGTTATATGACATACTATAATCATTATTGCGGGCAATTGAATCAAATTAAAAATGACGCCTGTGAAATACAGACGTCATTCACCCAGTTGAACTAGTTGACTAGGCTATTTATAGCTATAAAAAGTGGCGTCATCATTTCTTGAAAAGTTTCTAGCATATCATTCTCTCGTTCTAGATTAACTGATAAAAATACGGCCCGCACTGGTCTTCATGTGTATTGACATACGTCCAGTTGAAATTGACATCTACAATATAAATGTCTTGTTGGTCTTTGAAATCAATCGCTTTAACTTTATCAGCATGTTCAAATTTTGTTACGAGTGGACGATTTTGATAAAACACATAAAATTCTGTTTTGGTAAGTTCATCTAAGGCTGCCATTGCATCTTCCCTCTGCAAACAGGGTACTTCCTCATAGCTAAAGACATGCCATAGAAATTGAGCCAGGTAAATTTCCTTTTTCTTGTCCTCACTTATGCCACTAGTAAATGCTGCCTCCCAATGACCTTTAATGTCATCACCTTCCCCATACAATTCTGTAATAACTACCCCTTTGGCTTGTAAGAATTCTCTGTACAAAAAGTCTTTCTTTAAATGCTCAGCATAAAACAAAAGGTTTGCCAACTCTTTTTCAGGTAGTTCCTGAATAAGTTGATATAATTCCTCTTTAATGTTCGTCATTTGACACCCACTCTCTTGTTTAATCATTTCGTAAATAGATCACACTTTCACTTCTCGTTACGTGAAAATCCAACTCATCCTTTACATTCAGGATCGAAGCAACTTCAGTATAATTTTCAGTTATAAAAGCTAGACCATAACCATTATTTTCTGGATACCCGTATATGTAGCAAACAACTTTTTCATCGTTCAAAAATACGATTTGATTCATTCCTTCATTAACGGTTTCACTAATATTATCCCATTTATACCCTACTGTTTCATAAATCAAATCTTCAGGTGTATAGGGGTTAAAGGAATAGGCCCTATCCCATTCAAATGGAGTTATATTTAACAAATTTACGGTTTCAACAGATTGGCTAATTGATAAAAATTCTTCCTTAAATAATTCAGCGTTTACACTCCATAAATCCTTCTTCAGAATTTTTGTTAACAGTACAATACATAGAATCCCCATGACAATTATGGCTACCCTTTTAGTCAATTTCATCATAATACACCACCTTATTTATACTGTGCTCATTAACAAATTCACCGCTAATTCAATAGCTCACTTTCCTACCTATCTTGAACAATAGCGGAATCAGTGCCAATAAACAGCCTCCTACTACAACAGTAGAAATGATTAACTCTTTATATTCAATTACCTGGCTTTCAAATAGTTGAAAAAGGATCATTGAATTGATAGGAATGTTGAGCAACAGTCCTGTAATCAGGCCAGGTGCGTATGTTTTCATCACAATCGTAGCTAATAGATGGGGAAAGATTGCATTTATTATCATTGAGCCTAAAAATCCAATAAACGTCCACTTTGCTATATTTGATTGAGGTACAAATAAAAACGTAAATGCGGCCAAATAAGCGAAAACTGTAATAATAATAACTGCAAAACGAAATTCTCCTGGCGTTACGGACTTCTGAAATTTGGTAGCTTGCTGTGACCATTCAGGCAACCAAATAGCTTCTTCAATATTGTGCAGCGTAATGGCTAAGCAAAAGCATATGACGAAATATTCCATGTACATATCCTCCTTTGCAATTTCTAAAATTCCTTCCACCATTCCTGTTATTACTTACTACGAAAAAAGAACAAAAAAGTTTCCTTTATTACCCATTTTTTTATTTCAGTCGACAAAAAAACCCAAAAGTTGTTTTTCATTTGTATCTTTAAACGAAAATATCTTTCTCTTAATTTGTTCCCATTATTCAGAGCTAATTGTATTGGGACCATAATAATTAACATTGGGCACAATTGTATTTATGTGTATATATAATAAGGAAAAGACGTCTTCGCTTAAAAAAATGAAGTTTCATTCCAGTGTTTTTCTTTATAAGGACCCCACTTAAAATTGCAAATCCATCTAACCCTATTGAAATTAATAAAAAAATTGCTATAATTTGTATATAAAACGGACGTAAGAGGACATCTATTGAATGGAAGAAGTGTTTCTTTGAGCTTGTATATTACTTATGTACTTGTAGGGCTAGCTATTGCGATGCCGGTCGGAGCAATTACAGTAGAAATGACGAAACAAGGTTTAAAAAATGGCTTTATTCATGGCTGGGCGGTTGGTCTTGGTGGCTTGACAGTCGATGTAATGTTGATTTTCACGTTATCGATTGGACTCGCATCGATTTTAGCGCTACCGATTATACAAATGCCGATGTGGTTGATTGGTGCTGGATTTTTAGTTTATTTAGGGATCGATTCGATTAAAAATGCGGATCATGACATTACTTTATCCGGTGAAAAGGTGACCAAATCATTTTTCAGCTCGTTTAAAAATGGCTTGCTTGTGGCAATCTCTCCTGGAAATCTTGTCTTTTGGGTGAATGTATTTGGGGTTGTATTAGCGAAATCGTATGCGGATGGTACGGCAAATAGCTTTTACATCGTAGCTGCTGGCATTTTAAGTGGCATCTTGCTACATGATTTATTACTTTTGACAATCATTTCAATCACACGGAAAGCATTGAACCGTAATATGATTAAGTGGCTAACTGTAGCTGCTGGCGTCTTGCTACTTAGCTTTGCATGCTATTTTGTCTATGAGTTTATTATTGGGATTCAGCAACTTTTATAATAGTACGTAAGGTAAAAACCGGATTTCTTTTAAAGAAGTCCGGTTTTATTATTTAGCGGGTAAGAAAGAATAACTTTCACATCCGCATAAGTAAGAATATCAACTCGCCCTATTTTGGACGAGTTGTGTCTTTCTAATATAGAACAACTTATTCATTCGGCTTGATGACTAACATATTTTGTTCATCAAATTCCCATGATTCTCCGTAGGCAACTTCCCAATAGTACCCGTCCGGATCTTGAAAATAACCACTATATCCTCCCCAAAATACTTTTTGTGGTAGCTTTGAAATAGTAACAGAATGGCTTTGTAAGTGTTTAAAAATGTCATCTACTTCCTCTTCAGACTTTGCGTTATAGGCAAATGTAATGCCTGAGAAACCAGTTTGCATGGAAGGTGGAGTTACCTCATTAATATCTTTTACTAATCCTTCTAATGGATACAGCGAAATTTTTGTGCCTTCATTATTAAAAAAGGCCACGGATGGAGAGCCTTCTTCACCATAACTATATACATCAAATCCTAGTATTTCTAGGTAAAACTCAATAGATTTCGAAAGATTTTTCACACCTAATGTTACTAAATTTAAACGGTTCACTTATTTTCCCCCTTTGCTTTTTTCCGTACGGGTAAAGACTGCTCTTCAATTATTGCTGCTGGCAAGCGATTTCTATACATATAAAGCGCATCTACATTGCTGCGAAGCACTTGGATAGTATCTTCAAGAGGCACTGCATAAATCGTTTTATACTCCACTTCATCTAAATCAATAGTAATAGAAAATGCTAATTGCTCTTTTACAAGTGAAAATTGTGCATTGACGCATGGCTTATTTCCTCTTGCATCAAGTCGAATCCAGCGATCTTCCTCTGCAATATAGACCGCATTTAACGCATGGAGGCAATACCCTTTGTCAGGGGTATCAAATAGCATTAATCGTTGATAACAAAAGCCTGTCGGAATGCCTTGTGAACGTAGCAGTGCCGAGAGTAAATTCGATTTCGCATAGCAAATGCCATGTCCAACTTCTGCTACATCCGCTGCACTACACGTCACTACTTTATTTTGAATATCCCAGGAATGTTGAATGTCATCCCGTACATAATGAAACGCAACCTCTATCTTCTCGGTAGCGGACTGCTTATTATTAAATAATTGTCTAGCTAAACGCTGAATAACAGGATGCATAAAATTCACTTCGGGTGTTTCGATTAAATAAAGTCCGATTGGTGATTTAGCTTGGTACAAAATCGATACCCCCTCTCAAAATGTTACACCATTTATGTAATATTCTACCATAAATTTCACTGATAGAAAATTAAGGAGGGATCGGGTATTCAAAAACATTCCACCTTTTATACAATAGCAACCATTTTCGTGATGACAGTTATTTTTCATCTTGTCCTCATGGAGCTAGAAAATGGACGATCATTTATTGGATTATCCATGGGGATTTCTTTATTGGGCTTTTTTTTCGTGCAAAAAATACTATTAAAAAAACAAATACTACATACATTTACGCTCAGTAAAACTTCATGGTCTTCAATTTTTCAGGGACAATTTTACCTATTTTTATGGGAGTAGTCCTGCACATATTTTTCTACACATCTGATGAAAGTTTTTTAGTCAATCGCTTCGAGGACCTATTTTTGCTCATTGCAATTGGCCTAAAATTGAGCACAGTTTCGGCCCTTTTAGAAGAATTCGTTTGGCGCGGGAATATTTACTATTATTTGAGAAAAGTATTTAATTTTTCAGCAACATCATTTATCATTAGCGCTATTTGGTCAATCTGGCATTTACCAATTGCGCTCCTTTATAAGCCCTATGATCAAGTGGTTCCAGTAACACTCATTTACTTCGCTCTTTTGTTCATTTTGTCATTAGTCATCTGTCTGTTCCGTGAAAAAAGTGGTTCTGTCTTGCCTGCCACAATTGTACACGGACCACTCAATGTTTTTTATTTAAGTGATGGACTTCGGATGACTGTTTCGGTGTCTGAACAAGAATTAGTAAAGTTGCTTGTTTGCTTTCTCGTTCTCATTTTCTGTATTTGTTACTACACATCAAAACACAAACCACTAATCAAATTGACTTAGTGGTTTTTTTGATAATAATTCCCAAATATTTGAATCGAAATTTGATTTACCCAAGTCTAATGGTTGGAAGGAGGCTTTTTTTTATCACTAATTCGCAAATCGAGCTCGTTTACCAGTCGCAGAAACAGGATGAACAAGCATTTTATGAATTAATCAATCCATTGCAAGACCAGCTCTACCGCATTGCACTCATATATGTACAAAATGAAAACGATGCTGTCCATGTTTTTCAGCAATCAGTCATTCGAGCTTACGAGGGGCTACATAATTTAAAAGAGCCGCAAGTTTTAGCAAATGAATTAATCCAGTAGTGAACTACCCTTTTTTAGGGAACTCGAAAAAGCCGATACACCCTTTTTCAGAATGTGTCGGCTTAGCTATTTAGTCGGTACTTTCTAATTACCTTTTTTAAAATTTTCTCCCAAGCTTTTAATAAATAGTATGTTATCGCCTTTTGACTGTTCTATATTGAAATTATCTATCATAAATTGATGAAAATTCGTTCTATCTTTTAAAAAAAGGAGCTTGTAGAAGATGAATGCTGTTCATTTTTATGAGAATAAAACCGTAGTCTTAACTCAATCTTTAAATTCTGTTCCCGCTGTCGACCAAGATATAAAAATTAAAGGCCGAAAAGGTAAAGTTGTAAGCGTTGTTCAAATTGATGAAAACAAATACCATGTCCAGGTGATTTTTGAAAAAGTAGTAGTGAAAAAGCCATTATTAACAGCAAAAGAGCTTGCGAAGAGTAAAAAAAGGTAACCTCCCTGCTTTTATTTTCATTCAAAAGTTGATTATGTCAAAATTGATTGAACATACAATCAAATATCTTCCTGTAAAAAGTGACATATTTCGTCACTTTTTTATTTTTGTAAAGTGGACATAATAATTGACGAGCATGAAGGTAGCAAATTTAACTTTTAGGGAGTGAACAAATCGATGAACAACCGAAATAAACTTTTAACTTATGTATTATCAAGTGTATTATCAATCGGATTAATTGGTAGTGCTGCTGTTTCTACCTTTGCGATAACGGTTTATAAGGACATCCATATCGTCGAAGATTACGAAAAATTGGACGCTAAAACACAGGAAAAAGTGGATGATATTTTTACAAATTTAAAATCCGAATTAGCGAAGCTTGGTGTGACACCGCATAATGGGAAAGATGAGATATTCGCTAATCTAGATGAAGAAGCCAAGGAGAAAGCACATGAAATCATGCATAAAATGAAAGACGGGACCCTTTCACACGAAGAAGCAGCAGCGGAATTAGCGAAACTCGGCGTAGAATTACCCAAACATCCTGACAAGTACGAAAACCTAGATAAAAAGACAAAAGCAAAAGTACATGAGATTATGCAACAAGTGAAAAAAGGCGCTTTAACCAAAGAGGAAGCGGATAAAAAATTAACTAAATTAGGTGTTGAATTACCTAAGCATCAAGGTAAAGGGGAGAAATTTGCGAATTTAGATGATACTACAAAAGCACAAGTGAAAATTCTAATAGAAGAAGCCAAAGCAGATCTTGATGAATTAGGGGTTGAAGTGTCAGATAAGTATTTGAAGCATTTTGAGTATTTGACTAAATAAACGTTATCTTTTGTATCCACTAAGAATTTCACGAAGACATTGGTAGAAAAAAAATGAACGAAGAAACTAGCCATTTCTTCGTTCATTTTTTAATTAGCTCTATTTCAATGAATATTTCCCGAACCCATCAGTGCCTTCACCTACATATTGGATGTTGCCATTTGCAGGGATAACACCGACTGCTTTTTTCGATGATTCGAATATAACTTGTACACCTACTGGTAATTTTGCGAATTTCCAGTTACCGTCTGCAGATGGGTCAATTGTTTTTTCTGCTAAAATGTAGTCGATAATCGCTTGGCGGTTTTCATCTGGATAAACTTCCACGGCCGTTGCGTTACGCACTCCAGGGAATGTACCGTTTGCACGATAGTTATTTGTGGCAACGATAAATTCTTGCTTTGCGTCAATTGGTTTACCATCGAATTGTAAATTGAGTATGCGTGAAGCTTTTTCATTAATGACGGTACCGCTTGGATCGTATTTTGCTGGTTGCGTCACATCAATTTCATATGTGACACCGTCAATCACGTCATAGTTGTATGAACGGAACTCTGTATTAATAAGCTGCTGTTCACCTGTTTTCGTTGCGTCGATTTGATTGAATTGACCAGCAGACATTTCAAGCCATTCTTTAACATCCGCTCCTGTTACTTTGACGATAGCCATTGTATTGTCATATAAATAAAGATCTGCAACGTTTTTAATTGCTAGTTCGCCCTTTGGTACAAATGTATAATATTCTGGATCGCTTCTTGTACCTGCTTTAAATGGTGCACCTGCTGATAGAACCGGTAGTTTTTCATTGGCTGTACCTTTTAATTTATCTTTTACATAAACAGTTTGTGCATTTGTGACGATTTGGATGGATGGATCATCTTGTACTTGCGAGAAGTAACTATGAATATCCGCTGTTGTTGTCCCAACTGCTTGACGCACATATTTGATTGTTCCTTCATGTGCTTCTTTCACAGCATCCACTACGGATTGATCGACATCCGATGCATCTTTTGCAATTGCACGGACTTCCCCTTTACCTTTTTGCACATCCCAGTTATCGCCATTTTTCACAAGCTCTAAGTCAATAACTGCTAAGTGACTACCAAATTTACCTGGCATCACGACTGGCACGCCATTGATTGTGCCATTTTCCACATCAACACCGGTTAAAGACGCATCCACTTTTCCTGGGAATACTTGATGGGCATGTCCTGTAACAATCGCGTCGACACCCTTCACTTTTGTTAATAAATACGTGACATCTTCTTCGCCCACTTCATGCTTTGTATCGCCAAGACCTGAATGGGAAAGAACAACAATGACATCCGCACCCTCTTTTTCCATTTGCGGAACGATCGCTTCTACAGCCTGTACTGAATCGTCTACTGTCACTTTGCCTAGTAGATGTGACTTGTCCCATTTTAAAATTTGTGGTGGAACAATACCTGTTACCCCCACTTTAAGCGTTGTTTTATTGCCATCTGAATCCACTACTTCTTTATCAATAATTACATATGGCGTATACTTTAATTCTTTGGTTTGCGCATTACGAATATTGGCATTAATGAATGGGAAATCCGCATCATCAACGACTTCATCTAAAAATTCCAAGCCATAGTTAAATTCATGGTTCCCAAAAGTTGCGGCATCGTATTTTAGCAACTCCATTGCCTTGATAGACGGATGCTCTTCCCCGTCTTTCAGCTTGTTTACTGCTTGTTTGTATGACCCAAGTGGTGTTCCTTGAATCGTATCACCATTATCAAATAATACTGTATTGTTATTTTCTGAACGTGCTTGCTTAATGAGTGTCGCTGTTTTCGCAAACCCTAAACTATTAGAAACTGTATCTTTATAATAATCATAGTTCACTAGATTTGTATGGATGTCCGTAGTACCTAAAATGCGCAATGACACCGTTGTATTGGCTTCTACAGGACTAAATGACTTTAAGTAGTCTTGCAAAAATTGGTCCATGTCTTTTTTTGTTACGAAGTTTGTAGGATAAATATTATTCTCTTCCTTGAAAAAACCTAATTCTACTAATTTTGCAATTTGACTGCGATAAGCTTTTCCGATTTGTTGACTATCATTAAACGTTTTTAAAACATCTTCTGAATAAGGTTTGCCATCTTGTAATCCTCTGGCAATGATCACAAATGCATGCTGACGAGAAATTTTTTCATCTGGTGCAAAAATTGTTGGAGATTTTCCTGTAATCAGTTTTAGCTCCACTGCTTTTTCAATATAAGGTTTCAATGAATCTGGAACATCTTTAAATGGTACAGACGCACCTGTGCCTAACTTAACCCCCATTGCCTCAATCAATGTTTTAACATATTCACCACGTGTCACTTCATCATTTTCTGCTGCTTTGGCCTGTACACCCGCGTATCCTCCAACCGCAAGAGATAAAGCAAGTGCCGACGCTGAAACTTTTTTCCACATGAGCATTTCTCCTTCTTATTCATCTTATCGAACACCTCAATATTACCAAAAATATATGAAATATGTAAATATATTGAATTTAATTGAAGTTAAATATAGATTAAAAGTAGTTTACAAAATTTCAACCATTTTTATAGCCATATGAAGCAAAATAAAAAGAAGTCTCCAGAGTAAATGCGTACTCTTAACGAGACTCCTATCTTGTAACATATTAATTGATACGTAGCTGCTACTTTTTCAACACCATATCCATGATTTCATTTGTATAGGCTTCTTTAATATTTGCTGGTTTTTTAATTACGCCAAATTGGTGAGCAATGTCAGCCGTTTGTTGGAACATCGCTTCATCAATAACGCCGATATTTGCAGGATCGAAGCCTTCAGGAACAACAAGTTTCGATACTTCTTTCATCATCGTTAATTGATGTTCTCTCGTACTACTGCCTTCCTCTGATTCAGCCATAATAATATCGACTGCTCCTTCTGGGTCTTCAATTGCTGACTGCCATCCTTTTATTGATGCACGCACAAACTTTGCTGCAACTTCTTTATTATCAGCAAGCCAATCTGCGTTAGCAAACAGATTATCCTCAAGCATCGCAACGCCTTCATCATTCATATCGATTACATTTAAGTCACTTTCCGGAATACCTTGTTCAAGTACAACAGGATATTCGTTATAGATCATTGCAGATGCCGCATCTAACTCACCTGCTAAAAATTGATCCATCGTAAATCCTTGTTTGGTAAATTCTAAACCACCATTCGGATCTAATCCATATTTATCAAATAAAGCTAAAATCTCGAATTCATTACCGCCCATCCAGTTACCAACTTTTTTACCCGCTAAATCTGCCCCCGTCATAATGCCTGAATCTTTTTTCGATACGAGTAATAATCCACTTTTTTGATAGATTTGTGCAATTTGAACTAATGGCATTCCTTGTTCTTGGTGCGGCAACAAACTCGCTACCCAGTTAACCCCGATATCGGCTGCACCACTGGCAACCTGTTGCTCTGAAACAATATCCGGACCACCTGGCACAATTGTTACGTCCAGTCCCTCTTCCTCATAATATCCTTTTGCCTGTGCAACAAAATACCCTGCAAACTGTGCTTGTGGTACCCATTTCAACTGTAATGTAACTGGCGTCAACTCTCCGTCTGAAGTTGTTCCACCAGAGGAAGAAGTGGAATCATCACTACACCCTGCCAGTATCGAACCAATTAACAGCACAGTCAACAAAAATAAACGATGAATATTACCAAATTTCTTCTTCATTTGTTATCCCCCTCTAACTTTAATTTTTGCTATATTATGATCTTCAAGAATTATCAAATGATAGATTCTCAAAAATCCGAATACCTATTAAGTTCTCTTAGAAGCATGCCATTTCAAAAATACTTTTTCTAATCCTTCCACTAAAAGATAAAAAAGCACACCTGCAATTGAAGCTATTAAAATACACGCCCACCCTAACGGCATCTTGGCTACTTTAATCGAGTTTGAAAGCAGATAACCTAGACCTCTTGAAGAAAAGAAAAATTCGCCGACAATTGCACCAATCATACTTGCCGTCGTATTGATTTTTAACGCTGTAAAAACATAAGGAAGGCTATTTGCTATTCTCAAATAACGAAATACTTCGATTTTATTTGCAGCATAGGAATGCATTAAATCCAATGCCAAAGGATTCACATTCATCATCCCTTTATGCGCATTAATCGCCATCGCTGCCATCGTTGTAACCGTAACAATCGCAACCCTCGAACCGATTCCATCGCTAAACCAAAGATTCATAATAGGGGCCAATGCGACAATCGGAACTGCATTTAAGGCAACAACTACAACTAAACCGCCTTTCCCCCATTTAGGCCAAGACGTTGCAATTAAGGCGAATAAAAAACCGAGCGATGACCCTAAGAGCATTCCTAACAACGCTTCAGTAAACGTATAACCTGCATAGGAGAGAAGTGTGCTACTGTTTTCTCGAACAGCTTCTAAAATGGCGGATGGTATTGGTAATTGATACGTTCTTAGTTGGAAAATACTATGGAAAACTTGAAACTCCCACAATAAGATAAACAATATCCCTGCTAATGATGGAAGAAGGACTTTTTGAAAACCCCGTACAAACCTCTTACGCTTTCGGTCATTGTTGGAGAGGACCGTTTTTAATTGTGGCGTTGTAAGCTGATTGTCTATTTCAACAGGTTGCTTTACCCAACTTTTGTTATTTTCTACCGATTTCCCTTCCATTTAATCATCTCCTCCTGACTTACGAAACTCTGGTTGCCATGGGGTAACGAGACGCTCGATCAAACTAATGAAAAGATAACTTAAAATCCCAAGCAAAGCACCCGCGATTACTGTCAGCCAAAACATATAATTATGAGAAGGACCGTAATAAAGATTGCGCAGCATAATGACTCCGATCCCATTTGTTGCACCCATTAACTCTACTAAAATAGCTCCTGTAACAGCTAAAGGCGCTGCAATCTTTAGGCCACTAAACAGACTCGGTAATGCTTGAGGAAAACGGAGCTTCCAATAAATTGTCCAAGGCTTGGCTGCATATGAATACATGAGTTCCACTGCTGATGGATCCGCGCTTCGCAACCCTCTTAACATATTTAACGCCACCGGGAAAAACGTCATATACGCAGCTATGATGACTCTGGATACTTGATCATCACGAACAATTCCGTAAACAATCGGTGCCAGTCCTAAAATCGGGATCATTTGTGAAGCGACAGCGTAAGGGAACGCTAATTGCTCGATCCATTTTGATAAACTCATCAAAATAGCTAAAATAATACCTGCTACTGCCCCTAAAGCAAAGCCTATCGCTGCATTCGTTATCGTGACCGAGCCTTCCGAAAAAAGCGTTCCTGCATATTCAGTGAACGTCATAACTAATTCATGTATATACGGCACTTTCGATTGCGCTAAAGGAACTTGTAAGACATTGAGTAAAAACCAGGATATAAATTGCCACATAATCAAAAGTCCAATAATCCATATCAATGTCGGTGTGTAACGATTAAGAACTAAATGCTTCCTCATAGGCTACACTCCTTCAAAGCTGTTGCGAATATCTGATATTAGCTGATAAAATTCCGGACTATTTCTCATCTCTTTTCTTCTTGGACGAGGTAACGGAATCTCAACCACTGCAGATAACCTGCCAGGATGCGGAGATAGTACAAATACTCGATCTGACAAAAATACAGCTTCCGTAATACTATGGGTGACAAAAACAACTGTATTGCCAACCTTGCTCCAGATGGATAATAATTCTTCATTTAAACGTTCACGAGAAAATTCATCTAATGCCGAGAACGGTTCATCCATCAGTAAAATCTCCGGCTCTATTGCGAGAGCTCTTGCGATTGAAACTCGCTGCTGCATCCCTCCACTTAATTGCCACGGATATTTATCCTTAAAGTTGGATAAGCCTACTAATTCTAATAAGTGATCCACGCGGCTTTCTCTTTCAGCCTTGTTTACCCCCATCATTTCTAACGGTAGCGTTATATTCTTTTTCACTTTTCGCCAATCATATAGAACTGGACTTTGAAACACGATGCCATATTTTTGTGCTAATCTTGCTTCTTTTGCCGTTTCTCCTGCTACTTTAACGGTTCCATTTGTTGGTTGAATCAAATCGGCCATAATTCGAAGCAAGGTTGTTTTCCCACAGCCTGATGGTCCAAGCAGCGATACAAACTCGCCCTTTTGGATATTAACAGTCACATCTTCAAGTGCTAATACTTCATTTGCATCTGTTTGGTACCGCATGCTCACATGTTCAATTTCAATTTCTGGAGTACTTACTTTAGCTACTAACATGAAAAATTTCCCCTTTCCGATATAATTGTTAGAAAAGCTGTTCAATAATTACAATTTTTTCTTAAAACAATTCTTAACATGAATATATATGTTTCATTTATGATATATATTAGAAAAAAACCTAAATGATTACTGATAAAACTATTATTACTTCGGAATTCCCATAAGTTTCTAGTGTTAAATGTTATTCAAAACACTGCACCACAAACGAATTAGTGTTTCTTCTATTAAAAATATAAAAATTGTTACTTAATTAAATTCTTTTGTCCTGTTTTCTATCAAAAACGCCACCTAATTAACTCACTGAGGATAGCTTAAATAGATAAATTCCAAAATTAGTAGTTTATCTATATGTATGTAAATACATGAATGAAAATTATAAAACAATGTTTACAATTGAGATTTTACTTAAATATTTTTATATTTCTTTCCATTCGAATATATTTCTGCCTTATTAGCGTTATGTATTTCGAAATTTGTGTGTGTCAGAACGTAAAAAAACCTACTTCCGAATTGGAATTCAGAAGTAGGTTTTCAGTTGGTTTTGTTTCTATTGTTACCTCATTTTTCACAAACATTACAATTAGCGCTGCAAATTTCAACCTTATACCCTGCATAATGAATCTTCTTTATCAGTCAAAAAAAATAATTTAGTTGCGTCAATGAAACGTTCTATTAAGACGTGTTTTGATCGTAAGTTTAATTCTATTGAAATAGGCTCGAATATTACATGGGAAAATGAAGGGCATCTAAAAGCTTGGTGCACAAAGAATTAAGCCTTTACCTGACCTAAATTCACTTGAGTCTAATAAGATGGGCCAATTCTTGTCACCCAAATTGGTTAAGCAAGCGCCTTAAAACAGAATGTTAATACAACGATGACCAGCATGCTGATCATCGGCACATAAAACCATTTCTTATCATCTACTTCTGTTTCATCATCTATTTTGAAAAAGAAATCATCAATTGCTTTAAGCACTTTTAACATGACAGATCCTCCTAATTTGTATATGACTTATACACCAACAATAGGTGCGTCACTACTATTCGTTTTTTACTCAGGCCATCATACTAATCACTTTAGTTACCCTTTTTAAAGGCTTCTTCAGAATTCTTCAGCCAGTTAATCTAAGGGAGCTCCTTGAACAGTTGCTACATTCTATGCTTAAACTACTTTTTGTAGTCCAACTTTATTATGATAGTCAATTGAGAGTGTATGTAAGAAATTATCTAGCTGTTCATTGTACGAAAATGGGCTGTTTAATATGCTAATCTATCTCTTAGAAAGTAAAGCAAAAAAATAGAGCTGACTCTATAAACGTACAGAATCGGCCCAATTTGACTATGCTATATTATTGTACTTATTTTTCAAATAGCTTACTATTTAATTTCCCGAAATCCGGTGATCAATGACTTCCTGAACACGATCTCGATAGTCAACCTTTTCATAAATTCATAATCATTATCAGTCATATATTTTAGTAATGAGTATCATGCGTTAAGTCGTTAAACCTCACGCTAAAACCTTAGTTCCTGCATGTAATTATATAAACTTAATCACATAACTATGTACCTGCAAATCAGAGAGCATATATTGTTGCCTTACCTTTGCCTTTTTGGATAATTTATTCAATATTCGATAAGAGTTTTTCAAAACAAATGAAATGAATTTTTCTTACATCAAACAGTCGATTAATGTAATCGCATCCACTATCGTAAAGACCTTAGTTTCTCCATGTAATGATCTGCACTTAATCACACAGTTTACATGACGATACATTTTGACCTGTACATTATTACTTTATGACTTAATACCAATAGAGCAATCTATACAGGTTTCCCCCTGTGTTTCTTCGTGGATAATTAGTGAACAAGCTTCTATGGTATTTAAAGGCTATTGACTCGATTTTAGATAACAACAATTCGTTTTTATTACACTTTCCCATTTATCTACCAACTCAAACTTTTTTGTGTTATGATTCTAAATAGATTAAATTTTCAGTTATTTTAGGCGCAGGGAGATGATGACTTGACTATTAAAGCTTCTTATCAAGAAGTAGTTGAACTTAATATTGTACATTGGGAATCCATTCAATATACTTATTATCAGCCATCAATGCTCTCCTCCTGAATAGATTATTAAAAGTCCCTTTTTAGTAATCTAGCACAACATAACTAAATTTACGAATTCTGTAATAAAAGCAGCAATATAATATGTGAAAAACATAACATCTACCTAAAAAAACAAACAAAATACACCTAGTATTAACTAGATGCATTTAGGTAAAAGAATAATTTTACTTTAATCCTCTTTAAATATTCAAATTATAATATATTAAATACTTAAACAAGTGTCATACCGTCACTAATTCTAAAATAGCCTTTTGCCATTGGTCTATTTTTGATAATTTTGAAGATATATCTTCCTTTTATTTATCTGTTTGTTGTTGCTTCTTTTTCAAATACTCTGCACGTATTTTTTCAAGTTGCTGCTTTTTATCAAATTTGGCAGGCTTGTGTTTTTCATGATACTTTGTCACAGCTACCTGACCCTTGGTATCCAATTGATATTTCCCCACTTTGTTCACCTACTTTTCTTGTCTTTAAAGAGAATCTATTCAACAAATAAAATATACCCTATTTTACTGAAGTAATCCTTATTAGTGTACTGCTAACCTTGAATATTTCCGTAAAACATTAAAAGCTTAATAAAATAATTCATCGCCAAATGGTATTCATTATACTTATCTATTCGATCTTGAATTGCTGATTCATTTTAAAGTCGGCAATCAAATAGCTAATTTTGACCCAAACAATAAGACCCCCCTTATAGTTACTTGTCATAAATAACTAAAAGGGAGTTTTATTTTTAACATATGAATAGTTGTACGTTTATCACTGATTGAGTGCTTAATAAACTACGTTAGACATTGGTATGACTGTGTTTATCCCTAACTGTTATCCACTTCGATATAAAACATAGCCCCTTCCATGCGTGTACTTGGAACACGTTACCACTCTCAGACCTTTACTGAATCCCTGTTAAAGTGGGGCATACCTTTACATTAGAAATTAAAAGTCCTGTATCGCTCTGTATGACTTACTGACATTTACAGTAGCACTTAAATTGTCTATTTTTTAATTATCTTGTTTTCTTATTAAACCTTTGAGTTCATCGACACTTAAAATCTTATCTTTTCTTTTATGTATCATTCGATAACAATTGGCATACAAAGTTATCAAATCAGTTTCAGGGTTAAACTCAACTGCTTCTTCAATGAAATCTTTTCCAAGTTCTCCATAAACCTCTTTAAAGTTAAAACCACAGGCATAACAATCCAAACCATGTTTTTTAATCGCTAACATTCTATTTCGAGAATCTCTTTCGTATTGTTTGCTAAAGTAATACCTTACCTTCCATAGCGTATAACAGCGTATTTTGGTCATATGTTGCTCTCAAAAATCAATTATAATTAAATCAATCATTTCTTCAATGAACAAAAGGCAGGTTCATTAGCGGAGAAGTTCGTACTCTTAAAAAGCATGTTCAATAAGGCAATTGAATGGGGTTACGTTGATTCCAACCCATGTGACAAAGCTGTAAAACTTAAGCGTGCTAAATCAAAGCGTATCAACTTCTATACTGAATCTCAAATTCAGCACCTACTAGATGTATTACCGAAGCTTCACATTAAGCACCAACTAAAAATCAAAAATGCTTTGTTCTGTGGTTTGCGTATGACAGAGATTGCAGGATTACGTTTTGAATCATTGGACTTTGAGCATCATACAATCCTCGTAGAGCGCACATTACAGTATGACAAGCTAACAAACCGTTTCTTCTTAGATTCAACTAAAACAGGCGAGAATCGAATTGTACACGCTCCTAAGTCGCTTATGCAGGAGCTACAAGCTTACGATTTGCGCAAAAGAAAAAGAAGCTAGACAAACTTAGGGACAAGTTCAATCCACTTCTCGATGGTAAAGAGCAACCTCTTTACTTCCTGTTCTCTAAGGACAATGGTCATCCTAACCATCCTGACCGTATGAGTAAACAATGGAGCGATATTGTTAAACAACACAATCTCCCTTCAATTACCCTTCATGGTTTGCGACATACATTCGCCTCTTATATGCTCGCTAAAGGAGTAAACATTAAAGTCATTCAAGAACAGCTTGGTCATACCAACATACGAGAAACACTTAACACTTATTCTCACGTCACAATGGAACAGAAGCAAAATGCAACCTCTTTATTCGATTCATTCAACTAAAAAAGCCCACTAAACAATTACTTGTCTAGTAGGCATTAGACGGACATTTGAAAGGTTATAGTCCCTTTGAAATTTCTTCCAAACCACAAACCCTTACCGTGCTTAGTCTTGGATCGCTGCTTCTAACGCAACAATCATCATGTCATGGAAAGTCGTTTGACGCTCTTCAGAAGTTGTAACTTCACCTGTAATGATGTGGTCAGATACTGTTAATACTGATAGCGCTTTGCGGCCAAATTTAGCAGCTAGTGTGTAAAGTGCCGCTGTTTCCATTTCTATAGCTAATACACCGTACTGAGCTAATTTTTCGTTTTGGTGTTCGTCAGAGTAGAACATGTCTGCAGTAAAGATGTTACCTACTTTTAAGTTCAATCCAGCTGTCATACCTGTGTTGTATGCTTTAAGTAGTAAATCGAAGTCAGCAGTTGGCGCAAAGTCGATATTACCGCCAAAAATTATGCGGTTCATGTTTGAATCTGTTGAAGATGATTGCGCTAAAATGACGTCACGAACTTTAACGTCCTTTTGGATTGCGCCGCAAGTACCAACGCGGATTAATTTTTGAACGCCATATTCTTGCATTAATTCTGTTGCATAAATGCTAAATGACGGCACGCCCATACCTGTTCCTTGTACAGATACACGACGACCCTTATATGTACCTGTATAGCCAAAAATGTTTCGAACTTCGTTATATTGTGTTACATCTTCTAAAAAATTTTCAGCGATGAATTTCGCGCGTAGTGGATCTCCAGGTAATAATACGATATCAGCGATTTCACCTTGTTTTGCGTTAATATGAATGCTCATAATAAGTCCCTCTTTTCAATTTATTTCATATCAAATAATACTTGGTTTCGAATAGTTATGCAATGGTTAGACGTCATGCGAGCAATAATTCGACTTTTTTGTGAATTTAAGTAGAAGTAACACTGAGACTAGCTCTATAAACCATATTTCACTGAATAAAGTTCCCAAAGCTCATCGAAGGCAGTAGTTGTTAAATATTCATCAGCTTGCATTTCAATATAACTAGAAAGCTCATCAAAGGAAGATGAAATTTTTGGAAAAGCAGGATCTATAAACACCGCCTCTGAAAAACGAGATTTTTGATCAGACCATTCTCCCCCTCTAAATGTAAGTACATAATGATAAAATGATTTTTTCAATATAATTTCCCCTTTTATAAAATATTACCAATATATTGTGTGAATTGCTTAGTAAATGTAGTAAGATGATAAAACATTGATTTTTCAGAAAGTTGGTGACTACCGTGAATATTGGCATGAAAAATAAACGATATCCAGAAAAAAATAATAATCATAAGAATGAAGCCACAAAAAAAACGTCCAATTCAAAGGTGCTTAAGTCTAATTTCACTCAATTAATACGCGGTCGTATTATTATTGTTTTGAGCATTTTACTTGCGATTATTATCGCTATGCAAGTTTTATCGTACATAAATATAACAAACTTGCAAACAAGTTTACGAGAATTTGCGGATAAAAACTTACAGGAGCAAATCCAAATTAATAGTTTGGCGAGCGATATTGCAAAATTATCTAGTTACGAGCAAACCTTTATTATAACTGCGCAAGACAATGCTCTTGTTTCTTACGAAGAGATGAAATCTAAAATTAACGACAATATTAGCTCTTTAGCAGTTATTTTAGACGGACGCGAGGAGGAATTAAAAACACTTGGTTTGATTCAGCATTTTTACAAGAGCTATCTGTCCTATTCTCAAAATGTCCTTGAAGTTCGCCAAGACTTTGGCTTTGAATATGCAAGTAAATTACTAGAACATAGCAATAGTCAAAATATAAAAAATTATATTGACGATAATACTGATGCGATAATTGGTTTATTAGAAACGCATAATGAGAAAACGATTCTTGAGTTAGAGGCTTTCGCACTCGCTTCTAAAATTTCCTTCCTTATCCTGTCTCTTATTGCTGTCGCCTTAACCGTCTCTCTTGGATATGTGCTTTCTAAATCGATCAAGCGCAATACGGAATCGATTAATTCTTCAATTTTAGATATTGCCCAAGCTGGTGGAGACTTGACACGCCGCGTGGAGGTCAAAACGAAGGATGAGTTTGCACAAATTGCCGCATCAACAAATGTGCTAATCCAGTCAATTTCTAAACTTGTGAAGCGCGTTTCGAACTTAGCTGAAAATGTGTCCGGTAGCTCACAAGAATTAATGGCACTTGCCGATGAGAACGCCCGTACAATTGATGCCATCGCGAACTCAACGATGGATATTGCTATTGACAGCACACATATTATGAAAAGCATGTCGAATGCTACCGAAAAAATGCACCATCTTGAACAAGCTATGCACGTATTAAATGAAAAAGCATATGACGTTCATGTTTCAGCAAATGAAATGAAATCCTTGGCGTACGCGGGCAGTAACTCGGTGACACAATCGTCAAATGTCATGCTCGCTATTGAAAAAACGATGGCCAATACTTCTGCAACCGTTGAGTCACTTGGCCAAAAGTCAGGGGAAATAACGTCCATTATCAGCACGATTACCGCAATTTCTGAGCAAACAAATTTACTTGCACTTAACGCCGCCATCGAAGCAGCGCGTGCTGGTGAACATGGTCGTGGGTTTGCAGTCGTAGCAGATGAAGTCCGGAAGCTTGCTGAAAAATCGCAAACCGCTGCTAGCGAGGTAACCGGCATTGTTTCTGCGATTCAGTCTGAAGTACAATCAATCATTGCACAGAACAAAGAAGGTGTGCAGACCGTTATACGCGGTGTCGAAATAACGAATGCAACAACAAATTCGCTTGAAAACATTTTAACGCAAACGGAAGAAACGTCTTCAATTTTAGCGAATATGGTTGATCAAATCGAAGCGACATTAGGCTATAGTAAAGATGTTACCACTTCCTTTGTAGAAGTAAGTACGATTGCTGAAAATACAGCAACGAACACAGAAACAAGCGCTTCTGCTGCAATGCAAGGGTCTGCTTCCATGCAAGAAATTAACGCATCCGCTGTTGAGCTTGCTAAACAAGCTGACGATTTACGCAGTGTTGTAAGTGAGTTTAAGATTTAGTCATGGATTGTAACCGCCTTTCTTATGAAGGGCGGTATTTTTTTGTTCTCACCATAAGAAAAATCGGGCAAAAACACGGAGGCCACTGAAAAAGTTCATAAAGTAGTAGCGATTAATAGTGAAGTGAAAAACGGACACGGGGATGATACGACATCGGCCGCTAGTCTATTTGGCATGGAAATTCAAAGTGCTACAACGATATTCGCTGTCAATCTGAAACGAATATTGAAGTTGCTAAATGAAAAAGAGTACGGAATAGAGAACAGAAATAAGGCACTACCTGTTCAAATTTGAACAAGAAATGCCTAATTTTTAACCGCAAAAGATTCGTCAGTATAAAAATGTAAGTTTTTCAGTACCCCCATATTAGTAGGTTCTACTAAATATACTATTCCTCGAACTGCGCTAAATAGTCTACATAGCCTTCTTCATCAAGTTTCGAGACTGGTACAAAACGTAGCGCTGCTGAATTAATACAGTAGCGCAGGCCACCTAACTCACGCGGACCGTCTGGGAATACGTGACCAAGGTGAGAGTCGGCTGTTTTACTGCGAACTTCAACGCGTCGCATGCCGTGAGACGTATCAAAGTGCTCCATTACTTCCGGTGCATCGATTGGCTTCGAAAAGCTTGGCCATCCGCATCCTGCATCAAATTTGTCTTTCGAGCTAAATAACGGCTTACCCGATACGATATCTACGTAAATGCCCTCTTCAAAATGCTGATCAAACTCGTTGCGATGCGGGGGCTCAGTACCCTTCTCCTGTGTTACGTAGTACTGCATTTCTGTTAGTTGTTTTAAACGTTCTTCTTTGTTCATGATTGACCACCCCAATGATTTTCAATAAATGCTGCGCGTCCCGAACCGATAGAATAGCGGTTATAGTGTGCTGGATTTTTCTTATAGTAATGCTGATGGTAGTCTTCCGCTGGATAAAACGGCTTCGCAGGTAAAATTTTAACGGCAACTGGGGATTTAAATTTCCCACTTGCATTGAGCTTCTCCTTTGAAGCCTCCGCTGTCAGACGTTGCTGTTCATCGTGATAAAAAATAGCCGCTGTGTATGATTCACCGCGGTCATAAAACTGTCCGCCCGCATCGGTTGGGTCAATTAACGTCCAGTACAGCTCGACTAACTTTTCATATGGGTAAATTTCCGAATTAAACATAATTTGCACTGCTTCCAAATGACCTGTTGTCTCACTGCATACTTGCTCGTATGTAGGATTTTCGACATGACCACCTGTGTAGCCTGAAAGCACACTGTCAATGCCTGGCTGCTCGTCAAAGGGCTTCACCATACACCAGAAGCAACCTCCTGCAAATGTTGCGCGTTCCTTTGTCATTGTAAAACCTCCTTATTTAGCGTCTGCTGGTACGATGATTTCAAGTAGAATATTGTCGTTTGCTAAATCAATTTCCTTGGCGCGAACACGAGAACCCGATGCAATATTAATGCGAGATAAATCGACGAAAATTTCTTCATCATTCGGCCGCACCGTAATCCAATTCGGGAAATCTATGGCATCATTCATTAATTTTAGAACTGTTTGCGGTTGAATATTCAGTTTCCCAACATGGACCGCTGTTTGCTTTAATCGAATATTGCCATTATCGACGATGGGATCAAAATCCATTTTAATCGGCACATCTATCGAAAAAATCGTTAATTCACTATATAAATAAATTTTATCTTCTACTTCGATTTCCACAGGCAGTGGCGTTTTATTCATTGCGGCCCCTAGATATTGTTTTGCAATTGCTTCAAACTCTTGTGCAGTTGTCTGAACAGTAAGCACATTGCCTTCTGCTTCGACTTGCTGTTGCAAAGGCTCTTGCTGTACGGGTGAAGTCGCCAAGTAAAGCAACGCTGCAATCGCGAATAGAATCGTACCTGCTAGTATAAAAAAGGCGACTTTCCATTTATTCATTTTTTTCACTCCTCAAATCCTATCAAACCGGCTGACATTTCTTCAATTTTGCATGTTTTCATCGTTTCAACGATGCGTTCTGTCATCCGTTCATAGCCATTACTATTCGGGTGGAAGAAATCTGTATGATAGACCATATCTGCATTTGAATCAAATAAATCTTCTATAGGGATAAAGCATGCATTGCCGTCCGCTTCTGCAAGCTTTTGTATTTCCATATTCCACTCATGAATAATTGGTTTAAACGGCGTCACTTCATCGACAATGATGGAAAACGGGTTGTAAAAACCTATCGCAACTATTGGAACATTCGGATTCCGAAAACGGATTGCCTCGAAAATCTTTAAGTAACGTGCTTGAAAGGAAATTAACTCTTTATCAAACATTTCTTTTTTCAAGTCAAATAGGTCGGATTTCACAACTTTCATGACATCATTTCCACCTATTGTTATAGTAATCAGATCCGCGTTTGCAAGTGCTTCATCATAATGCCCCTTCTCTAGCAAAGCAAGTAACTGGTCACTACGGCGACCACGTTTTCCACGATTATCTAAATTTATTTCTTTAACATTTGGCCACTTTTCGAGTTGTTCGACTAAACGATTGGTATACCCGTACTTGTTTTTTTCATCACCAATTCCACGTGTCAATGAATCCCCTAGTGCTAAATACGAAACTTCTTTGGCATCTACACTCTTTTTCGAAGCCCACTCCAGCTGAAAAATAGTTTCAAGTATTTGTACTATCGATGAGCTTTCTTCCTCAACAGAAGCGGTTTCCTCGTCAACCAATAATGAAGGGGTTACTTCTTGCCCAACTAACTGTTTCTCTGTTGGAGCTTGTGGCTCATCAACCGTTATGGAACATCCGAAAAGTAATAAACAGCTTATAAAGAATATTGTATAAAGCTTCATATTACTTTCTCCTTCGAATTTTATCTAACATTAATTATAAAGTTAATGGATGTGAAAGAAAAGACACTTACGCCCGTTTTAAACAGAAAAAACCATCTATTTCTCATTGTAGTCGAAAAAGTCGAGAAACATACTTTTTTGCTACCGAGAAACAGATGGCTAGCCGTTTATTTATTCAGCAAAGTACATAAAGCCTATTGCACCTTCACCTGTATGTGTACTAATAACCGGTGATGTGAAAGCAATTTCTACATTGGCAAAGCCAGATTCTTGAACCAGCTCTATTAATGGGTTACCCATTGTAGTTAGACCATTTGCATGAGAAATTCCTACAGCTTTCACCGTTTTACCAGCTGTGTCTTCTAAAAATTGGTTAAATAAATACTTTACTACTTGCTTATGGCTACGAACTTTTGCTATTGGTGTATATGCCCCAGTATCTAAGCTCCCAATCGGTTTGATATTCAATAAAGAACCAAACATCGCTTTACCTTTCCCGATTCGTCCGCCTTTAACCATATTTTCAAGTGTATCTAAAATAACAAATAATCGTGAGTTTGCGCGAACTTCATCGAGACGAGCAACGATATCTTCAACTGTTGCACCTGCATCCCGAAGCTTAATCGCTTCACGAATTTGGAACGCTAGCGCAAATGCAATATAACGAGAATCGATTACCGTTACGTTTGCATCCGCCATATCTGCAGCTTGACGCGCGGATTGCACAGTACCACTCATGCCACCTGTCATATGGATCGAAATGATTTGGTCGCCGTCTTTCCCTAGTTCCTCATAAAGCTCTTTAAACTTCCCAGGTGCTGGTTGCGAGCTTTTTGGTAGTTCATTAGCCCCACGCATTAATTCCAAAAACGAATCTGGCTCAACGTCCACACCATCCACATATGTATTGCCATCAATTTGAATTGTTAATGGAACAACATGGATACTATTTTTTTCAATTTCTTCTTTTGTTAAATCACAAGTTGAGTCCGTTACAATATGAATTCGCCCCAAAGTCGACACATCCTTTATATATCTTCTGTTTATTATAAGTAAAATACATTCGTTTACCAATATGACAATTGTCATTCTCTGTACATTCTCATGTCATTTAAACCGATATGACATATTGTAGTACAACAATATGACAAATGACAGTATATGCATTTTTAATATTCTAGTATAGTTAAGACATTGAAGGGAGTGAATGCTCATGTTTGATCACGAAGCATTTGATTATAAAAATTGGAAAGAAGAATTATGGAACGCGATTACTCACGGGATTGGTTTTTTACTAAGTATTCCGGTTTGCATATTAATGATTATTATGGCTGTACGTAATGAATCTACAATACAAATCGTATCGTTCTCGATTTTCGGTGCTTCACTTATTTTATTATTTTTAATGTCAACTTTACTACATAGTATGCCAGCTAAATATAAGAATTTTTTCTCGATTTTAGATCACTCGTCTATTTATATATTAATTGCAGGAACTTACACGCCGTTCCTACTAATTGCAATTGCTGGTACGCTTGGAATTGTACTGCTATGCCTGATTTGGGTTATTGCGCTATTTGGCATTGTGTTTAAATGTTTATTTATTCACCGCTTTGAAACGTTCTCACTCATACTTTACATTGTAATGGGCTGGTTGATTATACTTGCCATTAAGCCTTTGTATAGTTTCCTACAGTTTGATGGCTTTACACTATTACTTGCTGGTGGGCTATTCTTTACATTTGGTTCCATTTTTTATGCGTGGACACGCCTGCCGTACAATCATGCGATTTGGCACTTATTCGTACTTGCTGGTTGCGGCTGTATGGTTGGCTGCGTTGTCAATTACTTATGAAAATAGAGACATCCATATTGGGTGCCTCTATTTTTTATACCTTCACTCATTATACTACGAGCATTTTTTACCTATTACTTTACAATTTCTTGATGAACCCAAAGCTCTTTTTCGTGTTCAGCAACTAAGATTTGTGCATCCTCTAATATTTGATTCATCGCAAATAAAATATCTTGTTTGACTTCGAGCATTTCACCCATATCATTTGTTACAACGTAAAAACGAATTAACATACGAAATGAGCTCAGACGCATTTCATCGATATTGACGTAGATTATGTCTTTATCTGTTTTCTTATGTAAATAAATTTGCTCGCGAATCTCCTCGCAAATTTTTCGCACAGCATCCTCACTATTTTCCGTTGACACATAAAAAAACAGTTCGCATTTACGTTTTGTACGCTTACTTAAATTGTACAGCGGGCGGTTCACTAAATACGAGTTCGGCACGTACACTAAGCCTTTATCGCCTGTTTGGATGAGCGTACTGCGCAGGTTAATATCTTCAATAAAGCCTTCGATTTTAAAATCCTCCGTTGCTACCCAATCACCTATTTGGAATGGCTTATCAAGGGCAACACTCAGCCCACCAAATACATGCCCAAGCGTATCCCGTATACCAAACGCTAATGCCACACCCGTTAACCCAATCCCCGTCAAAAATCCATTTAGATTAAAGTTCCATAACGAGGCAATGGTAAATAATGCAATGAGCATAACGATTACTTTTGAAATACGTAGGAAAAATGGTGTCAGCAGATCTTGATCTTTACTAATGCTATAAAAGCTACTCGGATTTTTCGTATAATACGTCAGCAAATCATGAATACCCTTAAACACGTAAAATACCATAAACGAAATAAATAAGTTTTGCGTTTTCGGACTAGAGAACAGTGATACTTCAATTAAAAATGACAGACTAAAAAATATAACAACCATAAAAAAAGCATAGCGAATTGAACGGCTAAACTGTTCTATAACGCGCGCATAAAAAGGATTTGCTTTTTTTTCAAGATGCTTTACGTTCCAGTTAATTATTTTTTTAATTACATAGTGTTGTACTAACCAGCCTACAATAATAATAACTAGGCAAATGGCAACATCCATCATCGTTGGTTCCTTCACATTCGGAATGAGCCAGCGAATTGAGTCTAACATACAGTTACTTCCCTTCTTCGTTTATTCAAAGTTGTCGAATTGAATCATAGCACCAAAGCACTAAATTCTCAATTATTTACTAAATAAACGAAAAAAACACCATTTAAGTTTCACCTTAAATGAGAATCTAAAATAAAATTATTACTCGATAAATTGTTCCACAACTTCAGCAATAATGATTTTATTTTCGAATATTGGTGACTTAGACGGCGTCTTTCCGAGGGCACTGAAAAAGAGGATTTCTACTAAGAATTCCAATAAATATCTGCTAAATAATGATAGGGCATTCGTGCTCTGGCACTCGCTTTTTCACGGGCAGTGGCCTCCCGCATGAGAGACCGCCTTCATTTCGTGGATTTTTTCTATACATTATAGCGTAACTTCCTCATGTGTTTGAAGATACTGTAAAATTGCTACTTTCACATCTACTAGTGTTGCTGTGCCACCGATATCACCTGTTTTAATGCCCCGCTCAAGTGTCGCTTCAATTGCATTCATAACCCGGGCACCTGCCTCATGATGGCCTAAGAAATCTAGCATCATTTTACCTGTCCAAATTTGACCAATTGGGTTTGCAAGTCCTTGTCCTGCAAGATCCGGTGCTGAGCCATGTACCGGTTCAAACATTGACGGATACTCGCGCTCAATATTTAAGTTTGCAGCTGGCGCTATCCCGATGCTACCCATAATTGCACCCCCAAGATCCGTTAAAATATCCCCAAACAAGTTGGATGCGACAATGACATCAAAGGTATCCGGCTTCATCACAAAAAATGCAGCAAGGGCATCAATATGGTTTACCGTTGTATCAATATCCGGATAATCCTGCTTCACCACGGAAAAAACTTCATCCCAAAACGGCATTGAATAGGTAAGCCCATTTGATTTCGTCGCACTCGTTACATGGCCGTGTGAATTTTTTGCCAGTTCAAATGCATAGCGCATCGCACGCTCTGTTGCTTTACGTGTGAAGATCGCATTTTGCAGCGCAATTTCATCATCGCCTTGATGAATTCGACCGCCACTTTCCGAATACTCTCCTTCTGAATTTTCACGAACAACTGTAATATCAAAGTTATTCGGGTGTTTCAGCGGCGATTCTAACCCTTTTAATAGCTTAGCTGGTCGAACATTAATAGACTGTTTCATTTCACGACGAATTTTAATGAGTAGACCCCATAAAGAAATGTGATCTGGAACAAGCTCTGGCATGCCAACTGCACCAAGAAAAATTTGGTCGAATTGTTTCAATGTATCTATGCCGTTCTTTGGCATCATTTCCCCATGCGTTGAATAGTAGTCACAGCCCCATGGAAATTCCGTCCATTCAAACTGAAATGTTCCGTCCATTTTTGCAACTGCATCTAGTACTTCGATCGCAGCTGGTACTACCTCTTTCCCGATTCCGTCCCCTGGTATGACGGCAATTTTATATGTATGCATCGTTGGTCTCCTTTATAATAAGAAAATTCTTTCTTTTTAACTATAAGGTTTTTTCTCGAGGAACGATAGGTAATTTTATATTTCCTTAACCACTAAAAAATCTCCGCACAGTAGCGGAGATTTAGTCAATTATTTAAATAAATTATTTACAATATCATATTCTCCGCGTTTTTCTTCTACCCACGTTGGATATTGTTCATTTACACGTTGTTCAAGTAATGCTACACGTGCTTCTTCTTTTGACTCTTCAAATGTCGCTTCTTTTGCTTCTTTTTTATCTGTCACTTTTATAATATGGAAGCCAAATTCTGTTTTAACTGGCTCACTCACATCGCCAACCTTCATCGAAAATGCTTTATCTTCAAATTCTGTTGCCATTTTACCACGACCGAAGAAGCCAAGTGCACCACCAGTTTCTTTATTAGCAGTATCTGTTGAGTATTCTTTAGCTAGCTTAGTAAAATCCTCACCCGCTTTTAATTTTTTTTCGACTTCATTTGCTGTTTTCTCGTCAGCGACTAAAATATGGCTCGCTTCCACTTGTTCAGCTGTACCAAATGTTTCTTTATTTTCCTCAAAGTAAGTTTTAACATCTTCATCAGTGATTTTAACATAGTCTTCCATCACTTTTACGGTTAATAAGTAAATTTCAATGTCCTTTTTAATGTCAGCTGCAGTGACATTATATGATGATAACACCTCAAGAAGCGCATCCTCACCACCATACATGTCCGCATACTCTTTGTATTCTTCTTCAATTTCTTCTTTACTAGCAGAGACGTCTAATTTTTTCGCTTCTAGCTCGATAATTTTATTTGTGATCAGTGTATCTAAAATTTCCGAACCGTATTGCTGTGTAAGTTTTGTGTTTAATTGTTCCGATGTGATGGCCTCATCGTTTACAGTCGCGACTGTTTCTGATGATGAATCAGAGCAGCCTACAAGCATTGCTGATAATGCGAATGGAATGGTACCCATCTTTAGTAATTTCTTCATGTTCATTATGTTTCCTCCAATAGTTTGTTTCTTTAGACCTTTAGTATATACGCACAGTGTGTCAACTACATGTCAAGTTATTCTTTTTTTAATAAAATTTCAAAGCATGTACCGTTTTTATCACTGGAGATAAGCTGAAGGTCTCCACCTATAGACTGCGCCATCATTTTACTTAGTGGTAAGCCGAGCCCTAAACCGCGCACCGCGTATTTTTTATTTTCCCCTCGGTAAAAGCGTTCAAATACAAAAGGTTGATCTGCTTCCGGAATCCCTGAGCCATTATCTTGGATGTTGACGTGAACAAATTCATATTGTTCATTTAGTGAAATTGTCAGAGTACCCTTATTATTCATAGCCTGTGCTGCATTTGTTAAAATATTCGTGATGATTTGCTGAATGCGCACTTGATCCACACGTACTTCTACATTTGTCTGTAATTTATGAACGATAATTTCGAACGTTTCACGCGTAGCCCCCCATCTTGCTACAATACTCTGAATGCAATCATTGGCATCCATCGTCGTCATATGGACAGGCACTGCATCTACAGCAAATGTATTAAACGCCAGTAAATCGCCGACCATTGTTTTCATTTTTGTCGTTTCCACAAGCGCCATTTGAATGAATTCATCCGCATCAGCATCGGTTACCACCCCGTCCTGTACAGCCTGGAGAAGACCACTTATTGATGTAACTGGGGTTTTTAATTCATGCGTCACTCCAGCGAGTAGTTGGGTACGCGTTTTTTCCAGCTGCTCTAGTTTTGTTGCCATTTCTTTAAAGGACGTGACGAGCTCATATACTTCCTTTTCTTTAATCAAAGAAGGGAGTTCAAAATTGTAATTGCCCTCCTGCACAAGCTTTGCGGCCTCTGCCACGTTCTTAATCGGCCGAGACAAACGTTTTGATAAATAGTAAATCGCACACCAACCGAGTAAGCCGAGCGTCACGATTAACAAAGTAAGCTGTCCGAATTCCTGCTTCACCTGCACGAGTATCGCCTTTGTTTCGACAACGAAAAGATAGCCAAGTGTCTCCTCTTCTGAAATAATTTCACGCTTCACCATATAAAGTGCCTCGCCATCGATTGTTGTTTTTACAACCCCCTCACTATGACTAAGAAAATCCGCAAACTTTATATTCGGTACTGGATTGAACGGCCGATTGCTCGTAAGTACGTTGCCTTCCGCATCTGCAATATACATAACAGGATTAATATCACGGAAGTTCGGGCGGTCTTTTTCATCAATAAAATTAGGGATATCTCGACCTTTTCCAGCTCCTGGTGATTCATTATTCGTAATCCGGTGAATCATTTCATCCGTCATATATTCCATCATTTCAAGACGGTATTCAAGTGTTGTATGGCGCACCCATAAAATTGAAATAAGGAACACAAAGCCAAGACCTATTAGTAATGTAAGAACGTAGCGACTCGTCCAGTACGAAAGAAGAGATACGCGCTTATGTTTAGTAAACATGGAACTGGTACCCAAGCCCTCGTAATGTACGAATTTCGCCGTCTTGCTCTGGCCAACTTACTAATGCTTTACGGATGCGCTTAATCGCTAAATCAACGGCACGATCACTGCCATCATATTCCCATCCCCATACATGTTCTAACAGTTGATCCCGTGTAAACGTTTGATTCGGATGCTCTGCTAAAAACAGCAGCACCGATAAATCCCGGGGCGTTAATTCAATTTCTTGCCCCTCCATATATACAGAATGCCCTTTAAAATCAATTTCTAATTGGCCGAATTTGCACCGTTCCTGCCGCTCCGAGTTTGCACGCCTCAATACCGCCTTTACACGTGCCACGACCTCCTCACCAATAAATGGCTTCGTAATGTAATCATCTGTCCCTTCCTCGAAGCCTTCTAAGCGATATTCTACTTCCCCAAGCGCCGTAAGCATTATGACAGGTGTCGAAGTTCTTTCACGAATTTCCTTTAAGATGGTCCAGCCATCCTTCCCTGGTAGCATCACATCTAAAAGTACTAAATCCGGCTTTGCGTCTAAAAATATGTCAATTGCCTGTGAGCCGGTGAAGCATTGAACGACTTCAAATTCATGTTTCATTAAATATGCTTTTAAAACTTGACTAATGGCCAGTTCATCTTCAATAACTAAAATTTTTCGCATGCTTACTTCTCACCTTTTGTTCCTTTTTTTCCAATAGTATACCACCCTTTTATGTCAAGAAAATGTCAGTAGCACTTATTGTTGAATTTGGTCGACTTCTAACTGACATATTCACCCTTTAAAATAAAACTTAGTGTAATATAACCGATAATGGAAGGGAGGTGAATGATTATGGCTATGGATATTTCAAGTTATTACACAACTTCCGGACGCTTTCCAGGCTCAACGAAGTCGTCTACGAATACATCTTCTAATATGTATTCAACAAGCTTTGCTGATTACTTCTTAACTGCTACATCAGCAAGCAACGATAAAACATCGACAAGTTCATTGTTTTCAGATTTGTCTTCATTCGGAATGTCTAGCTCACTTGAGAGCCTGCTTGGGGGGAGTTCTACGGGTAACGATATTTTATCTTCATATTTAGATACATCGTCAACAACTAGCAATAACAATGATTCCACGACAACCGATACATTTTCAAACTTTTTACAATCGAATTTCCTAGCACAGCAAATGAAAATGCTCACAGCTGCGAAGGACAATTTGCAAGCACAAGCAACAAATTATGAAGAAAGTTTAGTAGACAAAAGTTCCATAGCATCGAAGCTTCGCCTTGAGCAAATGACGCAAAATGTCAATCTACTGAGTCAATACTTAACACAAAAAACATCTGAGGCTACGACGAATTCTAGTTTAATGTCACAACTTTCGTCATCTTCAGCTTATACGCAGTACTTAGCAACGAAAAATATCAATTCTATTTAATTATTTCCTTTTAATCAATACACAAACCCTAGCTAGTAATAGTAGGTTGGTTAACACTCTTTACATGGGACATTTTTTATTGTTATGACGTATTGCTTATAAAAGAATAATAGAAAAAAGGTTTGCGCTCAATTTAATGGCGCAAACCTTTTTTCAACCTATCACTTCTCAAAAATACAATAAGTAAATGTATAGCCTTCTGGTGCCGTAATGGGCTCGCGGCTCGCAGTAAGCGTCCAATCATCATACGTTGGGAAATACGTATCACCTGTAAATTCATGATTAATTAAAGTAATATACAATTTATCAGCAAGCGGTAAGGCCAGCTTGAAAATTTGTTCACCGCCAATAATCATAATTTCCTCTACCTCACTTACAAGGTCAAGTGCTGCTTCTAAGCTAGGAACGGTTTCAATACCTGGGGCAGTAAATTCCGTATTGCGTGTAATAACAATATTGCGGCGACCTGGGAGCGGGCGACCAATCGATTCGAACGTTTTACGCCCCATAATAACTGGCTTACCCATCGTCATTTCCTTAAAATATTGCAAATCACCTGGCAAATGCCACGGCATACCATTGTCATACCCAATTACACGATTTTTATCATGTGCTACTATTAATGAAATCATCCAATTCTCCTTTTATACCGCAATCGGTGCTTTAATCGCCGGGTGCGGATCATAGCCTTCAATCGATAAATCCTCTAGCTCAATATCAAAAATCGATGTCTTTGCTGGATTAATTTTCAGTGTTGGTAAATCTCTCAGCTCGCGGGATAGCTGCTCCTTCACCTGCTCAATGTGATTTGAGTAAATATGCGCGTCCCCAATACTGTGAATAAACTCGCCTACTTCTAACCCGCATTCATGTGCGATTAAATGTGTTAATAGTGCATACGAGGCGATGTTAAACGGACAGCCTAACAGCGTATCTAAACTACGTTGCATTAATTGACAGCTTAATTTGCCGTTTGCAACAAAAAACTGGAACATGACGTGGCATGGAGGTAAAGCAGCTTTACTTCCCTTCGCCCCAGCATTCACAACGTCCTCAGGATTCCATGCATTAACGATTAAGCGGCGAGAATCTGGATTGGATTTTATTTGGTCAATGACATCTTGCAGCTGATCAATTCGCTCTCCTGTTGAAGATGTCCAGTTTCGCCACTGTTTGCCGTATACATTGCCAAGATCTCCGTATTTAGCAGCAAAATCATCATCCTCTAGCACACGCTCACAAAATGCGTTTAGCTCGATTTGATACATTTTATTGAACTCTTCGTCCACTAAACAGCGACGACCAAAATCTATCATATCAGGACCTTTATATTCATCAGATTCAACCCATCTCTTAAACGCCCACTCGTCCCAAATATGGTTATTATGCTGTAATAAATATCGAATATTAGTATCACCTTTGATGAACCATAATAACTCGCTTGCTACGAGCTTGAAAGGCACGCGTTTTGTCGTAATTAACGGAAATCCATGCGCTAAATTAAAACGCATTTGATAACCAAATATACTTAATGTCCCTGTCCCTGTTCGATCTTCTTTTTTTGTTCCATTTTCTATTATATAGCGTAATAAATCTAAATACGCTTGTTCTGGATGTGTCATCCTGCAATCACTCTCCTCAAATCATTATTATATATCAATTCTAGAGAAATTAAATTATTGTTTTAGGATTGGTACACAAACGCCAAAATTTACATAACGCACCAATTTGGTTATATTATTTAATAATACTATTTTTTAGTTAAACTGATAAACTCCGAAGCAGAATTAATTCATTGTTTTTTTTCTGTTTTATATTATTCAGAAAGCATTGGTACGATGGCGAGTTACTCCTGCAGGAAAAGTCACAATTAATCCGTGGAAAAGTTAAACAAAGAAATGACGGAAGATGAATTAAGACGTCTTTATGAGGAATTGTCGTTTATACTGTCCATCGCACATACTATTAATATGCATCATGAAACTGCACTTTTTAGGAGCACCCACATTAGAAAGACACAACTCGCCCAAAATAGAGCGAGTTGCAATCCTTACTTATGTGGATGGGATAGTTATACTTGCTATTCCAACTATAAAGGACCGTAGTAGCATTGTTGCTACTTCGGTCCTTTTTTCTAATTCAATTTCTTATACTATCGTTCGTAATAAATATGCATTACGGCCGCTCTTTTTCACTTCGTACAGTGCTTCGTCTGCTGCTTCCACACACTCTAATATTTGCTTAGGTTTAGAAATAAATTCGGATTTAGCACCCATGCTTACCGTGACTACTTTATCAACTAATGATGTATTGTGTTCAATTTTCAGCAAATGCACTGCATGAATAATTTCTTCACAAACAATGCGCACTTTTTTTTCTGATTCATTAACTATGAGAAGCGCAAATTCCTCTCCACCCCAGCGCGCAGTGAAAATACCGTAATGCTCGGCTACTTCGATAAGTACATTCCCAATTTCTTTAAGCACTAAATCGCCTTGTGAATGGCCATAATAATCATTATATAATTTAAAACAATCCACATCGAGCATCACAGCAGTTAATGAAAATGGACCTGCATCTGTACGCAGCTCTAAATTATCCACATATTCATTAAAAGCTCGGCGATTAAATAGTTTCGTTAGCGGATCATGTGCCGCCTGTAATCCTAGTTTGCGGTTTGCTTCACGTAACTCTCTAGAAATTTTACGACCAAAACCGATTTCACGTAATAAATCTTCCTGCACGCGAGCAGATAGACCAAACGAACGATAGTATGATCTGGACAATAAATGAGAAACTGCCATGACGGTTGCTATGTATAGCAATTGAGTCAGGAATATTTCATCTAATCCATTTTTCGCATAGAGACCTATGCCTAAAAGACTCCCTGCAATGACTAGCGGTACTAATAACTGCTTTTTCCTCAGTACAAAGAATGATGAACAAATAAGTGTTACAAGTGTGTAAACCATTAATTTATTATAGAGCATGCTATCAACAAGTGTAATCGCAACACCAAAAGCAAAAATAATTATTATATAGGCTGTAATGAGCTTTTCTGTTTTGTGAATATATTCATTTTTTATTCTAATTTTCGATACGTCTGTTAAATATAAACAAAATACATTAAATAGGATGAGCAGTAAATAAGGAATTATAGTAAGCGAAACGTCCTTTAGGTATTTTTGAGTTCCTATTAGTTGCATTGTAAGCTGTGAAATTATTACAAATAGCAAAATCACGGTTGTTATTTTACTAACTAAACTAATTTTACGTATATTATGCTGTAGCATGGCCTTTTTCAAGTGAATACTTTCGCTTTCACGTGCCATTTGCATTAGTCCCTACCTCCAATTCCCCTAATTCATTGGTGTGCCAAAAGTCACTATGCGCAATATTTCTCATTATATACCACAAACGCAAATTATCAAACTATTTCGTCATATGAATTCCCTAAAAATCAGTTCATCCTACTCATACGCTAATTACTGTTAATGAGACCTTATGTTTATAGGGGCTTTACCTAATATTAGCGCAGAACATAGCACTTTATCTCTATTACTATTTTTTCTTGAATGTATTTACTACTATAAGTATATGTCCATTCCGATTCAATTAATTCCAAATATAACCTCTGAATCTCTTTTAATTTGATCGTTACAAAAAAATAAAGCCCTCTGCATTTTTTATGCGGAAGGCTTTAAAATTTTGCGCACCCTACTTTTGCTTCACTTTCATCAATTTTGATTTTTTAAGTACTCGGAAATCATCGAAACAGCTATACGTAAATCGTTCCACTCGGAATACTTGAGCTCCGCTTCCTCTAAATTAGCGCATGTAAAACTCTTTACGACTTCAAATTTGTCTAAGTCTATATCAGTGATTTCGTCTTTTTCAGCTCTGTAATAAAGCACTTTTACAATTAATTCATGGCGGTCGAGCGTCACCAATATGTATTCTGATAATTCATCAAAAGTCATAAATATGTTAACTTTCATACGTTCAGCGCTATTTGTAAGCATGCTATCCCCCCATTTCTACCTACATTCGACATATAGTACAATAATCCTTTTTTAAGAAGCAAAAAAGCCTATCTTTCAAACTGACATAACGATTTGAGACACACATAAAACACCTACTTTAGGCTGCTTGATGAATAAATTCTTTTGGCGTCAGGTAGTCTAATTTTTCTTGAATTCGCTCCTCATTGTAATACAAAAGATATTCCTCTACACGTTTGCGTACTTCTTCTAGTGGTAACGAATTAAATTTTACATATTGAAATTCTTCTGTTTTCAAAATCGCCTGAAACGATTCAATCACTGCATTGTCCCAACAGTTCCCTCGACGCGACATACTCCCTACCAAATTCATTTCCTTCACATAATTTTGATACGCATACGATGTATACACACTGCTAATTCTTCCTTCACGCCCTCCTTCAACCAGCGATAATAGGTCGCTCTAGGAATGCCTAAAACTTCAAAATCATTGTCACTGTATATTTTTTGCATAGTTTTCAAGGCTCGAGAACGTTGATTTGAAGGGGTATAATGCACCAAAAAACACCCACAAATTTTGTAGGTGTAAGGTGTGAATTATGACAACCATTTAGGCGGTGTGTTTTTGGACCAGTAAATTTCGCCCAAATTGTAGTGTGTTACATAGGAATCTTCCATCGTATGATAATGGAAATTATAATAAAAACCGTCAAATGGACGATTTTCAGTACGTACGTGGAAGCGGATAACATCTTGTGCTGTCGCATTATCGATAATGTGGAAAATCTTTTCAGAATATGCGCCGCTTGGCTTTTCTGTAATTGTTAGTGATTGGATTGCGTCATTCCCTAATCGTGCAAGTGTTATTTCAATTGCTTCCTCCATTTTAGGAAAGATGTTTGTTTCAAATTCATTTTCAATAACTGGCCCAATACGCGAGCCGAACTTTATGTAAGATTGCTGTTTAGCCGCAGATAAAATTGTATCAATGCTCGCCTCTTCACGACTATCTTCAAGTAAAATTGTATCTAGCTGAAATGCTGCTGATAAATCATTTCCACTCGATTCATGTGTTCGATTCGGCTCAACTCCATACTCTAGCGTTGTCCAAATTTCATGTTTCGGTGTAATCATTCCGAATGTTAAAAGCGCTACCGAAACGACCAACGATTTATATAACCATTTTTTCATGACAATCACCTTCCCTATATGTACATTTTTATAAAATCCTCTATACTTTATATACGAATTACCCAATTAAAGGTTTCATCTTTTTTACTTTCATTGTACAATAAATATGTAAATACTGTTCTTTTTTTTCAAAGGGAGGTTTTATTTTATGGATACATCTATCGTTATTGGCATTGGCTTATTACTAATGTTAGGCTATATGACTTCTTTATGCTTTACGGACTAATATTTTAAACGGCTGCTCAATTATGAGCAGCTTTTTTAGTGGATATGAAATTATTACTTTTCCATCTACATAAGTAAGGACTTCAACTCGCCCTATTTTTAGCGAATTGTGACTTTCTAATTTCCCATTGATTTTACAAGGAAAATTTGGTGCTTAACGCACTAAGTGTTGCCTGCCGAACCAACTTGCTCATTGAACGCACTGACTTCACCCTTGTACTAACCAACTTGCTGCTTGAACACACTGACTTTGGTGCTGAACGCACTAAATGTTGCCTGTCGAACCAACTTGCTCTTCGAACGCACTGACTTCACCCTTGTACGAACCGACTTGCTGCTTGAACACACTGACTTTGGTGCTGAACGCACTAAGTGTTGCCTGCCGAACCAACTTGCTCTTCGAACGCACTGACTTCACCCTTGTACGAACCAACTTGCTGCTTGAACGAATTGACTTTGGTGCTGAACTCACTAAGTGTTGCCTGCCGAACCAACAACGCCCTTTGAACAAAACCCCAATCAAAAAACTTCCATAAAATTAGACAAGGGGTATCTTCGCTTGGAAGATACCCCTCTAGTATTTAATAGATAACGTTATAAATAAATTATATGTCTCGACCCGATCATCCGGGGAAATTTACTATTATTAGAAGCGCTCATGCTTCCGTTTTAACCGCGGTAAAATTCCACTAAAACTTTCTAACTTAAGCAACGCAAACCCAACCTTCTTTTGCGTCCTTGCAGCCCTTTAGCTTGCGCCAGTGTGAATAAGTATCTTCAAAAATCACTAGCAGAATGCCAATTTATTTATATTGCTATCTAAAATAGCATTGCTCTTAATATAACATATATTTGTATAGAAATCAAATTCCCTACTTTCTACAGTAGTTTTAGAAGATGGTTTTTTAGTTGATGAGAAAGTATATCATTCCCACTCACATAAGTAAGCACATCAACTCGCCCTATTTTTGGCGAGTTGTGTCTTTCTAAATAAATGTATAAAAATAAGCGTTTTATGGAAAAATAAAGAAATGGTTGACCCAACAAATCAGGGAGTGATCTCATGAAAAAATACTTAATAGTAACTATCGGAAGCTTACTTTCTCTCTTAGCTGGATGTAATAATCCTACAGAAAATGCAACAGAAAAGGGGGAATTAGCAGTAGCAACTATGGATTTTAATAAGGTGCTAGGTAGCAAAAGTTATAACGGAAATTTAATCAGTACATTAAAAAAAGATGAACTTGTAATAACTACCTACTTACCACTGGAAGAAGTTTTAAAGTCTAAAAAATTTGAGTATATACAAAAACTTCATACAATAGAAAAAAATTTAGGTGACCTCAAACCTTTATATGCTAAGGGTGTCATATCAGAAATGAAAGAAGCTGAAGCAAACGCATATAAACGATGGGATACAGCCTTAAATGACATTTACGATGTACTCAAACAACAACTTTCAACCACTGAGATGAACAAGTTACAGGAAGAACAACGGCAGTGGATTATTGACAAAGAAAAAAAAGCTAAGGAAGAATCATTAATTTTTGAAGGTGGCACAATGGAATCGTTACAGTATTTATCTTCACTTGCACGCATTACGAAAGAAAGATGTTATGAGTTAGTAGAGTATATGAAATGATTTTCAGCTAACTCCGGTACAATACCGAAGTCGGCTAAATCAATTATTTTTGACGCCATGTTTTGATTGATATTTTTCAGTACCTTTATATAGCCCATTTCAGTTCACATATTTGACATAGTACATCTCTTTACGTAGCTATCCGCCAGCCTATGGAAAAACTCGCTAGAAAGACACAACTCGCCCAAAATAAGGCGAGTTGATGTCCTTATTTTTGTAGATGGGAAAGTTTTAGGTTCATTTCCACTAAAAAAGACGACGGAAATTTCCCCTCGCCTATACTTTTGAATAGCGCTCTTTAGTTTATTCTTGCTTCTTCCAGTTTTTTGAATTTCTTTCTTAAAAATTTCATCTGTAGCTTGCATTGGTAATTCATTTATTGCTTCGATTCCAAGGATTTTTGCAAAATGTACGACACGTTCGTTTACTTAGTGCTTAATCTCTTCAAGTATGGCCGTGGCACCTGGTTTCAATACGACGAAGGCTTTTGGCTTTCCCCCAACCATTTCATCTGTAATTCCACCTACTACACAGGATTTTACTAATTCATGCTCATAAAGTAGTTCTTCTAACTGAAAAGGATAATTATTATAGCCGTTATTAATAAGCCTGTCCTTTTTACTATCTATAATGGTAATAATACTAACCTCATCACGTCTATTTATACTTCTCAATATTATTGATAAATTCATCCGGACTAAATCGGTTAATATGAGCTACTGTTACACCTTTTACAATCCATACACCAACAGATCCCTTTAACTCGGATATAGGGTAGATCGGTGCTGGACTCATGGTAACTGCTGTTTTGGGGATGCATAGTTATTCCTGGAAGAATTCATCTGCATTGTCAAAGGTTTGACTGTTACACCATCACTATCAATTATATATGGCAGCATCCCCCTACTTGCACCTGAGACTATGCAACTACTTACATAATTATAGTGCTTACTTAGCACACTCTTTTGACCGCCTGTAGTACCGCCCGTATAGGATAGATACGTACTATTTTTTTGTGGATCAATTAGAAGGTTCAACTGTTTTGCCTCAAAACGAATTTTTAGATCATTAAAGCCAAAATAATTTGAACTGAATTGAGATAAATCAATGAATACATCAAATCCGTCCAGCTCAACGTCTCCTGTGACAATAACGTTTCTTAACAGTAGTTCATCCGCATGATCTACAAGATTTTTCACACAGGACTCATGTGCAATAACTGCTACTGTCCCATTATCTTTAATTTGAGAAACCACTTCACTTACTGGCATTAAAGGATCGATAGGCGAATACGTTGCACCTGAAAGGATAATTCCATAATAAGAAATAACAAATTGTATACTATTCGGAAGATAGACTGTAATAACATCCCCCTTCCCATAGCCAAGTTCATAAAGTGCATTGGCTAATTTAAGAGATTCAGTATAAAGCTCTTTAAAGGAAATACGGTGATTATTGAAAATAACCGCTGTTCCATTTCCATATTTCCCCTTGCTACCTTTAAACATTCTTCCAATCGGAAACACTGGTAAATCAATTGAATCTGGTAGTGCATGATTATAGAACTTTGGATTTTTTTGTAATACCATTTGTCTACCACTCCCATTCTTCAGGTTTTCTCTCAGCTATCTAAAGAATATTGTCCAATCTATTAGCAAGTCTATTTCGCAAAGTTTCTTCTATACTTTTATGTTTTACAATCGTTTAAAATGCTTGTTAGTAAAAATTTCCATAATAAAAAGCCACCTTTAATAGGCAGCTTCAATATATATATAAATTTCAGAATAATTGTAATACCGTTTGTTTATACAGTTACCGGCTCTTTTATTTCTTGTTCTGTTTTCTTTTGGTTTTTCTTTGTTTTATTCTTTACATATACTTGAATATTATCAATTCCATCATAGTTTAAGTATTTTAATATATGATACAGGTTTTTTACAACATCGATTGCTGTGTAGTTTGTGATAATTTCTGTGTTTGTTCCAGGTACTTGACGCTTTGACAATGTTTGAACATAATTTTTATATTCATTCGCATATCTTGGAGCATAGGTTGCCAGGTTTTTTTTCTCATCATCAGAAAGCTTCCAAATTAGAGGCAAAACAAGTCGCGTATCAAGCCCTCCCTCATGCATATCACTTAATGACTCGATTTTTTTAATATATGTTTCATTATTCAAAATGATATGTCCTAAAATTTCAAACATTTGACCATTTGTCGTTCTTTCATTTAGAGGTTCTTTATATTTTATTGTTTCAACTGTTGATTGTAAACCATTAAATTGGGTAATTTCGGATAGTTTGATAATTTGGTATTCATCGCTCGAACCACCGTCTTTTTCGTCTGTGATTTTGGCATAATTTAATACTAAATGTAAATCTTCTAACGCTGCTAAAACATCTGGATTCTTTTCAGCTTCAGAGAGTAAATCAAGTTCACCAAAAACAAATTCTTTTAAAGAAATAATAAATGAATAATACTTCGATAAATTCTGTTTTTTATAGGAAATGAGTTCATTTGATAAAAGCCTACCAACATCATCACCTGATTGCACACGGAAAATTGGTAAGTCCTTATCATTTTCACAGAAATATTTATAAACTGGTTCATACGCTAATTGCATACATAAAACTGCTAATAATTGTGCATATTGCTTACTTTCATTCTGTTTAGTATCAGAATCGCGGAATGCAATGCTAGAAATTAAATAAAATGAATTAAGTAAACGTTTTACAGCCCGTGGATTACGTCCAATACTGCGATGCATAACGGTTTTAATTTTTTCGATTTGTTCTTGGTCTTTTATATATCCCTTTAAATTATCAATTAAAAACTCTTCGAAATTATAAAACTCTGTTGGAATATGAAATGGCACTTGAATCATTTTATCAAAGAAGCTTTGTGTTTTTTCATCTGAAATATCTTCATCTTCATATTTAAGTCGAATGCCTCGAGTTACAACTGTATAATCAACGGCTAGTACAAATACGCATTTTTCAATATCTAGGAAAAGCTTGATAATTTCTAACAAAGTAACAGCGAGCTTAGGCTGTAGTCGATCTAAATCATCAATAAAGATGACAACCCGATCACAACCTGAATCTAGTAATTTTTGGCGAACTGCCTCTTGGAACATCTCTTTCAGTGTCTCTATCGCAATTGCTGAATCATAAATTTTCGTTTGCTCGAAAACATTTATTTTCTTTGATTGGTCCGAATTATTATTAACTTGTCCGGCAGCATTTGCTGGAGCAACCCCGAAGCTTGCCATCAGCGCTCCAGAAAATACATCTTTTGTAACATCATAAGCTAAAGTACCCATTGTATTAAAGAAACGTTTTGCAAATGAAGGTGTTTTATCCGTTGTTTGATCATTTAATGCTTCCTCATAAATTTCCGGCATTTTCTTACCAATCAACGCACTAACTAAATAGCTTAAAAATGAAAGTGTTAAATGGTCCTCTTGGTTAAATTGTGAGTATTTCCATGTGTTAAATTTAATTGTTACAACCTTATCTTCTTTGTAACCACGCTCTTTTGATTTAGATTTTGTATCCATATTTTTACTTAATGCGTCTGTTTTTTCATATAACTTATGATCTACAAGATTTATAAATGATGTTTTACCAGTCCCCCAGTCACCTTGTAGGGCAATTGTCATTGGCGTTTTACAAGAAGAAATAAAGTCGACAAGACCTTCTATGTACATTTCTACCTTTAAAGAATCCTCCGATGAATTCAAAATCGGAATATCCGTCACCCCAAGATATTTCACTTCTTTTACATTTGTCATCAAATAACCCCCTTTAAATTTATTCCATTATAATACAATTAAACCTTTTTAAACTCATTTTATATTTAATTCACATTTTTAAAAAGATCGTATTGAGAAAAAAAGAAAGCTAACAACAGCTAAAAAAATCCCGCCAGCGCTTATGCTGACGAGATTAATTGTTGTTATTTTATTATTACACCATAATGAAACTTCGCCGTTAAGCGGATATCACGCACAAAGCCAAACTGCTCGAACCATTCAGACTGATAATGTGCTTTTAAGACAACACGTTTTTTCGCAACACGCTTTGCCTCACGCACCCACTCTTCAGACAATGCGATATGGGTACCTGCTACTCTAAGCACTTCAAAATTCGTTGCTTCTTCGATTACTTTTTCAAACATTGGATCCATATACACTACGTCAAAACTATTGTCCTTCTGCTGCTTTAAATAGTTGACCGCTTCAGAATGAATCACATCAATGCCGCGCATGCAAGCTGTTAAAGGAAGTTCAGTTGTATCATACGTTTGCATCCCTTTTTGTACAATGAAAGTAACATTTCGGTCTGCTTCTAGTCCAACTACACGTCCACTCTCACCTACTGCAAACGCCGCCAGCATACTATCAGCGCCAATGCCAAGCGTGCAATCAAGGAAGGAATCCCCTTGTTCGAGCTGACAAGCCGATAAAAGCGGTTCTGCCTCACCACGTGCTACACGCTTCAAGCGAAACGCCGCCGAATTCGGATGAAAAAAGAAAGGCGCATCTGCACCTTTCATATAATATTCGTATCGATTTTTTCCTGCAACGATGACATTCGCACTGAACTGCTCACTGAGTTTTGTAACGGAACGCTTTTTGCGCGGCTCAAAGCGTAATCCTAGCTCCGCGCATGCCTTGTCCGCTAACGCTTGTGTCAATTCATCTGGACGCCCGGCCGTTGTAACAATTGTTACTCCGCACATATTTGCTTTAATACATCAGCAAGATGATCGCGAATTTGCTCCATCGGGAAGCCCTCGATATTTTCACGAGGAATAAAGTACGCTAACTCGCCGTCCTTTAAAATCGCCATTGATGGTGAGCTTGGTGGTACCTCATCAAAGAATGCGCGCATTGAAGCAGTTGCATCTTGATCTTGACCCGCAAACACAGTTACTAAGTGATCTGGTTTCACTTCCGCAATCGCCTCACGCGCTGCTGGACGAGCAAGACCTGCCGCACATCCGCACACAGAGTTGATGACAACTAAAGAAGTCCCCTTTGCCGTCGCCATAAATTCATTTACCGCATCCGCAGTTGTTAATTGTGTAAACCCTGCATTCTCTAACTCATCACGCATTGGTTGAGTTACTTGGCGCATATATTCGTCGTAAGCATTCATATTATCTACCTCTTTCATTTATATTCACAAAGCCTATTATAACAAGGTTTTTCGCACTTGTACAAAATTCGGATTTTCATAGCGTTTCGAATTTTTTTATATTTTTTGTGACTTTCGTGTGACTTTTTTTGAACCCTTTTAATGGCTTGTAAAAAAAACAAATTGGTTGTGTTTAATAAAATATAAAACTCGGCACCTCATTTTAAAAGTACTGGACTAACATAATTTTATAAGACAACATAAAACACCTCCAATTAGTGTACGTTGAAAATACGTACATAAACTCGGAGGTGTTTTTGGATGAGCAAAACAAATTATTCTTCAGAAATTAAGTGGGCAGTGGTAAAAGATAAAATGACAGATGAACTTACAAACAAAGAAATTATCGTAAGCCCGAAATATAAAAAAGCGCACCTTTTCGGTACGCACGACGAATGGCCATCTATCTGAACTTTTTTCGGATAGATGGCTATTTAGCACATGTGGCTTGGATATTTTTTGACCAAGGCATGTAGTTAATTAAAATTTGGGGTTGCTGATGGATCGGTAAATTCGGCAGCTCTGTCATTAACGTTACTAGGTATTGATAGAAGTCGATACCATTTGCTTTTGCTGTTTCAGCCAAACTTAAGCAGATCGCATTCGCTTTAGCACCAGCTTCACTAACAGAGAAAAGCCAGTTCTTTCGGCCGATCACATTAGGGCGAATCGCATTTTCAGCTGGATTATTATCGATTTCAATGCGACCATCGAGCAGAAAAGCTTTTAACCCATGTACACGATTTAATGTATATTCGGCAGCTTTTGCCAAGGCATTTTTTCCGAAGAAAGGGGATTCATCTACCCATTTTAGAAACTTTTCTACAATCGGTTTCGAATGTTTTTGCCGTGCTTTTCGTCGTTTACCTGGTGAAAGATGCTTAAATTGACGTTCTAAGTGATACAGTTGGTCACAGTAATCCACACCAATTTGACCGTTTCTGCTATCAGCTTTCAGCCAATAACGTCGTACATGCGCCCAACAGTTGGCGAACGTGACATCAGGTAGATTGCCGTATGCAGAATATCCATCACAAATCACGGTTCCTTTAAAGCCAGCTGTAAAGTTTTCTAATACAGAACGACTTCTCGATAAAGCACTTTGGAAAAGAACGATGATTGGTCCTTGGCTTGGCACGCTTCGGAACACCCAATTGTAGGCATTCGATTGACCTGATTTACCATCTGATCGTTTAATAATTTGCGCATACGTTTCGTCCACATGCAGAACAGATTTTGCTGTTAATGTCTGCTTCATCTGCTCATAAACCGGTAGAAGCCAATCTTCTGCTGCACGAATGACCCAATTCGATAAGTTTTTGTCATTGGTAAGCAGACCAAATCGGTCCCACTCCTTCACCTGGCGGTAAAGAGGTAAGTACTGGATGAACTTATCGTAGATGAGTTTTGCTAAAACAGTAGGTCCTGCAATGCTACGTTGAATGGCAGCTTGCGGTGCTTTTCCACGTTTCATCTGCGCTTTTTGAGTAGTATCTTTTTTACAATGCCTACACTCATAAGCGTGTTCAATATGTTGAACACGCTTCATTGTAGCCGGAATGAATTTTGCTTCCTCACGCGCAATGGTCGTACCAGCTTCGGTCATTTGACCAAGGCAACAGTCACATTGCGTGTTTTCAGGATGATGGTGAATTTCTTCTATTTCAATCCCGTCACGAAAAGAATCATTCCGTTTTTTCTTATGTAATTTACGGACAACGGTATACGTAATCATTGCCGTGCTTTGTTCTTCTGTCTGCTCAGAATCGCTAAAAGACGGATCGTCTTCGAATAAAGAACCTTGTCCGTCTGGTGCTTTATACTTTGATTTTTCCGATTTTGAACCGTATAAAGCCTTGGTTAATTGGCGAACTTGTTCAGTCAACGCTTCGATTTGTCGATTTGACTGAGCTAATTGTTGCTCAAGCATTCGAATTAATCGTTCATTTTGATTTTCTTGCTTAGGAGAAACGTTCGTCAAATCATTCACCACATTTCCGTTCAGTATAAGTTATGGATGATTATACCACCTTAATAGGTGGGTTTAAAAGACACCTTTTGCAGATTTCGCAATCGCTTTTGGCTGCTGAAGCGATAAACCTTCTAACAGCCAGCGAAGTTCCTTTTGTGAAAGGTTACGTACTTCCTTTTCATCTTTTGGCCATTGCAGTTTGCCATTATCTAATCGTTTATAAAGCATGGCGAAGCCATCTCCATCAAAATACAAACATTTATAACGGTCTTTACTCGTTCCAGAAAATAAGAAGATGGAATCACTATATGGATCAAGTTTAAAAGAATCCTGAATGAGTGTTGCGAGACCGTCAATACCTTTACGCATATCGGTCTTACCGCAAATAATGTAGATGTTCTGCACGCTCGTAAAATCATGCTTCATTGATTATTCAGCTCCTTCACGATCGTTTGGATGATGTGCTCATCTACGCCATTGAAGAAAGAGATTACTGCGGTAGCTGTTTTAATTACGCAGCTTGGATCAGAAGGAGATTGCGGTGAATTTGTAAATGAAGATTCGTCAATGATAGGGTCTAGCGACACGGGGACAATTGTTAGTTTAGTTGTTGGCATAGAAAACACCTCCCTTATTTGATATATCTATCGTACCGGGAGGTGCCTGTCATATATATGCGTTATTTGATTACGGGCTTACGGTGAAGCAATGGCACTTAAACATAAAGATGTTGATTTAAAACGAAAAGTAATCCACATCACTAAAACGGTTTATGCAAAAGACAGTATTAAAGGTGATTTCGAATTAACATCACCAAAAACATATAACGCGATTCGTACTATCGATATCGATGAGATTGTCGTGGAGAAAATAAAGTATTTACTGGAGTTCAAGAAGAATAAGGATTGGATAAAGTCCGAATTTTTATTTAGTGATGTTGAAGGGATACCCCCTACTGTAAAAACACTAAATCAATATATTCGACAGCGTGGAAAGAAAACGGAGATTAAGAAAAGATTCTACACATATATATTGCGTCACACGCACATAAGCCTACTTGCTGAAGCTGGTGTGGATCTCCAATATATTATGAACCGTGTAGGTCATAGAAATTCTGCTACAACCACAAAAATCTACTTGCATGTAACTGAAGGTATGCGTGAAAACGCCGCGAATGTGATGCATAAGAGGTTTACTGAATTACTAACTACTCACACTGAAAACGAGTAATAATAAAACATAAAAAATAACGTACCTACTGGTTAGGTAGAGAAAAGCCTAGATTCATTGATAACATTATTTAAATAACATAACGTTCAGCTTCTTGAGATTTTGTATTACCTAAAAATTAGAAACGCCCATCTAAAAACAGATGGGCGTTATTCGCACTTAGTATTTAATTATTTTTGTAAATTTAATGCTCTGTATAAAAAGGCTGAGAATTGGGCGCGTGTCACAGGTTCATTCGGATTGAAATTCCCATTATCCCCTAACGTAATGCCATATTCTTCAAGGGCTGCAATATAAACATACGCCCAATGTTTTTCAGGGACGTCTCGGAAGGTAGTTTTTCCATCAGTATTGAACCCAAGTGCTAATACTAGTACTTTTGCCATTTGAGCACGAGTCATACTAGCTTGAGGATGAAAGGCACCATTCGTACCATCAATAATACCCGCTAATTGTAATTTACTAATCGCATCATAGTACGGACTGCTTGTTGAAACATCGCTAAATGTACGCGCTGTATGAATCGGATTTAGCTCTAAGGCACGTGTCAACATGACGGCTACATGTTCCCGTTTGATAGGGTCATTTGGTTTAAAAGTACCGTCTAGATAGCCTTTAATAATGTCACGCGCGAACATTGCCTCAATTTCTTCTTTTGCCCAATGTTCAGATGTATCACTGAAATCTATTTCTACTGTAGTATCTATAATCGGCATTCCAGTAGTTTTATCTACAACGAGTACCGCATACTTTGAAAACTGATTGATCTCTACTGTCAATTGATTCTCTATTATTAAGCCACCATCAACTTTAACCCATGATTTCTTTAATTCATCATAATTAAATAGAGCTACAGTTTCATTACTTTTTAAGTTTTTCGAATCGAATTCTACAGATAATTTTACAGGTTTATTTAAATTCTCTATAATGTTTTTTTTGATTTCAAACATTGGGGTTGCTAATACTTCTTTATTTCTAAGAAAAGCTTCTATGTTTGTTAATTTTTCTATTGAGATTTCTAATTTCCTGCTTGATGCACCCTTAGGAATTGAAATAATAATTTTTTCTCCTAGACTAACAACTCCTGAAGTACCAATTGGTAGCGTTATTTTACCGTTTATAGAAGTAATTACGTTTTCAGGTGGAATAGGTGAAATCACATTGTCAGGTATATTTATTGAATTACTGCCACCAGTTGTTACTTCCGTGAAAATAGAAAACTTATTGGATTCAGTTATACCCTGTCCTGCAATACCTCCACTATTATACACACCGCTATTATTAAGTTTGATTTGATTTGTAGCTAGACTTATATTGGCTTGTGGCGTGAATGTTGCCGTCCATGTGACACCTCCATCGGAAGAACTAACTGTGCTTAGTGTTCCGTTGGCGATTGTCAAATCTCCATTATCGAAACCCATCACTGCTTCTGAGAAGATTATCTTCACTAGTGATGTTTCTCCAGCTGTCAGCATAGTGTCTGCGACTAAAATCGTTGCCGTTGGACGAACCACTGTATTAATCGAATAATTGTTCGAGCTTGTGGTACCCAGTCCTGTATTGCCCACACCATTCTGCACACCCGTATTGTAGAGCGTAATGACATTACTTGCATCAATAATATTAGCAGTTGGTGTGAACGTTGCCGTCCATGTGACACCGCCATCCGAAGAACTAACTGTGCTTAGTGTTCCGTTGGCGATTGTCAAATCTGCATTGGTAAAGCTCGACACCGCCTCAGAGAAGGTTATCGTTACTAATGAGGTTTCTCCAGCTGTCAGTAAAGTGTCTGCGACTACAATCGTTGCCGTTGGACGAACCACCGCATGAACCACTGTATTAATCCAATAATTGTTCGAGTCCGTGGTACCCAGTCCTGTATTACCCATAATATTCTGTACACCCGTATTGTCGAGCGTAATGACATTACTTGCATCAGTGATATTTGCAGTTGGTGTTAACGTTGCCGTCCATGTGACACCGCCATCTTGAGAACTAACGGCACTTAGGGTTCCATTGGCGATTGTCAAATCTACATTGGTAAAGCCCGACACGGCCTCTGAGAAGATAATCGTTACCAATGAGGTTTCCCCAACAGCCAACGCATTATCTGCGACTACAATCGTGGCCGTTGGACGGGCCGTATCAATCGCATAATTGTTCGAGCTTGTGGTACCCGTTCCTGCATTACCTGCAGCATCCTGCACACCAGAGTTGTTAAGCGTAATAACATTACTTGCATCAGTGATATTTGCATCTGGTGTTAACGTTGCCGTCCATGTGACACCGCCATCCGAGGAACTAAAGGCACTTAGGGTTCCGTTTGGAACTGATAAATCTGTATTGGTGAAGCCCGTGACCGCTTCGGAGAAGGTAATCGTTACCAGTGAGGTTTCTCCAGCTGTCAGCGTACTATCTGCGACTACAATCGTCGCCGTTGGACGCTGCGCATCAATCACATAATTGTTCGAGTCAGTAATACCGACTCCTGTATTACCGCTCAAATCAGCCACACCCGTGTTGTCGAGCGTGATGAGATTGCTTGTATCAGTGATATTTGCATTTGGTGCTAACGTTGCCGTCCATGTGATGAAGCCATCCGAAGAACTAACACTACTTAGGGTTCCGTTTGAGACTGATAAATCTGCATTAGTGAAGCCCAACACCGCTTCCGAGAAGATAATCGTTACCAATGAGGTTTCCCCAACAGCCAACGCATTATCTGCGACTACAATCGTGGCCGTTGGACGGGCCGTATCAATCGCATAATTGTTCGAGCTTGTGGTACCCGTTCCTGCATTACTTGCACCATCCTGCACACCCGTGTTGTCGAGCGTAATGACATTGGTTGCATCCGTGACACTAGCAGTCGGTGTGAACGTTCCCGTCCATGTGACACCGCCATCCGAAGAACTAACGGGACTTAGTATTCCGTTTGCGATTGTCAGATCTACATTGTCGAAGCCCGTCACTGCTTCTGAGAAGGTAATCGTTACCAATGAGGTTTCTCCAACTCTCAGTGCAGTATCTGCGACTACAATCGTTGCCGTTGGACGGGCCGTATCAATCGCATAATTGTTCGAGCTTGTGGTACCCGTTCCTGCATTACTTGCACCATCCTGCACACCCGTGTTGTCTAGCGTAATTACATTGGTTGCATCCGTGACACTAGCAGTCGGTGTGAACGTTCCCGTCCATGTGACACCGCCATCCGAAGAACTAACGGGACTTAGTATTCCGTTTGCGATTGTCAGATCTACATTGTCGAAGCCCGTCACTGCTTCTGAGAAGGTAATCGTTACCAATGAGGTTTCTCCAACTTTCAGTGCAGTATCTGCGACTACAATCGTTGCCGTTGGAGACGCAGCATATACGATAGCAGTTGGTTTTATAGTTAAAGTCCCTATTACTAACAACAAAACTAGAGATAATGACCCTACTTTCTTTACTAAATTCATTTCAAACCTCCTTTTTTTCTTCATTTTTAAATAAATTTCTGCATTCTATAACCTATTATTAATCTTTAAAACTGAAACTAGATTTTTTCAGCAGCTCTCCACCAAATTAAATAAACACCATCATCCTCAAGTGTTAATGGTGTTCCTGGATCAAAGTTTGCCAGCTTATCCCCCCGTACTCTGATTGCTCCACCTAGATTAAGGCGCTATTTGATGAAGTCGTTGTCGCTGGGACATAACTTGTTTCTGGACTGGACGCAACAGTTCCTTTCTCATACAGTTGTCCATCAGAAATCATTCTCAAGTCAATATTGACACAATGTCTTCAGTATTTTAGGCACATATCGGTAAGTTATAAAAAAAGTATGAGAAATAAGTATAAAATTTGAAAAATCTAAAATACATTTGTTATTAGTTTTCTCATTCGATCCCTCTCTTCTTTTTCTTCAATTAATTGTAATACATATATGTTAAAAATAGGTAAAAAAAATTTAATTAAATACAAATATTTCACATTTAATCCTTTTCCATTTTTTTAATATCAAAAAAGCACGAGAATCTTTTTTGATTCTAGTGCGTCTTCAGGTATTATTCTTCTAGTTATCTATATATTAAAATTCTAAAAAAAATTTGAATAAATGTTATCTTTTTGTGACTTTTTCACAAAAAAGACCCCACTTCTCCCCTTCTAATCATTGTTATGTCAAGGTTTCCGAAAAATACGAATGCCTATATTCGTCGTAAGCATTTGTCATTTTCATAACCTCTTTCTATATATATGTAAAAATATTGGATTACACTATTATAGCAGTGTTTTTGTTAGAAGTATAAAAATTGAACTTTAGAAATGAGTGCCTTTCGCTCTCTGATGTCTTTCAAATTTCCTTCTGCTTAATTTCATAATATGATACAACACTTTTATGGAATATAAAGTAATTTGATGCTTTTATTTACTTGAATAGAAAATTCCAAATAAATCTATTGCTATACCAATTTCAATAAACTTTAGGAGCGTTACAAATGAAAAAACTACAAGCAGTTTTACTTTTAGGAACCGTTTTATTAGGCAGCACAGTAGTATCTCCAATCAACACAGAGGCAGTTGAACAAAAATTTAGCAACTGCAAAGAATTAAATAAAGTTTACTCTGGTGGAGTAGCTAAAGATGGGCAAGTGAAAAATAAAGGCGGTAAAACAAAATTAAAACCAACTGTATCAGCAGCTGTCTATAAATTAAATGCAGGAAAAGATCGCGACAAAGACGGAATAGCTTGTGAAAGATAAGAAAAGAAATAAGGTCATGCTGTGATGGCATGTCTTTTACTACACCTCAATATGTAAATTTTACGCATTTATAATTAATAAATACAAAGAGGACTTCAACAGTGAAGTCCTCTTTCTGTTTTTATTTTTACTAGCAGTCGCGGTCACAACAATTGGTCACGATAACAACAATCTATATCCAGCTATAGCTATTGCAATAAACTTATTTTTTACGATCAATTTCGCCTCCACTTTACAGCCAAAAAGCTCTTGGAATTTATTATCCTCTCGCTCTTTACCCACACAATCGAACAGTAAGTAATTCCCATAACAAGCGAATATGCAATAGGCTTTTGAAACTTAAATTGTTTTGCAAGTATGTAACTGACTATCATTAATATAAGAATTACTACAAAATTCAACATTGGCCTTCATCTTAGGAAAATTGGTTACAAAGAAAAACAACCCGTTCAATTTATATAATCAATTGTCTTTAATCATCTCCATACAATCGGTTGGTAGCGAGTATGGTGTAATATTCAATGCTTCATAAAAGTCTCTATACTTTTATTTAAACTTGTTACGATGTCAATGTACTGCTTTAGCCCTTGTTGGGATTTTGGTAGCCCGGCCATTTTTTCGCTTTGTACATTGAACGTATTACTTATTTCCGTCATTTTTTCTTTCGTGATGTTTGTTGCTGTCATAATGTCACCAAGTAGTAGCTGCGTTTCATGTACAACGGATTGTGTCGTATAAACATCCTGTATGTTGGCGATTACCTGCAAGTTCGCTTCTAGTTGATTTAATTGTAACTGATCCTTTGCTAGACTTTGCTCAAACAGCGCTTTCTCGGTTTCAGTCAAATCCTCCCGATACAATAACAGTGTCTGTGAAACGGACATTAACGCACTCGTCATGTAATTCAGATTGGTTGCTAAAATGGTCATATCCTTACTATCGACCTTCGCAAACGTCCTTTTTTTCTCTTCCGAAGTAACCAAGACCGACGAACAGGCAATAATCAGTACGCAGACAATAATTACAATACATTTCCTCATACATGTATACCTCTTTCCTCTTGTTTCTTGTCCTAATCAAACACTATCACCCGGGTAACCGAAATTACCATTGTGGTTTTCCGAAAAAAACCAATTCGGTAGTAGAGCGAATCAGTGGTTTTCCGAAAATTTCTTTTACCACCTTTAACAAATACAGCATTTCGTCCATAATTGGTATAGATTTACTATTTTCATGAAAAGGATTGCATCGAATTGATTAAACAACGCATTTACCATGCCATCTCAATCTATTGGTTTGGCATTACGTTACTACTGTATATAGTTATAGGAATTTATGTCCTGGCGATTTCATTTTTACAGCCGTTTTCACCGATTATATTGAAAGAAGAAAATGGGAAGTGGTTAGTCGAATCAACGTATTTTACAGACTGGGGAGCAACGCAGAGAATTGCTTTTGGAGATCAAATTCTACAAATTAACGGTGAGCCAATTGAAACTCTGGACCATATTACGAACAAATCTGCCGTCTATTCAGCTAACACAATTACAATTGCACAAGAAAACGGAAAAATTCGGGACATTCAAGTGCGCCACGCCGATCTCCCGCATCAATTTTATATGCATGAGATTGTGCCAAGCATATATTTTTTGATTACATTATGGACAGCAATTTATCTGTATTGTTTCAAAAACAATAATGCACTACTGAATCTGTTAATTTTATTTTTACTTGTCATGTCTATTGCTTATATTAGCGCAGGGGCATCAAGTCGAGGCAATGCATTCGCAGGAATTATTATTCAAAGTACTATGATTCTTTGTCTCGTAATTCTCATTCATTTTTTAAAAAATTATTTCACTTATCAGCAGTTAAAATGGTCCTTTACGCGCAATATGAACATACTGTATGCACTGCCCATATTGATGTTAATCGTTGGTATAATCGGTCTATACTCGCCTGCGCTCGATTCTGCGCTTTCTTGGCTGACACTTTCTTTGTTTACTGTGTTACTGTTCATTGTGCTAGGGGTATTACTCCAGGGCTATTTTCGTTCAAGAGTGTTGCAACTAAAAATTTTATTGATATGCGTTGTTGTGCCATTTTTACCGTTTGTGTTGCTATTTGTGCTACCAGAAATACTATTTCAAAAGCCGATCCTATCCTCTGATATTAGCTCGTTATTTTTACTGTTCATTCCGTTTAGTTTTATTTTCACACAGCTAACAGAGCGGCTATTCGGTTTACACTATCATCTTAGTCGCATTCGTTATTATGGACTTCTCTCCCTATTAACGGCATTTGTTTTGTCAGTAATTATTTCATTCGTTTGGCGTGATGAATTTACAGTAGAAAAAGCGATAGTACTGTTTCTGTTAAGTGCTGTTGCCATTTTCATTTTGCTTTATATCAAGGAAAAAATAGATTTTCGTCAGCGCAAAATATTATTTACGACACATGGAGATTCGATTCATGGTGTGTATTCGGTTGTTCAAAGAATCGGACAAGCCGTTTGTCAGGATCAAATGCTGGATCTACTGCAACAAGAAGTGAAACAAAAACTAGCATTCGATACAGTTTCCATCAATATTCTGCCTATAGACCAGAAACCGATGAAACTGGCTGAAGTTAAAAAAAAATCATCGCATTATTCCTTGTTGCTACATAGTAATCCTAGCAAACAATTTATTTTATCTATCGGTTCTCCCACACGGTCGATTCAGCTAAAGGAAGAAGAAATTATTTGGTTAGAACTTATTACGGTGTACTGCGATGCTTTTTTACATAACTTTAAACGAATTGAAGAGCTAGTCAAAGAAATGAAGGACCTCCAAGCATCTCATACTGAATCGATTCCTTGGTTGGATAAATTAGTGTGGCAATTTGTTGAGAAAGAGAAGGTCATTCTTGCACAAGAATTACATGATACGGTTTTACAAGAGCAACTGTATCTTGCACGCGAGCTAGATGTCCAAATGAATGAAGCAACTGTTTCAAAGATCGAACCGATTCGTGATCAATTACTCGATATTTCGTACCAATTACGAGAGTATTGTGAAAATCTGAATCCCCCCTTACTCGATACACTCGGCTTACAGGCAGCACTCAAAAAATTAATGCAAAAGGTGAAAATGCGTTCAAATTTCATGCTACATGAAACCATCGAGGAACTAACGGTAACAGATCCTGCCTATCCGTTAATGATTTACCGTCTTGTTCAAGAACTGCTGAACAATGCGCTCAAACATTCAGAAGCATCCGTTGTGTCATTACAACTGTTATCGATTCCACATGGTTTTGAAATACATTATGAAGATAACGGGATTGGCTTTGAAATGAATGAACTAACTACAACAGATTCGATGGGCCTCAAGGGAATGTTTGAACGAGTACGAGCATTTAATGGCAAGATGACCATTGATACGAAAGAAGCCAATGGTTTAAAAATGACGATTACAATAATCGAAGAAAGCGGTGAAACGGATGAATCTATTAATTGTAGATGACCATCCCGTTGTATTAAACGGCACAAAGGCATTACTTCAACATATTGATCAATGGCATATTGAAATCGAACATGAACCTTCCGCTGTGTTACAAAGAATGAACGACACGACATTCCAATTATTTTTGCTCGATATTAATATGCAGCCAATTAATGGCATCGAGTTAGCACAAAAAATTAAACACCTGCATCCTGAGGCACTCACTATCTTATATACAGGCTACGACCTAGCCGATTATTATGACTTATTAATTGAACGAAAAGTTGATGGGCTGTTATCGAAAACGGCTACGAAAGAACAAGTGATTCAAACAATTAGTGCCACATTAAGAGGTGAATTACTGCTACCAGCTGATTTTTTGGATTTCATCTATCGAAAACACCAGTGTCCAATGTCCTCTACTGAACTTGCTATAAGTGAAAAAGAGCAAGAGATTTTACAGCTCGTAGCACGAGGTTGTACGAATAAAGCAATTGCACTTGAATTTTCTGTTACCCAACGTACCATTGAAAATTATTTGTCGAAAATTTTCGTTCGACTCAATGTAGAATCACGTGCAGAAGCTGTGTTGAAGGCGAAAGATTTAGGTTGGATTCATTAGATTTCTCTATAAGCAATGAAAAATAGAGTATGATCTGAACCCCGAACACTGGATAAGTAAAGACATCAACTCGCCCTCTTTTGGGCGAGTTGTGTCTTTCTAATTACATTACAAATGCCTTCCCATTGGAAATGTTCGTTTTTTTCAAGCCAACTTTTCTGACCACTTCTTTATCAGTGAAGGCGCGCTGTTATTCCACGTTTACGAGGACTATTTTCCCCTATAACTTCCCTTAATAATTGATTTCCCTAAAATGACGATCCAACTCTTTTTGTCCTTTTCGGGCTTTAATGAAAATTCTCTTCACCTAATGTGCTATAAATTTAGTTCTAACCCGTATACATAATATTCTTTTCTCTGCGAATAACTAAATTAACAGCAGAAGGGAAATTGATACGATGAATATAGTAATAATTATTTTGATATTTTTAATGAGTATAGTTGTCATCAATTCATTCCTCGCAAATTCAAACACTGAATATATCCCTCAAAACGAACTTCCAAGTGTAGTAGAGTTAGCCTTTTTACGGGAGTTGAGGCCATCTATTCTTGAAGCGATGTTTTCATACGGAAACAGGCAATTATTCACTTCTGGGAGAATTGGAAAAATTGTTAGAAACGGACAAAATGACTACTATGATGTCACATTAGAAGTTGTTGGTTATGAAGGTCCTCTAAATCCACCATATACATTAATTCGCATTACTTTTCGTATTCCTAATGATAATTCAGCTAAAAATCGCGTGATCTATTATGAACAGAAAATAATTACTTCAAATGAATTTAAACAATTAAGTGCGTTTACTTAATAGTACTGAAATGTTAAAGTGCATACATTTCGCTTCAATTGGTCATAGTAAGATTGGTGTGATTGCACCTACTAACTTCGAAAATGGAGGGTTATGAATGAACGTTCGTGAAGGATTAATCCCAACTGTTTTAGGTTCGGCTGTTACTGCTACTGGGTATGCTTTGAAACAAAAACGCGGATCTAATAAAATGATCGCCAACACAATTTTTGGATTCGGTTTAGCACACATAGTTTTAGGGGCAATTGACCTAGTGGAACATCGTCGTTAGTAACCCCTGGAGAGCACAATCCTGTGCTCTCCTCTTCTTTTTTCAATACAAGCCAATTACACTATGTAACGAGTCACATTCTAATCTCTTTCTAAAAACAATAAAATTTGTCAGAGCAACCGTTTCCACACCCCATGCCTTCTTCCCGCATACGCTAATAAAAAGCGTTTTGGAGGTGCTTTCATGAATAATTATAATAAAGAGTCTACACAATTCTTATCCGCTTCTGAACTTGCATTATTAGCAGCGGCAGTCACAACGATTGGTGACGGGCTCGCTGTGATTGCGGCTGCGCTTGCATTACAAGAAGAGTCCCAACAACAAGAACAACAACCGGCGCCAACTGATTTAAAAAAGATGCAAAAGCAAATTGATGCGCTGTCCTATGAAATCAAACAGTTAAAACGACAGCGTTAATATTGGCATGATTATTTTACTAGAGGAAGCACTAAACAATCGCAAATATGCGTTAGAAAGACATAACTTGCCAAAATAGGGCGTGTTGATGCCCTTACTTATGTGGCCGCTCTTGGAAATACGACTTTTCCAAAATAAAGTTCATGTGGACATTATCCATTTTAATTTAGATGAATTGGAAGACTTGATCGATGTAGAACAAAAACGAGGACCATATTACTCATGGTCCTCGTCTTTTTCAGTGTTTCCAATATTACTATTACACAAGCAACGGCTCTGCATCATATAAGCTACGACCACATAAGTTTTGGAAAATCGGCGTAACAACTGCTTCACTTGCAGAATTTCCTTTCACAAAACGTACTTTCGTTATTTTTTCTTTCTTATTATAATGAACGATAATTTTACATTGCTCGATGCCGTGGCGAATGTAGTAAAGGTTTTGATACGCACTTTCCTGCTCTTCGATGATTTGGGCATTTACATGTGCCAACAGTGGACCTATCATATCTCGAATAATAGCAAAGCGATCATCCTCGACTTTCACCTGCTTCGGTAAATTCACAAAATAAATTCGCTCCCTTGCACGTGTAATGGCTGTATAACTCCAGCGAAAAAACTGTCTATTCGTTATACTTTGGGAATATTTTAAATCAACAAATACATCATTCCATTCTCCGCCCTGTGCTTTATGACACGTAATAACATAGCCAAACCGCACATGGAGCGCATTAAAATACAGATCATTGCTAATTAAATTTTTAAAGCCATCTGTCCCTTGGCGAGTGTGTGGATAGCGCATTTGGAAATCAATAATCATTGCGCGTCGTTCTTCATAAGAAATATCAATAGAGGAGCTCCATAAATGATTCTCAAAAATTTTACACGGCACTTGCTTACGTACTTGTCCGTCTTCTGTACGGTAGGAAATCGTGACATCTCGGTACTTAAGCTCGACAACTTCAGCACCTTGCTTTGTACGCATTGGAATCTTCCGTATTTCTGGCTCTGCTGCCACCTGATCAACCCTCACAAAATCTCCGTTAAACAGGCGTTCTCCGTTAATGACCGTATTTTTTATTACGAGTAAGCGTTCACCTATTGATAACTCACGAAAGCCTAATTGCTCACGAATATGCTTTGTATGTTCAAATGCACGTTGATTCGTTTCCGTAATAAAGATAGACTTTTGCCATGTATAATTACGCGTGTAATGGTGCACCGCTTCGTCTACACTATATTCAATCAAATCTTGTGCATCTACCTGCACCGGGAAATAATTATAGCTTTCCTCATCTAGTTGTTTGCGCAGTGCTGTTGCTGCACGAAGTACGCTACTATCTGCCCCTTGACGGAACACATCTGTTAGCTCAGCCACCATAACATTGAGCCCAAAACTTTCTTCTAAATAGTCTTTATTAAAACACACGGACTCATTACTATTTACGGGTGGAAGTTGGGCATGGTCACCAACAAAAACGATTTTCCGACGTGTTGTCCGTATATTTACATAGCTCAGAAAATCGGTCAACAGCTGACCCGAACCAAACTTCAACGTTTCATGCTCCGAATGCTTATCACTGACCATTGAGCTTTCATCGACAATATACACTGTATTGATCCTGGAGCCATTCGTTTTTAAATTAAACACAAGCTCATACTTATTTTGCTCGACGTCCTGCTCTTCCACCGCTTTAATCGTAGACTGGTCCATATCCATTTCATAAATTAAGCTATGTACCGTACGCGCATCCACCTGTGTGCGCTCCTTTAAAATTTTTGTCGCACGTCCAGTTGGTGCCACAAGTTGAAAATCAATTTGCCACTGCGCTAGCATTTCAGTAAAGCGTTTTAATAAAAATGTTTTACCTGTTCCGGCATAGCCTTTTAGTATGAAACACTCAGCGTCTCCTTGTAAAAAACACTGAAACTGTTGTATTGCATGTTGTTGACTAGCGGTAAGTTGCATGCCTAATTCCTCCTACTTAAACGGGTATAATTGCAATTGCCTCCATTGAATCACGATTTTTCGCACGATCAAATGATGGCTTTTTACGGAAGCGTACATGTTGCTCAATAGGTAGCTCGGCCATGCTACATTTGCTATTTTTAATATTAAAATAATAATCCGAGCCTGCTTTATCCGAAATGAAACCAGCCTGTCCATTTGGCAAAATGGTCTTTACAATGCCATCTACCTCTTCATACTGCATCATTTGCCAATCTGCCCATAGCTGTTGTAGCTCTTTATTTGTATAAGGACGACAGCCAGCATCTTGTGCCGCTAATCGAAGAATTTGCTCCTCCACCTCTGGATCCGCTCGCCAATCATTGCGTGCACGAACTTTCTGAAGTAGCACATAATGCGCATAGCTGTCCTGTACCATCCCCGCTTCATATAATAACCGGGCACAATCTTTAATAATCTTCACCTTATGCTCGTATTTACCGTCCTTTGTTAACAACCCTTCCGCAGCACTAGCTAATGCCTGAACGGACTGCCCGCGCTGCATTTGCACACACATGACATCATAGTAAATTGAGGAATGCTGGAACTTTTTCAGCAATGCCCATAGCACCTTTTCCGCCTCATCAATACGTCCAAGCTGTTCGAGCGCCTTGGCCTTTCGACGCTGACACCAAGCATCCTGATTATAATGATATGTTGTAAATCCTCGATGCATTTTCTGCTCAAGCTCATCAATGACTGCAATACATGCCTCATACTGCTGTAACGCAAATAATTTCTTACTCTTCGTCACATACCACTTTTCAAAAGCAGACGCATTTTCTACACGCTTGCCTTCACGCATATAGCTAAACTGTTTCTTGCTGATTTTATGTGGGTTAAGGTAGTCGATCCATTGCAAGACAAGTGCATCATTTGGATTTGGCAAACCCTCTAAATATTCTACTATTTTCATAACCGTCACTTCATAGGCAGAATATTCTTCTTGCACCGAGTGATCAACAATAAACTGAGCCGCACGCATCCGCATGTCACGCGAAGTGGCTTCATTTTTTACATAGCACTTATAGGTAAGCCACATGTAAAGAGATGTATTTAACTTATGTGTTGTATCTTTTTTATACGCAGATGTACTTTCAGCAAAAGCTTCTTGAATAAGTGCCATTTCAGTGCTAGCAATTTTATTTAAAGATTTAGCAAATACATAATGTGCTTCCACATCAAATGGTTCTTTCGCTTCACGGGCTAATCGAAAGTTCTGAACTGCCTCGTCATATTGTTCCCGAAGTGCAGCATCCAAGCCCAGTTCAATATACATACTAAAAACCTACCTTCGAATACTTTTTCACTATTATAGCACCATTTACCGGGAATACTTGGATGAAATGGACAGCTATTAGGTGGTTTTAAATAGCTTTGGATTTTCATTCATTGTTCCAGCAAAACTTTTAAACGTCTTTGATTGCCTTAAACCACGTTCGGCAAATGCCAACTTTACTTTTGTATGTAGCAAAGTTTACCGTCCCCCACATTGCACTAGGTCATCCCGCATATGCTAAAGCAATCTGCTTATTGATAGAGGGAGGGGTTAGGGGATGCAAAATGATTCCAAGCAAAATCCAACAAATGCGGGGTCAGTATCTCAAGCAGCAAAGTTGTCAGTGATTGCATCAGCAATTAATACAATTGCCTATGGTATTTCTACCATCGCTGAGGCGCTGGCCATTGAAGAAGAGGCACAACAAGTTCAGTCTTCTTCCGATGAATTAGCACGCTTGGAGCGAAAAATTGATCAATTAATGTACGAAATGAAGCAAATGAGAAAACAAATGCGGTTGTAACATTAAAAATCTCTTGAAATATAGACGGGCTGTGTCAAACGTGCTTCCAACACGTTTGACACAGCCCGTTTATCACTTATGCAATTCAGCACAATTTATTTTTCTGTAAAATTAACTTAAAATTTTCACCGTCACAACACGTCTACCCCAATTATATGCGGCTGTTTTATCCGCAACGAAAATATCGATTTTATTGCCTTTAATGGCGCCGCCAGTATCCCCTGCTATGGCAGTACCATAGCCTTCAACCCATACTTTCGTGCCGAGTGGTATGACTTTCGGATCAACTGCAATAACTTTCATTGTTGGATTTTTACGTAAATTAATGCCAGTTTTCGTAATGCCTGAGCAGCCATTGCAATATGCTGTATACGCAGTTGCTGTCACTTGAAATGTTTTTTCTTCCTCCGCTTCGGGCTCGTCAACTATAGGCTTTTTAGCTTCGACTGATGGTTTATTTTGAATGTGTGCTGGTAGCTTGATGACTTGTTTTATTTCAACCCTGTTTGATAGAAGTCCATTTAGATCCATTAATTTTTCTACAGTTGTAAGATATCGTACGGCCAGAGTGTCTAGTGTTTCACCCGGTTTAATCGTATGTGTCGCAGCAAATGTTGTAGACACAAATAATACTGAGCTAATCATTAATACGCTAATTATAGTTAAAATTTTTTTTATCATCATATATTGGTACCCTCCAAGTTTTATTTGCAGCTTTTTATACCGCTTTTGTTACTTGAAGTTAACCTAACCATCAATTTCCTTTTTTATATGACAATTTCATGTGCAGCGTATTACAATTACAAAAACAGAAGACATTATACTAAATTAATATTTTTTAATAAAAATAATACATATTACATGCATTCCAACTAAATTTTATTATGTTTACATAATATTTCCCTTTATATATTACAAACACATTACAATTAAATTAACAACAATTTATAAAATACCGATTTTTCATACAAAACACTTATAAAAATTGTAATAAATGTAATATAAATCGAGAAGTCCACAATATCAAGTCTGCCTTCCCTACGCCTCTTTCGTATACTTCTTAATTGCCGGTAAGATGTCTGTTGCGATTAATTCAATATTTTTTCGTAACGATTCGATTGGAACACTGTCGAATTCCATTTGTGCGATTATATAGCGTTGATGTCTCTCCCCCAAGCTGTACTCTACAATCCCAGCTTCGGCCGCAAGCTTACCAAGTTCAATAATTTCATTAATTCACCGCTGATAGGAAATGCGCTCCTTTGTCGTAGGATTCGAGATGTGGCCTCCTACGGTCAGTCTTCGCGCGTTGAGCAAGGCAGGGTTGTAGTATGTTTTTCCTACTAACGGTTAATTCCGAAAAACAACAATGTTATTGTACTTAGCCTAAATCTTAATGTTTAGCCTTGTTCAACTCAATCCACAGAGAAAAAGGGTTATGATCTTGATAATTTTTTTGTAAATTGATTAATTTAGTATCTCGTTCATTTAATGGGAGTGCGACTTGTTGATAAAAGTATTTTGTTCCTAATCCCGCTTCTTCCTCTTCCTCAGCAGTATAGGCATAATAAACGTTTTTAATGTTTGCTAAGTATATTGCGGTTAAACACATCGGGCAAGGCTCGCCACTTGCATAAAGTTCACAGTCAGAAAGGTCGGAAGTTTCAAGGATATGGCTAGCTTCACGGATTGCTTGAAGTTCAGCGTGAGCGGTAGGGTCATGTGTTTTTAGCACATCGTTTACGCCCTTCGCAACAACCTCTCCATTCTTGGTAATGATAGCACCGAATGGCTTGCCCTTACTTTTTTGTGTATTTTCATAAGCTAACTCAATTGACATTTGCATAAATTTATTGTTGTCCATTATAATAACCTCTTTTCGATAATTAATTTAAAGTAAACCATAGACGTGAGCATCGTATACCTCGTTATCATCTATCATCACTTTCTCAACATGGCTCGCAATATCGAGAGCTTCTTGAATGTTTAATTATATCGATAAGCAAAATACATAACAAGTGAAGAAAAACACCTACAAAAGCAGCACCGATATGGGAAAACTCTTTACCCCCTTCAAATTTGGAGTAATCGCCTCATTCAGTATTGCAATCCAACCTTTCGTATTTCCCCACTTTATTAAACTAACCTATTTCTATGTACGGTACTTAATTTTAAATATTTGAATGTACCATTTAACAAATCCTCATAGATACAATTAAATGTTAAAAAAGCCAAATTGTATTGGTCATTTGTAATCCACCCTTCATTTAGAGCTTCTTCAATTTCATCTAAATCTTTTTTTATAATTTCTCCTGAGGGTAAGACAATTAAATCTAAAAAAAGGTCTTCCATATAAGGCACACCATCTTCAACACCATTGTGAGTTGTAATATCAATATTCCATTGTACAATCTCATTTTTCTCGTTGAACATTGTAGTAATCGCAAAATGTTCATTCTCCGGAAGTTGTTGTAGCCAAGAATACCCGTTATCAACAATACAAATCGATTTGTTTAGATAGGTTTTCCATAACGGTTCTTTTACACTTTAGTAAAGTGATATTTCCTTTATACTCTGCATCAGATATATACGCCTGATTACATTGTCGTTCTAATATTCTTGTCCATTCATTTCTAGTAACAAAACGTTTTTTTAAAATTAGAAATACCCCCAAATTCCAGCTATTTAGTTGGATAAAAATTTCGACTATTAAGATCATGCATGGATACATCTAGTAACGCACTAATAAATCGTGTAAAAGAAGTAAATAACCTCCGACCTCTCTCAGTACCATTTAATATTGCTCGGTAATTTCGTTACTCGTGAGTTATTTTGTATTCTTCATTTTCCCATAAATCCTAGTCATTTCTTCTATTGTAAATGTAATATTCGTTGGTGCATTTCCATCGGCTATTAATTCCTTAGTTACTTTATCTTCAAAAGTAAAAGTTCCACTCTTTTTTCCACTCCGAACTGAACTATAAAATCAAAGACACTTGGAATGTCTTTAGGCGTATTATTTACGTCTGAACTAATTTCTTGTTTATCATTATTAAATACACGGCCTGATTTGAACAATGTAAAAATAAATTGCAAAGATGTTACTATCTTCTCCCACCCCCTGCTCAGAAAAAATAGTAATCATCCACACAACAAACCTTCCAATAAACTAATACATCCATTTACAGAAAATATTTATAACAAAGAACACTCAATTCCCCGGGGCTGCCACCTTTTCATCCAACAGTTGTTTATCATAAAATAAATCAATTTCCATTCTCCTTCCACGTCTAAACTCGAACTTATTGCAAAATAGGACTTGAATGAAAGCAACAAACAAACTGTTAAAGATTTATTTCTATTCATCTAATAATGAAAAGGTTGCAACTGGTTCATATTTAGGTGTTTTTTCAAGATTTGATTTATATAATACAATTTCATTTGCTTGAAAAGATAAAGCCTCTTCGTAAAAAGGATTATGTTTTTGTAATAACCCCCTATCGAATTCTTCATTTCCTGTCCAATTTCGTGCCAATGTAATATGCGGATGATATGGTCGATTTTCCAATGTGAATCCAGCTTCTTGACATTTTTTATGGACAACTGCTTGAAGTTGATGTAATTTAGTTTCGTGATTTACTGCCCCCCAGAAAATTCTCGGTGATATATTATTCCCAAAAACATTAAGTCCTTCAATCTGCAATTCAAAAGCTTTTTCATCCTTAATGGCATCACCTACTAAATCGATAACAGATTGGGTCTTTTGTTGATCCACAGACCCGAGAAAAACAAGGGTAATATGATAATCATCCATATGTACCCAACGTTTGAACTTAAAAATTTGTTTAACATTTGTCATTTCATCTTGAATATATTGTTTAATGGAATCCGGTAATCGTACGGCCCAAAAATAGTGTGGTTTTATCTCCATATTATCCCTCATTTTCTTTTTCGTAATAGTGTTCGTAAAAATCGGAAATAAAATACTCAATTTCCAAGGCCATCTTTGTATAGTTAGGGTATTTTAAAATTTCCTTAACAATTAAAAAACTGCCCTCAACAAGAACGCTTCTCTCGTTTTAGGCAGCTTATTGTTGATTGAATTATGAAGCGTTTTCGAATTGGCTATTATAGAGGGCAGCATAAAAGCCATCTTTCGCTAGTAAGTGTTCGTGATTTCCTGTTTCGATAATGTCGCCATCTTTCATGACTAAAATTAAGTCTGCATTTTTAATTGTAGAGAGGCGGTGCGCAATTACGAATGATGTTTTACCAACTGTCAATTGGTCCATCGCTTTTTGAATGAGTAACTCTGTACGGGTATCGACCGAGCTTGTCGCCTCATCTAGAATAAGAAGTGGTGCATTTTCGATCATTGCACGGGCAATAGTAATTAATTGCTTTTGCCCCGCAGATAAATTCACTTTGTCATTTAACAACGTGTCATAACCTTTAGGTAATGTTTTAATAAAGGTATTCAACCCGACTGCTTGACACACTCTATCGACCTCTTCGTCTGGAACATGTTGTTTAGAATACACGATATTTTCCCGAATCGTCCCTTCAAATAACCATGTATCTTGCAAAACCATACAAAATAATTTATGAACGTTTTCACGTGTTAATTGACTAATTGGGGTACCATCGATCAAAATTTCACCGCTATTTATTTCATAGAAGCGCATTAATAAATTCACAAGCGTGGTTTTACCCGCACCTGTAGGACCTACAATGGCAATTTTTTGACCCGCTTTTGCAGTTGCAGAGAAGTTTTTTATAATCATTTGGTCTTCTGTGTAACCAAAACGGACATTTTTGAACTCGACATCGCCTTTTACATTTTCCAGCTCAATCGTTTTGTGACTTTCATCTTCCAATTCCTCTTCTGCTAAAAATTCAAAAACACGCTCGCTAGCTGCTGCTGTAGATTGTAAGCTAGCCGCTGCTTGTGCTAATTGAGCAAGTGGTTGCGTAAATAAACGAATATAAATCATAAAGGCGACGATCGTACCAATTGAAACGATGTCATTTGTTGCTAATAAAGCACCGACTACACACACTATGACATAGCCAAAATTACCGACAAAAAACATAATTGGCATCATTAAACCGGACATAAATTGTGCTTTCCAAGCATTATCATACAGTCGATTATTAATATCATGGAACTCTGCTTTTGCTTCCTTTTCACCGTTGTACGCTTTTACTACGTTATGACCAGTGTACGTTTCTTCGATATGACCATTAAGTTGACCTAATTCCTTTTGCTGTGCCATAAAATATTTTTGCGAGTTTTTCATTATAGTCGCCATTAGTAAGAAACCAATTAGAGTAGATAAAATCGCAGAAATGGCCATAATCCAGTTTGTATAAAACATCATGACAATTGCACCGAAGAATGTTGCAATAGCAGTCACTAAAGTACCTAAACTGTTATTTAATGTTTGACCAATTGTATCAATATCATTTGTTACGCGACTTAACACATTACCATGACTTGTTTTATCAAAGTACTTTAATGGCATGCGATTAATTTTTCCAGAAATTTCTGTTCGCATTTTTTTCGTAATACGCTGCGTGACAGTGGCCATAATAAAACCTTGACCATAGCTGAAAATTAGCCCTAAACCGTAGAGGATAGCTAAAATGTAACCAATTTTCTGTACAGCATCGATATCCACTGATGTTGCAAGGCCATCTACTATGAGATTTGTAATGTCACTTAATTTATCTGGACCAATGACGTTAAAGATCGCACCGGTAAATGCAAGCACTAACCCCAAAATAATGATTGGCAAGTAGGTTTTACAGTACGCTAAAAGCTGCTTGACGGTTTTACCAAAATCTTTTGCTTTCCCCATAGGCATGCTACCACCCATGCCAGGAGGTCCGCCACCTAAAGGAGGACCTTGCCGTGCGCCTTTATTACGGTGTTCATCAACAGTATTATGATTGCTACTCATTTTCCAGTTCCTCCTTTGAAAGCTGAGAATAGGCAATTTCCTGATATGTGACACAGTTAGCCATTAGCTCATCATGGTTGCCATATCCAACCATTTGACCCTCTTCTAATACGATAATTTTATCCGCATCTTTAATCGTCCCGATACGCTGCGCAACGATTAAAGAAGTGGCTTCCTTCGTTTCTTTTTTCAACGCGCTACGTAAAATACGATCGGTTTTATAATCCAGCGCAGAGAAGGAATCATCGAATAGATATATTTCCGGTTGACGATAAATTGCTCGTGCGATCGACAGACGTTGTTTTTGACCACCCGAAATATTTATACCACCTTGTGAAATTCTTCCTTCATATTGATCGTCCATTTTCTCTATGAATTCTTTACCTTGCGCAATTTCAACAGCTTGTTTCACTAATTCATCCGTGTCAGCTGATTTCCCATTATTTCCGTACGCAATGTTAGAAGTAACTGTTCCACTAAATAATACGGAACTTTGTGGTACATAACCAAGTTTATTGTGAAGTGCTTCTTGCGTGTAGTTTTTCACATTTACACCATTCACTAATATTTCGCCTTCCGTAGTATCATAAAAGCGTGGAATTAAATTAATCGCAGTCGTTTTACCGCTACCCGTCGAACCAATAAAAGCAACTGTTTCACCTTTTTTCGCAATGAAGCTAATGTTACGTAAGATTGGCTCTTTTGTATCTGGATACGCAAAACTGACATTACGAAACTCGATTTCCCCAGCTACACCTAGCTTGCCATTCGTTTCTGTCCCGTCCTGTATTTTTGTTTTTGTATTTAATACTGCTAGAATGCGTTTAGCAGAAACTGATGCACGAGGTAACATAATGAAAATCATACTCAGCATCATAAATGCCATAACGACCTGCATCGCGTAGGACGAGAACACGACCATATCAGAAAATAACATCATACGGTCCATTTTGGCAGTTTCGTTAATCATATAAGCACCTATCCAGTAAATAGATATGCTAAGTCCAGACATGATAAAGGTCATCCCCGGTGCCATAATAGCCATCAAACGATTCGTAAAAAGGTTTGTGCTCGTTAATTCCTCATTTGCTTTTTCAAATTTTTGTTGTTGATAGTTTTCCGCATTGTACGCACGGACTACATGAAGACCAGTTAAATTTTCGAGTGTGACACGGTTCAAATTATCCGTTAAATTTTGTATAATTTTAAACTTTGGTAAAGCAAAAATGATAATCACACTTAACATGACAATAAGAACGCCCACCGCAACACCTGTGGATGCAGTCCATTGCCAGCTCTTATCGGAAATTTTATAAATCGCCCAAACAGCTAAAATCGGGGCTTTGACAATTGCTTGTAGTCCCATTGCAATAATCATTTGGAGTTGTGTAATATCATTTGTAGAACGTGTGATTAAACTTGCTGTTGAAAAGCCATTAATTTCTTCCATCGAGAATGATATTGTTTTCTCAAAGACGTTTGAACGAAGACGCTTGGCCAAACCTGCTGCTACTCTAGCAGCGAAATACCCAACAATGACCGCTGCAATCATACTGCCAATAGCACAAAATAGCATGAAGCTACCTGGTATTAGAATTTCGGACATTTTAGTGCCTTCTGTTTGAATTAACATCGTAATTTCTGCCATATAGTCAGGCAACTTTAAATCTAACCATACTTGAATGACAATGAATATTAAGCTAATGAATACAAGTAGCCATTCATTCTTTGTTAAATACTTAAAGATTTTCAGCATTCCTATTCCCCTATTCAAATTTATCTTTTAATGTAAGATAGATTACGTCATCTGCAAAAATCTGTCCATTATTTAACAAGCATTACCAGATAAAGTTTAACGATAATAGTTATTTTTTCAATGTAGGATGATTAATGTGTATTTTTTTCAATTATCTAAATTTTCAATTATTTCTCAGGAAATATATTATTCGCCTTAATATTTCCTTTATTTTAAAAATCCCTATATTCTCGTTCCCAAGCATTCCAATACATGAGAAAATGAATAAACTGCAATTTTAAAGGAGTACCCTAATGACATCCGCATTTTTATTTATTTTCCCAATCAGCTTTATCATTTTCATTGGCTGTACAGCGATCTTTATGTACAAATGTCGCCATTTCTTTTCACGTAAACAGTAATACATTAAAAACAGGCAGGTCGGTAAATTACTTTACTGAGCTGCCTGACTTCTTTGTTAAATCAACATCGTTAAACTTAAAACGCCAACTCCTATGTTATGCGTTAGAGTGCCCATGATTGCTTGAATCGTTGTACTTTTGCCAGCACCATTTGAACCAATAAGTCTAATTAATTTTCCAGGCAATACTTCAAATTCAATGTCTTTAATAATCAGGGTATTCTCGTAATAACCACCTTCTGCTACTTTCACCTGTATCATGAGCCTCAAATCCTTTCTATGCTTATTTACGATACATAGCGCGGAATAGTTTCAAAATTAAAACATTTTTGTAAACAACCATTTTTAACCCAATCCTCATTATTAGGTTTTGTTGCCTTTTGGTCACTCCTACTGGTGTTTTTTCGCAAGGATACTTTGCTTCAGCTTTGCAAACGTTAAAAATGTATCTCGCATTATAAATGAAGTAGGCGGCATTGCAGGGTCTTATTGCAACTCCGTTTTATAGGCTTAAAGTAAATGTTTCACTAACAATTTAAAAACCCTTCTCCGACATGAATTTTCATGCGGTGAAGGGTTCTAAAATTTTGGCATATAACAAGGGTATACAAAGTAATTCCTTACCTATTTTTTACGGCGAATTAGATTGCCGTCATACACTTAGTAATAATTCAGTCTTGTCCCTTTTTCCGATAGTTCATACGCAAGACGAATTGTCGAAACTGCTAACTCCGCATATGTCACTTCTCGGTTAGGATTAAAATTATTTTTATCTGTTGTTAATAATTCAAGTGCGTTTGCGATCGCAACATACCCCTTATACTCTGCTCGAACTTTAGCAGCATCTGCATAGTCAACATTGTAAAGATCGGTATGTTTTGCTAATTGTTCAAACCCTAGCAAGCGAATATACCAAACAGCCAGTTCTTCACGGGTAATAGGGGTATCTGGATTAAAGCTCTGATTTTCTGGATCAAGTATACCTATAGTAACTGCTCGTTCAACCACTTGATATAGCGGATGTTTTGGATCGATGTTGTCGAAAGATTGGTTCATCTCTCCTTGTTCATTATTATTACTTGGATAAAAATATGTGAGAGATTTTAGGATGACTTTAAGGGCCTCACCGCTTGATACAGAGGCATTCGCATTGAACGTTTTACTATCCTTTATATCTATAATTTTAGCATGAATTAGATAATTTAGTTCTTGCTCTGCCCAAGGATGCGAAATGGTTTCGGAACTTGTTGCATTGTTATTGAAGCTCTTCAATTCTCCCGTCGTTGCATCAATATAACTAGACGAATTATCGTTTAATACAGGTGCATATACTAGATTATAATGCTTATCATTATTATCCAATCTTACATACTGCAGTTTTAAATTTAATGCCTCTTCATAAATTGCCTTTGCCTTGTCCACAGCAATTGCTTTGTCTTTTGATGGCCAGTTGTCCACCTTTGGAGAATGAACATTAAGGTTATTTAATGAACCATCTGCAGCAATACTCACACTTATTTGATCACCTTCCACAACAAGCCCATTCACAATTCTAGGGAATGTAATGGAATAGATACGGCTGTTTTTATCGTATTGCGGTTCTGCTATTGGCTTCGCATAATTGTGTAAATTGGATGGAGCCCATTCTTTTAAATACTTAATCGCTTGAGCCTTAGCTTGTTCAACCGAAATAGTATTTTCGTTTGTTTTTCCCTCACTATATTGTGCTAACAGTTCATTTTTCATATCACTGTATTGAATAATCTCACCAGTTAATTTATTGATTTCAAGATTCGTCCCTGAACCACCATTTCTATATTCATACATATATTCAATGCTGAAAACAGGTTGTCCATTATTTTCTCTTTCATCAATTGACTGAATGTTTAATTTAATCTTGTCCGAATCAACTTTAAGTAGTTGTTCAGCCAGTTTCTTCGCTTCTTCTAATGTAATGCCATCTTGTTTTGGCTTTAATGGACTCGATGTAATGAATTCAATTTTTGGTTCTTTAGGTAGCTCTGCTGAGAAATTATTAGCTGTTTGCCATTTCCCAGTATGAGCATGAACGCCCATTATAGTTGAAGACGGTTTGTATACGAGCTGTACATCCGCTTCACTTGATTCATAATCATAATTCACCTGATATTGTAAATTAACCGAGAGATTCTTCTTTACCTGCTCTAACATCTCATTTTTATCTTTGCTTAGTTTGGCATCATCAAAGGTAAATGGGCCTTCAGTAACAGGCATTCGATAAAAATTCGTGACTTCTCCATTTCCAAGGACTGTTATGTGAATTGACTGATCTGCAATGGCCACTTGATTTGCTGTACGAACGAATGAAAATGAGTAAGCAATTGGCTCTGTTAATATTCTATTAGTAAAATAACCATTGGAATCTGTATCTAACTGATAGTTGTCTCCTCCAGTAAATTTCTTAATAAAATCGGAAGCGATATTTTTAGCTGCATCTTTTGAGACCTTTGCTGGAAATAAGGCATCTTTTACGTTGACAGGTTGATAGTAAAAATTCTCAACTTCGAAATTTTCACCCGCAAAGGTGATGTTACCGTGAATAGATTTACCGTTAATTGTCTTATGGAAGCTTAAGTCATAGCGGATGATATCGTCATTTTGAAAACGATGACCACCACTTCTCATATGAAAATCATTTTCCGTTAAGAAATTAAATTTATTAGGAAAAACTGCTTTAAATTTCTTAATTAATTCGCTTTTCGAGACTACTGTTTCAGTTGTAGCAATTTTAATTTGTACCCTTTCCTCTTGCTCTTGCAAAGTCGAAGCATTCGTAACGGTTGCAAAAAGACCAAAAGATAATGCAGAAGCAGCTAATAACACACCAGTATTTTTAATAATTACCATATTATACCTCCTTCGTTAATATTTTTATTGTATACCATATTAATAAATTAAGGTAGTGATGAGCTTCTTTATTCATTATTCCCTTCTCCTTATTGCCAAGTTTGTTTATACTCTTGTTGTTCCTTGCTCACACTTTGAAACATACTTATTACTACCTGGTTGCTGTTTTATACTATTCCAGGCTTGAACGGCATCTTGTCGATGTTTATCTCTATTATTCGGATCTGCAAAATAATCGCGAATGAACTGATTGTATTCAAATTGTGGAGCAATCTGTTTCTTGAACGATGGGTCTTTTTTTCGTTCTTCCTCCACGTACCATGCACTAATAACGTCACGGTAGGTCTTCCCTACATTTTCCTTAAAATAGTTTTGAATTTGCGTGGAGAAATGAAAATTTGGAATTTCTGATTTAAAATAGGCTCGAACAGCTTGGCTACAACGATGATTCGCCGTAATAACCGTATCCAAGCTCAAATTTGCCGATTTCGTTTCATTTGAAGGAGCGCTTTTTTTCCTTACTGGTTTCTGTATTTCTCCAGTCTCGAGAAAAACTGCAATTCTATGTGCAATTTCAATTTTAGAGCCTGCTGCACTCATTTCATTCTCTCTGCAAAACGCTTGCAATTCTTCTTTCAACCAATAAAATTCACGAAAAACTTGAACTTCCACACCATTTTTAAGTAAAGGTCTCATCTATTTCACCGCCAATTGTTAATTATATGGATTTATGCTTGTTTAGCATTTCCTTTAAATATTCCTCGGACTTCCCTACTGGAATACTAATACTCGCCCAGTCCATTCCTTTTAGCTGCTTACTAATATAGACAATTTGCCCGATATGGTATGAATAGTGCGCCAATTGTCTTTCGATCGCATCAATGACACTATGCATTTCACCACGAATCGTTATCGTTTTCATCAAATCTTCAGGTCGTAACGAATGCAACGTGTTAAAAACTGTCGCCCAACCTTGCTCCCACAGTGTGTTTACTTCATTGAGCGAAGAAATTGTATTTACAAACTCTTGGTCACGATTTCGGTCAGGTTTTTCACCATCTGTAGTTAAGAAATTTGTCCATCTTGAAATCATATTACCGCTTAAATGTTTGACGATAATGGCTACACTATTAGACACTTCGTTTAGCTGCCATTGAACGTCCTCTTCTGATAACTGATGAATTGTGTCATCACCTAGTTTTTTTACGTTTTGAAAGCGTGCTGTAATCACTTTTAAAAATTCCGCTTCAATCGTCATTTAACTTCCTCCCTATGCTTTTTAGTCACTTATTTCATCCCAAACTTTGACGTTAGTCTTTTTTTACATAACCACCCTATTTTACCATAATCTGAATCGTATTCTTTTCAAAATTTAGGCGTTCCTTTAGTTCGTCTGTAATCGTAAATGTATACATGTCATTTACTGTGGCATCTTCGCGCTTATAACCTCTTGCTGTCACAACCGTTCCGTCTGCACCCCATTCTGTCCACCCAGTTGCATTAAAATCTTTTATATGGTCAAAATAATCCCCGCTAATACTGCCTTTTTCAAGCCATTCTGGTTCTAAAAAATCAAAGCCTAGTCCGCGTTCACTTAGGATAATTTCTGCATTTCCTGGCATAATCTTAACTTCCCCGTTTGGTGGAACCACTTCACCATTTACCTCCAATGTATAAACAAATTGATGTTTGGAAAATGCGAGCATCTCCTCTTCAGAAAGCTCTGCCATTAACTCATTAATAACAGCAAGATAGTTCGTATTTCGTTCTTCCGCATATGCCAGGAGTGCTTCTGTCTGCTCCGAATCCGCTTCATTATTTTGTTCATTGTAGACATCTACAAGCTCGACATTTTCTTGCTGTTGAATTTGAGGCGCGTAATAAAGCACGATGCCTGCTAAAATAAAAATGATTGGGATGCTTAGTAATAGGATTAATAATGTTCTCATCATAACTTCGCCCTCCTCTATTATTCTGCTGTGCTCATCGCTTTTAACTTATACCAGTTGCGCTTTCCGATAAATAAAACAATTGCAAACAATAGTAGAAACAGCACACTAAATAGTTGCACCGTACTAATTAGTTCATCCGATGATGGCATTGCTAAATCTTCTGGTGTGACAGGAGCTAGTAGCGCTACTGTTGAAATAAAATTGGTAATGCCATGTAATACTATGGAAACCCAAATATTTTTCGTACGTACATACACATATGCAAATAGGCAACCAATGACAAACGCATGAAACATACTACTTCCACCTAAATGAAGCACCGCGAAAATGGCAGAAGACAAAATGACACTTGTTGTCGCCTTGAACTTCAGTGTCAATTTACGTAGTAATATCCCTCTAAAGAAATATTCCTCCCAAATCGGCGTAAGAATACATAAACCAATTGTTAGCAGTATAAATTCCGATGCGTGTGGTGTGACCAGCTCATCTTCCGGTACAACCATAAAAGTTAATAAAAACTCTTGAAGCGCTGGAAACATTAGCATAATTACTGCGCTAAAAAATATAATACCTACAATTCCAAGTATTTTAATAAAAATTGAAAAAGATATGTATTTAGTCCAGCGCATGGGCGACATCACACTACTCATCCGCGTCTCGTTCATTGAAATTTGATGCTTTTTAACCTGCCACAGCAAATACAGCAGAAGTACTCCGTTTAAAAATAAGTTAACAATACCCTCCGTGTAAACTGTGAAACTAAAAATCAAGCCAATAATCCCCGATACTATAGCCATTGCGATGAAAAATAGGATAAACAGGATTATTCTAAACTCTTTATAATTCGTATTTAGCATTTGCCCACTCCATTCTCTCACTTACACGAATTTAAGCTTTCTTCCTATAGGTACGGATTTGTTTACAGAAAGTTCCAATTAAATTTGAAAAGGACTATGAAAAAAGTGTCCGATTCCACTTTTCACATAGTCCATTATTCAAATTATATGACTTACTGGCTGTTAAATATGTTAGAAAGATACACCTTGCCTAAAAATAGGACGGGATACGTATTTTATGAAGAGATTAAGAAATTTATCATTGCTTAACCACTAAAAAAAAGAAGAGAAGCTTGAACTCCACGATACCACTTTAATTAACCTTAAAAAGCTCACTATGTACTGGTAACGGTAGCAGTCGTTTGTCCTTACTTTTATTTCAGCACAAATACGCCTGAACGGGTTCGGGCGTTTGCCTACTGCTTTTCACCTACCAATAGTTCTCTGCAAAGAAAAGATTCGTACTACTTCCAATCACCGTCTGTTTTTCCCAATATTATTTCAAACTACTTCCTTATGTTAGCTGCTAAATTTCCATGACTTGTAATAATATTCGTAGTAATTCCAACAAAAAGGATCGTAATAATTGAAAGAAAAAACGTGTCGGAGGATAATAACATACCTCCAAATATAATAACAATTGAATCGATGAAAAAAATTAGTACACCTACATTTATACCTGTTTTGTCACATAGGAACTGAGCGATAAGATCTGTGCCTCCTGTGCTTGTCTGAAACCGTAACATTAATCCAATGCCAAGCCCTACAAAGATTCCTCCTAGAATAGAGCTAAATATTGTTGGAATTCGAATTAAAGAATCCAAAGGTTTGAATAGATCAATAAAAAAGGAAGAAATAATCATCCCATGTAAGCTATTGTAGAAAAAATTTCGGTAGTTAAACCAAGCGAATATAAAAATAGGAATACTTAATAAAATTATCATAAGTCCTGTTTTTAATCCCCACACATAGTTTAATATTAAGCCAATCCCGATAATACCTCCATCCAATATCTCATATGGTACTAAAAATAAATTTATTCCTAAAGAAAATATGATACTACCGGTAACTACAACCAATGCTTTCTTTAGAAAATACATACAGTTTACCTCCAAAAACGGGATATCTATATGTTATGAAATAATATTACTGAAAATGTGAAGGAAGGTACGTGATATTTATATGAAAATGAATTGTATTTAAGGAAAACGAAGGGCACATTTTAGAATCCTAAGCCTTTAGATTTTGTACACATTAACTTCCACGTGCCCCCTGTAATACATTAGAAAATACTGACTAATGTTGAAGAAAACTGTTAGGGCTTTATTTTGACTCACTAAATTCCTCGTCTAAAGTTCATCTATATAATGCTTGTACTTCTCTACAATGTTTGCCGTCAATTTACCTTCACGGAAAAAGTGATTGACATAAATTGAAATCATCATTTCATTTGCCTCTGTCACAACTATTTGCGATAGAATTTCATTAATTTCCGCCACATAAGCTGTTGAGTGTGCGTACAATGTGTTCCAAGCACGCACTTGATAAGCTAAATCATTACTTAACGCTGCTTGCACCAACTCATCAGCAGGCACTGGCTCACTAAAATGCGCATACGGATCAACATATGTATTGCAGAAAATAGTATCCTTCAGTGCGAAGGCATTTTCCGCAATAAGAATCGTTTCTCCGTTAAGCTCATAATAAAAACCATCCGCCTTTTCAACAAGCTCACCTTGCTCAAACTGTAAAAATGGAGCAGTTGCAGAAAATGCCTGAATTTGTGTAATGACTTGGGGTGTTACGAGCGAATAAATAAAATCCTCTTGCAGCTGAGATACGAATTGACTCCATGTATCCACATCCTCAACTTGCACCTCATAATAATTTACAGCAGAAATATTTATGGCTTCAATCGTCCATTCTAACTCCGGACAATCAAAAAGGACTCGCAATGCAAAGCCGCGCGTTGTTTTAATGAGCTCATCATAAATATAATACTGACCTTCTATTAGCGGGCACTCACCAACTTCTTCATACAAATCTTCGAATGTTAATACAGTCGTTGAAATGGTCGAAAAGCCTCCTGTACGAAGCTGCAAATGTAGACAGCCATCTCCTCTTTTTACATGTTGCACTATGGCATCATGTAACGACTGCTTAAAAACCACTTGCGTTTCTTCAGGTAAAAATGGAACCGCCGCCTGCTTATTTTCATACGCTTTTTCCATTAACTGTTCAAAAATCATCTGTTGCTCAACCACCCAGCAAATGTAATCTTTACGCACGTCTTTTGGCAAGTCCATTGTATTTAACGATTCATTATGTACATACGGATGAAAACGTTCAGGCAGTTTTTTGAGAAGTTGATCCTTTACTTCGCGTATCTGGTCCTTCAAGTCTGATAAAATATCTTCCCCTTCACGTGCTGCTACTTCTAAATCTGACGCCCACTCCTCATCCGTTTCACGAATAGGTAATATATGCGCTTGCTCTATCTGCCTTTTTGCCTCTAATGTCATATTCCACATAAAAAAATTCCTCCCTCACAATTAATTAGTTGTTGATTATCGTACATTCATTATTTATTGTAATCCCCAATAATGTAAAAAGAGTTTGACAAAATTAACCTAATAAGTTAAATTAAAAATGTCAAAAGAGTTTTACATTTTATGAATTGAGGTGAATGGAATGGATCTATATTCTGTAATTTTTTTAAGCTTAATCGCAGTTTCAATCGGTATTATCATTTACACACTTTACTCAATCGCTAAACGGCAAGATGAGCGCCAAAATTTCATAAAATCAAAAGCAATGTCTTATACTTTCGGCGTTGTAATTGGCTTATTAATAATTGAAATCGGCTTAGATATTTACCATATTACTACACAACAAAGTATAAATGCTTCAGTTGATCCGTATGTATTATTATTTACAGCTTGCATAATTTATCTTGCATCTCTTTTATACTATTCCAGAAAGTATGCCTAATGAAAAATAATATAAGAGAAACTCGAAAAAAACTAAAATTATCTCAAGATGAACTTGCAAAACAATGTTGTGTATCTAGACAAACAATTAATGCAATTGAAAATGATAAGTATGATCCAACTTTGCATCTAGCTTTTAAATTAGCAACTGTTTTAAATATCAATCTTACTGAATTATTTATTTACGAAGAACGCTAAATAAACACTTTTAGATTGGAAAGCAAATGGATCAAATACTCTTTTCTCTTATTGTAATATTTGGCGCATGATATATTACTCTGTTATAAAAAAGCAATAAAGCACCATTTATACAAACTAATTATGTTTATAACGAAAGCAGCGATTTTACTAATCATCGCTGCTTTTTGTATTATATATAACACGTATGCTAAAAGAGTTACTTTTTCTTGGTCTTCCCTTGGCGCTCCCATTGTAACAGTGATGGGTATGGATCAAATGCCCACTCAGTTCGACCATTGAATTTATACATACCATAGTGCAGATGCGGTGCGAATTTTCCAGCTGTGCCTTCTTTTCCGTATCCACTACTGCCGACATAGCCGATGAGCATACCCGGTTCAACAATGTCCCCAACTTTAATGCTTTCATGATAGTTATTTAAATGGGCATAATAGTGGTATGTGTTGTGATTGTCTCGTATCCCGATGCGCCAACCACCAAAATCATTCCAGCCCATTGCTTCGACGACTCCGTAAGAGGTGGAAACGACTTGTGTGCCATAACGAGCGAAAAGGTCTGTACCTTCGTGGATTCTTCTACCACCCCACCCTCTATTCGCACCCCATGTTCCTCTGTAACTGTAGTCGTAGTGCACCGGAAGCGGAAATTGATGTTTTTCAAGGTCATTCGTTTTAAAGTGATCATAAAGCATTGCAATCGTCTCAATTTGCTTCACGACTGCTTCACTTTTGTAATATTCCCAAAGTGCTAATTTATAATCGTCATCCGTTGTTCCATAACTGCTTAGGAAACTTGCCATGGACAGCATCACATCTTCATCTTGTTCCGGATCGGCATTCCCATCACCATTCCCATCAAGACCTAAGCCACCGAAATAGTGAATTGACGATGGTGCTGTATCCTCATTCCAAGGGTTTAATTCACCCGCCCAGCGTTCTTTAGAAAATTGGATTGCAATGATGCCATCACGTTTCGGGATATCTGGACGGACTGCTTGTATATTCCGTTCATATTGGTCAACTGCAGCTAAATGGTGCCAAGGAACAAGCAAATGCTCAAATTGTGTGTAATAATTCATGCGCTGCTGTAAGATTTCTTCCTGTGACGGCCCTTCATTTGCTGAAGCATTAGTAGTAAAAAATATGCTCCATAGCATGACACACGTAAAAATGGTAACAAGCTGGCGAACCAATAAACAAACCTCCTTTCTCTCATCCATAGCGTAACCGAATTTTTATAATTCATGAGTAGAATTTGGACAGGAAAGTTAGGTTTGAATTGATAATAACGGATCCATGCCTAAATTGAGGAGTATTGGTTGTAGTAACAGGTATGTTGAGGCTCCAAATTGGAAAGTAGCGCTTCGGTGGGTGTAGAAAATTGAAGGAAGGTTCACCACGATCAAGTAGTTATGCACATACTAAAACACATTTATGGCTGCTTTCATTGTAAACAAAAAAGCTTCAAATCCTTATTACAAAAGAATTTGAAGTGTTTTTGTATAATTCAAACTTGATTTATCTTTGCGTGATTACTGGCAATACTGGTTACAGTGCTCCTAGCTGTAAAAGCTCTCATCCACAACACTTTTTGTATTTTTTTCCGCTTCCACATGGGCATGGGTCGTTGCGGCCAGCTGTTTTGGCTAGCTGCTGCGGGGATTTTGCTATTAACCCTAGCTCTTGTGGCGTGTAGCCGCGATTTTCCCATATGCGTGTTGAATTGGAAACTGCCATGAGGAGTCCTACATAAAAGTTCAACTCAGCTGCGTTTTCCATTTCAAAGAGCTTCGTAAATTGCTTTAAAATGTCCTCAAATGAGCTATTCACTTGAATCGAGCTAACAATATCAAAAATCCGATCCTCTAATGCCTCTTCATCAATCTCAAAATTAGTACGTAAAGCCTTTGCGAGTGCTCGAGTTGCTGGTGTTTGCTCTAAATAAAAATCGTCTGCATAGTTGAGCAACTGTGCTTTTGCTGGCTTATAATAGGGTTTGCCCTTCGCAGCCTGTTCATAATACTCATATTCACTAAATTCAATGATGACATTATGCACAAATTGCAAGCCCCATACATGAACAAATCTCTTTTTCAATTCTGCTAAAAACCACTTATTACTTCGTAAATAATCGATTTCCTTCAAAGAAATTGGTTGTTTATGATGTGCATTGTATAAATCCGCAATAATACGTGCGGGTGCAATGCCGTAAAGATTCGTTGCCGCCACAATATATTCAAGGATTTCATCATAGTTTGGAATTTCTTCGATACTTTGATAATCACGCGTACGATACTTGTCCGAAATAATCGCATAATTACTATGGTCAATTTTCGCCCAGTCCGTTTTTTTGTAGTTGCGAGATGTTAGTATATGATTCGTCCAGTACATATCAAATTTCTGAAAAAAATGCTTTTCTGCGAGTGCGATACTTGCTAAATGCTCCGGGTGCACGGGGTTCGTATACGCCTGTAGAAATAATTGAAACTCGGTAGCGCTCACATGCACATTCAGCGGCGTCTCCCCTGCCCCGTCAAGTAGTGTTGGGTAGCCAAAATAGTAATCCTCTACAATTTCATTGAGTTTTAAATGCAGATTCCACGTATTGTTATAGCAATATTCCAATTCGCCATACTGCTCTAAATAAGCGTCTATCTTTACGCGGGTCGGATGCTTTATGGAAATTCCATTAAACGCTTTCTTATCCTTTTTATAGGCCGCGGCTTTTTCTGGATCATTCGTCACAATGATGCGGTCTTGTAATAAGGGAAACTCAAAAAACTTGTCAAAATCATCTGTTCGGCTAAAATTCGTCAATGCACAAATAACTTCATGCACGCGGTTGAATGTGACATCAGCCGGTATGACTACCCTTCTCCATGCAGCTAGCTCCATATTGCTAAAAGTAATAGTTAATATATATGCTTTCATCAGTTCACCTCTTCTTAAATGTATCGGAAAGGAATTCAAATGTACAAGCTATCTCCCAAAATTCATGAGCAATTCATTAAAACTACGGCGACCTCATTTGGCGGCTACTACGAAACTAAAAATGTGCTTGGAAAATCTGTGAAGTCAAATCACGTTCTGCTAACAAGCAGATAAATAGTTTTTCGTTGGAAATTGTTAAAAAGGAAGCAATCTAATTGAATGAAAATTCTTTATTGCTCAAGTCTTACATCGCTTCATTACATTATGTAAGTCTTTTAAAACACCCAATCCATAACCGTTCCGAGCCCTTTAAATGCAAAGAATATGAGGATTACTGCGATAAACAGTATGACAAAACATGACAACAGACCAGAGAACATAAACATTTTCACATTCGGTCCTTTTATATTTCCCCACTCTGCTTTATTTTCGCTCGTCACAGTATTCACCGTCTCACAATTTGGGCAAACTTCTAAATAGGTACGGCTTTCTTGTTTTTTGCCGTTTAGGATCGAAATTTGTGAGGAAAAACTTGCCTGATTGAAATCAATCGTCAGCTCTTCCCCACAGCTTTTACAGGTAATGATTGCCTTCTTTGCTTCCATAAGTACAACTCCTTTAACTCACCCATTATAACACGGTGCCGTAAATGACAAATAGCCCTTGAAAATGACTTATCGCGATCTAAAAAGTTAAATAATAAAAAACCACAGAATACTCTGTGGCGAAAATAAAATACATTAAACTTCTAAATGTGTATTATTATATACAAAAATTACTAAATAAAACCAATGTCTGGTGCCTTTACCACACGAAGCCCATTACTCATTTGCTCGAGTGACTTGGCTGAAGTGGTGGCGGTGTAAACATATTCAATGATGCACGCAAATTGGACGAGCAGCCAGTATCTATGAATCGCGCATTCGTGTCGTACTTAAACACCCTGAAAACACAGATAGCCTTTTACTTACTTGAAGTAGGTTTCAATTGCCCAGCGACCACTATAGTAATCGAGAATTTCTTGTGTGGTCAGTTCGGTATCTGTTCTCGAATATTTAAAAATAAATTAAGAACAAATAACAATATACCTAGTACAACTATAAGAGATCCGATAATAATACCAATTGTGAATGACGTATTGCCTGTGAGAAGTTCTATAAATAGAGACCCCTGCATAATTGGTAATCCAATATTATGAAGCCAGAAATGCGTTTTAGCTAATTTAGTTTTTCCTACATTTTTATAAATACTATAAATAATACCAAAAATCGCCATAGAAACCCAACCAAGTAAGTTTAAGTGTGCATGGACTGATGAAAAGGAAAAATTTTGAATAATCCCCATGACAAGCCCAAGTATCACCGCGATTACTAAATAAACTCCTGATATTTTAATGAAACGTATACCCATACATTTCCCACCTTTCCTATTTTTCTATTGAGCCATTTTTCCTCAACGCCATACTACAATATGCTCATTAATAGATAAATATTATAAAAAATATGGCTCTACACCAAAATCTGAACTTGACAGCACATTCCACTCCAGGCGGTCGTTTCCGCGGGCGTGGCTTGAGCCTCCTCGGGCCAACACGATGTTGGTCACGAAGGCGTTGCCACAGGACGTGGCGTTCTTAGCCTTCGATCCTAAAAGCTACGTGCGGGGTCTCAAGGCTCACGCTTTTCCCGCAGGAAGCTTTGCTCTGTAGCGAAAGGCGAATGCCGTCAGCTACACTCGCCGCCTTCCGTTCCATGTGCCTATAAAGTAGTACACTTTCTTTTAATGTAAAGGGCATGTTTTGGTAAAGACCCAAAAATAAATATTATTTTATTAATAAACTTAAGAACTCCTAACATTTAAACGTAAGTGTAAAAATCTGGTGGTAATTCGATGGAAACGTCCTTCATCTTGTTGATAATCGGAATCGTATTTGGCGTTACGGGTTCATGAATCTCTACAGGAAGCCATTGTGCTGGCTGCGATGGTGTTTGTGCAGGTGTTTTTTTTAACGATTGATACATACTTTAAACAGGTTCATCCTGTTTGGCATACTGATCCAAACAGTTCTCACAAATACATTGTTTCCCTACTGCTTCTGTTGGCAGTTGTTCCAAAATACCCTCTGGAAATTCCCGCTCCATGCACCAACAAGATGTTGCATTAGACTCGGTATTGCGGAAGCACTGATTATCCTTTTCACAAATTGGGCAATTCTTACTTTTCATCGAAATTTCACACTCCAAAACAAATATTTTTCACATATTGTACTAACCAACCTCTCCGTGCTCAGAAGTCGGAACACCACAATAAACGTATCCAAGGTTTTCGATAATCACAAGTTTAGGTAGATTTTCTTTTTTCACATTTCGAATATTCAACAAACCCTTTAGCGCTATTGAAATAAATATCGTCGAACGCTAACGCTCAATTCGATAAGTAATACTGATCGCACCACTAATAACTTCCCATATTAAATGTTCAAATGAAGCGATAAAAGAGACATTTTTTTGAATGTTTTTATTACTAATCGAAAAGAGATACCCCAATAATTTAATTAGGGCATCTCTTGTTACAATATCCACTTACTGCATTTCTTTAAAAAATTCTTTCAGTTGCCCTATCGCCGCTAGGTTCTCTGCGTATAGTTTTATTCCTAATTCATTTGCTAAAGGAGCAATATAACGCAGTATAACAGGTGTAACATAAAGGGCTGTAGGGGTAAAGTTCATTTCTTGTAAAAATTCTAACAGCGCGCTTTGTGCAGTATGTCCGTCTTTTTGGATCGGTAAAATCTGTTGGTAAATGACGAGTCCATTCGCCTTCTCCATCGCCACAGCAACGAGCGGGTAAATAGGACGTTCATGTGATTTTTCCTGTATCGGTTGCTGGAGATAAAACAAATCAAATTCGATGTTAACCGAGCTTTTTTTCTTTTTTGATAATTGCTTACGCAAAAGAGGGGTTACTTCTAAGTACAGTGGTTCATCTTCCTCAAAGTCGTCGTCTGCCCCTTCTATAGACACGATGCCTTGTTGCCATTCAAATTGCCCGTCATCTTCAACAAACTGTCGCAGTAAATACTCGTTGTGTGGCAAGGATGGGAACGCCCAGCCGTTCATCCGCTGCTTTACAATGTGAATCGTCTGCTCAATGGCTGTTAATAATAACTCCGCATCATGAGCTTCAGGTAACCATGGATAGAGTCCTGGCTCATAGCTGCGGAACTGAATCCAGTTTTTCTTGCCTCTAAACGAAAAGCCATTTTCTTTAATTATCTCATAATCATGGTCATGTAGCTCATCCCTGTTCACATATGAAACGGTCAAACTACGTAAATCAAAGAAATGGTCATCTGTGAATTGATCAAGGAGCATGGCATTTAGCGTTTGGCGTCCCTCTTCTCCAATATAAATCGCCAAACCAAATTCCTCTCCGCCCGCGCCTAACACGGATACGTATAAAAGGTCCTTTGTTTCCGGATGCTTAACAATGAAGATTTCATTATCAGATAAATACTGCCACGGCTTTAATTTTTTGAGTAGATCGGCAGCATCAATTAACGCGGTCCAATCAGGTTCTATATTGATATCTTCTTCCATAAATTCGCCAAAAAGATTGTCCGCCAAGCTATACATGAGTTGCAAACCTAGACTTAACTCGTCAAGATCAATAAATGATTGCTGTCCATCAATTTGCCCTTGACCTGCAATACAAAGTGGATAACGAACAAGAGGCTTCGTTTCAACAATATCCGTTAACTCTATGAAAAATTGAAATTCTTCATTGGCAATAAAATAGGTTGCGCTGTCTTGTATTTTTGTAAACCAACTTGCTAGCAGTTCCTCTTCATCGTCTAAAATTAATTCTTCATCAATTGAAAAATCATTATCAAAATCAACGCCTATATACTTGTCCTTTTCCAGCTTCCCTTTTGATTGCTCCATACGGAAAACGTATGATTCATCGTCTAAATAATCAAACGCCACGGTAATCATTTCTGCTAGTTGTTCAAATGTACTGTTGCTTGGTAATTGGATTGTGCGGAAAATAGAATTGTCGTTTATATTCTCTACTATAATGTGTAGTTGTAAAATCATGTCATAACCCCCATAAAAATTCTAAGAAAAGTATAGCATAGGCTAATTTTGCTTTACACATACTTTTTAGCAAGATTTTTTTCAGATAGATTATTTTCACAAAATACCTCTAGCAAAATTACGATTAATAACACGATTTGTGCGGTAGCTCTCTTTATTTTATTAAGAACATGGTTTCAAACGCAAAAATTGAATTTGGCAGGATCGACATACGACTTAACCGCAAATATGTGTCAATTGAAGGTTTTGTCACTTAATTGTTAATAAGTTGTATATCAAAATAGCCGAATTGAAAAATTGCGAGTTGGCAATAGGCGGATCGTATTATTATTCCTAAATTCATCACGTAGTTGGCAACATACCGCCAAACAAAAAAAGACAAGGAATTTTTTACATCAATTCTCTGTCATACATAACAATTTAATTTCCGAAAGTTAATTCGAGCAATTTATAAAATTGAAGGCATCGGCAGTATGTGCGTAATCAATCACAACTGTCGCACCATTTGGCAGCTTCGAAATTTCAAATCTGCCTTTCACCCCTTTAAAATCATAAATGGACGCAATAATGGCATCCTGATTCAGACCTATCAGTTTAGCAGTACAAAAGGCCATCACGGTATTATACATATTGTGGATCCCAGCAATCGGAGAAAGAATCTCACTATCGGGAAAACCCCTACCAATTACTAATAAAAACCCCGGAATCTCACTAGGAACTTTTACAAAATAGTATTAATATGAAGGGTTTTTCCCAAAGTATAGGGAAAACCCCTATAGATTATCGCTATATAATTGCGAGATAATGTTAACGTGAAATGAAAATAACATGACGGGTGGGAGTGTACATAGTGATGAACCGTATTGGTGACATTCAACCACTGATTCAAGAATATCGATCCAAAATCAGCGCAAATGAATCTGAATTAACAAATAAAATCTTAGATGACTATGAAGAACTCCTACAGTTGTTCAAACAAAAAAATGATATGATTAATCGAATTTGGGATTTCCATGAAAATGAAAAGTATCAATTGGCTCAAGAAACATTGGATCCACTAGAACAAATTTTATATAGCACTTTATTAGGAATCCGTACGTTAGACCAGGAAGCCCAATCAGACTCTGCAAAAAAGTATTTAGCTTCACTTAAAAAAGAAATTGAAAGACAATTAAACCAGTTGAAAGAAGCTTCGATTAGTGTATATCCAATATGTATGCAAGATTTGGGGCCTTACGGGGCAATTAAATCTTACTATGAACTACTTAAAGAAGGAAATAACATAACGATCGACATTGACTTTAAAGGAACGCTTAAAAGGCAGCCTCATAAAATAGAGATTAATATATTTCGATTCATTCAACATTTGATTCAAATTATTGACAACCTTAATACTGTTGCCTCATTAAGTGTCTCTATTAATGAAAAGGATGGTCGAATCGTTTTAACATTTGAGGGAGAGGCTTTAGCAGAACGACTAAACCACTCTTCTAAATATCAACTATTTAAAGAATTAGTAGACAGTATAGAAGACGTTGAGATTATAGAGCAAAATGAATGTCAATTTAATCTGGTTCTACAAACAAAAAATTAGACAACACTAACAAAAAATCGCCGCGTACTTAAAGAACCGCGTTACTTCCTATCCATTAAAAACAAAAAACTCCTTTGTAGAAGACTTAGAACTATGTCTTCTACAAAAGAGTAATGTTTTAAGGGAATAGTGAATGATCAACTTTTTCATCCACATTTCTCGGGACAAAAATTTTGATCGTCGTTCCCTCATTTACTTTAGAATGAAACTGTGCAGATCCACCTACCCCTTCTGCTCGCTCCTTTATACTATATAAACCAATACCTTTTCGCTGTGCGTTTTTTAAATAATCCCCTATGCAAAATCCTATGCCATTATCTATAATTGTCAAATCTACTGAATCTTCATCCATATTGAGAGATACATAGACTTCGCTTGCTTTCGCGTATTTCGCTGTGTTAGTTAGCGCTTCTTGACAGATTCGATAGAGAGCTGTTTCAGCTTCTGGCTCTAACCTCCCTACTACCCCTTTTATTTCAAATTGAACTGAGATATTATGAATCTGTTTGTATGATTCAAGATAGGACCTCACAGCTGGAATAAACCCTAAATCATCTAATGTACTTGGCCTTAATGAACGTGCAATTTCTTTTACTTCCTTCATTGCCTCTTGTGTCATCTTCTTTATAGTTTGTAGGCTATCTTCATTCGTTTCTACTGATTGATCTTTATTTACCGTATTTAAAGTAACTAAAATACTAAATAGGGATTGCCCGATACTATCATGTAACTCTCTAGATACACGCTTTCTTTCCTCTTCATGTGCTTCAAACACTTGTCTGGATAAGTTTTTTTCAGCCTCATATAACTTCAGCTCTGCTTCCATTTGTTGCTTTTCCGCATTTTCTTTGTCAGTTAAGATCTGCTGAATCTCAGGGAAATAGATAGCACGATAAATATAAATGTATCCAATAAATTTGAAACAGTGCCCCAATAAATTTTCAATCGCATACACATGATTATAAAGGGTAAAAAAGAGCTCCCCTACCATCATGACAAACAGGGCAAAAATCATACGAAGCGAATCGGTATTTGGTCGTAATTCTTTTATATATCTTGTTAATAAAGTAATAAATGTAATAAAAATGGTTGTACTTATTACATACTCAAGAGAAACTTTAAGACCTGTAACCCCTTGCTCATTAAGTAGTACGGGAAGTCGCTCTGGTATTGTAAGAATAATCGTTGTACAAATGCTCACAAATAGGACGGTTACACTTAGACCCCAACCACGGTTAATAAATAGCAATTGGTTTGGTCTAAAGACAAACAGAGCAACGCCAATACTTTCTATTAATCGTGCTACAATCCAAAACCATGTGGCACGGGTAGCAGAAAACTCATCGTTAATAAAGGGCATTCCCTTATAAGTGAAAGTATGAACTAAATCAAAACAACCTACTGCTAGAAACACTAACCCAATAAAATATTGTGATTTAATTCGATGGGTAGAGTAAGTTGTCCACGCCTGTACAAATAAAGAAAAAGAAACAAATATACTAAATAACTCAAGCAATGTATGTAGTGATAAAAAATGATTATCTACATTAATAGATGTGTGTGCCATTTGAAAACGGAACAGTAAAAGTAATGCGAAGATTGCAAAAAATATAAATTGAATTTCCTGTTTCTTTAAGGCTGCCATCTTCTTGTGCTCCCTTAATCAAAATCTAAATAGCCGTTTTTTACTGCAAATTTCACTAAATCTGGACGTGTTTTCAGTTGTAATTTATCCATAATTTTCGATTTATGGGATTCTATCGTCTTTACTGAAAGAAACAACTTCTCCCCTATTTCCCGATTGGTATAACCCTTAGCCAAATAAGATAATACCTCTTGTTCGCGGCCCGTTAATTTTTGCAAATCACTCTCATTGGCATCTGATTTTTTCATATATTCTTCTAATAAAAGTTTTGTAGCATTAGGATATAAGTAAGCTTCTCCGCGGTAAACTGTCCGAATTGCTTCTATTAAATCATTTTCATGATAACTTTTTAATAAGTAGCTAGAAGCCCCTGCCTGCAATGCGTGGAATAGATATTCCTTCCCTTCATGCATCGTTAAAACGATGATCTTCACCTTATTATTAGCTTCATTAATTTGCTTTGTTGCCACAAGACCGCTCTTCTTTGGCATATTTAAATCCATGATGATTACATCAGGGGTTTTTTCTAATGCTTTATGAACGACTTCTTCTCCGTTCTCTGCTTCATCTATTACCTTCATGTCCGTTTGACTATTAATCATATGTTTAATTCCCGAGCGTACAATGGCATGATCGTCGGCAAGTAATACTGAAATCATACTTGCACCTCCTAAATTAGAGTTCTATGAAAATACTATACCATAATTATGGTCAATATTGGATAAACATAGGAAATTCCTATTATATTTACAAGATAGGGTGAATACCCCATGAATTTAGGGGATGACCTAGTACGATATAGGGTTTTTTTCAAATGACACTTAGGGGTTTCCCTTATAGTGATAATTATTTTTACTTGTAATAATAGTAAATAAGAATATTTCAGCACATCCATAACTTTTTTGAAAAGAGGGAAAAATGATGATTACAGTTCAGAAATCCTTATTTAAGAATCAAACAACCATTATCCAAATGATTTCATCTGGTATGCAATTAAAAAAAATACTAACTTTTATTGTGAATAGTATTGAAAATTCCTGCGATTCTTTTAGTTTGTATGGGTCCATCATGTTGTACAATCCCATACTAAAGCAATTAGGAGAAACGGTGAGTTCCTCTCTCCCTACAAACTTTATTAACTCGATTGAACCAGCAGACGTCAGCCCCTATGGAGGTTCATGTGGAACTGCTGCCTTTTTAAAACAACCTGTTACCGTATCAGATATTGAAAATAATCCTCTTTGGGAAAAGTATCGGCATAGTGCAATTGTACATGGAATTCGTGCTTGTTTTTCAACACCTCTTCTCTCTTCAAAAAAAGAATTATTAGGAACAATCGCACTTTACAGTAGTGAAGTAGGAAAACCAGATGAAAAAACGTTGAATGCAGTCGATTTTTATAGCAAACTAGCCTCTTTGGCCATAGAGATTTCAAATAGTAGTACAAATAATAGTAATCATTCTCTCCTTTATTCATTTGAAATAGATAAACGTTTAAACGAAACAAACGAAAAAGTACTTACTGAATTAAATACAGCCTTAGAAAGTGAAGAATTTGAGGTATATTATCAACCCTACTTTGGTGTAAACGAACAGTTACTAGGTGTCGAAGCCCTTATTCGTTGGGATCATCCTCATTTAGGATTATTGTCACCAGCCTCTTTTCTACCCGTTGCTGAGGAAACAGGATTTATTCTTGACATAGAAAAATGGGTTTTAACTCAATCCATCTATAAATTGAAAAAGTTACATCAATCTGGTTGGCCTGACCTAAGCCTTTCGGTTAACATTTCTGCCCAACAATTTGACAATCCTCGTTTTCCCGAAATGGTGGCAGAGCTTTTAGAAAGGATGTCCTTCCAACCGAGAAATCTTACTTTAGAAGTTACTGAACGCTTTCTTATTCATCAAGAAAATATCGATATTGTCAATCGTCTTAGGGCAACTGGCATAAAATTATCCATAGATGATTTTGGCACTTCTTATTCTTCCTTACAATATTTGAAAGACTTAAAGATTGATGAAATAAAAATTGATCGCAGCTTTATATCAAACTTAGAAATGGATAAGACTAGTCAAAAAATAGTTAAAATGATTATAACGCTCGGTCATCAACTGAACTTAAATATTGTCGCTGAAGGTGTTGAAACAAAAAAACAACTCCAATTATTAAAAAAGATGAAATGCGATTCAATCCAAGGGTTTTTGTTTAGTAAACCGATTTCGTTTGATCACTTGAAAAAAAAGTTCTTTCAACAAATGAAAGAAACATGGAGTGACGATTATGTTTTCCAAAAAAACTAATAAACCAATAGAAAAAGTATTAACTAAACAAGCTAATGTTACAATGGCCATTTCTAAAGGTTCAGATATAGAAAAACAGGTTCAAATGATTGGGCTAACTAGAGAAGATCTTCGTATCATTAGCAATTTAAAGCCCTTTTTGAATGAACAAATAGAGCAAATCGTGAACAGATTTTATGAAAATTTAAAAAGCCAATCGTCCTTATTAAAAATTATTAATGACAATAGCTCGATTTCTAGATTGACCCAGACTCTTTCTAAACATATTAGTGAGCTATTTGATGGTGTGATTGATCAAGCTTTTTTCGAAAAAAGAATTCGCATTGCCAGTATTCATGTTAAAATCGGTCTCAAAACGAAGTGGTATATGTGCGCTTTTCAAGACCTTCTCCTATCACTAATGGATATTATTGAAGCGCATGTGAAGGATAAAGAAGAATATTTTCTAGCCATAAGAGCTGTGACTAAAATAGTAAACCTAGAGCAGCAACTAGTTCTTGAAGCATATGATTCCGAAAGTGAACGCGTCAGAAATCAAGGGGAAGAAGAGAAAACGTTAATGAGGCAAAATGTTGCAAAAGCCTCGGAAAGACTTGCAGCAATTTCTGTACAAACGAATGCTTCTTTTCAACAATTACAAGCACAATCACATGAAGTCATGTCACTTGCCAATGAGGGTGCGGAAATTTCCACCCTTTCAGAGCAATACGCTGAAAATGGCAAAAAGCAACTAACCAATCAAAATACGAATATGGTAAATATCCATCAATCCGTTTGTACGATAGCAAAGGATGTACAAGTATTACTTTCTATATCAAAACAAATGCAAGAAATTGTCAGTATCGTTACGACTATCGCCGACCAAACGAACTTATTATCACTAAATGCAACCATTGAAGCAGCTCGTGCTGGTGAAGTAGGCAAAGGGTTTGCTGTTGTAGCCAGAGAAGTCCGTAAGCTTTCCGAAGAAACAAAAAAATCCGTAACCAATGTATCGACTTTAATCACGTCCTTAAATTCACAAGTAGGCAACCTGACAAAGTCCCTCGAAACCATTACAATAGCAGTAACAAAAGGAAATGACCAACTAAAAGAAACAGAAAATGATTTTAAACACATCTTACAAACAGTTGGCGAAACCAAACACCAAAACAACAAAATCGAAAACGAACTCAACTACTTCGTCAAAGTTATAGACCAACTAAGCCAATCCTTCGATCAAGTTGCTCTCTCTGCTGACAACCTGCGCCACAGTGACTTTTTTAATTGTTAACAACATGTTTATTACGAATACGAAAAAAACCAAAGGGCTGTGTTAATAGTCAAATTGACTTTTTAACACAGCCCTTTCTCATAAAGAGTATCAACTAATTAGCTAAAAACTTTTGAGCAATATATAGTTGTTCATATGGAAGTGAACATTTGTAGTGTTAACTTAATACAACCGCGCGATTAGCACAGTTGTATTAGCTAATAAAATTACAGTAGCGTTTAACAGCCCTTAATGATAAAGGAAGCATTCAAGCTTTTACACTTTTTAAAAGTGGCTTCTGCTCTCCACACCATCTTGCCCTATTCTATTTCACGAATAACATACTTCCCTATACTAAATCAAATAGACTTTTTAAGTGCCCTCGATTTATAGTGGTAAATCTTTTTCTTTAAATACTTTAACGCTGGCCATATACAGAATAACCCCAACAACGGCCAGAATAAGTAGCTTTAATACATACCCTTCACCAGCTAAAATGGCGGTAGAATCAAATAACGCATTTAACGTTACATATTTCAAATTTTCTAGACTGCTATCCAAAGTGCTCATCAGCTGCAAAAAGAAAAAGGCAAGCGGAATTCCAGCACCTAGAGCTAATGAGTTTTTCGATAGGTTGAATAGACAGGAGAAAAAGAAAGAAATGCTACTCGTTGCAAACATCAATAGGAATAAACCGACATTTAGCATGACGTACTCATTCAAATTGTATTCCATATCTCCTTGGAAAAACTTTATTGCAGCCACACCAACCCCTGTTAAAATAGTGAACATCACAATCAGAGCTGAGATAAGGTAAATAGCTTGTGTAAATACGACTGTGTTTCTTTTTGTGGGTGTTGATAATAAATACGCCATGGATCCTCTATCTACCTGTGACGCTATTAAACTATTTGCCGTCATGACAATGAAAACAAGCGGTAATATGACACCATGGATTGAATAAAACGTCTGCGCAAGCATACCTAAAAAAGTTGTTGTTTGTAATAAATTTTCAAGCGGTGTTCCTTGCACCATCTCAGACATGCTGTCAATCGTACTCGGATCAAAGACTGCGATTATCAATGCATTTAGGACGCTTATTATAAGGGTGAAAATAAGCCATAACCTAAAATTTGCTTTTAATGTGTGTTTATAAATCGTCTTACTAAACATGAAACTCCCCTCCCCTAATTTAGACTTTTGAAGTATTGTTCAAGTGTGTACTTCGTTTCCGTTATATATTTGACGTTGTACCCTTGTAATATGTGGAATAAGGTATTTATTTGACTGTCATGGAGATGAATCGTCACTTCTTGTTTTACATGATCTTGTGCGGTCACTTCAAACGACTCATTTCCAAAAAGCTCATACGCATCCCGTGTTGCAAATGCAATATTATACACTTTATTGTTGCTGTGCTTTACTTCTACAGTTGGCTTTATGGCAATAATTTTACCGTCTTTTATCATGGCTACTTTGTCACATGTTTCTTCAACCTCTTCAAACATATGGCTCGACATGAAAATCGTTTTCCCTTTTTTCTTCTCGTCTATTAATATAGCAATAAATTCAGCTCGCATTAATGGGTCAAGTCCCGTAGTAGGCTCATCTAGAATTAATACATCTGGATCAGCCATCAATGCTGCGACGATTGCTGTTTTTTGTTTCATACCTTTCGACATACGTTTTAAATTTGCAGTTGGATCGAGTTGCAACCTCTGGATGATCGTTTCCGCATAAGACATATCTGTTAACCCTAACAATTCGGCCTGTCCTTTTAAAAATTCTGATCCCGTTGACGCATCAGGAAATGCAATCTCTCCCGGAATATAGCCAAGCCATTTTTTAATTTCCGCAGCATCACGCCAGCAGTCCAAACCATTAATCATTGCGCGACCACTTTGCGGCTTTAAAAAACCCATCATATGACGTATCGTTGTCGTTTTTCCTGAACCATTCGTACCAACAAAGCCAAATACTTCCCCTCTTTCAATGGATAGAGCTATATTAAAAATGCCTCGCCCATCGCCATAATCTTTCGTCATCTGCTCAATTTCAATGAAAGCCATTTTACTCGATCCCCCTCTCTACAATTGCATTTCGATCATAAAACTTCATAAAATAATCTTCCAGCGTAAATTTAATTTCTGAGAAAAACTTTAGCTCATACATAGCAATAAACGCTATAAAATCATTAATTGCGGCGCTATCTACAGTAAGTATGACCTGTTTTTTATGTGACGTTAGTGTTTGTACTTTAAAATGCAGATGATTTTTAACTTCACTGCTAAAGCGGTCAAATTGCTCTTGTGATTTAAATTCAAATTTATACGTTTTTGCGGACGAATTGCGTAGTTCATCTGCTATAAATGTCGAAATTATTCGACCACTTTTAATAATAGAAATGATGTCGCATGTTGCATCAATTTCATGGAAAAGATGGCTTGAGAGTAAAATGGTTTTCCCTCTCTCTTTTTCCTCCTTAATAAATTCGATAAATCGATCTTGCATAATAGGATCTAAACCGCTTGTCGGTTCGTCTAATACAAGCACAGCAGGGTCATGCATAAAGGCTGTAATAATCGCCAATTTACGTTTCATTCCAAGTGGCATGCGCTTTAACCTTCCAGAAGGATTAAGCTCAAATTTTCCAATGAGTGCATTGGTATACGTCATATCCTTTATCCCGCGCAAGTCCGCCATCATTTGAATAAACTGTATACCCGTCAAATTTTCAGGGAGGGCGATTTCACCTGGTAAATAGCCGAGTGTTTTTTGAATTTCGCTCGCGTGTTCCCAACTATTTAAGCCATTGACAGTCGTTGATCCTTTTTGCGGACGAGAAAACCCCATAATATGTCTAATCGCCGTCGTTTTGCCTGCTCCATTCGGTCCCAAGAAGCCATAGACCGTCCCTTCTTCAACTGCAAACGATACATCAAAAACGCCTCGATTATGCCCATAATCTTTCGTTAATTGCTCTATTTTAATAACTGACATAAGTAAACTCCTTTCAATCATTACAAGTGATGAATCTTTTTATGGAGAAACTGAAGACTATCCCATGCCAAATTTCACGAGGTTTTCAATCTCTTTATCTGTTACTGTATAGTTTTCAAATAGTACAAATCGCAAAACTAAAAAAACACCGACTAGGGGAAGAATTAGGTTTAAGATTTATTCATTTGGTGTGTTTCGTAAGTCTCCGTTGTCTTTAAACTGGTCGATGAGCTGTTGAAAAAGCAGTATGATTTTCGCTATATAATAGGGAAGTCGCTCTTTTATTAGCTCTTCAAGGTGAATGAGTTCCTTTACAACTACTTGAAGAATCTCATTAATAGCAGCTAGGAAATTTACTCAATTTTTGAGAACTTCCATCACAAATCCGTACCACGTGCTGGATATGTGTATTTGCGAAGATCGGTTTCGCATTTGATTTTGAACACCTTTTGACAAAGCGAATACCCTCGTTATGGACAAGTGGTATATTCCTTGGTCATGAGAATATTAATGTGCGGTACTTTTCAACAATTCCTTCGTAATAGTAGCTATGTTCACGCACACAATTGGCAAGGAATCGGATTTAAGTAACCCGCAATACAAACGGAATAAAGGATCATGGACCAAACGCTATACTAAATCCTTGATTGTTGAAATGCGTTCCATAATCCGAATGATTTGCGAATGAATCTGCGGACCATAATTCAGTTCATGTGGTGCACTACGCTGAAGAAAAACTGAAAAATCGACTACACATCGAACGTGATAAAAATAGGTCAAAACGTCGAGAACTTTCCATTTTCAATAATTCATGGATGTCAAATAGGCTCATTTGTTTTACAAAAGTCATCAGGTATTCACCTCGTAGATAATTTAGATTTTTACCACCTAAATTATACCAAATTGTGGAGGTACCCGTTTTTTTTGTTTTTAAAACCCTTGATACTGAAGCGATAGGAATTAATACGATCATTTTAAAATACTTATCTAAACAAATATTGATCTCGTTTACTTTTATAATAATAGGTATAACAAAACAAATATATAACAAAGTTGGACTTAGCAAAATTAATAATTTTGACAAAACAATCACTTCAATCCATAATGTTAGTGTAAACTAACATTCGACGAGGGATGCACATGACGAAAAAAACGAAGGAACGGATTCTTGAAGCAGCGGGAAAGCTAATGGCAAATCGAGGCTTTCATGCGGTTTCTGTAAAAGATATTGCCGAGGAGGCAAATGTAAGTGAAATGACGGTGTTTCGTCATTTTCAAACGAAACTAGGAATTTTACAGTCGCTCATAAAGGTACATTCCTATATTCCATATTTTGAGCAGTTTTTTTCACAAGCACTCACTGCAAATATCGTGGAAAATCTACTGCAAATCGCAAATAAGTACTTAGATTTTATGGAAAAAAATAAAGTCATTTTTTTAATTGCAGTACAGGATAGGGAAACAATCCCTGAGTTAACGGAATTTATTTCTGAAGACAATACGAAGCAGCTACAAAATTTGCTGTCTCATTATTTACAGCAAAAAGTAGAGGATGGCACACTTCGACTACTAGATACACAAAATGCGGCGATTATGTTTTTAACTGGATTGTTCGGCTTTTTTGTTTCGACTACAATTGCTCATAATCATTTTTTACATGACCAGCGACAATCTTTTATTCATCACCATGTCGAGCTATTTTTGAATGGGGCAAAGAAATAATTGCCTCTTTTTTTATAAACAAATGTTAGTTCGTACTAACATTTGAGGAGTAGAACATATATGCAAATAACGAACTCAAAACGAACAATGATTGTGGCGATCTTACTTTCTGCTGCGTTCGTTTCAATTTTGAATCAAACTTTATTAATGATTGCCATGCCGCCTATTATGGCAGATTTTCAGGTTGATGTAAGTGCTGCACAATGGCTGACGACGATTTATTTACTTACGAACGGAATATTGATACCAATTACAGCTTTTTTAATTGGTAAATTTTCAAATCGAATGCTGTTAATTGCTGCACTCGGACTTTTTAGTATTGGAACATCGATTGGGGCAATTGCACCTAGTTTTTCTGTGTTATTAGTAGCTCGAGTTATTCAAGCAGCAGGTGCGGGAATAATTATGCCGCTCATGCAAACAATCTTATTAACATTATATCCCAAAGAAAAACGTGGAGCGATAATGGGAGTAGCTGGTCTTGTGACAGGATTTGCTCCTGCGATTGGACCGACATTATCAGGTTGGCTAATCGCTCATTTTACATGGCGGTACTTATTTTATACAGTATTACCTGTAGCGCTTCTTGTTCTTGTTTGCGTCTTTTTCTTTATGAGAAATGTAACACCTAAACGCGAAAGTCAGTTTGATTCCTTGTCTATTATTTTGTCATCATTTGGTTGGGGTGGATTGCTCTATGGCTTTAGTATAGCTGGTTCAGTCGGGTTAATGGACTGGCAAGTAGAAATTCCAATTATAATAGGTGCAATCGCATTAACTTTATTTATTGTTCGTCAGTTAAAATTACCAAAGCCTATACTAGAATTTCGTGTTTTTCAAACGAAGGAATTTACGATTTCAACGATGCTTTCTGTATTCGTATATGCTTTAATGATTGGTTCACAAATTTTATTGACATTTTTCATGCAAAATGTCCGTAGCTTAACGGCATTAGAAACGGGACTCATGCTTCTTCCAGGGGCAATACTGATGGGCTTTATGTCTCCTATTACGGGGAAAATTTTCGATAAAATTGGCGGTAGATTGTTAGCGATTGTTGGCTATAGCTTGATTACTATCAGCCTGCTCGTCTATGTAATTATTACGATGAACACACCGATTTGGCTATTATCGATTGTCTTTGTGGCTATTTCTTTGGGGATTGCGATGATTATGATGCCTCTTACAACTGCGGGAATGAATGCATTGCCGGGACATTTGATGGCACACGGGACTGCGGTAAATAGCACTCTTCGCATGGTTGGAGGAGCCATTGTTTCAGCACTACTTGTTGCGTCTATGAGTGGGACGATGACGATATTAAATGCACAATCTACAGAGGCCATGCTTCTTGGAATTCGGGTGGCATTCATATTGGCAACAGTTATTAGCATTGTTGGTTTACTTTTAGCACTGTTTTTAAGAAAAAAAAGCGAGTAAAACGATTTCAATTTTAGAAGGATTAGAAGAAGGTTAGTGAGACGTGTATTTGCTATATTACCATTAAATAAAGAGCCTACTAGTAAAAAAAAACAACTTTCCACACTAGCTAATTTTTGGAATGCAGCGCTACCTACTTTACTTAGTTTGTAACGAAAGGTGCTTGTTTTATATTGCGGTTAACATGTTGTTGTCGTAATGCGTACGTCGCTACATCTGCAACAGTAATCTTGTAGACCGGCATTTCTATTACGTCTCCTTTAAAACAAACGAAATGGTCAATTTATCGGAATCTTATAGAATTATATTAATGTAGTTATTCCTCCAATTTCGGACAAAGTCTCCTATGCCTTTAGGAAAATGTGAGCCGATCGGGTATTTTTCAGAATACTATTGTCAATCAGCCATTACATCACATAATTAGTAAATCGAGCATGGATAAAAGGGTTATTTTCTTTTAACATAGACGCCCCAGATCCCCCTGCAACAATTACTCAACAAATATAAAAATCAATAAACTGATTGTAAAAAAGGCATACGCCATCTGAATTATTATGTACATTGTTAAATCAAAGGTTGAAAGTTTTCTTTGTTTCTTCGTTTTAGCCAGATGTCGAAAATAAAAGGAGGAACTAATAATTAGCACTGCTATAGAAATTGCACGCAAGGCTTCAGCGAAAATTATCAAGCTAATCAACTCCTTCATAATAAACTTCTATGAACCTATTACTTAAATACGGTTGAAACAAATATAAGTTCCATTTTTTATTAAATTCCCCATTTGAAATCAACAAAAGTCATTTGTTGCTTAAGGAAAAGAAGCAACTGCTCTTTTGAACAATCCCCTCATTAGTTGGAGAAGAACTTAGCAATCTAACGTTATTAAATGACCTTACATGTTGAATAATACTTCTTAACGTTTAATTGTATCCTTTTTTCCAATAGCAAACGATATTATGGCAAAGAAGATTAAAAAGAAACCTAGAATGCCATAACCTACACCTTCGAATCCTCTAATGTTAACAAAACCAATATAGATGAGATTGGTAGCCACTATAATGGCTAGGACTCCAGGTAACCTCCTTACAAAAAAGGAAAAGCCTTTTTTACTGAACCACCACGTAAACATCAATATAATAATCCCTGGTATAAGCGCCATTAGAAAAGGTCCTAAAAGCATCATTATAATCCACCCCTTTACATTTTTTAACAGACTCCCTTTATTACACTAACCCGCTTTTTTAGTTGAACAATTACAATGCCTCTTTATCTGTAATTTCTCCTTCGTCAGATGTCCAAATACGATATTTTAACCCATTCATTTCAACCACTAATATATATTCAGAAAACCATTCTCCCCAGTGGTTTTTACTATTTATATTTTCTACTTTAGAAATTCCAGGATTATTTTCTATTACTTTTTCCTTAACACCATTTAGCTTCATATCTGTATAAAGGCGAATTGAAAAATATCCAACTAATAATACAATTACAAAAGCGGCCACTATTGTTGTTACTTTTCTCAATTGTACATCCCCTTACTTTCTTTCGTATTGTCAAAAAAAGCGCATTCTTTTTATCTGTTTGTCAAGAGCACTTGTGCATGCGTTCGGAGGAAGTTCTCCCCTATTTTCATCGTCAATCTCGACTTTTTATAGAATATTTGATACTACTATTTGAAGAGTAAATATCAGAAAAACTAATTTCTATACTCAATCTTTTTAACTAAACGACTCCTCAAATAGTATAAACTAACAAAATAAATCAATAACACCATATTTTTATAATTGATGTATTTGGCCTGAATAATAGATAATTAAGTAATAAATATAGTTTAAAGGAAGTAAGCAATGAAAAAAAAATTAAAAAAATATTTTCTAATCCCAGCTCTGTTAACTACATTATTTGCCTCTCCATTTAGTACTGATGCCTCAGTAAATGACATACATATGACTTATTTATATGGCGAAAATTCTAGCACCTATTTAAAAAATATAGAGATGACATTAGGTGCGTTAAGTACAGCTACGCCAGATTTCTATGAATTGAACGATGACGGTAGTTTGAAATCTTCTATTGATAAAAATTTAATAGAAGAGTTACACAATAGAGGAATAAAAGTCGTTCCATTTATTTCTAACCATTGGGATCGAAATTTAGCTCAAATTGCGATGAAAAATAGAGAAAGCTTATCTACTCAACTTGTAGATTCTGTAGTAAAAAATAATTTAGATGGAATAGATATCGATATTGAGAATTTAAACTATACCGATAAGGAAGTATTTACAGATTTCATTCGATTATTAAATGAAAAAATGCCTCATGATAAAACAATTTCCATAGCGGTTGCTGCAAATCCAAATGGTTGGACAGTAGGATGGCATGGGTCCTATGATTATTTAAAACTAAGTGAATATAGCGATTACTTAATGGTAATGGCATATGATGAAAGTTGGAAAGGTGGTCAAGTAGGTCCAGTTGCTAGCATATCTTTTGTTGAAAATTCGATTAAATCTTTACTAAATCAAGGTGTTGATTCAAATAAAATCATTTTAGGCCTCCCTTTTTATGGTCGAATCTGGAACGATGACGAGAAATTAGGAGGAGATGGTGTTGCGAATAAAGCTGTAGTAAGCATCGTGAATAACCATAAAGGAAAATTCTATTTTGATCATGCCTCAAAATCAGCTTATGCCAAATTTACAGTTAAAAGCAGTGATTCACCAACGTATATTAGTGGTAAAAAACTAACACCGGGGAATTACACAATATGGTATGAAAATGATTTATCTTTAAAATATAAATTAAGATTAGTAAAGAAATACAATTTACGAGGAACTGGTAGTTGGGATTTAAATCAAGCAGATAACGGAATATGGGATTTTTATTCATCTTGGGCGAATGGAGAACATAATTTTATAGATTCAGAACATCATTGGGCTGAGAATGATATTATGTCCCTATTTAGAAAAGGTTGGATTAACGGAAAAAATGAATACACTTTTGATCCAAATGGTGAACTAACAAGGGCACAAGCTGTTTCTATCCTTATAAACGCTATCGATTTAGGCGAAACAAACGAAACCGTACCCGATTATTTTACTGATGTTCCTACAAACCATTGGGCAAAACGAGCTATTGAAATAGCATATACGTATAATATTGTTAATGGCACGAATCAAAACAACTTTAAACCAAATGCTAAAATCACAAGAGCTCAATTATCCGCAATATTATCGAGAATATTAGATTATCCATTAAATGAAACGAATAAATCTCCTTTTTATGATGTACAAAAAGAACATTGGGCGTATCAAGATATTTTAAAACTTAGTAGTAATGGTATTATCAAAGGTAGAGAAGACGGCGGATTTTACCCTAGCGATTATGTTAAAAGGGCGCAAATAGCAGCGATGGTTAATCGTTCGAGTGAAGATCTAGAAAAATATCAATTAGTAAAATAGGCTCTTCACCAAAACATATGCTTGACTAAGAACCGAGGTGAATCTACTCGGCATTTCACTCAAGTAAAATCATTTAATTATAGTGTTGCAGATTACGCGTGAAAAAGTGCCTTCTTTGCAAGGCATTAATAAGATTATTTTTGCCCTCTACCTCCGCATTCGTAAAGCGTAGTTGATGATAATTGGTTCATCACCAAAAGTGTGATTACTTATTAGCTTTAATTCTCTTTTTCATCACTTCAGCTAGTTTTTGAGAATTTAGATTTTCTTCTTCTTGTAATTTTTCAACGATGTTATGATAATCCTTTTCATTTCGATTCTGACTTAATTTATAAGCGGCTTGAATTTCTTTCACTTTTATTTTAAAGCCAACAATTCCTTTTAGTTCACTTTCTAATAGCTGAGGCGATAACTTATCCCATAAAACCGGATTTTCACGCCGTTTCTCATACTTCTCTAGCAGCTCCATAAGATCTTGTTTCAACTCTTCTTCACTTAAAATACTTGCTTGACCATACACATGTACTGCCTGGTAATTCCAGGTAGGTACATTTTCATGCACATACCATGAAGAAGAAATGTAAGCATGTGGTCCCTGATATATGACTAGAACATCCACACAAGTTTCAAATGTTCTCCATTGGGGATTCCCATTTGCCATATGCCCGGTTATGAAATAATCCTCTCCCTCTTTATGTAGCTGTAAAGGGAGATGGGTAGCAATCGGTTTCCCATTTTTTGTTGTGACTATCGTTGCAAATGAGTTCCTCTCAATTAATTCTATAATTTCATCGATATTTTTGACTTGATAGTATTTGGGAATGTACACAGTACTTACTCCTTTCTAAATAAAAATAGCTAACAACCTTTCGGAATTAGTCCATTAATCTAAAATAGGTTATGGACCTAATAGTACAACTTGTATGCCTAGTCCGAAATAAAGCAGGCCCAAAACAATATTACCCCACCTGTTGATTCCAGCCCTACGTTTGAACAACTGTCCAATTGTCCCCGTAAAGACGGCTAAAATGGTTGTATAAATCAACGTTAATACCACGAAAATAATACCTAAAATTAAATTATGATGATTTATTAATCAAAAGTTACAATTGCACTTTCTCGTTATTGAATTCGTAACGTCTATATTTGACCATAGTTATAATTCCAAGAATAGGTCCAATCGCTAATATTGTAAAGGCCCACTCCCAACCAATGATTCTCTGAATAATAGGGATTAGATTTATAGAAAATATAGTAACTAGGAAACCAATACACATTTGAAAAGTAAGGGCTGTACCTACATACTCATCTTCAGCTATTTCTGAAACTGCTGCAGAAAATTGAGCGGAATCAGATATGACGGACACCCCCCAAATAATGGAGATTATTAGCGTTGACCAAATAAATTGCCCAAATGTAAAACCTATTAGTATCGAACAGATAGCACTTATAGACATAGATATAATCGTTAAATTTGCTCTTCCGATTTTATCTGAAATTAGTCCACCCACCACACAACCAATCCCTCCTGCAATTCCTATTGAAATAAAAGAGGTTAATGCAATGAACCAATGAGGAATTTCTGGTGAATAGTTTAAGAAACTAGCAGTCAAAAATGCGGGAAGCCATGTCCACATCGCATACAATTCCCACATATGGCCGAAGTAACCGTAATTTGCAAGCATTACTGGTTTATTCGTAACTACTTTTTTTATTAATTTTAAAGAGAAAGGCAAATTTTTCGATTTTATTGGGGCATCTTTTAATATAAATGTGACAACGAAAGCTGATATTAAAGCCAAGACTGAACTACAAATGATCACGAATTTCCAACTTAATGAAGAAAAGAACAGAACAACAAAATGTGGCAATGATGATCCTAATGTTAATGCTGCAATTAAAATTCCAATTGCCAAACCACGTTTTCTAGGAAACCATTCTGATAAAATTTTTACAGCGATTGGGTATACACCTGCAAGGGTAATTCCAGTAAATACCCTTAGCAGAATACCGAAAAAGCCGGAATCAACTAGAACTAATAAGGCATTCAATATTGCACCTAAAAATGCTGAAATTGCAAAAACCTTTCGGGGATTAAAACGGTCAGCAACCCCTAAAAATGAACTAAGTAATGCGCCTATTACAAATCCAATAGGAACAGAAGCAGAAAACCAGGCTTCCGAATTAGAGCTAAGATTCCAAATTTCAATTAGTTCCGGCGCAATCACTGAAGCATTATACCATAAGCTTAAAGCACATAACACTGATAGCCCAATCCATACCAACGCTCTCCAAGAACCTTGAATCATAATATCCCTCCAGATCAATTAGACAAAACGGACTCCAACATGCTTATATAAAGTGATTATTGTCCTTTAATGATGTCGTAACTTTCTTAATAAGAATTTCAATTCTTTTGTTGTAAAGTATGAGAATAAATAACAACCTATTATCACGATGGCACTACCTATTCCCTGGATCCAAGTCAGTTGTTCACCTAAAAAAAGAAATGCTAAAATTGCAGTAAATATCGGATTAAAATTTAAAAAGACTCCAGATGTTGTTGAACCTAAATTTTGAATGCAAATATTCCAAAGTAGCATACAGACTAATGTTGAAATGACTCCTGTATAGAGAATCCAACCTAAAAATGAGGCATTTATATTCGAAACTGTAAATTCAGAGATACTTAATGGCAGAAGAATTATCAGCCCAAAAATAGCAGAGTATAAAGTAGACATCAAAGCTGAAGTTTTCGTCATAGCCCATTTGCTACAAATCGTATAAATCCCCCATACACATACAGCCGTAATCATCCATAAATCACCTGTATTAAAATCCCATGAAAGCAGGTAATCTATTTTCCCTTTTGATAGTACGAGAATGACACCAAAAAGGGAAAATATCATTGAGAAAATTTGTAACATATTCATTTTTTCTTTCAAAAAAAGAGCTGAACAAACAGCGATGGAAATCATATTTAACGTCGATATTAAGCCAGCATTTGTTGCGGTTGTCTTCTCTAATGCTAAAAATTGAAAAAGGTTAAATAGAACAACTCCTGTTAACCCCATTAAAAACAAAGGAAGTATTGCATTTTTCGGTGGCAGCATCTTTTTTTCCTTCCACCATACAAGAGGAACAAGACAAACGACCGCAATCATCCACCTAAGGCTAGTTAGTGTAATCGGTGAGGTATGTTCAACAAGGTATTTACTAACAACAAAATTCCCTGCCCAAAATAAACAGGTTAATAGGAGCAAGACATGGTACTTGATTGACATTTCTTTTATCTCCTTCTTCTAAATCTTTTGGTGTTGCTTCTCTTATCATGTTTATCACCCTTTTATAATGAATTTGTTTTTCACCTTTTATATTAAGACTGTTCAAAAGAAACGTAAAATTGAACTTTTTAACTCCTTGCTATAGACTATAATTATAGCAAATTCGTAATTAGGACTAAATGAAGGATGGTACGGACATGACGCTTCAACAATTTCGTTATATCGTGGAAATTGCTAAACATAATTCAATCAGTAAAGCCGCTTCAGCACTTTTCGTAACGCAACCTAGTATTAGTAAAGCCGTGCGCGATTTGGAAGCAGAGTAAGGGATAATAATATTAGATTGAACGAACAAAGGGGTAGTTTTTACAAAAGAAGGTACTGAATTATTGTTTTACGCAAAAATGCTTTTAGAGCAAATGGATACTGTCATCCATCATTTTGATAAAGTGAAAAAAACAGACGTAACAAAGTTTTCAATTTCCTCTCAACATTATGGCTTTGCAATAGAGGCTGTTGCGAAGTTAATGGATCATTTTGCTGAACGGAAATATGAGCTGGCAGTTCGAGAAGGTAAGTCGATCGATGTGATTGATGACGTGTATGCAAGCAGAAGTATTCTTGGAATTTTATCTCTAACCGATTTAAATAAGCACTTTTTCGAGCGTCATTTTGTCTCAAAATCCCTATTGTTTACACCCCTTGCTTCATTGAAACAACATGTCTTTTTACGTAAATAACACCCACTGGCCCATTATACTTCCATTACCTTAGATCAGTTAAGAGGCTATCCTTATTTAAGCTACCAGCAGAATGATATGCTCCTACATTTTGCGGAAGAAACGCTTAATGTAAACAATATTGAGAAGCTAGTCTATGTGACCGATAGAGGGACCATGAATAATCTCTTGTCAAACACAACTAGCTACAATCTGGGAACAGGCTGTATTGTGAGTAATTACATGAACCCCAATATCATCACTATTCCATTGGAAGGAAACCAAGTGATTCAAGTTGGATTTGTGAAACGAAACGATGTATATTTACCAGAAGAACTTCTAGTATATCTCGATTTTTTAAAATTAGCTTTGGCAAAATCGATGCCAAAAGAAATATAAAGCGACCTTTCATTACTGAAAGACCGCTTTGGATTTTGGTTATTATTCTCAGATATGGAGAAATTCAAAATAATTCACAACTTCCCTAACCTTTACAGAAATTATGTTACATCAAAACATGCGCTTATTTAATGTGGAATATTTAATTCTTTATAATAAAGTTTAATGATTACTGTTAATTCAATTAGAATTATGCGTTTTTAGCAATGCTTTTAATTGTCCTATTCGTTCACTTAACTTGCAGCCTTTTCAGAAAAGCGACTTGCATTAGCTTAACTCGTCCAGTTACTTCAAGCCCTGGTGGTGTTGCAGCTTCATGGCTTACGTTAATGTGTGTACCAAGTGTCAGTTCACGTGGAAAATCAAGATAAGGATTAACCGCTTGCATACATGTCCACTCTAAATGACCAACAAGATAACCTGTTGCAAACACTTCTGGCATTGCTCCAAACTCTTCCGATTCCGGGTTAAGATTTGCTACGGTTTTTGACTGTGCCACAACAAACTTCATTTCATGCTCGATCCCAGCTTGTAGTGATTTATTCATAATAAACCCTCCAAATTTTTTAAAAATTTAAATTTTTTCTGAAAGTCCATTATTTGAAATACCATTTAAGTGCATTTGTGTAGAGAATTTTATCCACGGCTTGTTCATCAAAAAACTGTTGAATCAATTCAATATCGGCATACTCAACATTCAACTCTGCACGACCAAAACCAGTAGCTTTTACATGTAACCCCTTTATCAACTAGCTTTAATAAATGTGGGAGCCCTTCTTCAGATAATCCTAGATGGTCAATTGATATTGCTGGTAATTTTTCAATCGTTGATGCAATTTCAGGCAACTCTTTTGCATCAATATAAAGCTCGCTATGCCATCCTACTAAATCATGAACCCTTCTTGCAAAGTAGTCTAGCTTTGATAAATCTTTTGAGCCGCCTCTTTTAATATTGAAACGTAATGCTTTTACCCCGTTTTTATTTAAATTTATGATTTCTTCATCCGTCACTGTAAATGGTAATTGTGTTACGCCGCAAAATGTTGGGCCCATTTGTTTCAGTGCCTTTAATAAATATGCTTGGTCAAGTCCTTGGAATGACTCGGATACAATAGCACCACCTAAAACATTTATATCAGCAGTTTCATTTTGTTAATCTTCTACCACATAACTAGGTGGCAAATATCCTTGGTTTTCAATAATTGGAAAATCAAAATCAACAATATGAAAATGTGCATCAAAGATTCTCATTTCATTTCCCCCTTTTCTTTATCAGTTGACTACTAAAAATACGAAAATATTTTACACTATTTGAAATTATCTTTTAAGTGTATCGGGCATTATAACTTAAGTAAGTTTGGCTATTGGTATGGCCTTATTGAAATGTCTACACTAATTCAAACTTGTTTTCATACATTGAAGAGAAAGCCTTATAGAGGTGAGATTTTAATGGAAATTACAAGAGGAAGATGGAGCCAGTATCAAATTTTAAATGCGAATGAAAAAACTAAGCCTTATGTTGTTCATACCGAATTGTTTAACGAACAGTCCTTTTATCAAAATTTAAATCAACAATTGGTTATCCGACCGTGTTTTGGTTCAAAAGAAATTCATGTATTCTTAATACCAGGGGAAAAAGAGAAGTATAAAATTCAAAATGAAAGCTTTTCAATGATTTTCAATAACAAATCAGATGTTTATAATTATTTGGAAAACATATGCACAACAGAAAAATATTATATTCTTCAGGATTTTAGTTTCTTGAATAACAGAAATGAAGAGGCTGTTGAACTATTTGTAACTATGCATCGAGATCAGTTCTTTAACTGGAGTGTAACAGCGGTACTTGAAAAGAATGGCTTTTTAAAGCAAAAAGAAATAGACTTCATAATACAAAAACTTGATGATTCGGCCATCCAAACCGTTTTATGTCTCGAAAAACATTATCCCGAATGTCCAACTATTGTATTAGATATCGGAATATTAAAAGAGGAATGGTATATTCGAGATATTTTCCTGCACTTTTCAAAAAGTAAGTGGAGCCAGTATCAAGTACTGTCTTTCGTTGATGAGTTAGCAGCTTATCTTCCCCATACCCAACTAGCAACCACTCACACAATCCTTCATTTTATTCAAGAACACAAGCAGGTAATGCTCAAACCATGTTTAGGTCAATGGGGAATAGGCATTGTACAAGTTTCCTGGCTGCAAGGAGATGTCTTTGAAGTTCATAACGAAAGAAAAAAACGTTTAATAGAAGGTAGAGCCTCCCTCATTGATTACCTCCAAACCCATTACTTATCTCAAAAAAGTTATCTCGTTCAGGAAAGGATACCCTTAGCGACGATTGAAGATTGTATCTTTGACGCGCGCGTGATGGTTCAAAGAGAAAACCGCGGTAGCAACTGGGAAGTTACCGCGAAAGTAGCGAAGATTTCCTCAAAGAAATATATCGTTACCAATGTGGCGACGTCTATAATCCTGTTAGAAGAAGCTCTGCAAAAATCAAAAATAAACAGCGACCCCCAAAAATTACTTTCTAAACTAAATGAAATTTGCATGATTGGAGCCCTATATTTAGGGAACTGTTACCTAGATATTACCCGAATCGGTATGGATATCGGCATTGATAAAAAAGGCGATATTTGGATTTTCGAAACAAACTTAGTTCCCGACGTTTCGCTTTTTAAAAGGTTACAAGACCAAAGTATTTACGAAAAAATAATAAAGAAAAACAAAGAATAAGCAACAAAGAGGCCATTTATACAAAAAAAACTCATTTACTTATGGTACGGTTCTACGTGATGTATCTAAATAAGGTTTAAATACGGAATAACCTTAATCCCATGTAATAAACTAAGGATTATTATTGGTGCAGTAGTATTTAGCCAATGGATAATAGATGTAATTGTTCAACGTCTAGATAAGCCTATTCTCCCAGGTAATGAGGGTGATTTTCCGCCTCTTACTTTGGGGATAATTGGAACCTTTTTCTGCCAGCATCCTATTTGCCTTACTTAACGATAGGTTCATTTCTTTATTTCAGGTATGCGCTTAAATCATCAAGTCGTCTTGAAAGTAGAGGAAAAGGTATTGCAACTAGGTGTGCCATGACTGCTTTTCTAATTCTTTTTTAATCATTGACATTTTTTCTAAAAACTAAGGCATGTTTCAATTCACTATTGAATCATGCCTTAGAATATATCATCTATGAATGGCCCTAAATTAATTTTCACTCTTATCTATTTCAAACTTCACATACTTTTGATACGGTTCTACGAAACTAATTAATAAAAGTTTTTACATACTTACATTAAATTCTACATTTACTATTGCAATAAAAGAATTAGTAATACATATTTTAGAAATTATGTTATTTAATCAGGCAGTTTGTCTATAGCTCAAAACTCTCGTTCACATATATTAGAGGAAGTGAAAATTCGTTTTTACTAAATAAATTAAAGAAGGTGGTTTTGTTATGGGTATTCGTAGTGACTTTCTCTATATTGGTGATACAAGTGATGACACCGTGAAACGTTTCGACGCAGTCAACGGGAACTTCCTTGGCACTTTTGTAACATCAAGTAGCGGCAGCTTACACGGTCCTCGAGGTCTTATCTTCAACCATGTTGACAATCTCCTTGTCTCTAACCAGAATGTCGAGCAACCTCAAAACGGCAACGTGTTGCAGTACAATGGAGAGACTGGGGCTTTTCTTGGTGAACTCGTCACTTCCATTCAAGAAGGTGCTTCGTTTGCACCGCGGGGCATCGTCCTCTCGAATAGCAATGTCCTGTATGTGGCAGACATAGAGAGCGTCAGTTCTAACGAAGAACCTCAACCGGGAGAACTAAGAGCGTATAGTGGGACAAACGGGGCCTTTCTAGGCATTTTCAACCACTCTGGATTCAACGGGCCATTTTTCCCCCGCAGTGTGGTCATAGGAACAGACGGCTTGCTATATGTCTCCGTCTTTAACCCTTTTGATCCCCTTAATGGCTGGGTGTTACGCTTCAACCCGCATACACTGGAATTCGTTGACGTGTTCATTGAGAGCAATTCTGTCAATAACCTGCACCGTCCTGAAGGTTTGGTCTTCGGTCCAGACGGTAACCTCTACATCACCAGTTTCCGAGCGGACGCGGATGACACCGACAAAATCCTTGTTTTTGAAGGCAAAACGGGTACTTTTATCAAAAAGATTGACCTTGATGAAGTCGGAGAGCCCCGTGCCTTCGCGATGGCTATCCTGTTTGGACCGGAAGGAAAATTATTTGTCCCCATTTCTGGAAACGGACCTGATACTGGCTCGGTACGTCGCTACGACGTTGAGAGCGGCTCGTTCGATGTATTTGTTCCTCCCGGAATTTTAGGAGTACCGTGGTATTTGACATTTGGCAATACCGATCCAGCGACGCTGGCTTACTAGCAAAAAATCGGTAAAATACAGAATGGAAAATCGAATGCACAATAGGTTTACTGACGGACCTAGTGCAGTATTCTTGTAGAAATAAAATGATTAAGGTGAGTTTTTTAATTATGTCAATAACGGGCTGCAACCGTGAGGTGCCGCCCCTTTTTATAATTCCTCCTCTTATTTTTCTAAAAAAACTTCATTTACTTGTAATAACGTTCACCGTATCAAAAGTAAAACCAACTATTTTATAAAACAAAAATGCCACATCTGTTAAAAGTGTAGCATTCCAACTATATATTTTGATTCTTTAAAACCAAATTCTACATCACTTTATACCTGTAACACACTGTTCTATCACAAAAAGTAATACAGACCATCTGTTTATTCTTTTGTCCGCAGAATTATTTTTTGTTCTGGTATTATTTTACTAAAAAGATTTTTCCAGTCACGAAACCCTTATTAAATCAGACTTATTTTAACTCAGTTGAATTCAGTTCAACTCAATCTTTTAAGCTAGATAAATTCGACTCATGGGGGCGGGGCTGGTTCGAGACCAGTTCGTACCATCTTTTGAAAATCCCGAAAACGTAGATATGTCAATGTCTCCAGGCTTTTCCTTTTCGCAATACTTCCTGTGCTACACCTCTAATTTCAGATAATGCTCACGAGAATTATTAGAAATTAATTAACTTAAAGGATAGAAAAATTGAACAAGAAGGATTTATTATTTCCGTTTTGACTACTCTTATTTATTCTTCAATATGTATTTCCTATTATCAATGATCCATGATTTCACAACACATACTCGGGCAATGTGATACCATCGGAGAAAACGAAAGTATAACTCATCAAAAAAACATCAAAAATAATCCATCATTCAATGTCCCAAACTCATCTACGAGCAGAATTTATCATTTTTCCTCTATTTTATGCAATTTTAGCTACTAATTGAACAAAATTTTGAAATGTTACAGAAAAAACGTTTTTGTTATATTTTTGATACTGATTTGTTATATCACAATGATATTATATTATCTTTAAGTAATAGTAATTAAGGAGAATATAATATTATGAATAAATGGTCTTCAAAGCTAGCAGCATTAACAGTAGGAACAACGGTCTTATTAACGTCTGTTGGACAAGCTTCAGCAGCTTCATATACAGTAAAATCAGGAGATTCATTATATGAAATAGCAAAAGCATATAACATTTCCTATAAAACAATTATGAATGCAAACAATTTAACATCTACTTTGATTTTTCCTGGACAACAATTAATTATCGGTGAAAATCAAACATCTACTACTCCAGATCCAAGCTCTACGACTACATATACAGTACAATCTGGGGATACACTATCTAAAATTGGTAGTCAGTATGGTGTTTCATATAAAACTTTAATGGAGTGGAATAATTTATCTTCAACTCTAATCCTTATTGGACAGAAACTTGTAGTTAATGGATCTACGACATCAACATCGGATTCAACTGATTTAAATAATACATCAACATCTACATATACAGTAAAATCAGGCGATACATTATCTAAAATTGGTAGTCGATATGGCATTTCGTATACAACCATAATGAAATTAAATAATTTATCTTCTACAGCAATCTCTGTTGGGCAAAAATTAATTGTGAGTCGCTCAACAACATTGGAGCCAACTTCACCGAATTCTTCAGTAGGTAATAATATTGTTTCAATTGCAAATCAATTTTTAGGCGTAAAATATCTTTTCGGTGGCGAATCGCCAAGTGGCTTTGACTGCTCAGGTTTTATTACTTATGTTTATAATAAAGCAGGTATTTCAACTTCTCGTTTATCAGCAGCAGGCTACTACAATGCATCTACACCTGTATCTACACCACAAATTGGAGACTTAGTATTCTTTAGCGATACATATAAATCTGGGATTTCACATGTCGGTATATATATTGGCGATAATCAAATGATTGCTGCAAGTGGTTATTACGTACAAATTAGTAAAATCGACGGCGCATATTGGGAAAATCACTTTACAGGTTTTGGTCGTTTAAACTAATTACTGTAGGGAGTTAGTATTTTTAGAAAATCTAATTACTATCACAAACAAAAACATCCTAACATTAGTAGTACAAACCGAGACCATGGTTTGTGCTACTATTTTTTATAGTAGAAGTGAAGGAAGGTCGAACAGCTCAAGGTCTTTTATTTTTGTGCGAATATGGTCATAGCCTTCTTTAGGATGTCTACCTCTTGTTTTAGGCGAAGGTTTTCTTTTTGCATCGCAGCCACTTCCGCTGCAGTTAACTCCCCCATTCCTTCAATTGAAGAATGTAGTTTAATCCATTAATAAATCATGATTTCTGACACACCATATTCCCTAGCTAGTTGATGGATCGGTGTACACAAGCGATAAAGTTCGACTACTGTTTGGTTAAATTCTTTATGGCATTTGTTTATACTCACGGTCGGACAAGTCCTCTCGTAATCTCAGTTCCATTTAATTAACCGAGATATATCCATTCATCTATAATACATCCACATTCCCCCACATCTCTCTACTATATAATACTAATCATTTGTAAAAAACTAGTTTATTCTATCATTTTAATATAAATATTTATCAATAAATTTGTTTTTTTATAGACTTAACAGTTAGAATGCCCTATAATAATCGATACAATTACAGAAACACGAACATTAAGGTGGATTACATGACTGAATATACGCATTTGTTTCGAGGGACTGCTTTCTCAAGTAAGTCTTCAAAAGAAGTACAAATCTTAAAACATTATCTATTCTGTATCAACGCTGACGGTATGATTGAAAAAGCCGTTGCACCTGATCATGCGGACTATCAAGGATTACTAAATATTTATCAAGGAAAAGAAAACTTTCATCAATTAGCTGAAGGACAGTATTTCTTACCCGGCTTTATTGATTTACACGTCCATGCACCACAGTGGGCTCAATCTGGAACTGCATTAGACATTCCACTGAATGATTGGTTAAACAAGTATACCTTCCCAATTGAATCTAAGTTCTCAGATTTAGAGTTTGCTAAAGAGGTCTATGAAGATTTAGTAAGCACTTTACTTGCAAACGGCACAACTACATCGCTTTATTTTGCGACTGTTCATAAAGAGGCAAGCCTATTGCTCGCTGAAATATGCGCTAAAAAAGGACAACGTGGTTTAGTTGGTAAAGTTGTAATGGATGATCCTGAACAAACACCAGAATTTTATCGTGATGCGGATGTGCAAACAGCATTAGCAGATACAGAAGAATTTATCTTAGCGGTTAAAGAATTAGCCAGATCGACGAAACAAGGTGTTTATCCAGTTGTAACACCACGCTTTATACCAAGTTGTTCGGATGGAGCATTAAAAGGATTAGGGGAATTGGCTGCTAAGTACGATACGCATATTCAATCTCATTGTAGTGAAAGTGATTGGGCACATGGGTACGTACAAGAGCGCTTCAAGAAAAACGATGCATTTGCCTTACATGATTTCGGTTTATTGAGCGATAAAGCTGTCATGGCACATTGTAATTTCTTAAATGATGACGATGCAGAATTATTTGCTGAAACAGGCACTGCCATTAGTCATTGTCCTATCTCCAATGCTTATTTTGCTAACAGTGTCATTCCAGTTGCCCATCTACATGCAAAAGGTGTCGATATTGGTTTAGGCTCAGATATTTCTGGTGGTTTTTCACCAAGCCTTTTCGATAATGCGAGACAAGCTGTGATGTCATCTAGAATGTTAGAAGACGGTGTAGATCCATCTCTTCCTGCAGAAAAACGTGGCCTACCAAATTCACGAATTACCATTAATGAAGCTTTCTACTTAGCAACTGCTGGTGGTGGTGAAAGTTTAAGCCTCCCAATCGGTCGTTTACAAGAAAACTATACTTGGGATGTACAAATCATCGATACAAAATTAGCATCTGCAAAACTACCGATTTTCGATATTAATGAAGAATTAAACGATATTTTCCAAAAAATCATGTACCTTGTTCGACCAGAAAACATTCGTGAAGTATGGGTTCAAGGCAACAAGGTTCATAAACGAGCTCAATAAACAAAATAACAATACCCTATTAGTAAATACTGTCGAACATTTATTTAAATAACATAAAATTTTGAGGTGTGCATCTTAGTGGAAACACAAAATAACAAGCAAGCTAACGATAAAATCAGTCCCACGAATTTAACCGTTTTACCCGATGAAAAAGTTTCAACCGTTCAATCAGCTCTACTAGGATTGCAACATGTAATGGCTATGGATGTTTATGTAGTTCCATTCCTTATTGCGATGTTAATCGGCTTACAGTCTGGCCAATCAACCGCTTTAATTCAATCGACCTTTATTGCAGCAGGAATTGCAACTATTATCCAAACTCACTTTTGTATGAAACTCCCTATCGCACAAGGTCCATCTTATGTGCCACTAGGCGCCATTATTGGTATATATGCCGCTAGTGGTGGTGGTGAACTTGGTTGGAGTTCAGTATTAGGTGCTAGCTTAATCTGCGCTATTTTAGTCATTATTTTAGGCTTTACAGGAGTATTCAATACGATTGTGAAGACGTTCATCCCTCCAATTGTTGGGGGTACGATTATCTTTGTTGTTGGTCTTTCATTAATGCCCATTGGGTTAAGTAGTAATATCTATAACGGTGCAGGTGCTACGATCAACCAAAACATCTATTTAGCGCTTATTACAGCTGTAGTATTGATTGTTTGCGTTATGCTAGGTTCTTTCTTCCATACGAAAGGTCGCTTTTTCCGTATCACTTCGGTCATTATTGCGTTAATCGTAGGCTGTTTCGCAGCTAAATTTATGGGTGTATTAGATTTATCAGCTGTTTCTCAAGCAAAATGGTTTAGCATGCCGCAAATTCCTTTTGCAGACTTTGGTTTCTCTTTCAATATTTCTGCAATCATTACTATGGTTATTATTTATATTGTGTTAATGGCTGAAACAACAGGTACATGGTTTGCTGTCAGTAATGTAATCGACAAACCATTAACAGATAAACAAATTAATCGTGGCGTTATCGGGGAAGGAATTGGCTGTTTCATCGCTTCTTTACTTGGCTCCACTCCAGTAACCGGTTACTCAACAAATGCAGGGGTCATTTCGATCACAGGTATCGCAAGCCGACATGTCTTTGTCGCTGCAGGGGCTTGGTTTGTATTATTTGGATTTTCAGGTAAATTAGCTGCTTTGATTTCTGCCATTCCTTCAGCCGTAATCGGTGGTGTGTTTGTCATTGTTTGTGGCATCATTGCAATCAGCGGTTTACAAGTGATGAAAAATGAAAGAATTGGCGAAAAAGAAATGTACGTAATCGCTGTTCCGATGATTTTAACATTAGCTTTAACACTCCTTCCTAAAGATTTCTTATATTCTTTACCAACGACAGTGCAATATTTATTCAGCTCACCTGTCGCAACAGCTGCCATCGTAGCAATAGTGTTGAATAAATTATTACCGAGTGTGAAATAGTTTTATAGGATTAGCATAGAGAATAATAGATTTTGTAAGTACAATTAAATAACCCTAAAATAAAAACTGGTTAGAAATACTAACCAGTTTTTTGCTGTTAAGGAAATTATAAAATTTCGCCATGTGGACAACTTTAAAAAAAGTAAATGCAACGTCTAGGCTAAAGCGCTAGCCCCTCGAGGTCGCTTCGGGCTCGCAAGCAGCTGTCGGGGCTAAGCAGGCGCTTTAGCGCTTTTCTTCCTGTTATTGAAGATTTATAAGAGCCACTTGCGGGATGTTGCCTAAACGAAATGGCAGTTTGGTATTTCCAATCCCAGTATTCACATATAAATTAGGGTTTACATTACCAGGAAGAGCATACCAACCCTTTACGTATTCTTCTGCTAATGAAGTAGTAGCAAGAGGTCCGATAAATGGTAGGTACACTTGTCCACCATGACTATGACCGGCCAAAATTAATGCATGATTCGTAGACTCAAGTTGTTTTGCTACATCTGGTTCATGTAAAAGTACAAGGGTATTTTGATTACGAGATAGCATATCGTTCACACCAGCTATATCAGGTGAACCTAATAGTGCATCATCTAATCCATATATGAGTAGTTCTTCCCCGTTCGGAAAAATAATCGTCGTTTCTTCATTTTGTAAAAGCGTAAAATCAGCATCCGTAAGTAAGCGTTCGTAGTTTCGGACCATGCCGCCTCCTACATCCCGATTACCATAAACCGAAAATTTACCGTAAGGCGCTTTCATCTCTTTTAACAGAGAGATAATCTCTTGAATTTCCGCTTCTGTTGCACCCATATCAAATAAATCTCCAGTAAAAACTATGAGATCAGGTTTTTGTTTGTTTATTTTCTTAACAACCTTCTCGAACTGCTCCATACTAAAAAATTCCCCAACTTGCGTATCTGTAAAATGAGCAATTTTAATGGATGTCCCTTTTTCCTCGCTCTGTGTTGCATATGAAAATTCATGAGACGTAACGGTTAATATCTTTGATTCGATAAATGTTGCATAGACAAAAACGATCACTCCTACTACAACTAATAGAAGTAAAAATTTAATAAGCTTTCGCATTCCTATCCCCCACAGCTACTGCAAATCCTATATTAAAATAACTTTCTGATGTTATTACTATCTCATAACTTAATGTTAGATACAAATAATATGACAATTTAAATCGTTTTAGTATGATGTAATTTTGCCATATTACCCTGTTGTGAGGTAATAAATCTAGTGCTTATTATTCTATTGAAATAGTTTTTATCATGCTATTCTTTGTAGTAGAAAAATTAAATAAGCAAACCTAAAGAAATTTAGGGACGCAAAGCTATAGGGACTAAAGTTTATAACTATGTCAGCCAGTTGCCGAAGAGTACATTCTACTTTTTGTTTAGTAAGGCTCATTAAAAATGAAGCATTTTGTGTGGATTTATTTGATTACCTTATAAAAATAAAGCTACTCTTTTTGGAGTAGCTTTTTTTAGTAGATATGAAGGGACAGCATCTCGCCCTATTTTGGGCAAGATGTGTCTTTCTAATGTGCTTCTTAGGAATAAATTCATCAGGAGGAATTGTTAATGAAAGTTGTTAAGATTGCTGCAGTAGCCGCCTTGGCTTTTAATTTAGTCGGTGGCCCAATTAATGTTTTAGCGAGTAAAAATCCGAATGGAAAAATTATCGTGACTTCAGCCGAAGCAACTACTAATACTCCAATTGCTTCGGTTAAAAAGTTTGACTTATACGGGAAAGACATTTTAACTGCCTACAATGAAGTATTTAAATTGGGCTTCCACAGCTGACAGTCCCTAAATCCGTTGCTACTAAAGCCGGAACGCCTATCGACATCAACGGAAAATATTTCGCAACGGATGCTGAAGATGGCGATTTAAGAGCCGCTGTACAAGTGACTGGAGCAGATCAAGTAAACTTCGATCGAGCTGGTAAGTATGAGCTTACTTATACTGTAACGGATAGTGACGGCAATGAAATCACGAAGAAACGAACGATTTCTGTCGTGAATATGGAAGATGCTCATTTCCTTTCAGATTTCGATTGGAATTCTACTCAAAACAGCTATGCAGTACCTGTGAAAGATCTAGCAATTAGTCACAAAACTTTACGATTAACAGGAGAAGATGGCAGTGAGAAGGCTTACCAGAAAGGTATTGGTGCCCATTCTAACTCAACAATCGTCTATGATTTAACAGATAAAGACGCTGATTATTTCACTTCATTTGTGGGTGTAGACCGTCAGATGTACGGTTCAATTGGTTCTGTAACATTCCAGGTTATTGTTGATGGAGAAAAACAATTCGACAGTGGCTTAATGCAATCAAGAGATCCACAAAAATTTATTGAAGTGAATATTAGCGGTGCCAAAGAGCTGAAGTTAGTCGTTACTGACGGCGGTAATGGAAACGGTTCTGACCATGGATCATGGGGAGATGCTAAATTACATTTCGCGAACGCGGATAGAGTTTTCACAAAAGATTTAGTAGTAGCTTTTGAAGATGCGAAAGCCATTGATGCTGAAGGCTATACATCTGAGAGTGTGAATTTATTACTAGCTAGCATTGCAAAAGCGGACGAACTTCTTGCGAATAAGCAAGCTACTCAGGTAGAAATCGATCAAGCTGAAGGAGCACTAATTCAGGCTAAAGCAACGTTAGTAGCAATCGACTTCAATCAAATTATCATTATAAAAGATAACAATCTCAAGAAATCTATACAGCAAACACTAGGACTTACTGGAGAAATAACGCTACGTGATCTGTATGAACTCACTAGTCTTTATTGTCCTACTACGCGAATAACGAGTCTTGAAGGCTTACAATACGCGAAGAATTTAGTTTCACTAGATATTTCAGGAAATGCGATAACAGATTTCTCACCACTTAAAGATCTAACTAAATTAGATACTGTGATTGCGCATCCTCAAATCGTTGAAGTGAAAAGTTTAACTGGACCAGTAACGACAGTAGAAAACCTAGTAAAAGGCTTAGACGGTCACTATTTAAATCCTTACCAAATCGGTCTTAGGCATACGAAAACCAATAAAGAAATTTCTGTAGCTGTTGAGCAGCTTGCACCTAATGCAGATCAGTTTGCAATAGACCTTTCAGTAGAAGATAAAGGTTGGTATATGTTAGTCCTAGCTTATAAGTTACAAGAAGATACAACTATACAATTAACATATTTTTTGGATAATAACTAAAATTTCTCAGAAAACACAAACTCCCTTGAAAATGAATTCATTTTCAAGGGAGTTTGTCATTTATTAAACTTTTCGATGTTGGATAACTGTAAGCCCGAATTACAAAAATATAGTGCACCTTTCCTGTACGCATCACAAATAGCCGTATATCATAATTTTTTCAATTGTACTGATAATATTCCTATTCTAATCATTATTTGTGTCGATAGATGGACTAAATGAGCCAAATTGAATATTTTAGTCACACTTATGATAAAGAATGAGGTGTGCAGCAGATACTTGATTTTGTCATGGCTTTGTTTAATAAAATTAGTGAACGAATGACTGTTTCTTGTTCAAATTCATTCATATGTGAGAAAACATTATTTAAATATTCATTTATCGTCTGATCAATTATTGTAGCAACAAATTTACCTTCTACCGTTAGGAATAAAATGGATACTCTCTTATCTGTAGATGAAGGTGTTTTTTTAACTAGGTTCATTTTAATAAGAGTTTGAATTTGTCTACTAAAGGTAGTAATATCCATTCCTAATATTTCGGCAACTTGTTGCATCGAAGGCTCAGTTTGCTTGTCAATCTCATAGAGAATGTGACTTTGTACAGGTGAGATATCTACAGAACCAACTGAACAACATTTTTTATTTAAATATCCAAAGCTCTGAGTTAGAACTTGGAATAGTTCACGTTTGCTTTCCATTTCCTCACCTCCTAATTTTTTCTCGTATTGTACAATTAATATAACCGCCCCTTAATAACATACTCGGAAAATACACTAATTGTAAAATTAGTGTATTTTCTAGATGGTTGGAGGAGCTATTACAGGCATATTCTCGCAGTTCAAAGTCTTTAAAAAACAGCGCACTCAGTATTCAAATCATGTCATTATTTAAGACACTGCACTAGTTTTTTCACAATAAATTCCGCGTCCTGCCCTACTCCCCTTAATGTAGCAGAAGCAAAGGAACGCTGCCCTTCCAGCCCCACATAATAAAGACCTGGAACTATGCTAATGCCTGCCTTATGTAAAGGTCTACCTTCCTCATCAAGTGCGCCAATTGCTTGCAGGTATGGAAATTGTGGCCTGAAGCCGGTCGCAAATATTACGGTATCCACTGGTTCTTTTATCCCGTCCGGCCAAATGACTCCCCCCTTATAAAAGGATGTAAACATCGGTTCTTGATAGGGTTTTCCTGCCGTTATTCGTTCTTTGTATTTGTTTGTATCATTCACTGCTTTTGACCTCGGTGCAGTTTTCCCGAATCTCCAGAATGGGAAGGTATCAAAACCAATCAGCTTCAACCAAAAATGCAAATCCTGGCCCCATACACGTTGTTTCACAAACTGGATTGGTCGAACCACAGCTAAAGAAGTCTGACTCATTTCGGTCAACTCAACTGCAATCTGTACCGCAGAATTCCCACCTCCTACGACCACTACCCTCTGATTGTGAAATGACTTCGGATTTCGGTATTCCGAAGAATGGAGTATGTCCCCTTGAAACATCTCCATCCCTGCAATTGTTGGCAAAAATGGATTTCTAAATGAGCCGGTCGCATTAATGATAGTTCGAGCCCGAAAAATATCCCCTGTCATCGTTCGAATTAAAAATCCTCCCCTATCTTTTTCGACCAATTCTACACGTTGGTTAAAAATAACTGGCAATTGAAACTTTATCTTGTAATCCTGTAAATAACGAACGACTTCATCTCGATGAGGATAACGATTCTGATTGCCCGGGAATTTCATGCCCGGCATAGAGGAATAGCCTGCTGGAGAAAACAATTTCAGACTGTCATAATAACTTGGCCAAGACCCGCCTATCTGATTACTTGCCTCCAAAATCAGAAAACGTAGTCCCTTCTTCTGTAAATGATAACCTGTAGCAAGACCAGCCTGACCACCTCCAAAAACAATTGCATCAAGTATCTCTTTCATGCCAACACCCTCCAATTTACTTGTTTTTCACAACTATTATCAATGAGGAAATTTCTTTATTTACGCAATTCGCGTTGCCTTTCGATTTCACGTTACATACGGAATAGAAACAAATTTAAACTAAATAACTAGAATTTAGAAGGCATTTAAGAAAAATACTGACTGAACATGAATATAAAGTACTCTCAGTTATTCTTTGCCCTTATAGACCTCATGAAATATTTATATCTCACTTACTTGCATTATGCAAATAAATACACAATAATTTAGCAAAATAAAAAACCGCTTGTATGAGTGGTTTGTAAGCCCGTAATCAAATAACGCATATATATGACAGGCACCTCCCGGTACGATAGATATATCAAATAAGGGAGGTGTTTTCTATGCCAACAACTAAACTAACAATTGTCCCCGTGTCGCTAGACCCTATCATTGACGAATCTTCATTTACAAATTCACCGCAATCTCCTTCTGATCCAAGCTGCGTAATTAAAACAGCTACCGCAGTAATCTCTTTCTTCAATGGCGTAGATGAGCACATCATCCAAACGATCGTGAAGGAGCTGAATAATCAATGAAGCATGATTTTACGAGCGTGCAGAACATCTACATTATTTGCGGTAAGACCGATATGCGTAAAGGTATTGACGGTCTCGCAACACTCATTCAGGATTCTTTTAAACTTGATCCATATAGTGATTCCATCTTCTTATTTTCTGGAACGAGTAAAGACCGTTATAAATGTTTGTATTTTGATGGAGATGGCTTCGCCATGCTTTATAAACGATTAGATAATGGCAAACTGCAATGGCCAAAAGATGAAAAGGAAGTACGTAACCTTTCACAAAAGGAACTTCGCTGGCTGTTAGAAGGTTTATCGCTTCAGCAGCCAAAAGCGATTGCGAAATCTGCAAAAGGTGTCTTTTAAACCCACCTATTAAGGTGGTATAATCATCCATAACTTATACTGAACGGAAATGTGGTGAATGATTTGACGAACGTTTCTCCTAAGCAAGAAAATCAAAATGAACGATTAATTCGAATGCTTGAGCAACAATTAGCTCAGTCAAATCGACAAATCGAAGCGTTGACTGAACAAGTTCGCCAATTAACCAAGGCTTTATACGGTTCAAAATCGGAAAAATCAAAGTATAAAGCACCAGACGGACAAGGTTCTTTATTCGAAGACGATCCGTCTTTTAGCGATTCTGAGCAGACAGAAGAACAAAGCACGGCAATGATTACGTATACCGTTGTCCGTAAATTACATAAGAAAAAACGGAATGATTCTTTTCGTGACGGGATTGAAATAGAAGAAATTCACCATCATCCTGAAAACACGCAATGTGACTGTTGCCTTGGTCAAATGACCGAAGCTGGTACGACCATTGCGCGTGAGGAAGCAAAATTCATTCCGGCTACAATGAAGCGTGTTCAACATATTGAACACGCTTATGAGTGTAGGCATTGTAAAAAAGATACTACTCAAAAAGCGCAGATGAAACGTGGAAAAGCACCGCAAGCTGCCATTCAACGTAGCATTGCAGGACCTACTGTTTTAGCAAAACTCATCTACGATAAGTTCATCCAGTACTTACCTCTTTACCGCCAGGTGAAGGAGTGGGACCGATTTGGTCTGCTTACCAATGACAAAAACTTATCGAATTGGGTCATTCGTGCAGCAGAAGATTGGCTTCTACCGGTTTATGAGCAGATGAAGCAGACATTAACAGCAAAATCTGTTCTGCATGTGGACGAAACGTATGCGCAAATTATTAAACGATCAGATGGTAAATCAGGTCAATCGAATGCCTACAATTGGGTGTTCCGAAGCGTGCCAAGCCAAGGACCAATCATCGTTCTTTTCCAAAGTGCTTTATCGAGAAGTCGTTCTGTATTAGAAAACTTTACAGCTGGCTTTAAAGGAACCGTGATTTGTGATGGATATTCTGCATACGGCAATCTACCTGATGTCACGTTCGCCAACTGTTGGGCGCATGTACGACGTTATTGGCTGAAAGCTGATAGCAGAAACGGTCAAATTGGTGTGGATTACTGTGACCAACTGTATCACTTAGAACGTCAATTTAAGCATCTTTCACCAGGTAAACGACGAAAAGCACGGCAAAAACATTCGAAACCGATTGTAGAAAAGTTTCTAAAATGGGTAGATGAATCCCCTTTCTTCGGAAAAAATGCCTTGGCAAAAGCTGCCGAATATACATTAAATCGTGTACATGGGTTAAAAGCTTTTCTGCTCGATGGTCGCATTGAAATCGATAATAATCCAGCTGAAAATGCGATTCGCCCTAATGTGATCGGCCGAAAGAACTGGCTTTTCTCTGTTAGTGAAGCTGGTGCTAAAGCGAATGCGATCTGCTTAAGTTTGGCTGAAACAGCAAAAGCAAATGGTATCGACTTCTATCAATACCTAGTAACGTTAATGACAGAGCTGCCGAATTTACCGATCCATCAGCAACCCCAAATTTTAATTAACTACATGCCTTGGTCAAAAAATATCCAAGCCACATGTGCTAAATAGCCATCTATCCGAAAAAATTTCAGATAGATGGCCATTCGTCGTGCGTACCGAAAAGGTGCGCTTTTTTATATTTCGGGCTTACAGTGGTTTTTTAAAATCCCATTAATCGGAAGTAATTCACTTGATATTTCATGTCAGCTTATTTTCATTAGCGTTGCATTAAAATCATCGACGCAACTTTTAAAATAAATTGCTGAACCCTGTGCATGATGTTCATCTTAAAATTCAATTTTGACGTCTATCTTTCATTGAGAATTTTTTATTAGTTCTGCCATTCTCCCTCCTTGAGTGAGGAAACTTTTTTCAAACTACTCTTAATTTCAGATCAGTATATAAGTGTTATTTGTAATAAAACAGAAAAAACGATTGAACGAGCACCAAAATCTCTCACAATCGTTCTTATTTTTGCATTATATCTGCTCTGAGGATACTTCTTCACCATTTAAGATTAGCTTGTACGTTATGTCTGCTTTTAAGGATGCAGAGACTGCACAATATTTTTCTTCACCTAAATGAATGGCGCGCCATACTTTTTTCGGTGTGATGTTGCCGTCTACTGTGAATGTTAGTATGGCAGCTGTGAAGGCTGTTGGCATTTCTTCACGGCGTTCGCCGTCTACTGTAATTTCGATATTGTTGATGGTCTCTAAATGTGGTTTTAAGATCATTGTCACATCGATGCCGATACAGCCCGCTAATGCTGCTAATAACAGTTCAGTTGGCGTTGCGGCTTTCCCTTCTCCACCGTAGTTAGCTGTAGCATCCATTATTATCGGGTATCCAGTTGGACCGACAGCTTCAAAGGCACGGCCACCTTGCCATTTTGCTTTAATTTGCATATTGTTTACTTCCTTTCTCAAATCAATTAGGCTCCGCTACCCAATGTCCACATTTTGTCTCGAACTTAGGTCTGCAGGAAGCAGTTCAGTTTGCCATTGTCGCAATGATGCAACAAATTTAGGCTAACAATCTATTATCCACTACAAAGTTAAAACTCTGAAACTTGTCGTAGAAATTTCTGTGCCCTTTCTGTTTGTGGATGTTCGAAGAATGCAGTTGGGTCGGCATCTTCCACAATAACACCATCTGCCATAAATAAAATGCGACCGGCAACGTCTTTTGCGAACTTCATTTCATGAGTAACAATGACCATTGTCATGCCATCCTCTGCTAAATTTTTCATTACTTTTAATACTTCCCCTACTAACTCTGGGTCTAACGAAGAAGTAGGTTCATCGAATAACATCAATTTTGGTTCCATCGCAAGTGCCCTTGCAATGGCGACACGTTGTTGTTGACCACCTGATAGTTGAGATGGAAAAGCATCTTCTTTTGCGGCAAGTCCTACTTTTGCTAGTAAGTCAGATGCAACTTGATGTGCCGCTTCTTTTTTCAATCTTTTCACGACTACTAAAGCTTCCATCACATTTTCCACAACGGTTTTATGTGGATACAAATTAAATTGTTGGAATACCATGCCCGTTTCTTGACGAATAGCATGAATTTCTTTTTGTAGCACTTTTCTCGGCGCCGATGAATTGATTTCATGACCATTCACAGTAATTGTGCCACTCGTGATGGTTTCCAAACCGTTAATACACCTTAAAAATGTACTCTTCCCTGAACCACTCGGCCCGATGACTGCAACGACTTGATGTGCTGGTATCAATAATGAAATGCTCTTTAATACTTCGTTCTCTCCGAAGTTTTTTTGTAGTTGATTGATGTCTATCATACTTATTGCCCCCTTAGTAAACAGACAATCGTTTCTCAATTTTATGCAATACAATTGTGAAGACTGTGCTCATTACCCAGTACATCACAGCGATGGCTAAATAAAACGGCATATAGACGTAATATTGTGATATTAATAATTGCGCGGAACGCATTAATTCGGTTACGGCAATAACTGAAACGAGCGAGGTTTCTTTCAGCATGCCGACAAATGTATTCCCTAGTGGCGGGATCGCATAACGAATTGCTTGCGGAATCACAATACGACGCATCGCTTGTCTATCTGTCATCCCCGTTGCCCTTGCTGCTTCTGTTTGTCCTTTTGGAACGGATTGAATGGCACCGCGGAAAGCTTCCGAAACATAAGCCCCAATATTAATACTGAGTGCAATATAAGCCGCGGTTAAAGGCCCAAATTCGATGCCATAGTCCACTAAACCGTAGTAGACAATGACAATTTGAACAAGTGGCGGCGTTCCTCTAATAATGGATACATACACTCTTGCAATCGTACGTAGAACGCGATTGCCCTTAATTCGAGCAATCGCGGTAAGTAAGCCAATGATTAAACCGAAGAACATCGACACCACTGTAATTAGTAATGTATAATATGCCCCCTTAAATAAGAAAGGAAGATTTTCAATAACGATATTCATTAAAGAGACCTACTTTCTTATTTGCGCTGGTGGCGCCTCGTCAAACCATTTCACAAAGATTTCTTTATACGTACCATCTTGTTTCATTTCATTAAGTGCTGTATTTAATGCCTCTACAAGTTCTGTATTTCCTTTTTTCACTGCGACTGCTGCTTGATCTGCTTTAATCGCTTCACCAACAGCTTTTACAGCATAACCATTTTCCTCAATAATTGGTTTTAATGCATATACATTATTAACTGTTGCATCGATCCGACCCGCATCTAAGTCTTTTAATGTTGTTATCACATCATCATACGTATTAATTGTAAAATCACCGACTTCTGGCATTAATTCATTACGTAAATACGTTTCATCGTTTGTTCCAAGGCCAACCCCGATTGTTTTACCTTTAAAATCTTCAACCGTTTGAATATCTGTATTTGATTTGGGTACGATGACTTTTACTTCGTTTGTAATATAGGGTTCAGAAAAGTCAATTTGTACTTGTCGTTCTTTTGTAATCGTTACTTGGCTGACTAAAATGTCAAATTTATCTTTTTGTAAGCCAGGGATGAGTCCTGAAAAATCTTGCGCAACAAATTCTGCTTCAACGCCAATTCGTTCTGCGAGTTCTTTTGCAATGTCCACGTCAAAGCCATCATATTCTTTATTTTCATTTAAAAAATTATAAGGTGCATAGGTTCCCATAATACCAACTGTCATGACACCGTCTTGTTGAATTTGCTCAAGGGCGTTTAAATTACTCTCTTTTGTTTGTGTTGTTGTATTATTGCCACATGCGGCTAATACTAGTGATGATAAGACGGCAAGTGTTACGAACCATTTTACTATTTTCATGTTGTTTTTCCTCCTGTTGTAGACACCGAATTGCAAAAAATTCAAAGTGTACAGTTTCTTCAGTAATTAATTTTAGAGCAGCAAAATGTAGTGAAACATCTGAATTTAATGAGTAAGAAAAAATTTGGTCTTTTTATTCTATTATTGATGTTATTGTACCCGCAGTAATTGGGATTATTCTTGATGAAATAACCTTTTTATTCATGCACAAATGTACAGGGCATTCCAGTTTACCAAAAAGCTGAAATCAAATTATTATTAAACATGATGTCGTGATATTAGTTAAAAACCTGATTCACCTATATTTGCCTCGCCTTTTTTTAATCTAAATTTTCTATATTACGTTAGTACAAAATACGTTCAAAAAAATAGCGTTGACCCTTGTTGGATCAACGCAATCGTTAGTTTAATAAACTCTTCTCACAATTCCACTTTTTTATAGACGAATTTAGTCGGTTATTTTTTTCCATTCCATTATGATTAACTCATCTTTACTTGGTTATTTAGTAGACTTAAAAGGACTACTTTGATACAGTAGGTGCGTGACTATGAAATTTCTATTTTTTACAGAATACTTCATTTAAATTTCACATTTTTTTTATATAATCATTATTGAAAATAAATAGTACTATTTATTTTTCAAATAGTGAAAAGTTTAGGAGGACATATTTTGAAACATATTTTTTCTGCTGCAGCAGCAGCCTTACTAGCATTGTCTCTTTCAAATAGTGCATTTGCTCACTCACATTTAGGAGAATCCAATCCAGCAAATGGTGACGTTGTAACGGAACCATTAAATGAAATTGTTATTGAATTTGACGGTCAAATTGAACAAGGTAGTTTTATAGATGTAACAACGACATCGGGTCAAACTGTTGAACTACAAGAAATTATTATTGGTGAAGGTACATTAACAGGAACTGTTGCTGAGCCACTTCCAAATAACGAATATCAAGTTAATTGGAGTATTATTAGTGCAGATGGTCACCCATTAGATGGAGAATTCTCATTTACAGTAAATGCGCCAGATCCTGAAACAGTAGAAGAAGTAACAGAGGAACCTTCAGAAACAACGAAAGCGATTGAAGAAACAAACGGAAAAACTGAGCAATCGACAGAAATTAAAGAAGTAGTTTCAGCGGATGAAGAGGGAGAATCATCTTCCACGACAGTAATTCTAATCGTTCTTTTAGTTATCGTTGCAGTAAGTGGTTTCTTCTTCCTTACAAAAAGAAAGAAATAATTCATGGAAATATTAGTAATTATTAGTCAGGCGCTTTTATATTTATGCTTTTCGGTCTTAGTTGGAAGTTTTATTCTTCTACTTGTCCCAAGCAAATATCGTCCTGACATAAAAATTCCAAAGCGCATATTCCTTCTTAGTGCCATTACACTACCAGTTTTCGCATTTATTCCTGTTCTTGATATTACATTATATATTGCTCCACGCTTAGGTTTACTTGAAACGTTTAAAATTGTTTTAACAACCTATACAGTTGGGACTGCATGGGATTTTACCCTACTTGGCTCCGTTGTGTTAGTTCTATTAATTTCATTTGCGAGATCTACTGAACAGGGCATCTTTTCTTTTTTAGGGGCACTATTAACATTTGGACTAATTTTAACAGTTGCTTGGTCAAGCCATGCAGGTGCTCTTGATCCAATAATAGGAATTATAAGCGACTTTCTTCATTTAACAGCGATCAGCATTTGGGTAGGGATTCTACTTATTATTTCTTGGTGTTCGATTAATAAAAATAATTGGCTCAAATTTTTGAACTGGTTTTCGTTAGTTGCTATTTGCTGTTTAGCTGTTACGGCTCTTAGTGGCTTGTTTCTAATGGATGTAATGGTTGATGGGTATATCGGATCTTGGATGGTTTCGTATGGACAAGGATTATTAATAAAACATTTATTCCTACTGCCACTTATTTTTTATGCTTTAGTGAATAGTTTAATTGTTAAATATCGATTATCTAAAGATGCGTCATTCAATCCAATTCCATGGATTCGTGTGGAAGGCTTTATTTTATTGACAATTTTTACGATTACAGCTGCTTTTTCACAACACTCACCCCCTCATGGCAATTATTTAACGAATGATGCAGTGTCACCTTTATTTCGTCTATTTCACGCTGACATTATCAACTCTAGTAGTACAATTGGCTTTGTTGTGAACTTAGATACAGTACTGTTCTTTTTCCTATCCATCTTATTTATAGGATTAATTGTATTATCATTTTTCAAAAAAGCACCGATTATTGTATCTTTTCTGTTTAGTTGTCTATTTGTGACTAGTATCTACTTCATGTTAATGGTGACTGTGGTAATTCGCTAAAAAAAAGAGTGACTCAAAAAATTTGAACTGCACCCCATTTAACGGACAGTTTAATAAAAAGCGATTGGGCAGTCTAAGCTGTGAAGAGATGGTTCCGGTATTCTACTGGAGCCATCTTTTTAGATGCCATTGCTTGTGAGAAGGATTGTAATACTCCATATAATGATCCACCATTTGTTTTAATTCGAATAAGTTATTCACCGACTTGAAATAGACTTCATCTTTAAAGTGCCCAAAGAATGATTCCATCGGAGCGTGAACTGAACCCCGAATAGTAGACACTCATCGAACACTATAATGAAAAATTTCCAGAAACCTCTACGCTCATACGTGGTGATAGTGGTTTTGCGGTACCTGGCCTCTACGAATTATGTGAAAAAGAATCGGTGTACTTCATCATTCGTTTAAAAGTGAACGCCAAGTTATAGGCACTTGCGAAAGAACTTCACCCAACACATGAAATTAATGATGTTTCCATAACTGAAAGCTACGTCGAAGAATCGATTTATCGAGCTTCATCTTGGTCGAAGCCTAGCCGTATTATTTTCAGTCCATGCGCCCAGCAGGTGAACTGTTCTTTTCGCATGCTTTTTTGTGACAAATCTTGGTGAAACCTTTTCACCACAAGCCATTGTGCAGTCATACACACAGCGAGGCAAGATGAAAGGTCATGATTTTCTCGTCAATGAAGCTCGGATGATGTTGAATCTGCTTGCCAATAACTTCACGAACTGGCTACGCACACTCAGTTTCCCTAAAAACTAAAATGGGATTCAAATCCAAACGATACGAACACGCTTGATCAAAGTCGCAAGTAAGTTAGTAAAATCTGGTCCTTCACTGTATTTCAAAATATCCTCCAGTTTTGTCTATGAACACTTCTTTTGGGACGTACTGACCCGAGTGCAGCGGCTCACATTCAACTAAATCAAATTTTTTAAAATTGAACTTGCACCAGGGAGAAGTCTACCCAAAAATCGGTGTTTTCCCAAGACTCGTTTCAAACCTTCTCTCATTCGGCTATTTATCCTTCTAAATTGACTTTCACATTGTAAATCTACTATAGTTCTCAATAATTTAAATTCAGGTGAATAATTCAGGCTGATTTATCTCTTTTTCAATGAGTAGTGGTGTTTTGTAGTCAAAAGGATACAAAAACACATTATCCTCGTCAAATATAGTGTTTACTCAATAAGTTCTTTAGTACTGTTTAATTTTTATTATTCAGCCTTGTTAATTAATTCTTTCATCAATGCCTCATTCATTGGACCTTCAATGATGTCAACCATGTTTCCTTTTGTATCAATCATATAAGTCGTTGGCAGCGTAAGTACTTGATATGTATTACCTACAAACCCTTCTTCATCTAACAAAACTTCAAAAGTAAGTCCATGTTCTTTCACAAATTTAGCAACCGCTTCTTCTCCCTTATCCTTATTTGTTACGTTAACTGCTAAAATTTCAACACCTTGATTTTTATACTCTTCATAAACCTTTTGCATATGTGGCACTTCTTTTTTACAAGGTGGGCACCATGTTGCCCAAAAATTTAAAATCACCTTTTTACCTACATAATCCGACAAACGTACTGTTTCACCTTCAAACGTTTTCAACTCAAAATCTGGTGCTACATACTCTACTTGATATGTCGTATCCTCTTTTTCATTAGTAGATGCTGTTTCGTTTTTTTTAGCTGTTTGTGCTGTTTTCACTGTTTCTTTCTCGTTACCGAGAACATTCATCGCAACTATCGTTATTAAACCCATGATAATAATGATGGAAATCAAATTTTTAACCACGAATGTAATACCTCCAAATTTGTATATTAATAAGGTAAAAATCCTAAAAAGGCGGTAATCATAAAACAGAATATTTCAACTAATGACACAAAGCGAAAACTCCTATCGTGACTTGTCTCTACAACAATTACGATACATGAGTTTTCGCTTTTCTATTAGTCTAAAATAATAAATATTCAAATTTTTGTTATTTAAAATTACTGTACTGCTTTATCGACCTCGTATTGATAATTCATACCCTTATTATTCGTTTTCGCATATTGAATGATGTTTCCTAATTTTTCAGCTACTACTTTTTCTTTACTCACAGCTAGATAGTTTGCTGCACTTGATAAATCTGTGAAATGGAAAAGTTTCCACCCCATGATTCCTTTGGCAGTTTCACGATTATTGAATTTCACAGTTACTGCATTTTCAACTGCAATCCAGTTATTTAAGCGTGGTGCTGTTGCACTATAATCACGAACAAATTTATTAGTATATGCTACACCATTTGCCTGCTCTTGATGATACATACATCCAATTCTACAAAAATAATGTGTATTTTCTTCTTGGTCAAGCGCTTTGGCAGAATACACTTTATTTGGGTCAGTGTTATGAAGATCCATACGACAAACTTCACAATGTACACCCGTTTGTGTTACTTCTGTAAATTCAGATATTCCATCAATAGTAATTGTTTTTACTGCTTTATTCCCCAATTTGTCCTCAGCATACACGGTATAAAGTAAGCCCGTAATCAAATAACGCATATATATGACAGGCACCTCCCGGTACGATAGATATATCAAATAAGGGAGGTGTTTTCTATGCCAACAACTAAACTAACAATTGTCCCCGTGTCGCTAGACCCTATCATTGACGAATCTTCATTTACAAATTCACCGCAATCTCCTTCTGATCCAAGCTGCGTAATTAAAACAGCTACCGCAGTAATCTCTTTCTTCAATGGCGTAGATGAGCACATCATCCAAACGATCGTGAAGGAGCTGAATAATCAATGAAGCATGATTTTACGAGCGTGCAGAACATCTACATTATTTGCGGTAAGACCGATATGCGTAAAGGTATTGACGGTCTCGCAACACTCATTCAGGATTCTTTTAAACTTGATCCATATAGTGATTCCATCTTCTTATTTTCTGGAACGAGTAAAGACCGTTATAAATGTTTGTATTTTGATGGAGATGGCTTCGCCATGCTTTATAAACGATTAGATAATGGCAAACTGCAATGGCCAAAAGATGAAAAGGAAGTACGTAACCTTTCACAAAAGGAACTTCGCTGGCTGTTAGAAGGTTTATCGCTTCAGCAGCCAAAAGCGATTGCGAAATCTGCAAAAGGTGTCTTTTAAACCCACCTATTAAGGTGGTATAATCATCCATAACTTATACTGAACGGAAATGTGGTGAATGATTTGACGAACGTTTCTCCTAAGCAAGAAAATCAAAATGAACGATTAATTCGAATGCTTGAGCAACAATTAGCTCAGTCAAATCGACAAATCGAAGCGTTGACTGAACAAGTTCGCCAATTAACCAAGGCTTTATACGGTTCAAAATCGGAAAAATCAAAGTATAAAGCACCAGACGGACAAGGTTCTTTATTCGAAGACGATCCGTCTTTTAGCGATTCTGAGCAGACAGAAGAACAAAGCACGGCAATGATTACGTATACCGTTGTCCGTAAATTACATAAGAAAAAACGGAATGATTCTTTTCGTGACGGGATTGAAATAGAAGAAATTCACCATCATCCTGAAAACACGCAATGTGACTGTTGCCTTGGTCAAATGACCGAAGCTGGTACGACCATTGCGCGTGAGGAAGCAAAATTCATTCCGGCTACAATGAAGCGTGTTCAACATATTGAACACGCTTATGAGTGTAGGCATTGTAAAAAAGATACTACTCAAAAAGCGCAGATGAAACGTGGAAAAGCACCGCAAGCTGCCATTCAACGTAGCATTGCAGGACCTACTGTTTTAGCAAAACTCATCTACGATAAGTTCATCCAGTACTTACCTCTTTACCGCCAGGTGAAGGAGTGGGACCGATTTGGTCTGCTTACCAATGACAAAAACTTATCGAATTGGGTCATTCGTGCAGCAGAAGATTGGCTTCTACCGGTTTATGAGCAGATGAAGCAGACATTAACAGCAAAATCTGTTCTGCATGTGGACGAAACGTATGCGCAAATTATTAAACGATCAGATGGTAAATCAGGTCAATCGAATGCCTACAATTGGGTGTTCCGAAGCGTGCCAAGCCAAGGACCAATCATCGTTCTTTTCCAAAGTGCTTTATCGAGAAGTCGTTCTGTATTAGAAAACTTTACAGCTGGCTTTAAAGGAACCGTGATTTGTGATGGATATTCTGCATACGGCAATCTACCTGATGTCACGTTCGCCAACTGTTGGGCGCATGTACGACGTTATTGGCTGAAAGCTGATAGCAGAAACGGTCAAATTGGTGTGGATTACTGTGACCAACTGTATCACTTAGAACGTCAATTTAAGCATCTTTCACCAGGTAAACGACGAAAAGCACGGCAAAAACATTCGAAACCGATTGTAGAAAAGTTTCTAAAATGGGTAGATGAATCCCCTTTCTTCGGAAAAAATGCCTTGGCAAAAGCTGCCGAATATACATTAAATCGTGTACATGGGTTAAAAGCTTTTCTGCTCGATGGTCGCATTGAAATCGATAATAATCCAGCTGAAAATGCGATTCGCCCTAATGTGATCGGCCGAAAGAACTGGCTTTTCTCTGTTAGTGAAGCTGGTGCTAAAGCGAATGCGATCTGCTTAAGTTTGGCTGAAACAGCAAAAGCAAATGGTATCGACTTCTATCAATACCTAGTAACGTTAATGACAGAGCTGCCGAATTTACCGATCCATCAGCAACCCCAAATTTTAATTAACTACATGCCTTGGTCAAAAAATATCCAAGCCACATGTGCTAAATAGCCATCTATCCGAAAAAATTTCAGATAGATGGCCATTCGTCGTGCGTACCGAAAAGGTGCGCTTTTTTATATTTCGGGCTTACGGTATAAACACCATTTTTTAGTGTGATAATTTTATCTTTTTGATTCGCATTTTGTAATGGTGCTATTCTAGAACCTTTATCAACGAAGTATTCTACACCTTTATTTCCATATGCCCATTTTTGATCTTGAATCCCATTATCATCATTAGTTGAAACTTGTATTTTTTTACTGACTGCTGTTGCATCACTTTCAGGTATTGAAAGGGTTTTTGCTGGTGCAGTTTTATCGATATTTGAAATTGTGATTGTTTGAATGCTCGTATTTCCAGCATCGTCTTCGGCGTATACTGTGTATGTTCCATTAGTTGAAACTTCGAACGTATTGCCCGTAAATGTTGTACCATTCTTTATGAAATACATAGCTGTTTGGTTATCACTTGCCCATTTTTTTGATACTACCTTCACATTTTCATTTGAAGCAGTTACTACTACATTTTCATTTGAAGCATCCGTTGTACTTGGACTTAATGAAATAGTTGGGTTTATTTTATCAATATTAGAGATTTTTATTAACTTTGTACTTTTGTTGCCATTATCGTCTAAAGCATAAACTGTATATGTTCCATTTTCACTTACTGTAAATGAATTATTTGTGAATGTTGTGTCTGCAGATGAAAACTTAATTGTTGGTTTAGTACCAATTGCCCATTTTTTTAAGGTCACTTTCTTATTATCTGTAACAGCTACATTCACTGTGACATCTTTATTCGTTGGCTTTGTTGTACCCGCTGTTAATACAATACTTGGTGCTTCCTTATTATATTTTGCCTGGGCACTAGTTTTAATTGTATTTAATTTAACCTTTTTTAATGTAACGTTTTTTTTCGTTTTATAAGCTTTAATATATTTATCTGCAGCTGCTGCTTCTGAGAAATAAATATTTTTTGAAGCATTAATTTTAACAATCGTTACTGAATCTAACGCAACCCATTTTTTTGTACTATAATCCCGAACTTTTTTTGTGAGTGTAACCCCTTCATTTAATTCATCATATAACAATGAAAATACATCCTTATAATAAACTACTTCTCCATTTTTAATAGCTTGCACATCTGTAGTTGCTGCAAATACACTTGAATTTTGATTACCATTTAAAAATGCTACTAAAATTACACATATAAACAATACAAACCCTATATATTTTTTCATATTCTTTATTTTCCTTTCTGAATTTATTGTGTTTTTAAATATACTTATTGATATTTCTGAACACTCTCATTTTGAACAGTTTGAAACCGGACAATTTCTGTACCTGAATGTTTGGCAATATAATTCTTCGCATCTGCTGCTTTAGCAAAATATATATAACCATCGTCCATTGGTGAAGCTAGCGATGTTTTAACATAAGTGGCCTTTTCAGCTTGAACCCACTTTAATGTTTTGTAATCACGAACATACTTTTTATTTTTTGTTTTATGTTTTACTTCATCGTATAAAAGACAACCGATGTCATCGTAATAAACAACCTTTCCGTTCTTTTTAATTGCCTGCGCTGAAAAAACACCCATTTTATCTTTTTTTTGGTACACAACCATATTGCAAAATGCGCAATTTGTTTTATTTGGTACATCTTTTTCTAAACTAGATTCAGCTGCCTCAGCATTTATTTTGTGCTTGTTGTCTATTAAATCTACTGAGATGATACTTAACAATATTAGTCCTAATACGAATAGTTTTTTCAATGTTTGCAATCTCCTTTCACTCCCAATAATACAAAACAGATGTGAAATAAGATGAAAGTAACTGTAAAATAATATAAAAATATTACAAAAATGGCATTTAATATGATTAGTTATTAAATATTAACTACTTCCGACTAAAAGAAAAGCAAAAACTCCTAACGTGATTGTTGTATATACAATCACGTTAGGAGTTTTCGCTTTGTTTTATCAGTCTATTAAATTTATTTTACAATTGCCTTTTTAAAATTTTTCATCAGAAAAGGAAACGAATATATTTCCAGTGGGAGTCATACAAGAATATAAACTTCCTTCACAATAGTGAACGGTGGTTTCACGCATATGCAATGGAACAACTTGTAATAGAAAAGACACAAGCTATTAGTGTGGGGAATATGAGTCAAAAACCGCACCTATTTATGGTAAGGTTCAGCGCGACTAATCAAAATGAGGTTTTTTTACTATTTTTTAACAATATTAAGATTCCTTAAAATCTTAAACTAACCGTTTAAATATCCGTAACTAGAAAGTTTCTATGACACTATTTATTCAATACTAGTGATTAATTATTTTCTCTTTAATTATCTATTATCAAATCTCACTTTAATCTATAATGACTTGCCCATGCTTTACCTTCTAAAATAATCATTTCTTCTTTTCACCCGCTCCTACCAAATTCCCATATTTTTCACTAGTCAAAATAAAGGATTCTGTTATAATGAGTTTGGAATATAATTTAATAGCTAGAATTGTAGGGGGACCGGTGTTGCCGGTTGAGATTACATCCTTAAGATGTTGACTCTTAGAACCTGATCTGGTTGATACCAGCGGAGGGAACATATTCTTGAACAATTAATTTTGTTTGCTTATATGTGCCCTAGGTTCTCTCCTAGGGTGCTTTTTTATTATGTAAATAGGAGGAATAGAAATGAAAAAGTGGTTAATCGTATTATGTTCATTATTTATAATTGCAGGTTGTAGCAATCCGAAATCAGAATCAGAAACGAAAAAGAAAGACACACACTCTCTTAAAAAGGTATCTGTCGTACTTGATTGGACACCAAATACGAATCATACCGGTTTATATGTAGCCAAAGAAAAAGGCTATTTTAAAGACGAAGGATTAGATGTGAACATCATTATGCCAGGTGATGCTGGAGCAGACCAGCTTGTGGCTTCAGGCAAATCAGAGTTTGGCGTTAGCTATCAAGAATCAATCACACAAGCACGCATACAAGACGTTCCTCTTGTTTCCATAGCAGCCATCATTCAACATAATACATCTGGTTTTGCCTCACCAGTTGCGAAGAACATTGTTACACCAAAAGACTTTGTAGGTAAAACATATGGGGGCTGGGGCTCACCAGTTGAAAAATCTGTTATTTCTTCCTTGATGCAAAAAGAAAATGCTGATGTAAATAAAGTCTCGTTTGTTAATATGGGAGATACTGATTTCTTTACAGCTGTGAAACGAGACATCGATTTCGCATGGATTTATTATGGCTGGACTGGTGTAGAGGCAGAGCTGCGTGGAGAAAAGCTCAATATGGTATATTTAACAGACTACTCTGATAAACTTGATTATTACACGCCAGTTCTCGCAACTAATGAAAACATGATTAAAGAAAACCCAGATACAGTAAAAGCTTTTGTAAAAGCTGTTTCCAAAGGGTATGAGTTTGCTATTAAACATCCATCCGATGCTGCCGACATTTTAATTAAAGAAGTGCCTGAATTGGATCCAAAGCTTGTTAAAAAAAGTCAAGAATGGCTAGCCTCTAAATATCAAGATGATGCACCAAGATGGGGCGAGCAAAAACAAATAGTATGGGAAAATTATGCTTCGTGGATGTTTGACAATGGGCTGCTTGAGAAAGAGCTTGATGCCAAAAAAGCATTTACAAATGAATTTTTACCACAATAAGGGGATATGAAATGACAAATTCACTGATCAGTATTCAAATCATACCAAAAACAAAAAATGGCGAAAGTGTAATTCCGTATGTAGATGAAGCAATCCGAGTGATACAAGAGTCCGGGGTAAAATTTGAGGTACATCCTCTCGAAACAACAATGGAAGGCGATTTACAGCAATTACTTCAGGTTATCACGAAAATGAACGATCGTATGATTGAGATGGGAAGCCGTAACGTTATCTCCCAAATAAAAGTATTGTACCAGCCATCAGGCATCTTAATGGATCAGCTTACGGAGAAATATAGATAATGATGAAGATCGTATCGAAAGGGTGGAGACCATTACTGGTTCTCCTCCTTTTATTCATTGTATGGGAAACGATTGTGATTAAATTTAGTATTCCTAATTGGCTTTTACCCTCTCCGACAAAAATATTTTATGAAGGTTTCGATGGTTGGTCCAACTTTTACCCACATTTATTATCAACCGTCAAACTATCCTTACTCGGATTTGCACTAGGTTTACTTATCGGTTTACTTACAGCTATTTTATTGCACTTGCTCCCTTTCATTCGGGAATCGATTTATCCGTTGTTAATCATATCACAAAACATTCCAATTATTGTCTTGGCTCCTCTTTTGGTGATTTGGTTTGGCTTTGGATTATTACCAAAAATGATCGTCATCACGCTCGTTTGCTTTTTTCCAATCACTGTTGCCGCATTAGATGGATTTAAGCAAACTTCCAATGAATTAAAGCATTACATGATTATGGCAGGTGCGTCGAATAAGCAATTATTTTGGAAGTTGGAGCTTCCCTATGCCCTTCCTTCACTATTTTCAGGTTTGAAGATATCCGCTACCTACAGTGTCATGGGGGCAGTTATTTCTGAATGGCTTGGAGCGAAGAATGGTATCGGTGTTTATATGACCCTCGCCTCCTCATCCTTTCGAACAGATAGAGTATTTGTGGCCATATTTGCTATTGTGACATTAAGTTTATTATTTTTTTCTATAATCGTTCTTATTGAGCGAAGGTTCGTTCGGTGGCAGTTGAAAGGGGCGAAATTGAAGTGAGTCATCTTACGGTTTCAAATATTTCTAAGCAATTTGACAAGAATGAAGTTATCAAAAATCTCGCATTCACAGTTGAAAAGAATGAGTTTGTTTCGATTCTTGGGCCATCAGGTAGTGGGAAAAGTACTATTTTTAGTCTTATCGGAGGAATCCTCTCACCAGATAAAGGAACCATCCACTTAGATCATCAAGTCATTAACGGAAAACGGGGGTTTATTAGCTATATGCCACAAACCCCTTCTCTCCTTCCTTGGAGAACGATTCTTGAAAATGTATTGCTAGGGCAAGAACTGCAAGGAAAAAAAGAAAAAGAAGCAGCATTAGAAATGATCGATATCGCTGGATTAACGGGTTATGAAAATGCGTATCCTCATGAATTATCAGGTGGTATGAAACAAAGGGCTTCCTTTATTCGAGCATTATTAAGTCCACAATCCATCATTTGCTTGGACGAACCTTTTTCCGCCTTAGATGAATTAACACGGCTTGATATGCAAAAATGGCTTTTATCGATTTGGGAAGAACATCGAAGAACCATCCTTTTTGTGACACATAATATTGAAGAAGCATTATTTCTATCCGACCGAATTATTGTTTTATCCAATAAACCTTCTCAAGTGGCAGCAGAATTTCACGTTTCTTTTCCACGTCCAAGAGAGGAAAGTCTATTTCTAGAAGACGAGTTCTTAGAATGGAAAAGGAAAATTTACTATTCTCTCAAAAAAACAGGAGAGTGATTAAGTTGCTAAAAATGATTGATGCACATATTCACTTAGATCATTATAACGATCAAGAAATAAAGGATATCATTGAAAGGGACTCATCTTTAGAAGCACTAATATCTGTTTCTTTTGATTTAGACTCAAGTAAAAAAAATAAGGATCTTGCCAAAGTATACTCAAAGGTTAAGCCCGCTTTCGGCTATCATCCTGAGCAAACGCCCCCTACGGAGAAGCAAGTGGATGAACTTTTCAGTTGGATAAAGAGCAATCAAAATGACATGGTTGCAGTTGGTGAAGTAGGGCTTCCGTATTATTTAAGAAAAGAACAAAAACTAACGACTTTTCAACGTAGCCAGTACATTGAACTATTAGAAGCATTTATTAAACTAAGTAAGGAATTAGAAAAACCTATCGTCCTTCATGCTGTTTATGAAGATGCACCCATCGTTTGTGACCTTTTGGAGAGATACTCCGTTCCAAAAGCCCATTTTCATTGGTTCAAAGGTGATTCCAAAACGATCCTGCGAATGGCTGTAAACGGGTACTACATTTCTGTCACGCCCGATGTTTTGTATGAGGAGGAAATTCAACAGCTCGTTCAATCCTATCCACTTCAGCAAATCATGGTCGAAACAGATGGTCCATGGCCGTTTGAAGGGCCTTTTACCGAAAAGATGACTCATCCCTCCATGATAAAAGAGTCTATTAAAACGATATCCGAAATAAAAAAGCTTTCAATTGATGAAGTTTATTATCACGTATTTTATAATACTAAATCATTCTTTTCTATTTAATGGAGCTATATCAAAAATTAAGAGAGAGTAATAAAACCTGTCCTAGACTTTCAGAGATATTGAAGAAAAATAATAATGTATCTACTTTTCCTTTCAATAAGATATTTACTTTCCATATCACGATTTCTCTGATATTCACTATCTTATAAGTTTATTTGGCGATTCGTTTGTGTCAGGGGCTATGATAAGTGAAAAAATATGCTTTTCTACTGAGTAGATAAAGCAAATTCTTCTTAACCTTCACTCCAGAAAAATAACCCTCGTAAGTATTGTTTGAGTATTGCGGAGCGTTTAAGCCAGCAGTGCGGAACATTATACCACCGAGTGCGGATGTTTGAGCCACCTGTTGCGGACAATTGAGCCACTTATAGTGAAAGAGAAAGGAAAACAATCGTTGATTATTCAGGCGATCGTTTTCCTTTTCTTATTTAAGGCTAATTAGCTTCTAGCGTTTAATCGGTGTTAGGCCGTGGCGCTCACGCATTGATACTTGTCCATCAATTAAAATATGGTAGGAGTCATGGACAATGCGGTCTAGAATGGCATCGGCTATTTGGGCTTGGCCAAGTTTGGCATGCCAGCATTCTGGCGCAAATTGAGAACAGAAAATAGTTGATGCTCGTTTTAAGCGGGCTTCTACGATTTCAAAAACACTTAATACGTTTTCTTCTGAAAGGTCTGTAAGAAGCCATTCGTCGAGAATTAATAAATCGATTTTCTTATAATTTTGGATGATTTTTCGGTAGCTGCCGTCTGCTTCGTATTTTGCTACGGCTAGTTCATCTAATAATTCTGGTAGGCGAATGTATTTTACTTTGTAAAATTGACGATAGGCATATACACCTAACGCATTCGCGATATACGTTTTTCCATTGCCTGAAGCGCCCATTAAGATGATGTTGTGGTGGTTTTGAATGTAGTTACCTGTGGCTAATGGATAGGCTACACTTTGTTAAACAGTTCTTATAAGGGCTAGTACACTAAAAAGACTACCCAAAGGAGAATGTCAAAATGAGAAGAGAACGTAAAACCTATACAGCTGAATTTAAGTTACAAATGGTCAAGCTTTATGAAAAAAGTAAGTCTCGTGCAGACATATCTAGAGAATACGAAATTACACCTTCTGCGTTAGATCGCTGGATTAAAAATCATCAAAATACAGGCTCATTTACTGTGGAAGATAATCGAACGAAAGAAGAAAAAGAATTACTGCAACTCCGTAAAGAAGTTCAACGTTTACGCATGGAGAATGACATTTTAAAGCAAGCAGCGTAGGTCTCGGGACGAAAGTAGATGTGATTCGTACCAATACTCACAAATACTCGGTATCAGCAAATCTTTTCTTTGATGAAAGCAAAGCGACAGTCACAATGTGCGATGTCCTACAAATTCCTCGAAGTTCCTATTATTATCAAGTCAAAAAGTGTGAAGATGATGCAAGATAAGCAGAAGAAGCTGAGTTACAGCAGGCGATTTATGTCATTTTCAAACAAAGTCGTGATCATTACGGTAAGCGTAAAATAAAAGAAGAGCTGGCGAAACAAGAAAAATTCATTTCAAGACGTCGTATCAGTCGCATTATGAAACAACTATGAATTTCATCTAATTACACAGTGGCCTACTACAAACCTCAGAAAAAACGTAGTAATGAAGCCATTGTCGCCAATGTTTTAAACCGTGAATTTCAACAAGAAAAAGAATTATCTGTTTTAGTCAGTGATTTAACATACGTCCGTGTCGGAAAAAAATGGCACTATGTATGCTTATTTATGGATCTTTTCAACCGAGAACTAGTTGGAGCAAGTTCTGGGCCAAACAAAGACGCAGCGCTTGTTTATAAAGCATTGAGCAGTATTAAAGGTAACTTAACCAACGTACAATTATTTCACACAGATCGTGGTTCCGAATTTGATAATCAATTAATGGCAGAAGTAACCGAGGCATTCGGCATTCAACGTTCCCTAAGTGCAAAGGGATGTCCCTATGATAGACATGAGCAGAAGCCACATTTAAGAGTTTTAAAATCGAATTTGTGTACCAACGCACTTTCCTTTCCCTAGAACAGCTGGATCTTGAACTTTGGGATTATGTGAACTGGTTCAATAACATTCGAATTCATCAAACACTGGGCTATCTAACGCCAGTTGAGTTTAAGCAGCAGTCCTTATAAAAGCTGTCCAGTTTAGTGTTGACATTCCAAGTGATTGGTTGATAACTCTCAGCACACTTCTAGATAGCTATTTTATAATTTCACTACAATTCTAATGTACTTCGAAATAATCCCTAATTTAAAACAGAATTCTTCAACTGAGCACACCTCACTTCTCATGAAAAGCTCACTCTTGAATTGGATGACTATATTAATTGGTTCAACAACATTCTAAATCATGGAACATTAGGCTATTTAGCGCATATGTAATTTAAACAGCAACCCTATAATTTTTTTACTGATTAGTATCTTTTATCTCATTCATCACTAATTCATAATACAATGATTTATTTTGTAATAATTCAGAATGACAACCTTGTTCTACAATTGTCCCCCTATCGATAACAAAGATTATGTCTGAATCTTTAATAGTAGAAAGTCGATGAGCAATAATAATTGTCGTTTTATTTTCTCTAATTATGGCAAGATTTTTTTGAATTATTTTTTCCGTGTTTACATCTAATGCCGATGTAGACTCATCTAAAATTAATACCTCTGGATCTCTAATTAAAGCACGAACTAATGCTAACCTTTGTTTTTCACCGCCTGAAATCGTTATTCCACGCTCCCCTAGAGAACTATCATACTTATCTGGCAATTTTTGAATCATATCATCAATACACATTGCTTTGGCTAAACTTATTATTTGAGCATCAGTAATTTGATTGTACCCCAGTAATAAGTTATCCCTTATAGTACCTGGAAATATGTATGGATCTTGAAAAACAATATTTACTTTTGATTTCCAAATATCTTTTGAAATATCAGTAATATTAATATTATTTGACTTTATACTCCCCTCCTCAACTTCATATAAATTTTCAATTAAACTTCCAATAGTTGACTTCCCACTACCACTAGGGCCAACTATAGCTATTTTCTTTCCAATTGGTATATCTAAAGAAAAATTTCTTAATATAAATTTTTCACCTGCATTATACCGAAATGAGATATTATTGATTGTTAATGACTCAATTGCGGAAATCGTTTTAGTACTCTTTGTTTTCTTTGGTATTGTATTAAACCAATTACTAATATTTTCAACTGAAGCCATCTTGCCTGAAAATGAAAATATTAAATTGTATACTTTTACAAATGAATGGAGCAGTTCTAATGTAAGTTGGTAAATAACAACTAATAAACCAATTGATATTGACCCTTTCACGACAAGGTATCCCCCATATCCAATTACAATTAGCTGCGCAATGGAAGTTATAGATTCTAATGAAAATACCATTTTTATCTTTAGCTTTCCTTCCAACATTACACTTTGAAAGTATTTAATAAAACTGTTTTGATATCTCGTGTTTTCCCAATCACCTCGATTATTTGCGATCACATCACGAGTAGATGTGATACATTCTTCTAATACAATTAGTAGTGAAGATTTTTTATCTTGAATATCTTTCCAAGCTTTTTTTTGCTTATTTGATAGTTTTTTCCCCGATTTTATATAGAAAAGAGACAAAGTAAGAATCGATAAGAAAAGTATTGGAGATGCCTTTAAAAATAATACACAAATAATAATAGTACTTACTAAGTGCTTTATAATATCCGAAATATCTTCTCCTATTAATCTTGCTACAATTGGTATTTCATTAGCAAAAAAATGTACATAGCGGGCATTTCTTTCTTTCTGAATTATATTTATTGGCGTACTATATAAAGTCGATAAACCTTGCTCAACTAATTGATATTTAATACGACCATGAATTTTACTTTGAATATACGGATTAACAACAAATAATATTATGAATACAAAATAACATAAAGCTATTAATATAACGTATTTCAAAATTCCACCAAAATTTGTTCCCATAATTATTTTATCAATAATATATTGTTGCAAAGTGATTGAATAAACAAAGCTTATTGATTCAATTATTAATAAAAAAATAGCAGAAAAATATAATAACTTTTGATTTTTTATATAATACCAAATCCAATGCATATTCTTCATAAGAGCCCAGCTTCTTTCGTTTGTATTATAAATTTCTTATAAAGGCCATTCTTTGCTAGTAAATCCCCATGTGAACCAGATTCTGTAATCTTGCCATTATCAAGTACGTATATATGGTCATAATTTCGAATCGTACTTAATCTGTGAGCAATGGTTATTACCGTCTTCCCCACTAGAAAATTATCTAAAGATTTTTGTATATTTTTTTCAGTTATATTATCTAAAGCGGATGTTGGTTCATCCATTAATACTATAGATGGATTCATTATAAATAGTCTTGCCAAACCCACTCGTTGTTTGAGTCCACCTGATAAAGTAACCCCTTTTTCATCAACTTTAGTATTATATTGATCAGGTAATTCCATGATATAGTCATGCAGATGAGCTGCCTTTGATGCCTCAATTATCTCTTCTTCTGATGCGTATGGATTTCCAAATAAAATATTCTCTTTAATGGTAGATCCAAAAATATAAACGTCTTGAAAGACAATTCCAATCGATTGTCTAATTGTCCCCAAACTCAGTAAGTTAATTGGATTGCTATCAATTGAGATTGTTCCACTATTACAATCATAAAAACGGGTAATCAACTTGGCAATTGTTGATTTTCCACATCCTGACTCTCCAACAAATGCTATTTTTTCACCAGACTTAATATTAAAACTTAAATCTTTTAATATCGGATTATTAGGAGTATAACAAAAGGAGACATTTTCAAAATTGATATTTCCTTCTACCTTATTTAAATGGATAGCCCCTTCCTTTTCTTTAATAGTTGGTTCTAAATGAGTAAATTCATATAGTTTACTCGCTTGAAACATTAGCATTTTTTGCTCCGTTAAAAGAGTAATGATTGATGTTAATTTATGCATCGTTACTAAATATAATAGTAAAAATGAAACAAATTCCCCTGCAGTTATAGTACCTTCTTTTATTAAAAAACTACCTAATAAAATAAGAATAATTGCGCCAAAGTAATAAGTAAAACGACGAATCGATCCTCTTAAATATGCATACCAATATCGCTTCGAATATAAATTTGCATTGTTCTCTACCTCTGTTAATGTTTTATGTAAATCCCACTCAAAGCTATTAAACACATTCAGTTCTTTGAGTAAAGAGACACTTTCATAATATTTTTGTCCTAAATTTATTTGACTACCTGCTAGTTTTTTTGCAATATTCGAAGCTTTCTTTTCAATCTTTGGACCGAATAAATAGTAGAGGGAAAAGCAAGGTATTATAGATATACTTAAATAAAGACTGATATCTAACATGAAATAAACAGAAATAAAAACAAATAAAATATGTTGTATAATTTCAGGAAAATATCTTCTATACAATTCTTGTAATGCCGCAACTTCAGTGTTTACTAAGGCGAGTATTTTCCCAGTAGAGTTCTTTTCCAGATAACTGACACCAAGAATTCGTAATTTCGTCACAATATTCCACTGTAAATCTCTCACACTATTTTCCTGAATGTATCGTTGCAAATATTCTTTCGCAGCTGTAGCGATTAATTTTAGCAATAATATTAATAATATTGCGAACAAACAATAAACAAATAAATTTATTTTCTTATTTTTTAAAACATCGTCGATAAAATATCCAAACATTTTTGGAATGATTAGTTCGCTTACAGAGATAATTAATCCACAAATAATTAGTAGTAACACTTTACTTAAATATGGCCTTATAAAGGAAATAGCCCATAGATAAACTTTAATCAAACTTATTTCCTTAGAGTTTATATTTTTCATTTTCTCCCTCTTCTTTTATATGAACTCAAGTTGCAATACCATTAACTGGAATATCAACACTAAACTGGACAAAAATTATGAGGTCTGTTGTTTGAATTCCACTGGTGTTAAATAGCCCAGTGTTCCGTGAATTCGGATATTGTTGTACCAATGAACATAATCGCCAAGTTCAAGGCGAGTTGTTCATGAGAGGTGAAGTGGGCTTGATTAGCGAATTCTGTTTTAAATACTTTGAACGTCTCTTCAGCCACGGCGTTATCGTAAGGACAACCCTTCATGCAAGTGATCGCTAGATACCAAATGCTTCAAGCACCTATGAAATCAGCTTGTTATCAAACTCTTTTCCACGATCTGTATGAAACATTTTGACGTCATTAAATTAGCCTTGATACGCGCAATGGCTTGATGTACCAGCTCTGCCATTTTATTTTCACCAGCACTATGGCCGATGATTTCACGGTTGAAAAGATCTACAAATAAGCATACATAGTGCCACTTTTTCCGACACGAACGTAGGTTACATCACTGACGATGACCGCTAATTGCTCATCCTGCTTGAATAGACGCTGTAATTCATTTTTTACGGGTGCTTCATTACAACTTGATTTATGTGGTTTAAATTGTGCCACCGTATAAATTGAAACCAGTCCTAGTTCAATCATCAAGAGCCCAATTCGGCGACGTGAAACCTGTTTTGGTTCAGGCAATCTCGTCAATTCTTTCTTGATTTTACGTGTGCCATAATTATTGCGACTTTCTTTAAAAATACAGGCTATTTCCTTTAAAATCATTGTATCTTCGACTTTTTGTGCACGTTTACGAGAAATATCAGCGTGATAATAATATGTGCTTGTAGGCAGATTGAAGACGGCACACATAGCTGATACCGAATATTTGTGAGCGTTATTACGAATCACATTTACAGATGAAATGAATGGTTTTTTATCCACTGATTTGGGAACCTTTTTTCTAAGTTGTATGTCTGGTTATGCATAAAAGAATTCTTACAATTCAATCCAATATCTTCTTGTTAATTTTTGGTCACCAGGGTCTACGCATTTATTTTCTAATACGCCACCGTTATTTTCAATTACTCCAGCTGAAGCAATATTGTCATCTGTGCATGTTACGAGCACCCTATCTAATCCAAGGTTTTTTACCTCTATTAAAGCAAGCTGTAACATTATGGTACCCAGTCCTTGACGTCTTTTGCTTGGTGCAATTGAGTAGCCAATATGACCAATATAATTTAATAAATTGTCTTTTATTTCCTTTCGTAAATTAAGCATTCCCACAATTGTATTATTTTTCGTATCGATTGCTATGTACTACTCTGCTGGCATCCACCCTTGTTGTACAGTATCCCAATGTCGATTATTTTCAACTTGATTAAGCCAATCCTCTATACTATTTGCTAGAACAAGCTGCGAACTACCTTCAATTCCATTTGGACTGTATGGAAATTCATCTTTATAAGCATTTATTTGTGATTTATACGCAAGCGTAGGTGTAATAAGTTGAATGGACGTCATTCACATCTCTCCCTTCTTCCTAATTATAACATTTGTTTTTTCAATATTATGAAAACTTTTAAGAAACCTTTCCAAAGCGAGGTTTGGAAACGATTAACCTTAAAGCTTCTCAAACAAAGATTCGAGAAGCTTGTTCACTAAACTTTTATTACCTGTTTATTCTTATTTTTAGATGAATAAAAGATTTCATTTTGATTGTATCCATACATTAATTTACATAAAATAACAGTACAGAAACTTTCATAGATTGCAAGAGGGTGTTAACTTTATGCCACTAAGTGACCTTTTAAAGGGGGAAAGCAATTGGATTTAATTGATAAGTATATACAAGAAGTACAGCGCCGCCTTCCAGGGAACAAACGAAAAAAGATTGGCCATGAACTGCGTGCAACAATTAAAGATATGCTACCAGAGGAATATTCTGAGGAAGATTTACGCCACGTATTAAGTAAATTAGGTAATCCGGCTGTGGTTGCTAGTAATTATACGGGACGCCACATGCACTTAATCGGGCCGCGTTACTTTGATTTATATGTATCGTTATTGAAACTAATTGTACCGATTGCAATAACAATTTCGTTGATTACTTTACTAGTGACCTCTTTTTTTAACCTCGAACTTAATAGCTCTATTGTAAATACGTTCGTACTATTTATAAGCAATGGGATTTCGCGAGCTGTATCCGTAGCGGTACAAGTATTTTGTTGGCTTACGATTATTTTTGCGATTTTAGAACGTGTATCCTCTTCAAAAAAATCGGAGCCACTAACGATGAATTTTGAAGAATGGACACCTAATCATTTGAAAGATGTTGAACTAATAGCAGTGGAAAAACGCATTTCTAAATCCCACATTTATGGTAGTTTTTTGGGGACTGCTGTTTGGGCTACCATTTATTTTAATGCAGAAAAATTAATTGGTATTTATGAAACCATTGATGGTGAATTACTTTTTGTCATGCCTGCATTAAATCAGGAGTCATTAATGGCCTGGTCGATTCCCGTTGTAATTGTTTTGCTCGTCCAAGTAGCTCTATCTTTCTATAAGCTATTACAAGGAAAATGGACAAAGAAACTCGCATTATTTGAGACATTCTATGAAATAATGGCTACAGTAATTTTTATTGGCCTTGTCAGTAGTTCAACTTTTTTCAACCCTGATTTCATCGTATACTTGGCGAATGTATTCGATATGGCCAATATGCAGCTTGAACGTAACTTCATCTTTGGAATAATAGGAATTCTGATGCTTTCCTTAGTGTTGAACATTTACAACGCATGGAAAAAAGCACGGCCGACTTAATATTTGCTTGCAAAAATGCCTCCTCTCCAGAAAAATTATGAAAGTGTTTATACAATGTTCTCGAAATGGGCTGAATATTCATTTTGCGCACCTCTATCATTATTAAATTTACGGAACTCCTATCACTATAGTATAATGCTATAAAAATAAGACGCCAATCACTAAATGGATATTTTTCACTTTGAAGTTCACAAAGCTCCTATCATCTTGCTTTTGCTTTGCGACTAGTGATAAAATTTGGCGAGAGGTGACACGTATGAGTTTAGTAATGGCAGGACTTTTAGTTTCGTTTTCTGGCATTGTTGTCGTCTGTATAGCGATTTTCAACGTACTACCTGAAGGAAATCAGGCGCTTGAGTACGCGTTCATGGCAATTGGTTGGGTATTTGTCATAATTGGCATGATTATTCGCTATAAAGGATTAAAGCTAGAGCGACAGCAGCGTAAATAAAAAAATCGTCCACACATGCGCAAAAATTTTGCACATGTACGGACGATTTTTTATTGTCTAAATTACTACTATTATTAATCTTTTAAACGCCAAATAATCTCAAGGATATTTCTGAAAAGGTTAATAAAGTCTAAATATAGGCTTAACGCCACTCCCACAACTTGATCTTCCCCTACATGATTATGACGAATTTGATTAAAATCATACACGGTATAAAGTGTGAATACGAGAATCGTCGCCCCTGCAAGCAGTAATGAGGCTGTATTGCCCACTGGAATGAATATAAAGAGCACAGAAAATACGATGATGACAATAAGAGCGCCGAATAAGTAACCACCGATACCTGAAATATCCTTAATGTGCATTCCGACAAATCCCAGTAGTATAAATATCACAATCGTCCCGACAAATACACTAAAGACAAGCGTACTTCCTAACTCATTCATATAAAACTGTGTTGTCCAAAATAGTGTAATCCCGACTAATAATGGAATCGCATACATAATTGAATTCGCCAACCGCACATTTCGCACAAAAATTACAACGATAAGAAGAATAATAGTAATAATGGAAATTGGTAATATAATAGACGGTGGAAGCATTGTACCAATAAACAGACCAACAGCTGTCAACATCCACATAAACATAAAATGCTTTAACACAAGGCCTAAATTTTGATTTCTAATGATGTCTGGCTCCTTTTTTATAAGCTAACTATCCCTACGGCTGAACTAGCAAAAAAGTCCCATGTTAATAATTTTTAGCCACCTTAATACCATTTCTCTAATTATTATATGTCCCTCATGTTTATCTTTTTACTCCTTTTGGAAATAAAATATACGAGAGACTGATGGCCCCATCGATTAATAGTACTAGTCCCCACCACTTTATCACACCATAAAGCGCTAGAGTATCTCCTTGCTGCCCGATAAATTGAATCATTAGCCATAGCAAAGAAACGCCAATAATATAAGCAGCGATATGTCTCGCCCACATTTTCACTTCATACACACCTTTTTCTTTTCCTTTTAGGCGCACTTTATTACTTTTCTTTTTCAACACCCACGTTTGAAATTTTTCGTCTGCCATAGCAATCATTGTTTTACCATAGGCGATAGAAATTCCAATATAAATTGCAGCTATGCCGTGGACAGCGGAAGCATTCGTACCTTTTTTCAAATCAATAGCCGTTAATACTATTAGCGCTAAATCAATTAATGGTGTTAATAAAAATAATACAATACTCACCTTATGCCATTTCAATATGTAACGTGTAAATAAACCAGCAATGATCGCAATCCAAAAAGCTATTTCTGCAGTAATTATCCACCAAATCATCGTTAACTCTCCTTTTTAATACACCTGCACTAAAATAATACCACAATTTATAAATAATTCTCCTATGCATAAAATAGTGAATCATGAAGAAAGAAAATCCATTATTGCGAAAGCGACTTGGAATGTCATTGCTGGAGGTGATGAAGTAAAGGTAGCGCCAAAAGTGAAAATTCTCGCTTTTGGCGCTACCCCTTTTAATTTTATTCTTCATTAATTGCTTGGAACTCTGCCATACGCGCAGTTGCACGCCAGTAATGGTATACAAGACGGTCAATCCATAGTAGTGCTTCTACCTTTGAAACAGCTACTTCAAGCTGCGTTTCGTTCGCTACAGAGCGTTCGAAGTATAGATTTCGGCGTTCACGACGTTCTTGTGCCATTTGCTGGGAAGTTTGCTCCAACAGAATCGAAATATCCAATATTTTATCTTCATCTAGCAAGCTTTCTTGAATACTTGTTAAAATTATATGCCATTCCTGCATCAATTTCTCCTGCAAATAAATGGCCTCCACCTTTTGCTGTTCGCGCAGTACTTTAATGAGACGCGATAAGTGATCCAATGTATGAAGAATCGAAATTAGCTTTTGACGTTCACGTGTTGATGTTACAAGAACACCGTCTAAAAACTGTCGTGTAATATCTATTGCTTCTTCCACTTCAAGCATCTTCTTCTCATACTCAACTGTCACCTTTTTTGCTGCCATTAAATGATGTAGAGCATTTGTTAATTCGATCATGATGTCACGCAATGTCTTGAATGACACGTCAATCGCCACTGACGGCATTTTCACTAAGTTATCATCCAAATTACGCGTTAAAGCATTTTCACGCTCTGGCACGATTTTAATTAGGAAATTAGCAAAGGGCTTAATAAATGGCACGAATAGAACCGCACCTAGGACGCTAAATAACGTATGGAAAATAGCAAGCCCAAGCGTCTCGTCAAACGAGCCCGCCATATATTTAGTAATCCATTTCGTCAGCTGTAAAAAATACGGAAAAATAAGCGTCACTAGTATTGCCGTCACTACGTTAAATAGTAAGTGCGTCATTGCAGTACGCTTTGCCGAAACCGACGCACCAATCGCAGCAAATAGCGCCGTTGCAGTTGTGCCGACATTTTGCCCGATAACTAAATACGCTGCTTGCTCAAAATCAATCGCACCCGCAAATAAAGCGGTCAGTGTAGCAGCCATTGCCGCACTGGATGCCTGCATAATAACTGTCATAACAAGCCCAATGATAATTAACAGGAAAATAGAAACAATTGAATCAGCCGGAAGCGAATCAAATGCAATTAAGTCTTGAGCAGACCCCATTCCCTGTTGCAGCATATCAATCCCTAGAAAGAGTAAACCGAATCCTGCTAAAACGCCTCCAAATTTCTTCACATCAATCGGCGCAATTAGTGACATAAAGACGCCGACCCCGATAATCGGAAGCGCCATCGCCTGTAAGCTAATTTTGAAGCCGATTAATGAAATAATCCAGCCCGTACTCGTACTACCGATATTGGCACCAATAATAATACCAATAGATTGAATAAATGTTAAAAGCCCTGCACTCACAAAGCCAATCGTTAATAGCGTAGTTGCTGTAGAGGACTGAACAAGTATGGTCATCAGGGTTCCTGAAATAATTGAGCTAAAGGTCCCTTTCGTAAACGTATTCAACCAGCGTTTCAGTGCATCTCCTGCAATTTCTTTTAGTCCATTTGTTAACATGGTCATGCCAAGTAAGAACAAACCAATTCCACCAAAAATCGTTAGCATCCTATCACCACCAAAATAGAAATTTCATTAAGTATTCATCTTAACATTTCTGTTAACTAAATTTAACATATAATTTACAATTTAGGGTTTTAGTAACACACTATCCCTTTTCCCAACAAAAAAAGCGCTTTTATTAGCGCTTTTTTCCCTGCAATTGATTTTGCCACAAAAGGAGGTGACTCAAAGTAAATATGAACCACTACCTTTTCATCCAATCCATACAAGCTCTTCTTCCAAGAAGAGATACTTTATGCCATAAATATCGACTTCATACGTTACTCCATGTTTTTTATTTATACAGATATTCGTAATTTCTCCGACTTTATGAATGACAAACGGTTCGTAAAACTTCCTATAATGATGCGCTTCACTGTCAATCGCTTCATCAATTAGTATGACTTTCACTCGGTCCATTAGTTGAAATTTCGTCTGCTGTTCTTCGATGACTGATTGAAATAGGCTTAACTGTTCCACTCTACTCACCACCATAAAATACTACAAACATATATTCAACAAATACTGCGTAGTTCCTGCAAAACTACTTCAAATAAATGACAAGCTCCTGACGATATTCTTCACCTACTAAGTAGTGATCAAGCGTATGGCAATCATATGTATAACTGCCAGAAGGGAATGTTACACTTTCCCCCTTCACCGCTGCGAGTAATCCTGCCACGTCTTGTGACACCATCTCTAATATTTCTTCTGCCGTTTCCGTAATAACAAATACAACGTTCATTTTCTGTCTCCCCTATACTCCAATAAATAATGCGGCCTGTGCGATGCCAACAAAAAAACCAACGTCCTGCAGCGGGCTCACTTCTTCAATTTCTAATGTCATGAAAAACTCATCTGACTGTTCATCATAGTCTGCTTTCCAGCGCGCAATAATTTGTTCGTCTACGATAAACTCAGACCAGCCCTCCATTACCTTCTCAATTTTCATTTTTAGTTCATTACCACTAATAAATAATTCTGGTACACCGATACGCCAATTTTCATACGAGATTATATACTTGGTTTTTGTTTGTAAATCTTTTCCCTCAAACCAAACTTTGCCGCGGCGAAATACTTTCTTTACTTCAAATTGCTTGTCCTCGTCTTTCGCTTGCACCGTATACTTTAAAAAATAACGGTAATCAAAATAACCGTCCAAAAATTTTTTTAACCCATTATCGTAAATGCGCTGTACTGTCGCAATGGCTGTCCCTTGTTCATTTACTATCGTATGCGGCTCCGTAGACCGGATGTTTCCCGCTTGCTTGTAAAAATACGTTTTCATTACTTACCCCTTTAAAAATTAATGTTCCACTTATATAAAATGCACCGTACGAAATATTGCTCCCCATTTATTAAATCAAGTATGAAACGAACGAGCAACGTGACAACAAGCTTTGAAAATAATCGACACGATAATAATACATATTGCCAAAAACGAGAAGAAATACTCTCTTTATCTTGCCAAAGTCGTTCCTTTTCTTCACCGTTATTGTACAGTATACCTATTGTACAATATATTCCCCGTTTTCCAATTAGATAGACACATCTCGTGCCAAAATAGGGAGAGATGATGTCATTTCTTATGTGGTTAAGAAATTTATACTTACTTAACCACTAAAAAAAGGTACCCGAAATTAATCGGATACCTGATCTTTTCAAGCAGATGGAACTGCTGCGAAAAATTCGCTATATAATGCTTTTAAAATTTGATTTTCAAACTCTGAGCGAACACCGAATACTAGACTAACTTCAGAAGAACCTTGATTAATCATTTCAATGTTTGCACCTGTTGCTGAAATAGCTGTTGCCGCACGAGCAGCAAGCCCCGTATTATTGCGCATTCCTTCTCCGACAATTACGATCATCGAGAAGTCATGACGGAAATGTACGTCATCGGCATAAAGCTCTTCACGGACTCTACGAACAATTCGCTCTTCAATTTCAGGCGTTAACTGATTTGAACGCATGATGACTGAAATATCATCTAATCCAGATGGCGTGTGCTCATAAGAAATATTTTCTTCTTCAATAATTTGAAGCAAACGTCGGCCAAATCCAACTTCGCGATTCATTAAATATTTTGAGACATAAAGGATTGAAAAGCCTCCGTCCGCAGAAATACCTGTAACTGGTCGACCAGTTGCTGGACGCGTTGGTACGATACGTGTACCTGGTGCTGATGGGTTATTTGTATTTTTAATATTTACTGGAATACCTTGTTTGTATACTGGCATTAGTGCTTCATCATGGAATACCGAAAATCCGGCATATGAAAGCTCACGCATTTCACGGTAAGTTATTTCTTTAATTTCTACCGGGTCATTGACAACTTTTGGATTAGCTGCAAATACACAGTCCACATCCGTAAAGTTTTCATAAAGCTTTGCCCCAACTGCTGACGCTAAAATAGAGCCCGTAATATCCGAACCACCTCTGTCAAATGTACGTAAAACCCCGTCTTTTGTATATCCGAAGAATCCTGGGAAAATAATAATTTCCTTTTCATCTGCTAGCTTACTCAAGTTTTCATACGCTTCCGGTAGAGCATATGTGCGTTCAGGTAAATCATTGAGGATTAAGCCATCTTTAGGGCTTACATATTTAGCAGGAAGGCCGGCTAAGTTGAAATACGCCGCAATTAGCTTCGCATTATTGTCCTCACCACTAGCCTTTAAATTGTCGATAAATAATTCGTGATTCGATTGATCCCCAGCTACACGCCCACGTAAGTCTTGTGCAATTACGTCACAAATCAATTGGTCAAGCCCTAATCCCTCAGCAATAGCTTGGTAACGCGATACTACTGTGTGAATCTTTTCTTCTACATTGCCATTATTTAACGCTGCATCAGCTAATTCAATCAGTAGGTCCGTCACTTTAATATCATCGCCTGAACGTTTCCCCGGAGCGGATACAGCGACAATCTTTCTTTCAGGATTAGACTTCACAATATTTGCTACTTTTTTGATTTGTTCTGCACTTGCGACGGAAGTTCCGCCAAATTTACATACTATCATTTCACCAGATCCTTACTTTATGTTTGTTGTTGTACTTCTAGAAAAAACATTTGATTTTACACAGTGTACAAATTCTATTTGAATACGTCAAGACTATTCTGCAAATTCAGATAATAATGTTGTCGAAATATGAGTATTTATTGAACTTGTTTTTTTATTATATGTAATTTGTTAAGTTATAGTGAAGTTATTGCATGATTAAAAGAAAATGCTACATCACACAGAAAAAAACGTATTCAACGTAGAATTTTGTGAATACACCTATTCCCAAGAAAACACTTCCACCCTATTTTTTTCGATGATTTTTTGAAGCCGAAAAAACAAATTCAAGCTTATCACCGTTCATTTTCAGTTTTGCCTTACCTCTCTTCCCACTTTTCCATGTAAAGAAAATCTCTCGGGTTTCTTTACCTGCGAGAAGCTTCTTCGCATCCGTCGCTGTAATCTTCCCTTTCATTAACGTTTTGCTAATGAAAAACTTACATTCTTTATTAGAGCAGCTATAACCGCGGAAGCCTTCTGTAACAGGCTGACCACATGTTAAGCATTTTCCGACGACGATTACTTCCTTTTCGGCAACTTCCATTTCTAATGCTTTTAAGCGAGCGGTCGTGTCCTGAATAAACGTTTGCATTTCTGTATAAAACTGCCGCGAGCTTAATGTACCATCAACGATATCCTTCAGCTTCTTACTCCAAATAGCCGTCAGTACGGGCGATACAATATCATGACCTGACAAACTATCAATGACATCTATACCAAACTGCGTAGCGGCAATTGATTTTCCTTCTCGACAAATCATACCAATAGAAATTAACTTTTCAATAATTTCTGCACGTGTGGCAGATGTACCGATTCCTTCAGCATCCTTTAAGATAGCCTGCAGTGTCTTGTCCTCAACAAATCGACCTGCGTGGAACATTGCATCTAGCAGTGTACTATCTGTATAGCGAGCTGGTGGCTCCGTCATTTTAGATAAAATTTTCGTTTGGTAAATGGCTATATCCTGTCCAAGTGTCAACGCAGGCAGCGGTGTTTCCTGCTTTTTCTTAAACATTTCGTAAAGCACGGTATATCCTTTATCGATGACGATATTGCCATTTGCTTTAAAATGCTCGCCGCTTGATTTTAACACAGCGACCGTCTTATCGAGTACATAAGGCGGTAGAAAGATGGCAAGAAGACGCTTCGCGATTAAATGATATACTTTTGACTCACCCGGTGATAATGTTTTTCTTCCTAGCTTTACATCCGTAACCGTAATGGCATGGTGATCCGTTAGCTTTTTATCGTCGACGTATTTTTTAGAGTACGTAATTTTTTGGATATGCTCATTTTGAGCTAAAATACTCCCTGCTACTTGCTCATATTCAGGAAGCGTTGCAATTGCACCAATATTATTGCGAATCGTTTTGGCAAATTCAGTTGGCAAGTGCTTTGATTCGGTACGCGGGTACGTTATGAGCTTTTTCTCATATAGACTTTGCGCAATTTTTAATGTTTCCGCCGAGGTTAAGCCGTAAAATTTATTTGCTTCCTTTTGCAGTTCAAGGAGTGAATGGAGGCTCGGCGCAAAAATTGTTTTGCGTTCTGTTTTTATATCGTGAATTGTAGCTAGCTTTGAAATGCGTGCCTGAATTTGCCTTGCGAGCTCCTCTGTCGGTATTTTATTATCCTTTGTTGCTGGATGAAACCACAATGCTTTAAATGTACCTAAATCCATTTCCAATTGAAAATACGCTTGCGGCAGAAATTGGCGGATTTCTAGCTCGCGCTTTACCACAATCGCCAGCGTTGGTGTCATGACGCGCCCTACTTTAATCGTACGGCCACCCTTGACTGTAGCCGCACGCGTTAAATTCAGCCCCACTAGCCAATCAAAAATAGTGCGGTACATCGCAGCATTACGTAAATTTCGAATGATTGCGTCATTTTCATCGATTAAGTTTGTGAGTGCAGAAGAAATAGCTGGATCTGTCGTTTGAGACGTCCAAAAACGTTTCACCGGCAATTTACACCTAGCACGCTTATAAAAGGAATAGAAAATATTTTCCCCTTCCATCCCTGCATCACATGCGTTAATAACAAAATCATAACGGTTTTGCTTGAGCAATGAATCAATTTTTTTATAAACATCAAACGCCGATTTTTTTACACGAAATTCATAGCGCTCCGGCATCATCGGCAATAAATTTAAATCCCACTTTTTCCACTCTTGCTTGTATTCATGGGGCTCCTTCAGTTCGACGACGTGGCCAACGAACGATGCAAAGTCAATCGTATATGGCAAATTCATTTTTTTATAAACCTTTTCAATGTCTCGCATTAAAGACGGCTTCTCTGCGATTAATAGTGCTCGTTGCATTCGTTCCCCGACCTCCTTTTTAATTGGCTCTGTTAGATTTGTAAGTAAGTGGACAATCTTAGCTTTCTTATTAATATCAACGATGAATATAAACGAGCCTTTTAATCAAGTATAGTATGAAATCATTTAATTTCAACTGGATACGAACGTATGAGCGCGGATTACTTTTTTTTCAACACTTTACTGCAAAACAATATTGCAGAAGTAGATCGTAGTGAAGCTGGCATTCCAGAGCTTCAGCAAACTCCAAGCCAAATTGCCGGTAGTGGCTCGGTGACACCTGAGCAAATGACAGCAGGGTTAAGTCACTTACAAGATCCAACTCTTAAAGATAGTATCTTGTCGAGCGTTAACGAAATAACGAAAGTGGCTGCACAAATTGGCTACGGCGGTATGTTCTACTCAGCAGTTATCATCGCCATCTGTATTGTCGTCATGACACTATTTTTGCAACCGATTCGCAAAAAATCATTGCCGAAATAATAACTAGCGTCTCCCTAAAATAGGAGGTGCTAGTTTTTTACTTAAACGAGAATATATTATCTTAATCTAGCAAAAAGTACCATTTCGATGTTATACTATTTTTACAAAGGGATAGGGGGAATTTTGATGCAACCAGGGAAACGTACCATTCTTTGGATTATTCCAATTGCCATTATTGGTATTTTTTATTACTTCTACGGGCCACAAGAAGATATTACGGACAATGATTACATAAGCTATGTGCAACAACTTTCTTTAGTTGAGAATAGTAATGTTTCGATTGAAGAAGCACTGTCAAACTATTGTGAGAAAAGCTCATGGGTGTTCTTCAAAACGCAGATGAGAAAAAATGTCGTGGAATTTAAAGGGGAATGCCAGGTAGATAAAGAAGTGCAGCCGGTGAATTTACAATTTGTCGTGGACAAAGAAATTACCAAGCATGAATTAGGTGTTCTACTAATTAATCATGTTCAGCAAACGGATGCTGACCGCGAAAAATATATCGAACAAGTATATATGAATTAACAATGTAGCGTCCCTATCTTGGGGCGCTTTTTTATAACTTCTGTTGCAATGCCTTCATATTTATTTCTTAATTTTTATTAAGGCTAGAACTTTGCACTAGGTTGTTGACAAAAATCTAAAGTTCGTGCATTCTATTAGAAAAATGTGAAAAGCACATTGAAGACTACTAAGCGTCATTTGACTGGATAAGAAAGCAGATTCCACCGGCTGAAAGAATCGCACAGACCCAAACCGCCCAACCTACTTCAACAAGCTCCTAACAAAACTTAGGCGCCGTCTCAGCGTTATGAGGAAAGTGGAATGCAAATATACATGCATTCAATTTAGGTGGTACCACGGAAGCTCATTTCGTCCTATTCAGTAGGATGAAATGGGCTTTTTTTATATTGAAGGCTAGGCATTCGCACGTCCACCAAGAGGTTGCGGTTCGTCCTCGAGTTTGAACGGTCACGAATAGCTTTTCTATTTGGAGGGGAAAAAATGGAGAAAAAACGCATTGTTGTAAAAATCGGCAGTAGTTCCTTAACGAACGTAAAGGGTGAAATTGATCAAGAAAAGTTTTCAGATCATATTGGAGCAATCGCGAAATTAAAAAATGCTGGTCATGAAGTGTTGCTCGTATCCTCTGGAGCAGTCGCGGCAGGCTTTCGTAAGCTTGGTTATTCTTCTAGGCCAGTAACTATTAAAGGCAAGCAAGCAGCGGCAGCGGTTGGCCAAAGTGTGTTAATTCAATCCTATAGCGATGGCTTCAGTCAATATGATATTACCCCTGCTCAGATTTTATTAACACGTACAGATTTCAGTGAGAAAAAACGCTATAAAAATGCATATGCTACATTTTCAGAACTTTTAGAACGTTCTATTTTACCTATAATTAACGAAAATGATACCGTATCCATAACGGAGCTCACATTTGGCGATAACGATATGCTCTCAGCACTTGTCAGCGGTCTCGTTCATGCAGATCAGCTCATCATTTTAACAGATGTAAATGGGTTATATGATGCCAATCCACTAAATAATCCAGAGGCGCGCCGCATTGACCGTATTGAAGAAATTTCAGATGAAATGCTTGGCTTCGCATCCGGCTCAGGCTCAAAAGTTGGGACAGGTGGCATGCAATCGAAGCTCTCTGCCGCAAAATACGCAATGAATGCAGGCGGAAATGTCTTTATCGGCACTGGCGTTGGTGACAACAAACTTGTTGATGTTTTATTGGGTAAGGGTGACGGCACCTATTTCGAAATGACAACAAAATACATTGTCCCAAACAATAAGCAATGGGTAGCGCTGACAGAAGCTTCTGGTAAGTTATTTATTGATGAAGGTGCTGTTCATGCACTACAAAACGGTGGGAAAAGCCTTCTGCCGGCTGGTGTTTACGCCTTTGAGGGGCACTTTGTAAAAGGCGATGTCGTAGAAGTGTATGATCGCCACAAATGTATCGGTCGCGGCGAAGTGCTGTATTCGAGTGAGGAGCTTGAAAAAGCAATGGGCAAACGGACAGCGGAACTGACGAATTACCCAATCGAAGTGATTCATCGCAACAACTGGGTACAAGTATAAGGAGGAATTAGGATGGCTAAAACGATCACAGAAAACGAAGTCATTGTAAAAGGAAAGCGCGCAAAAATAGCGAGCTTTGAAATGAATATTAAATCAACAGCGGAAAAAAATGCTGCACTTGTGAGTATTGCCGATCAGCTGTTAGTTGATAAACAAGTCATTATTGCCGAAAACGCGAAAGACCTGTTAGCCGGTAAGGAAATGGGCCTGGATGATGCGACACTAGACCGCATTATGCTGAACGAAGAACGCATCAGCGCAATGAGTGAGGCCATTCGCCAGCTTGTAGAGTTACCAGACCCTGTAGGAGAAGTACTTGAGGATATTACGAAGGAAAACGACTTACATATCATGAAAAAGCGCGTGCCTCTTGGTGTAATCGGCATGATATACGAGGCGCGTCCTAATGTTACAATTGACGCTGCTACCCTTTCACTGAAAACAGGCAATGCTGTACTTCTACGTGGGAGCTCTTCTGCGAAAAGTTCGAATATTGCGCTTGTTGCATCCATTCACCGCGCTCTAGAAGTAGTGAAATTTCCACAGGATGCTGTGTTATTAATTGAAGATACTAGCCGTGAAACTGCAAAAACATTATTTACGTTAAACGACTATTTAGATGTACTAATCCCTCGTGGTGGGAAAAATCTAATTGACTTAGTTGTACGCGAAGCAAGCGTGCCTGTTCTAGAAACAGGTGCCGGGAACTGCCATATTTTCATTGATAAGTCGGCAAACTTAGATATGGCGCGCAAAATCATTATTAATGCAAAAACACAGCGCCCTTCTGTTTGCAACGCTGCAGAAAGCATTTTAATCCAGGAAGATTTCTTTGTGGAATACGGCAAAGAGTTACTTGAAGCTTTATCAGAGGTTGGCATTAAAATTTACGGCGATGAACACGTTTGCGGTGTGCTAAAACAAGCTCTACAAGCAACAGAAGATCATTATGCTGAGGAATTTTTATCGCTAACACTGAGCGTAAAAGTAGTAGATAATGTGTACGAAGCAATACATCACATTAATAAATTCGGTACAAATCACTCGGAAGCTATTATTACGGAAGATGCAGAAAACACAGCTATCTTTTTAAATTCAGTAGATGCGGCGGCTGTTTACCTCAATGCCTCTACCCGCTTCACAGACGGCTTTGAATTCGGATACGGTGCGGAGATTGGCATTTCGACACAAAAGCTCCACGCCCGCGGTCCGATGGGTTTACCTGCGCTGACATCCACTAAGTACTTTGTTTATGGGGATGGGCAGGTTAGAGGTTGATCAGGGGTCTTACATCCAATTAGAAAGACATAAACCCACTGCTCTTTGAACTGAGCCCTATTTAACCCACAGTCTCATAAAAAGTACCTGTGCAATTTAAGCTACGATGAGATGGTTTCGGTATATTACCGAAGCCATCTTTTTTAGATTCCATTGCTTGCGTGTGGCAATGGAATACACCATATACGTATCAACCATTGCCCTCAATTCAAATAGGTTTTTAGCGGATTTAAACATCTAACTTCTCTTTATGGTAATGGTACCCTGAAAATGATTCCATTGGGGCGTAACGATACTGTTTCATCTTCTTGAATTCGACTGAAGCACGCCCATTTCCTTCACACGATGTTGGCATTCAAGGTGGGTGTCATGAACCCCGTGATGCGAATGAATCATCGCTTTTGGATGAACATTGCATCTACACGATTTTCGAATAAGCCTGGGTCTCCTATAGTTTTATACGTGGTTTTTCAACGCATTAAAAGAGATCTCTCTTTTCCTCTCCCAATCAGCTCTCACTTAAATCCACTTCCCATAAAATTTAGGAAGGTTGTTTACCAGCTCAATTTTCTTTTTTGGCTCTAATACTGAATGGAAAAATCTGAAACTGATTGCTCATTTGGATTCGCTAATTGCAACCTTTGTTGTGCGTAAAAATAGTTATACTCAAGATGATTTCCCCGCGCATAATTCATTATTGGTCGTCTAACGGGATATATCGTTTAACAAAAAAAAAACCGAATAGGGCCACTTTTTTTAAGTGTCCACTATTCGGGGCTCGATTCAAATCTCCTCATCATAAAAACAGATGTCAATTAATAAAAAATTGCTTAAAGTTTTCATTAAATACATTTGTTTCTAAATCCAAAGAATTAACTATGTTCTGGCTCGTTTTCGCTTAGACCAAGCGACTGCGCTGTTGACGTATGAATTTCTTTCAGAAGCTCTGGGTTGTCCATTAGTTTCATGCCAAAAGAAGGAATCATTACTTTTAGTTTCGGTTCCCACTCTTTTACATGTTCAGGGAAGCATTTATTGATTACTTGAATCATAACGTGAACCGCAGTAGAAGCACCTGGAGATGCACCTAGTAATGCTGCAACTGAACCATCAGCGGCACTAACAACCTCTGTACCAAATTGGAGTGTCCCTTTACCTCCAGCCTCAGTATCTTTAATAACTTGAACACGTTGACCTGCTACAACTATTTCCCAATCTTCGCTTTTCGCATTCGGGATAAAGTCACGTAACTCTTCAATACGTTGTTCTTTAGATAACATAAGTTGTTGGATCAGATATTTTGTTAATCCCATCTCTTTAACTCCTGCAGCCAATAACGTTGTAATATTATGTGGTTTTACAGAAGCGACTAAATCCATATTTGAACCTGTTTTTAAGAACTTCGGTGAGAAGCCGGCAAACGGTCCAAATAGCAATGATTTTTTATTATCAATATAGCGTGTGTCAAGATGAGGAACAGACATTGGAGGCGCACCAACCGCAGCTTTTCCGTATACTTTTGCATGATGTTGCTCAATGATTTCTTGATTTGTACACGATAAGAATAATCCGCTAATTGGGAATCCACCGATGTGTTTCCCTTCAGGAATACCTGTTTTTTGTAGTAACTCCAGGCTTCCCCCACCAGCACCTAAGAAGATGAATTTTGTTTTAATGTATTTTACTTTTAGCGTTTCTAAATCGTGAATGCCAACTTCCCATAAACCGTCTTTCGTACGTTTAATACTGTAGACGTTATGGTTGTAATTGACTTCAACGTTTTGGTTACTTAAGTGGTCCATTAACATACGCGTTAGAGCACCAAAGTTAACATCCGTACCAGAGTCGATTTTTGTTGCCGCGATACGATCGCTCTCTGGACGGTCCTGCATAATCAGTGGAATCCATTGTTTCAATGTCTCCGGATTATCAGAGAATTCCATACCTTGGAACAGAGGATTGTTTGTCATCGTTTCAAAACGTTTCTTTAAAAACGCAACATTGTCTTCCCCTTGTACCATGCTCATATGAGGTAATGGCTTGATAAAGTCCTGTGGATTATTGATTAGTTTGTTGTTTACAAGATAAGACCAAAACTGCATTGATAGCTGGAACTGTTCATTAACATTGATCGCTTTGCTAATATCGATAGATCCGTCTGATTTTTCTGAAGTGTAGTTAAGCTCGCACAGTGCAGCATGCCCTGTACCTGCGTTATTCCATTCGTTAGAACTTTCCTCGCCTGCTTTTTCCAGCTTCTCGAACACTTGAATGTTCCAGTCCGGTACTAACTCTTTTAGCATTGTTCCTAAAGTTGCGCTCATAATTCCGGCACCTATTAAGATGACGTCTGTTTTAGTTTCGCTGTTGCTCATTTTAACCTTCCTTACTCCCCTATATTTGCAGAATGGATGTAGGCGCTATCACACCAAGCCAAGGCGCGACTAGGAATACACCTTTTCTGTATCAATTATAAATCTATAATAGTCTATCACAATTATTCGAAAATAAAAATATCAATTACTATATGATAGTTAAAAGCTAATTAAAGCTAGTAAAAAGTGCGAAGTCCTACAACAAGGACCTAGGAGCACACAAAAAAACTAGGTCTTAACACAACTTCTTGCACGGTCTACGATTTTAATTTGCCGTTACCAGCGAACCGTTACTCTTCTAAGTTGCGCTGTTCTAATTCATTTTAGACATCTAAATCGTTCTACTTTCTTTTGTCGATGTTTTAGAATAACGTCATATTTTTGAACTACGGGAATATTCCTCATTTTAGTTAGTTTATAAACCCAAAAATATTGGCTCAACACCGTAACTTAGGGTTGATT